>NZ_JBIRYN010000003.1:0-118865 GCF_044389845.1 Nocardia sp. NPDC019323
CATTCCGAACCCGGAAGCTAAGCCTGCCAGCGCCGATGGTACTGCACTCGACAGGGTGTGGGAGAGTAGGACACCGCCGGAACATCCTTTCACGAAAGGCCCTCGACACAGTCGAGGGCCTTTCGTCGTTTTGCGAGACGAGAACGTTTCGTGGCAATTTCGTAGGGAACTCCAAGCCTACGCAGCGTGCGGACGATGATGATGGACGGTGGGGGAGAGATCGCCGTTCCGCGTGAACAACGGAGGTATGCATGCTCGTCGCGACGACGCCGGACCGCCCGGCGCCGCCCGAATCCGCCACGACGACGCGACCGCGGTGGTGGCGGCCGAGGCTGCCCGCGACGGCCGTGTACTTGGCAGGGCTGGTCGCCGTCTCGGCGGTCTTCTCCGTGCTGAGCGACTCCGCCCAGGCCCGGATGGTGCTGCACGCGAGCACCAACCTGCAGAACCTGTTGGACGGCCGGCTCGGGACGTTGCTGGCGAGCGCGTTCGTGATCGGCGACGTCGTCGGGTCGTGGGTGATCATCCCGCTGCTCGCGTGTCTGCTCGCGCTCGCGGAGCTGCGCTTCGGCGCGCTGCGATTGGTGCGCGTCTTCCTGGCCGGCCACATCGGCGCCACGCTGTTCGTCGCGGCCGGCCTGTGGGTGGGTGTGGAGGCGGGATGGGTGCCCGCGAGCATCCGCTGGGCCGAGGACGTCGGCGTCAGCTACGGCGCCATGGCGCTGATCGGCGCGCTGGTGGCCGCGCTGCCGTACCGGTGGCGTGCCGCTTGGTCGACGCTGTGGTCCATCGTCGCGGTCGAGGGTGTGCTCATCGAGCAGACCTTCACCCAGGTCGGTCACTTGGTGGCGTTGCTGATCGGCACCGTGGTCGGGTTCTGCATGATCTGGGCAAGGACGACCACTCGGCGGCGGCTCACGCGCGTCGAGAGCGCCTTGCTGGCCGTCAGCGTGGTGCTCGCGGCGATTCTGCTCATGGGCTGACGACACCCGGGTACGGGCGTTCGCCTACAGTGCTTGGGTGCGCCTAGTGATTGCTCGCTGTCAGGTCGACTACGTAGGGCGACTCACCGCCCATCTCCCGATGGCCCGCAGGCTACTGCTGATGAAAGCGGACGGCTCGGTGCTCGTGCACTCCGACGGCGGCTCGTACAAGCCGTTGAACTGGATGAGCCCCCCGTGCTGGCTGGAGGAACGCAACGGCGACGCGCAACTCCCTGATGGCGCGAAGTCGCTGTGGGTCGTCGCCAACAAAGCCGGTGAGGAACTCCGCATCACCATCGAGGACATCGAGCACGACTCCTCGCACGAACTCGGCGTCGACCCGGGCCTGGTGAAAGACGGTGTCGAGGCCCATCTGCAAGAGCTGCTGGCCGAGCACGTGCACACCCTCGGCGCGGGCTACACCCTCATCCGCCGCGAGTACATGACCGCGATCGGCCCGGTGGACCTGCTGTGCCGGGACGCCGACGGCGGCACCGTCGCGGTGGAGATCAAACGGCGCGGCGAGATCGACGGCGTCGAACAGCTCACCCGCTACCTCGAGTTGCTGAACCGGGACCCGCTGCTGGCCCCGGTGGCGGGCGTCTTCGCCGCGCAGCAGATCAAGCCGCAGGCGCGCACGCTGGCGGAAGACCGCGGCATCCGCTGTCTCACACTCGATTACGAGGCCCTACGCGGCACGGAGAGCAACGAATTCCGCTTGTTCTGAACTCGGGGGCCCGCGGGGCATGCGGGGGCGAGTAATAGGCTTGTCGCATGCCCCGCCGGAAACCGCGTTCGGATCGCCATGCTGATCACTCGCGGTCGGGCGGCTCGCCGATCGGCGATGTCTTCGGGCGGACCGAATCGGGTCCCGACGGTGAGGAGACGTATGTGGTCCGCACCATTCCGGGGGCTCGCGCGATGAAGACCTATCGCTGTCCCGGCTGTGATCACGAGATTCCGCCCGGCGTCGCGCACGTCGTCGCGTGGCCCGCTTACGGCGGAGAGGAAGACCGGCGGCATTGGCATCACGGGTGCTGGAACGGGCGCCGTACTCGGCGGATCACCCGGCGCTGGTCCTGACGCCGGAGGGCACAGGCCGACCATGGCCCGGAATTAAGGAAGGCCGCCCCGGATGGGGCGGCCTTCGGTGAATTCGGTTCGTTTTGCCGCAGTCGCCGTGGTCCGACGTCAGTTGCTGATGTCGGCGCTCTCGCGCTCGTCCGCGTCGATCTCGTCGTCCTCGGTGGCGACCTCGGGGATCGCCTTCTGCCGGGAGCCGGTGACCGACTTGGTGTTGCCGCCGATCGACTTGCGCTGATCCGGGACACCGTCGAGCAGTTCGCTCTCCCGATTGACCGCGGCGAGCATCGCGGGCACCGAGTCGAGCTGACCGCGGATACCGAGCAGCTGGGCGAGCACGCGGCCGCGCAGCACGCGCATCTCCTCGGCCAGTTCCTTCGCGTGCGCGATCTTGCGCTCGGAGGTCTGCGTGGCGGAGGTGATCAGGCGGTTGGCCTCGTCGGTCGCGTCCTTGATCCGCTGAGCGGCTTCGGCGCGGCTGGTGGCCTCCAGCTCCTCCATGGCGCGGGTGAGCTTGGTGCGACGCTCGGCCATGGTGGCCTCGAACTCCTGCTGGGTGGCCTTGCGCTTCGCGTCGGCTTCCTTCGCGATGCGGTCGGCCTCGGCCTGGGCGGCCTCGATGATCTTGGCGGATTCGGTGCGCGCGTTCGCGAGGGTCTGCTCGAATTCGATTTCGAGCGCCTCGCGCTTCTCCTTGGTCTCGGCGAGCAGCGACTCGTACTTGCCACGCATCTCGGTGGCCTGCTGCTCGGCGATCGACACCATTTCGGCGGCCTCGGCCTGCGCCAGAGCACGAACCTCGGACGCCTCGTCGGAGGCGAGCCGGAGCATGCGGGAAATACGGTCGGACATGCCTTCCGCGGTGGTCGGCGGCACCGAGAGTCGGTCGACCTCCTTGCGGAGCTCGTCGATCTCGTCGCGCGCGTCTTCCAGCTGGCTCGCGAGGTTACGTGCTTGGGCCGCAGCCGCATCGCGGTCGGTGGCGGTGACTCTCAGTTCCGCGTCGAAGCGGTCGAAGTAATTACGCACCTCGTCTTGCGCATAACCCTTGCGCACAACGGTGAAGGGCAGTGCAACGAAGCGATTGCGATCGGACTCGGGTGACGACATGGCACACAAACTACAGCCTGAAGACAGCCGATGGTGACTCGACTGCGAATGTCATTCCAACGAGTTTTCCCCGCCTGACGCCGATACTAGTGCGTAACATCCGCGCTCGGTTCGACCAACTCGATCAGCACACCTCCAGCATCCTTCGGGTGGATGAAATTGATGCGGGAATCAGCCGTTCCGTGCCGCGGAGCGTCGTACAGCAAACGCAGACCCTTGGCGCGCAGGTACGCCGAGACGGCCTCGATGTCGGTCACCCGGTAGGCCAGTTGCTGCAAGCCGGGCCCGCTGCGGTCGATGAACTTCGCGATCGTCGATTCCGCGTTGAGGGGGGCCAGCAACTGCAGGGCAGTGGCGCGGTCGGGAGCGCCGGGCAGCGACAGCATCGCCTCGTGCACCCCCTGGGCCTCGTTGACCTCGCGATGGGTCTCGATCATGCCCAGGTTCTCCGCGTACCAGGCGACCGCGGCGTCCAGGTCCGGCACGGCGATGCCGACGTGGTCGACCGCGGTGACGTAGTCCGCGGGGATGAAAGATGACTGTTCGATAACGTTGCTCACCATTCGAAGGTAGCGCGACCTGGCACGGGGTGCGCGGGACGCACCCGCTACCGTTGAGTAGGAACACCTGCTCTCGCATTGCCCGGCGGGGGCACGAGCAGGTCCGATCTACGAATGCGAGGCTCGTCGTGACCACTTCCGTGATCGTCTCCGGTGCGCGTACCCCGGTCGGCAGGCTGCTCGGAGGTCTGAAGGACTTCAGCGGTTCCGATCTCGGCGGGTTCGCGATCAAGGCGGCGCTGGAGAAGGGCGGCGTCGCGCCCGACCAGGTCGATTACGTGATCATGGGTCAGGTGCTGACCGCGGGCGCGGGGCAGATCCCGGCCCGGCAGGCGGCGGTGGCCGCCGGTATTCCGATGGACGTGCCCGCGCTGACGCTGAACAAGGTCTGCCTTTCGGGCATCAACGCGATCGCGCTGGCCGACCAGCTGATCCGGGCGGGCGAGTACGAGATCGTCGTCGCGGGTGGTCAGGAGTCCATGAGCCAGGCGCCGCACCTGCTGGAGAAGAGCAGGGAGGGCTTCAAGTACGGCGACGTGACCCTGCGCGATCACATGGCCTACGACGGTCTGCACGACATCTTCACCGATCAGGCGATGGGCGCGCTCACCGAGTCGCGCAACGAGGCCGACCGGATCAGCCGGGAGGATCAGGACGCGTTCGCGGCGGCTTCGCATCAGCGTGCCGCGGCGGCGTGGAAGAACGGCGTGTTCGATGACGAGGTCGTCCCGGTCGCGGTGCCGCAGCGCAAGGGCGATCCGGTGCTGGTGACCACGGACGAGGGCATTCGCGCCGACACCACGGTGGAGTCGCTGGCCAAGCTGCGTCCGGCGTTCCGCAAAGACGGCACGATCACCGCGGGCACCGCGTCGCAGATCTCCGACGGCGCCGCCGCGGTCGTGGTGATGAGCAAGGAGAAGGCGCAGGCGCTCGGCTTGTCCTGGATCGCCGAGATCGGCGCGGCCGGCGTGGTCGCCGGTCCGGACTCGACCCTGCAGGATCAGCCCGCCAACGCGATCGCCAAAGCCTGCGCGCGTGAGGGCATCTCGCCCACCGACCTGGACCTGGTGGAGATCAACGAGGCGTTCGCCGCCGTCGGCATCGCCTCCACCCGCAAACTGGGCATCGACCCGGAGAAGGTGAACGTCAACGGTGGCGCCATCGCCATCGGCCACCCGCTCGGCATGTCCGGCGCCCGCATCCTGCTGCACCTGGTGCTGGAGCTGAAGCGCCGCGGGGGCGGCATCGGCGCGGCCGCGCTCTGCGGCGGCGGCGGTCAGGGCGACGCGCTGATCGTGCGCGTCTGACGTTCCTGAGCAATCCCGCGCAATCATCGACCGATGGCCGCCCGATGTGGGCGGCCATCGGCCGTTCTCGCAGGGCAGTCGACCGGTGCAGAGAGCGGTCGGTTGTGCGGCGAACGAAGCGAGGCCGAAGCCTGCTCCGTTCACGGCCCGGGTCGCGTGCGTGCGGACGCCACGTAGGTGACGATGGAGCTTGCGGGCAGTCGGGCTGAGCCATGAACCGGCCACAACAAAAGGCGAGCACCTGATAGCGGGCGCAACACCAGCGCGCCGCGACCACGTCCTTCGAGCGAAGCGAGGCCGAGCCTTGCCATTCGCGGCCCGCCTCGCGTGTGCGGCCGGCGCGTCCGCGACGAAGGAGCAAGCGGCGATCGCCCCAGCCTGAGCCACAAGAGCGCCGCCAACATCCAGTGCAGGCTCGGCTGAAACCCAGCTTTCGAACCGCGCACCCTACGTCTGGACCTTCGACCACCAACGCGCCCAGCGCACCGCAACCACGCCCTTCGAGCGAAGCGAGACGGAGCACCGGCCGTTCGCGGCCCGCCTCGCGTGTGCGGCCGCCGCGTCCGCGACGAAGTAGCAAGCGGCGGCCGCGCAACGGGAGCGACGCGAGGGGCTCCGAACACCCGGTGCAGGTCCAGCCGAACGAACCCGACTTCTGAACCGCGTCCTGTATCCCAGCGTCGATCACCGACGTGCCCAGCGCACCGCAACTACGTCTTTCGAGCGAAGCGAGCCCGAGCCGGGCCGCGAACACGCGGCGCCGCAGGCGCCGCAATTAGACACAGCTCACTACGACAGCCTGTAGTGCATCCGGCAGAATGGGCGCATGGGCAATGTCTTCGACCTGAGCACGGTGGCCAAGCGGTTTCGTTTCATCGCGGTGCTCGAGGCGATCTCCTGGCTGCTGTTGATCATCGGCATGGTGTTCAAGCGGATTCCCGAGCCGGTGTTGTGGCCGGTCAAGGTGTTCGGCATGACGCACGGCATCGTGTTCGTGCTGTTCGTGATCACCGCGATCGTGGCGGCGCGCGAGCTGGGCTGGAACGCCAAGACCACCGTTCTGGCGCTGGTGTCGAGCATCCCGCCGTTCTGCACGGTGCTGTTCGAGATCTGGGCGGTGCGCACGGGGCGGTTGGGTGAGCTGAGCAACGCCGGTTCGTTCGAGTCCGGGGCACCCGCATCCGCCACGTCGTGACAAACTGGAGGTCGTGAATCGACCAGCCGCACGCCGTCCTTCGCCCGCTGTCGCCGCCGCCATGTCCGGGGCGGTCGATCTGTCCAGCCTGAAGCAGCCCGCCGGTGGCGCGGGCGGTCCGGCCGGTGGCGACCACGCGGTCTCCGAGGCCGATTTCGAGACCAAGGTCCTGCGCCGGTCGATGCAGGTGCCCGTGGTGGTGGTGCTGTACTCGCAGCGCAGTCCGGGCAGCATCGAACTGGTGCGGACGCTGGAACGCCTGGTGGCCGCCGACGGTGGCGCCTGGGATCTGGCCGCCGTCGAGGCCGAGGCCAATATGCGCATCGCGCAGGCGCTGCGGGTGCAGGGCATCCCGACGGTCATCGCGATCGCGGCCGGGCAGCCGCTGGCCGATTTCGAGGGCGCTCAGCCGGAGCCGCAGGTGCGGCAGTGGTTGAACGCCGTGGTCGACGCGGTGGCGGGCAAGCTGGAGGGCGGGCCGCAGCCGCAGGCCGAGGCGGAGGACCCGCGTTTCGCGGCGGCCGAGGCGGCGCTCGAGCACGGTGACCTGGCGGGCGCGGAGGCCGCCTACCAAGCGATTATCGACGCCGAACCGGCGAACGAGGAGGCCAAGGGCGCGCTGCGGCAGCTGCGCTTCCTCGCCAGGGCCCAGGAACTCCCGGAGTCGGCCATCGCCGATGCCGACGCCGACCCGTCGAATGTCGATGCCGCGATCAAAGCCGCTGATCTCGAATTGTTCCAGCAGCGGCCTGAAGCGGCCTTCGATCGGCTGATCGCCGTCGTCAAGCGGACTTCCGGCGACGATCGCACCAAGGCGCGTACCCGCCTGCTGGAGCTGTTCGAGCTGTTCGACCAGGCCGAGCCGTTCGTCGTGGCCGCGCGCCGCAAGCTGGCGGCGGCGCTGTACTGAGTGCGGCGGGCGGCCGGTCAGGCCGGACGCAGCCAGACCGCGCTGTGCGGTGCGAGCGTCACGGTGGCAGAGGCGGGACGGTCGTGCCACGGCTCGTCGGTCGCTGTCACCTCGCCCAGGTTGCCGAGGCCGGAGCCGCCGTAGTCCACGGCGTCGGTGTTGAGGATCTCCAGCCAGGGGCCTCGGTGCGGCAGGCCGATGCGGTACGCGTCGTGCGCCGATCCGGAGAAGTTGTAGACGCAGGCCACTACCGAGCCGTCGGAGCCGTAGCGAAGGAACGCCAGCACGTTGTTCGACCGGTCGTTCGCCTCGATCCAGGCGTAGCCGCCGGGGGTGGTGTCCTGGCTCCACAGTGCGGGGTGGGCGCGGTAGACGGCGTTCAGGTCGCGCACCAGCGTGGTGATGCCCTGGTGTAGCGGGTTCTGCAGCTCCTGCCAGTCCAGGCCGCGATCGTGCGACCACTCCCGGAACTGGCCGAAATCCTGCCCCATGAACAGCAGTTGTTTACCCGGGTGGGCCCACATGTAGGCCAGCAGCGCCCGTACGCCGGCGGCTTTGGCGAAATCGTCGCCCGGCATCCTGGTCCACAGTGTGCCTTTGCCGTGCACGACCTCGTCATGGCTGATCGGCAGCACGTAGTTCTCGCTCCAGGCGTAGACCAGCGAGAAGGTGATCTCGTTGTGGTGCCAGGAGCGGTGCACCGGGTCGCGGCCGAGGAACCCGAGGGTGTCGTGCATCCAGCCCATGTTCCATTTCATGGTGAAGCCGAGACCGCCGACGTCGATGCCGCGGGTGACGCCGGGCCAGGTGGTGGACTCCTCGGCGATGGTCACGACGCCGGGGTGATGCCGGTGCAGCGTCTCGTTGAGGTCTTGCAGGAAGTCGACGGCCTCCAGGTTCTCCCGGCCGCCGTGGACGTTGGGCTCCCACTGGCCCTCGGCGCGGGAGTAGTCCAGGTAGAGCATGGACGCGACGGCGTCGACGCGCAGGCCGTCGATGTGGAATTCCTCGATCCAGTAGCGGGCGTTGGCGATGAGGAAGTTGCGCACTTCGTGCCTGCCGAAGTCGAACACGTAGGTGCCCCAGTCGAGTTGCTCGCCCCGGCGCGGGTCGGCGTGCTCGTAGAGCGGGGTGCCGTCGAATCGGGCCAGCGCCCACTCGTCGCGCGGGAAATGAGCGGGGACCCAGTCCAGCAGGACGCCGATGCCCGCCGCGTGCATGCGGTCGACGAACGCGCGGAAGTCGTCGGGGGAGCCGAATCGCGCCGTCGGCGCGTAGTAGGAGGTGACCTGGTAGCCCCACGACCCGCCGAACGGATGCTCGGCGATGGGGAGCAATTCGATGTGGGTGTATCCGGTGGCCCGCACGTACTCGGCGAGCTGATCGGCCAGTTCGCGATAGCCGAGGCCGGGCCGCCACGAACCGAGATGCACTTCGTAGACGCTCATCGGGGCGCGGGTGGGGTCGGTGGCAGCGCGCTGTTCGAGCCAGGCGCTGTCCTGCCACACGTGATGGCTCTCGGTGACCACCGACGCCGTGGCCGGCGGGTGTTCGGCGGCGAAGGCCAGCGGGTCGGCGTGGTCGACGGTCCGTCCGTCGGCGCCGTGCACGCGGTATTTGTACTTGCAGCCCGGTTCGACGCCGGGGACGAAGACCTCCCAGATCCCGGACGACCCCAGCGCGCGCATCGGCGCGGTGTTGCCGCTCCAGCCGTCGAAGTCCCCGATCACGGTGACGCCGCGCGCGTTCGGCGCCCACACCGCGAACGAGGTGCCCGCGACGTCACCGTCGAGCGTCGGGTAGCGGCGCGGGTGCGCCCCGAGTACTTCCCAGAGGCGTTCGTGGCGGCCTTCGCCGATCAGGTGCAGGTCGAGTTCGCCGAGCGTGGGCAGGAAGCGGTAGCCGTCGGCGCCGATGACGGTCCGGCCGCCCGGGTAGGTCGTCACGACGCGATAGTCCATGATCTCCGGGTACGGCAGCACGGCGGCGAAGACGCCGTGACCGAGGGACTTCAGTTCATGGTCATCGCCGCCGACGCGCACCGACACGGTCTCCGCGTGCGGGCGCAGCACCCGGACGGCGGTGCCGTCGGGATGGGGGTGCGCGCCGAGCACGGTGTGCGGGTCGGTATGGGTGCCCGCCGCGAGAAGCATGAGGTCGCGGCGTTTCATCGCAGCGTCCTGCGGTAGGCCAGCTCGGTGCGAGCCTGCTGGGACACGGGGGGCAGGGCGATGATGTGCGCGACGGCCCGGGCAGGGTCCAAGCGCACGTAATTGGTCTGGGCCCAGTGGTATTCCTCGCCGCTGACCTCGTCGTACACCACCGGGTGGTCGTGCCATTCGCGGCCGATGGCGGGCAGGTCGAGCGAGAGCATGCCCCACTCGGCGCCGAAGGGGTTGAGGTTCACCACGACCAGCACCGCGTCGCCGCTGGCCGGGTCGATCTTGGAGTAGGCGATCAGCGCGTCGTTGTCCACGTGGTGGAAATGCAGGCAACGCAACTGTTGCAGGGCGGGGTGCGCTCGGCGGATCTCGTTGAGCCGGGTGAGCCATGGCTCCAGCGATTCCCCGCGCGCGAGCGCCTCGGCGAACGGGCGCGGGCGCAGCTCGTACTTCTCCGAATCGAGGTACTCCTCGCTGTCCGGGCGCACCGCCTGGTGCTCGAACAGCTCGAAGCCGGAATAGACGCCCCAGGTCGGCGCGAGGGTGGCGGCCAGGACGGCGCGGATGGCGAACATCCCAGGGCCGCCGTGCTGGAGGCTCTCGTGCAGGATGTCCGGGGTGTTCACGAAGAGGTTCGGGCGGGCTTCGTCGGCTTTCGCGGCCAATTCGTTGCCGAACTCCGTCAGCTCCCATTTCGCCACGCGCCAGGTGAAATACGTGTAGGACTGGCTGAATCCGCGGCGGGCGAGCCCGTAGAGCCGGGCCGGGCGGGTGAACGCCTCGGACAGGAAGATGACGTCCGGGTCGGTGCGCCAGACGTTCGCGATCAGCCACTCCCAGAAGTCGGCGGGCTTGGTGTGCGGATTGTCGACCCGAAAGATTCTGACGCCCAGTTCGATCCAGTGCTTGACCACGCGCAGCACTTCGGCGTAGAGCCCGTCGGGGTCGTTGTCGAAGTTGACCGGGTAGATGTCCTGGTACTTCTTCGGCGGGTTCTCGGCGTAGGCGATGGTGCCGTCGGGCAGGGTGGTGAACCATTCGGGGTGCGCCTGCACCCACGGATGGTCGGGCGCGCACTGCAGCGCGAGGTCGAGCGCCACTTCGAGGCCGAGTTCCCGCGCCGCAACGACGAACTCGGCGAAGTCGGCTTCGGTACCCAGTTCCGGATGCACGGCGTCGTGCCCGCCGTGCCGCGATCCGATGGCCCACGGCGATCCGACGTCGCCCGGCTCCGCGGTGAGCGCGTTGTTGCGGCCCTTGCGGTTGACCTCGCCGATCGGATGGATGGGCGGCAGGTACACCACGTCGAAGCCCATGGCGGCGATGCGCGGAAGTTCCTTGGCGGCGGTGACGAACGTGCCGTGGACGGGCTTGCCGTTGGCGTCGCGGCCGCCGGTCGAGCGCGGGAAGAACTCGTACCAGGAGCCGTAGAGCGCCCGGTGCCGCTCGACCAGAACGGTGTGCTGCGGCCCGCGGGTGACCAGGTCGCGCAGCGGCGTGGCGCGCAGGATCTCGGCGACTTCCTCGGTGAAGGCAGGGGCCACCCGGGCGGGGAGTTGATCGGTGCCGCGCAGCGCCGCCGCGACCGCGCGCAGGCGCTCGAACTGTTTCTTGGGGACGGCTTGCGCCGCCCGCTCGAACAGGCGGGCGCCCAGCTCCAGGTCGTTGGCCAGATCGGCGGCGCTCTGCCCCACGGCCAGCTTCGCCTCGATCGCCGATCGCCAGGTCGCGATCGGATCGCTCCATCCTTCGATCCGGTAGGTCCAGGCTCCCGGCGTGTTCGGCGTGAAGGTCGCGTTGAAGACGTCGGGCTCGTAGTCCGGCGTCATGCGGACACGGGTGGCTCGCGACGCGCCGGGGGCGCGCACGACGAGGGTGGCGGCGACGGCGTCGTGCCCCTCTCGCCAGACCACGGTGCGCACCGGGAATACCTCGCCGACCACCGCCTTGGCGGGCCGGCCGCCTGGGATGGACGGGGCAGTGTCATCGATAGCGATGCGGCCGGTCACGGACCCCAACCTACCGGCAACCGGCCGCCGGGACCGGATCAGCCGATTTTTCGAACTCTGTTCCGGCCGGTCCGGGCCGCGGCCGAGCTGGGCGTTCGGTCAGCGTGCGTCGGCGGCGAGGCCGAGGCCGAGCGCGACGAGGATCACGCCGAGGGCGCGTTCGACCCGCTGCCGGATGCCGGTGCTGCGCAGCCACACGCCAGCGCGGTCGGCGGCGAGGACCACGCCGACGCACCACGCGGTGTCGATCACCAACTGGATGAGCGCCAGGATCACCATCGTCGGCAGCACCGGCCCGTCGGAGGGAAGGAATTGCGGCAGGATCGTCAATCCGAAGACCGCCGCTTTGGGATTGGCCGCGATCGAGATCAGCGAGGCGCGGAAGGCGGCGGCGGGCGTGCGACCCGCCGGGAGCATCCGCGTCATCGCGCCGCCGAACTCGCCGCCGCCGCGCGCGCCGCGCCATGCCTGCACGCCGAGCCAGATCAGCACCAGCGCGCCGACGACGTGCACCGCCGTATTCGCGGCCCGGTTCGCGACCAGCAGAACCGACAGCCCGGCCCCGCCCGCCAGCGTCCAGCCGAGCACGCCGATCTCGTTGCCGGCCACCGCCGCCAGACCCGCGGTGCGTCCGTCGCGCACCGAGCGTTGCAGGAACAACGCCGTCGCAGGCCCCGGCAGCGCGGCGATGACCAGGCAGGCAGGCAGAAACTGCGGGAGGACGTGGACCCAGTGCGGCATCAGCCGATGCTGTCACTTCGGATCCGCTGCGGCCACCGATTTCCCGCGGTCGATGAGGATGAGGCGCCGGGTGGCCACGGACGGCGATCGCTCGTCGATCGCGTGACCACCCGGGCGCTCAATCCGACGTGCTGGAACCGCCGCTCACGGCATGACCAGGCACGCGAAGCCGAGGTTCATCCCGTTGCCCACCGTCATCACCGGCGAGATCCAAGCGGGAGCGGCGCCTTGCGTCGCGGAAATGGTGTGTTGCCCGGTGGTGTCGGGGATCCAGACCGCGGTGGCCTGGTTGCCGACCACCGGTGCGGGATTCGGTGAGAAGGTGCCCCCGGCACTGTCGGCGAACTGCACCGATTCGGTCGAGGGATTGTTGTCCACCGTGGCCGTCACGCGGTATTGGCAGTTGGTTCCGTAGTTACCGAAACCGAAACTGGTGCCTTGGGCCGGGCTCGCGGTCGCCGTCGTGACCGCCGCGCCGGCGGCGGGTGCGACGAGAACGAATGCCGCCGCGAACGCTCCGAACCCTGTGATCGCTGCTCCAGCGCGCGACCAGCGCCGATCGCGGGCGCGATTTGGGTGTGCTGTCATCCACATCTCGATCACTCCCGTACTGATTCGGTTGGTGCGGCCGGTTGGTCCGCACAGCTTGTGGGTTTGCCCGGGCTTCCGGAGTTCACAAGCGAGCGCGGGTCTCGATCGGGTAGCGGGAACGCGGGCACCGGGTGCGTCGTGTGGCCGTTCCGTGACGATGCAGAGCGTTACGGGCCGTCGCGCCGGTCGCTCGCCGCGCCGTGTGTTTCCGGGAAAGCCGCTGGTCGGAACGTTGTGCGGGGGCTGGTCACGCGGGGCGCGCCGGGCGGTCGCCGTGTAGGTTCTACCCAATGAAGGCATTGCGTCGTTTCACCGTCCGTGCCCATCTGCCCGAGCGCCTGGCCGCCCTGGGGGAGCTCGCCACGAATCTGCGCTGGTCGTGGCATCCGCCGACGCAGGACCTGTTCGCCGCGCTCGATCCGCGGCGGTGGCAGGAGATGGGGCACGACCCGGTCCGGATGCTGGGTGAGGTGCCCGCGGCGCGTTTGGACGAGCTGGCCGCCGACCCCGCCTACGTCGCACGGGTGGACGCCGCGGCGGCCGACCTGCGGGAGTACCTGGCGGCGCCGGGCTGGTTCCAGCGCAGGGCGGGCGAGGAAGGCGTGCGGGGCATCGCCTATTTCTCGATGGAGTTCGGCGTCACGGAGGTGTTGCCGAATTATTCCGGGGGCCTTGGCATTCTGGCCGGAGACCACTTGAAGGCCGCCTCCGATCTGGGTCTGCCGCTGATCGGCGTCGGCTTGCTGTACCGCTCGGGCTACTTCCGGCAGTCGCTGACGACCGACGGCTGGCAAGCCGAGCACTACCCGGCGCTGGATCCGCAGGGCCTGCCGCTGCGCGCGCTCACCTCCGGCGGTTCGCCGGTGCTCATCCACGTCGCGATGCCCGATCGCAGGGTGCTGCGCGCGCGGGTGTGGATCGCGCAGGTCGGCCGGGTTCCGTTGCTGCTGCTCGATTCCGATATCGCGGAGAACGACCCGGAGTTGCGCGCGGTCACCGACCGGCTGTACGGAGGCGATCAGGAGCATCGCATCCGCCAGGAGATCCTCGCGGGCATCGGCGGTGTGCGTGCGGTGCGCGCCTACACCGCGTCGGCCGGGCTGCCCGACCCCGACGTGTTCCATATGAACGAAGGCCACGCGGGTTTCCTCGGCGTGGAGCGGATCCGCGAATTCGTGGCGGCCGGTCAGGATTTCGATACCGCGCTCGCCGCCGTGCGGGCGGGCACGGTGTTCACCACGCATACGCCGGTCCCCGCAGGTATCGACCGGTTCCCCATGCCGATGGTGCGGCGCTATTTCGGCGGTGCGCACGGGGAATCCGAATCCGCCCTGCTGCCCGGCCTTTCGGTGGACCGGATCGTGGCGCTCGGCCGGGAGGCCGACCCGTCGGTGTTCAACATGGCGCACATGGGCCTGCGGCTGGCGCAGCGCGCCAACGGCGTGTCGAAACTGCACGGGGAGGTGAGCCGGTCGATGTTCGCTTCGCTGTGGCCGGGCTTCGACCCGGCCGAGGTGCCGATCGGTTCGGTCACCAATGGTGTGCACGCGACCACCTGGGCCGCGCGGGAGTGGGTGGACAAGGCGCGCGAGCACATCGGCGCGGAGCTGGTCGAGGAGGGGCGCGGCTGGGAGAGGCTGCGCGATGTCGATCTCACCGAATTGTGGTCGACCCGCAACACCCTGCGCGGCATCCTCGTCGACGAGGTGCGCCGCAGGGTGCGCGCGTCCTGGCTGGAGCGCGGCGCCGCCGAGGCCGAACTCGGCTGGGTGAACGGCGTTTTCGACCCGGACGTGCTGACCGTCGGGTTCGCCCGCCGGGTGCCGACCTACAAGCGGCTCACCCTGATGCTGCGCGATCCGCAGCGGCTGCGCGCCCTGCTGCTGGACCCGCGGCGGCCGGTGCAGCTGGTCGTCGCGGGGAAGAGTCATCCGGCCGACGACGGCGGCAAAGCGCTGATCCAGCAGGTGGTGCGCTTCGCCGACGATCCCGAGGTACGGCACCGGATCGTCTTCCTGCCCGACTACGACATGTCGATGGCCCGCTACCTGTACTGGGGCTGTGACGTCTGGCTGAACAACCCGCTGCGCCCGCTGGAGGCCTGCGGCACCTCCGGTATGAAGTCCGCGCTGAACGGCGGGCTCAATCTCTCCATCCGGGACGGCTGGTGGGACGAGATGTACGACGGTGAGAACGGGTGGGCCATTCCGACCGCGGAGGGCGTCCGGGACGAACACCGCCGCGACGATCTGGAGGCCGCCGCTCTCTACGACCTGTTCGAACGGGCCGTGGCGCCGCGCTTCTACGAGCGCGACGCGTCCGGGATGCCGGTGCGCTGGGTCGAGATGGTCCGTCACACCTTGCAGACCCTGGGGCCGAAGGTCCTGGCTTCCCGGATGGTCCGCGACTACGCGGTGCAGTATTACGCTCCGGCCGCCGCGGCCTCGCAACGGGCGACGGCGGACGATTTCGCGGTGGCGCGCGCCATCGCCGAATACCGGCACCGGATCGAGTCGGCGTGGCCATCGGTCAAGGTGATCCAGGTGGACAGCGCCGGATTGCCGGACACGCCGGTGATCGGGGCGCGGCTGTCGCTCACCGCGCGGGTCGAACTCGGTGGGCTGAGCGTGCCGGACGTGGTGGTGCAGGCGGTGCTCGGCCGGGTGTCGGCGACCGACGATCTGTCCGACACCACGACCGTGCCCATGACGCACGCCGGTTCCGACGCGGGCGCCGAGCTGTTCACCGTGGACACGCCGCTGCCGCTGTCCGGCGCGGTCGGGTACACGGTGCGCGTGCTGCCGCACAGCGATCTGCTGGCCTCCGACGCCGAGTTCGGGCTGGTCTCCGCCCCGAGCGCTTAGCTCGGGTGGCGCCGGTCACGGTGGCGCCGCCGCGGGTGTTCCTGCCAGTGAACCGTCGGCTACCGTGCCCTTGGCCCGCCCCGAATCGTTCCTCGACTGGAGTCACCCATGGTCACCGACGTTCTGCACCGGACCCGAGGACGCCTCGACGGATATTTCGGGGTCCGCTCGACCGGTTCGACCGTCAAACGCGAACTCATGGCGGGGACCATCACGTTCCTCGCCATGTCATACGTCCTCGCGGTCAACCCCGCGGTGCTCGGCGACCAGGGCGCGCTGGGCGACAAGGGCATCCCGATGCAGGCGGTGTTCACCGCCACCGCCGTCGCCGCGGTGTTCGGCACGCTGGTCATGGGGCTGTGGGCGCGGTATCCGATCGCGCTCGCGCCGGGCATGGGACTCAACGCGTTCTTCGCCTACACGGTGGTGCTCGGCATGGGGATTCCCTGGCAGGTCGCGCTGTCGGGCACGTTCCTGTCCGGAGCCATCTTCTTCGTCCTCGCGGTGACGAAGGTTCGCGAACGCATACTCAACGCGATCCCGATGCAGTTGAAGCTCGCCGTGGGCGCTGGCATCGGATTGTTCGTGGCCTTCCTCGGACTGAAGAACGCCGGGATCGTGGTGAACAGCGACGCGACGCTGGTCACGCTGGGCGACTTCACCAAGGGCACCACCTTGCTCGCGCTGTTCGGGTTGCTGGTCACGGTGGTGTTCCTGGTGCGCGGCTGGCACGGCGCCGTGCTCTACGGCATCGTGCTGACCACGATCGTCGGCATCGTCAGCGGCTTGGTCGCACTGCCCAAGGGCTTGTTCGCCGCGCCGAAGGGGCTGGAGCAGACCTTCGGCCAGGCGATCGTCCATCTGCCCGACGCGTTCACCGGTCAGATGGTCGTGGTGGTGCTGACCATGCTGTTCGTCGACTTCTTCGACGCCTCCGGCACGCTGATCGGCGTCGCGAACCAGGCCGGGCTGCTGGACGAGGACGGCAAGTTACCGCGCGCCGCGAGCGCGCTGGCGGCGGACTCGGTGGGCACCATGGCCGGCGCGGTCATCGGCACCTCCACCACGACCGCGTATGTGGAATCGACCGCGGGCGTCTCGGCGGGCGGGCGGACCGGGTTGACCGCCGTCACCACGGCGGGCTGGTTCCTCGTCGCCATGTTCTGCTATCCGATCTTCGCGGTGGTGGCGGGTTCCAGCGAGGTGACCGCGCCCGCGCTCATCGTGGTCGGCATCCTGATGGCCCGCTCACTCGGTGCGATCGACTGGAACCGGCTGGAGTACTCGGTGCCCGCGTTCATCACCATCGTGATGATGCCGCTGACCTACTCCATCGCCAACGGCCTGGCCATGGGGATGCTGCTGTACCCCGTGGTCATGGTGGCCAAAGGCCGCATCAAGGAAGTGCACCCGGCGATGTGGGCACTGATGCTGGTGTTCCTCGGTTACTTCTTCTTCCTCGCTGAGTGATCGTCCGCTCGTCGCCGCGCTGAACCATCCCGTCCGCCCGCCCGTGGAATAGACCGAGTGGCAGGGCAGTTGGCTCGGAGAAAATCGGACCACAGTCCGTTTATTTGCCGAAGTAACGATCATGTCGGGAACGACCGCGCAGGGATGAGGACCACGATGAGCATCAAATCCGTACTCGAGAGAACCGGCAGCGAAAGCGATCTGGACGGCATCGCCCCCGATATCGGCCTGCTGGTCGTACGCGTCGTCTTCGGCGGCCTGCTCGCGGCGCACGGCGCGCAGAAACTCTTCGGCTGGTGGGGTGGGCCCGGCCTGCAGGCCAACGCCGACGGCTTCGAGCAGATGGGCTACAACCCGGGCAAGGTGTTCGGCACGCTGGCCGGCCTGACCGAACTCGGCGGTGGCCTGCTGTTGCTGCTCGGTCTGCTGACGCCGCTGGCCGGGGCCATCGTGCTCGGCACGATGATCAACGCGATCAACGCCACCTGGGCCGGTGGACTGCTGGGAGGGTACGAGATGGGCGTGCTGTTCGCGGTGGTGGGCGCCGCGCTGCCCTTCACCGGGCCGGGCAAGTTCTCCTTGGACGCGGGGCGTCCTTGGGAGCGCCACGGATTCGTGTGGGGTGTGGGCGCGGTGGTTCTCGCGGTCGCGACGGGCGTGCTCACGCTGATCCTGAAGTGGGCGCTCTGACCCTGCGGGGCAGCGGTATTCGCGGCGCGGTGACCTCGGTCGCCGCGCCGCGATGGTCTATGGGTTCGCCATGTCACGCCGCGGGCTGCTGAATCGTCTGTGTTGTGGCACTTACCGGCCGAGCAAGGAGGAAACATGGCCGTGGAAATCAGCAACCCCGGTGAACTGCACGACCCGACCGGATTCGGTTACAGCCACGTGGCGGTGACGCGGGGGGAACTGGTGTTCATCGCCGGGCAGTACGACTCGGACGCCGAAGGACACGCGACCAGCGCGGAATTCGCGGTTCAGGTGGACCGTGCCTTCGCCAATCTCGGCATCGCCTTGCGGTCGGCCGACGTGGACTTCGCCGACGTGGCGCAGTTGCGGACGCACATCGTCGACCACGATCTCGAGAAGCTGGCGGTGCTCGGGAAGAAGATCGCGGAGATCTGGGGTGACCGCCCGCCCGTGCAGACGCTGACCGGCGTGGCGGCACTCGCGTTGCCGGGCATGCTGTTCGAGGTCGACGCGGTGGCCGTGCGCGGCTGAGATCGGCGGCCAGAAGGGGGGCGGTGACGTCCCCGCGCCGCGTGCAGGGCTTGGCGCGGGGACCGGCCGATACCTCGATGTGGGAATTGGGGGGTCACCGAAGTACCGGCCACCCAATCTACTTCCGAGTGGAAATAGATTCCGGCCGGTGTGTTTGGTATCACACGGTCGCCGCGGCGGCCAGCCTGCCCAGTGCCTTGACGACGATCTCCGGGTCGGCCGTCTCCCAGTAGGGCGGCAGCGACGCGCGCAGGTATCCGCCGTAGCGGGCGGTGGCGAGGCGGGAATCCAGGATGGCCACCACACCGCGATCGTCGACGCTGCGCAGCAGGCGGCCGGTGCCCTGCGCGAGCAGCAGAGCGGCGTGGTTGGCGGCCACGGTCATGAAGCCGTTGCCGCCGCGCATCTCCACGGCGCGCTGCCTGGCCGCCAGCAGCGGATCGTCCGGGCGGGGGAAGGGGATGCGGTCGAGGATGACCAGGCTCAGCGACGGTCCGGGCACGTCGACGCCCTGCCACAGCGACAGCGTGCCGAACAGGGAGGTCTCCGGGTCGTCGGCGAACTTGCGCACCAACGCGCCCGTGGCGTCCTCGCCCTGGCACAGTACCGGGGTATCCAGCCGTTCGCGCAGCGCGTCGGTGGCCGCGCGAGCGGCGCGCATCGAGGAGAACAAGCCGAGGGTGCGCCCGCCCGCGGCCGTGATCAGCCGTTCGATCTCGTCCAGGTGAGCCGGTGCGAGCCCGTCGCGGCCCGGCGCGGGCAGGTGTTTGGCGACGTAGAGGATGCCTGACTTGGCATGGTCGAACGGCGAGCCGACATCGAGCGAACTCCAGCGCACCACCTCGGCGTCCGACGGCGCCTGCGCGCCGTTCGCGGTGGCCGGATCGGTGCGATTGCCCGACTGCGCGGGCAGGCCCCAGGTGACCGCGAGGCCGTCGAACGAGCCGCCGATCTGCAACGTGGCGGAGGTGAGCACGACGGTCGCGGTGCCGAAGAGCCTGCTGCGCAGCAGTCCGCCCACCGACAGCGGCGCCATCCGCAGCGACCGGCGCACGACACCCCTGACCTCGTCGGCCGCCAGCCAGATGACATCGCGGCGAGCAGCGGGATCCGGCTCGTCGAAGGCCGTCAGCGCGCGGACCGCGGTGTCGTGCACCTCGTCGAGCGCGGCCAGTGCCATGGTGCGGGCGGCGGAGCTCTCCGGGTCGCCCTGCGCGGTGGTGCTGCCCGGCGGCGCGAGTGCGGTGCGCGCGTTCCACGCGGCGTCGCGGACCAGGGCGAGCACGGGGGCGATGCCGTCGGGCATGGTGTCCCAGCGGGCGGCGGGCAGCTCGTCCAGCGCGGTGTGCCAGGCCTCCGCGGCGCCTTCCAGGCGATCGACCTCCTGCTCGTCGACGAGCTTGGCGCAGCGCCGGGCCGCCGCGCTGATCGCCGACGAGGTCAGTTCTGCGGTGGCCACGCCGGTGACCCGGTCGACCAGCTCGTGCGCCTCGTCGATGACCACCACGTCGTGTTCGGGCAGCACCTGGATGCCGCTGATCGCGTCGATGGCCAGCAGCGCGTGGTTGGTCACCACCACGTCGGCCTGCGCCGACTCGGTCCTGGCGCGCTCGGCGAAGCAATCCTGGCCGAAGGAGCAGCGCGACTTGCCGAGGCACTCCCGCGACGACACGCTGACCTGACGCCAGGCCCGATCGCTCACGCCGGGGGCGAGTTCGTCGCGGTCGCCGGTCTCGGTGTCGGAGGCCCACTCGTTGAGCCGTTGCACTTCGCGGCCGAGGCGCGAGATCGCGAACGCGTCGAACAGCTCCGCTTCGGCGGGCTCGTCGGGAACAGCGCTGTTGATCTTGTTCAAGCACAGGTAGTTGTTGCGGCCTTTGAGGATCGCGAACTTCGGCGTGCGGCCCAGCGGTCCGCTCAGCGCCTCCGCCAAGCGGGGGAGGTCACGGTCGACCAGCTGGCGTTGCAGCGCGATCGTGGCCGTGGAGACCACCACCGTGCGGCCGGTGCGCACGGCGTGGCGCAGGCTCGGCACCAGATACGCCAGCGACTTGCCGGTGCCCGTCCCGGCCTGCACGGCGAGATGCTCCTTGGTGTCGATCGCGTGGTCCACCGCCGCGGCCATCGTCACCTGCCCGGTGCGCTCCTTGCCGCCGAGAGCCTGCACGGCGGTGGCCAAAAGATCGGAAACGGGCGGGAGTTCGGGCACGCGAGCAGCCTACTCGGCGCCTCCGACAGGGCAGGGCGGTCGCCGAGACCGGACGGTCTACCGGCTGATGCCGCCTTCGATGTCGACGCCGGCTCCGCGCATGCGGTCCAGCGCGGCGGCGACCGTCTCGGGCGCGACGCCCGCGGTGAGATCGAGCAGGACGCGAGTGTCGAAACCCTCGATGCGCGCGTCCAGCGCGGTCGCGCGCACGCAGTGGTCGGTCGCGATGCCCACCACGTCGACGGCGTCGACGCCGCGGTCGTGCAGCCAGTCGGCCAGCCCGGTGCCGTCCTCGGTCGTGCCCTCGAACCCGGAGTAGGCCGCCGAGTAGGCGCCCTTGGAGAAGACCGCCTGGATGGGCTCGGTGGTCAGGGCCGGGTGGAAGTCGGCGCCCGGCGTGCCCACCCGGCAGTGCGGCGGCCAGCTGTCGATGTAGTCGGGCTCGTCGGAGAAATGCGCGCCGGGATCGATGTGGTGATCGCGGGTGGCCACGACCACCGCGTAGTTCGCCGCGGCGAGGTGCTCGCTGATCCGGGCAGCCACGGCGGCGCCGCCTGCGACCGCGAGCGAACCGCCCTCACAGAAATCGTTCTGGACGTCGACGATGATCAGGGCCCGGGTCATGGCGACCTCCCGCGGTGTGGCTGAACAACTGTTTCAGATTCTGCCGCTCGGCCGGACGCTCGTTCCGCCGACTCGCGGGAGAATTCGCCTGCGCGATGTAAACGCGGCCCGCGCCCACGGTGATTACCGGGTGCCCCTTTCGTCGGCGGCCGGACGCGCCGCCTCCAGCACGGAGACCTCTGATGAGCCCTGCCAAACTGTTCCGCACCGTAATCGTCGCCACCACCGTGTTCCTGGCGGTCTTCTTCCTGCTCGGCTCCAAGCCCGCGGAGCCGTCGGCATGGGTGTGGTTCGCGATCACCGGAGTCGTATTCGCGCTGCTCTTCGCCGTCGGACTGCGGCTGGTGACCCGCCTCGACCAGCGCAGGCGCTGACCTCAGACGAAAGTGGTCACCACGGCGGGTTCGCCCGCCGAGAGTTTGAGCCCCTCCCACGGCAGGCTGATCAGCCCGCGCGCGACCAGGTCGCGGCTCTCGGCGAGGGTGGGCAGGTCATCGACCTGCTTGCCCTCCCGGATCAGCGGCACCAGCAGCTCACGGGCTTGGAAGCCGTCGCGGGGCGGCGTCGGCCCGGCCGCGGGATAGACGATCTCCTCGACGATCGTGCCGGTGTCGCGGGCCAAGCGGATCGCCTTCTTCGTACCGCCACGCGACTGCTTGTGACTGCTGCGTTTGGCGACCGGCACCCCATCGACTTCGACCAGCTTGTAGACCATCCCGGCGGTCGGCGCGCCGGAGCCGGTGACCAGCGCCGTCCCCACGCCGTACACGTCGACCGGCTCGGCGCGCAGCGCGGCGATGGCGTACTCGTCCAGATCGCCGGAGACCACGATGCGGGTCTTGGTCGCCCCGAGCGCGTCGAGCTGGTCGCGCACCTGCCTGGCCAGGACGCCCAGATCACCGGAGTCGATCCGCACGCCACCCAGCTCCGTGCCCGCGACCTCGATGGCGGTCGCGACGCCCCTTGTGATGTCGAAGGTGTCCACCAGCAGCGTCGTTCCGACCCCGAGCGTCTGCACCTGACTGCGGAACGCTTCGGCTTCGTGCGCCCCGTCGGGACCGCTGTGCAGCAGCACGAACGCGTGCGCGCTTGTGCCCGCCCCCGGAATCCCGTACCGGCGCACCGCCTCCAGGTTCGAGGTGGCGTCGAAACCGGCCAGATACGCGGCGCGCGCGCAGTCCGCGGCCGCGAACTCGTGGGTGCGCCGCGACCCCATCTCGATCATCCTGCGGCCACCGGCCGCGCTGACCATCCGCGCCGCGGCGGCCGCGATGGCGCTGTCGTGATTGAGAATCGACAGCACCAGCGTCTCCAGCACGACGCATTCGGCGAAGCTGCCGCGCACCGAGAGGATCGGGGAGCCGGGAAAGTACAGCTCGCCTTCGGGGTAGCCGTCGATGTCGCCGGTGAACCGGTAGTCACGCAGCCAGTCCAGCGTCCGCCGATCCGAGAACGAGGCGGCGACGGCCAGTTCCTCCTCGCCGAACCGGAACTGCCGCAGCGCGTCGAGCAGCCGGCCGGTGCCCCCGACGACGCCGTAGCGCCGACCATTTGGCAAACGTCTAGCGAACACCTCGAAGGTGCACTGCCGATGCGCCGAGCCGTCGGCGAGCGCCGCGGCGAGCATGGTCAGTTCGTACTGGTCGGTCAGCAGCGCGGTGCTGGTCACGCCGTCACGCAGGTCCACGCTGTCACTGTAGACAGAACGGTCGGCTCACGGCGTCCGGCATCGGCCCGGTGAACCGGCGAAAACGCGAATCGGGGCTGCGTGGGTGTTGTTTATCCGGGGTCGAGTCGTACCCTTGACCCTATGGCCTTGTGCAACACAGTCCGGGGTGACGTCGTTGTGGACGCCGCGAACGCGACATTGTCGGCGGCACAGGCGACACCCGAAGCGGTGGAGTACACCGAGATCCTGGAGGCGGAGGACCGTCCGTGGGTGACCGTGGTCTGGGACGATCCGGTCAACCTGATGCACTACGTCACCTACATCTTCCAGAAGCTTTTCGGCTACAGCAAAGCGAAGGCGACCGAGCTGATGCTGAAGGTCCACAACGAGGGCAAGGCGGTGGTCTCGTCCGGTTCGCGCGACAAGATGGAACACGACGTCCAGCGACTGCACGCCGCGGGACTCTGGGCCACCATGCAGCGGGACGACTGACCAGCACGACTACCCTGACGCCGTGCGCAAGTGGAGCAGGAAGAACTCGCTGAGCGGTCTCAAACTGCGATCCGAAATGGACGCACGTGAGGCCAACGTGCTTCGGTCCCTGGTCGGTGCGGTCTCCGGGCTGCTCACCGAGCGCGCCGAGTCCGCCCCCGACGACGACTTGGCCGCCCTCACCGGATTGCGATCCGGCAACACCGTCCCGCCGGAGGATCCGCGGCTGCGCAGGCTACTGCCGGACTTCCACCGCAGCGAACCCGGCTCGCCGGACGCCGAACGCGCCGACCTCAACAGCGCGCTGCGCGGCCTGCACGAGCCCGACATCATCGACGCCAAGCTGGCGGCGGGCTCGGTCGTGCTCGACACCGTGCCGAGCGCGGGCGGAAAGATCGTCCTCACCCCCGAGCAGGCCGACGCCTGGTTGACCGCGCTCACCGACGTGCGGCTGGCCCTTGGCACGGTGCTGAACATCGACGCCGACACGCCCGACCAGCTCGACCCCGACGATCCGCGCGCTCCGCACCTGGACGTGTACCACTGGCTGACCTGGATGCAGGACTCGCTGCTCCAGGCGCTGGCGCCCTGACCGGCCGCGCTGCGAAGATCGGCGCGAAGAGTCCGCGCCGTGAGGAGTACAGAGTGAACGCCGAACCGGGTGAACGCAATTCGATCACCGACGTGCCCGGAGTGCTGGTCGGTCATCATCACGTCCTCGATCCGGACGCCACGCTCGGCTCCGGCGCGGCGACCGGATGCACGGTGGTGCGCGTGCCGGGCGGCGCGGTGGCGGCGGTAGACGTGCGCGGCGGAGGACCTGGCACTCGGGAGACCGACCTGCTCGATCCGATGAACACCGTGCGCCGGATCGACGCGGTCCTGCTCACCGGCGGCAGCGCCTTCGGGCTCGCCGCGGCCGACGGGGTGATGCGATGGCTGGAGGACAACGGCGCGGGCATCGTGATGGACCCGGCGGACCCGAGCCGGGTAGTGCCGATCGTGCCCGGCGCGGTGATCTTCGATCTTCCGGTCGGCGCGTGGGACATCCGCCCGACCGCCGAGTTCGGCTATCGCGCCGCGGCCGCGGCGGGCGTCGACTTCGCGCGCGGTTCGGTCGGTGCGGGCGTCGGCGCGCGTGCCGGTTCGATCAAAGGCGGGGTGGGCACGGCGAGCATCGTGCTCGGTGACGGCGCCGCCGCGGGGATCACCGTCGCCGCGCTTGTCGTGGCGAACCCCGTCGGCTCGGTGTTCGATCCGCGCACCGGGTTGCCGTGGGGGTGCGGCACCGACGGGCCCGGCTTCTTCGGGCTGCGGGAGGCGACCGAAGAGCAGCTGGCGGCGGCGAACGCGCTGCCGGTGAAGGGCACCGTGCTCAACACCACGATCGGCGTCGTCGCCACCGACGCCCCGCTCGATCCGGCGGGATGCAGGCGGGTCGCGGTCACCGCGCACGACGGGTTGGCCAGGGCGATCCGCCCCGCGCACTCGCCGCTGGACGGGGACACGCTCTTCGCGCTCGCCACCGGGACGGCGGAGGAGGACGCAGGTCTGCCACTGCCGCCCGCCTTTCCCTCCGATCTGCTTGTTCTCGACCAGATCTGCACGGCCGCCGCCGTCTGTGTCGAACGCGCCATCGTCGACGCGATCCGCTCGGCGCACACGGTGGCGGGCATCCCGGCCTACCGAGACCTGTTCGGCGTTTGATTTCCGGCGCCCGCTCGGCATCGCTTCGCTCGAAAGACGTGGTCGGGGGGAGCCCGGCGCAGATCTCCGGATGGCGGGTACCTGGTGGGCCGGAATCGGGGACCGGGCGAGCCGGCCGCGGGAATAGCCGAATATCCTGGCTCGTTGTCGACTGCGATGGGTCGGCGTTGTGGAAAGGTGTGCGACTCGTGCTGGTGATCAGGGCCGACCTCGTGGAGGCGATGGTGGCGCACGCGCGCGCCGATCACCCCGACGAGGCCTGCGGTGTCATCGCGGGGCCGGAGGGCTCGGATCGTCCGGAGCGCTTCATCGCCATGGTCAACGCCGAGCGTTCGCCCACGTTCTACCGCTTCGACTCCGGCGAGCAGTTGAAGGTGTGGCGCGCGATGGACGACGCCGACGAGGCGCCGGTCGTCGTCTACCACTCGCACACCGCCACCGAGGCCTATCCGAGCCGGACCGACGTGTCCTACGCCTCCGAGCCGTTCGCGCACTACGTGCTGATCTCCACCCGCGATCCCGAGCAGCACGAGCTGCGCAGCTACCGGATCGTGGACGGCGAGGTCACCGAGGAGCCGGTGCGGATCGTCGACGCGTACGAGAACTAGACCGATGCCTGTTCGCGAAACCGAGGAGTACCCATGCCGGTAACCGTCTCCATTCCGACCATCATGCGCGGCCTCACCAAAGGTGAGAAGCGCGTGCAGGCCGAGGGCGCCACGCTGTCGGCGCTGATCGACGACCTCGAGGCCAACCACCCCGGGCTCGCCGAGCGCCTGCTGAAGGATGGCAAGCTCAACCGCTACGTCAACATCTACGTCGACGACGAGGACGTGCGCTTCGCCGGCGGGCTGGACGCCGAAGTGCCGCAGGATGCCAGCGTGACGATCCTGCCCGCCGTGGCCGGAGGCTGACCCGTCCCGTGGCGCGTTACGAATCGCTGATCGCGACCCTCGGTAACACCCCGCTGGTCGGGCTGCGCACCCTGTCCCCGCGCTGGGACGGTGACGACCACGTGCGACTGTGGGCCAAGCTGGAGGATCGCAACCCCACCGGCTCGATCAAGGATCGGCCCGCTCTGCGGATGATCGAGCAGGCCGAGGCCGACGGGTTGCTGCGGCCCGGTTGCACGATCCTGGAGCCCACCAGCGGCAACACGGGCATCTCGCTGGCCATGGCGGCGAAGCTCAAGGGCTACCAGCTGGTCTGCGTGATGCCGGAGAACACCTCCGTGGAGCGGCGGCAGCTGCTCACCATGTTCGGGGCGCGGATCATCGACTCCCCGGCGGCGGGCGGCTCCAATCAGGCCGTCGCGCTGGCCAAGCAGATCGCGGCGGAGCATCCCGACTGGGTGATGCTCTACCAATACGGCAATCCGGCGAACGCGTCGGCGCACTACGAGACCACCGGCCCGGAGATCCTCGCCGACCTGCCCGAGATCACCCATTTCGTCGCGGGCCTCGGCACCACGGGCACGCTGATGGGGACCGGCCGCTTCCTGCGGGAGAAGGTGCCCGGCATCGAGATCGTGGCCGCCGAGCCGCGTTACGGCGAACTGGTCTACGGCCTGCGCAACATCGACGAAGGGTTCATCCCCGAGCTGTACGACGAGAGCGTGCTGACCACCCGCTTCTCGGTCGGCCCTTACGACGCGGTCAAACGCACTCGCGAACTGGTGCTCGAAGAGGGCATCTTCGCCGGGATCTCCACCGGCGCCATCCTGCACGCCGCGCTCGGCGTCGCCCGCAAGGCGGTGAAGGCGGGCACGCGCGCCGACATCGCGTTCGTGGTGGCCGACGGCGGATGGAAGTACCTGTCCACCGGGGCCTACGACGGCACCCTCGAAGAGGCGGAAGAGCGGCTCGACGGCCAGCTCTGGGCCTGATTCCCCGGCCGCGCCGGTACCCTCGGTGGGGGCGGGGCCACGCCCCCCGCCACGGCGAGGAGGTGGCCATGACCGGCGCGGGACTGGGGCCGTCGTTCGACCCTGATCGGCTGGCGGCGCTTCGTGCGCGAGTGGGCAAGCCCGCTGGTGCTCCCATGCGGCCCGCCGCCGGAGGCTTCGCCGCGATCAAGCAACTGTGGCTGCGGGCCGGTGTGCTGATCGCCGGATTCGTGGGAGTGCTCTACGGCGTCGAAGGGGTGGACACCGCCGTCGGCGGACAGCTCGACCACGCGGGCATCGAACCGCGCCGCGCCGACGGGCTGACCGGCATCCTGTTCGCCCCGTTGCTGCACGGCGGCTGGCCGCATCTGATCGGCAACACGCTCCCGGTGCTGGTGCTCGGTTTCCTGGTCCTGGTGACCGGCATCGGACGCGGGCTCGCCGCGACCGCGATCATCTGGCTGGGTGCCGGGCTCGGGGTCTGGCTCACCGGCGCGACGGGCAGCACGCACATCGGGGCGTCGTCGCTGGTGTTCGGCTGGTTGACCTTCCTCATCTCGCGGGGCTGGTTCGCCCGCAACGTCGGGCAGATCGTGCTCGGCCTCGTCGTGCTCGCCCTCTACGGGTCGCTGCTGTGGGGTGTGCTGCCCGGTCAGCCCGGAATCTCTTGGCAGGGGCACCTATTCGGCGCGTTGAGTGGATTGCTGGCCGGCTGGGTACTCTCTTCGGATGCACGACGAAACCGCCGCGGGGACCGAGCCGGAACCGGTGCGTCGCCGCGGTGAGCGGGCGGCCCGCCGGAAATGTGGGGGATCCTTTCTTGAGTGAGAATTCCGCGTGGCAGCATGGGGGGATGCGCCTTACCGTCCTCGGGTGCTCGGGCAGTGTGTCCGGCCCGGACTCTCCCGCGTCGGGTTACCTGCTGACCGGCCCGGACATGCGGCCAACGGTCATCGATTTCGGTCCGGGTGTGCTGGGCGCGTTGCAGCGCCACGCCGATCCCGGTGAGGTCGACATCTTCCTGACCCATCTGCACGCCGACCACTGCCTCGACCTGCCCGGTTTGCTGGTGTGGCGCCGCTACCACCCGACGCCCCCGGAAGGGAAGGCGATCGTGCGCGGCCCGTCGGACACCTCGCTGCGCATCGGCAATGCCTCCGCCGAGGTCGGCGGCGAATGCGACGACTGGTCGGATGTGATCGACATGCGTGCCTGGGTCGAGGGCGAGCCCGTCTCCTTCGGGCCGGGCCACACCGTCACCGCGCGCCGGATGTACCACCCGCCGGAGTCCTACGGTCTGCGCATCGTCACCGCCGCCGGCCGCACCTTCGTCTATACCGGCGACACCGCGCTGTGCCCCCAGGTCCACGAACTCGCGCAGGGTGCCGACATCCTGATGGCGGAGGCATCGTGGACCCACGACCCGGCGAATCGCCCACCCGGCATTCACCTCTCGGGCACCGAGGCCGGCCAGATCGCCGCCCAGGCAGGCGTGAAGGAACTCCTGCTCACCCACATCCCCCCGTGGACCTCCCGCGAAGACGTGATCGCCGAGGCGAAGGAACAGTTCACCGGCCCCGTGCACGCGGTGGCCCCTGGCGAAACCTTCGATCTCTGACCGAATCCGGTAACGACAGGACCGGCGCGCACTCATCGAACGGGTTCGCACAACGTGTGAAGCGCACTGTCGCATCACGCCGGGTCGCCCGAACGACGCGCCGATCCAAGAATCCGTAAGGCATTCCGTCTGCCGAAGCTCAGGGAGTCGACTCGATCCGACTGCCCACAACTCGGTGCCGACTCGCAATCGGCCCGCCGCTTCGTGGTGCCGCCCATGGCTTACACAGCGAGGCCTGCGAAGACACCCGCCGAACTCCTCTGGTCCCCGCCGTGATCCCACACGCCCGGCGCGCCTCGACCACGGCTCTCGACCGGAGCGAGACGCAGCATGCGCCCTCCGAAGCCCGGCTCGTCTGGACGCTACCGCCGTTCGATAGACGAAGCAGCAGCGGTGGCGTACGACACCCCGCCGACAGGGGCGCCCTGTGAATCACGCGCTTGTCACGCAGCGTGCCCAGCGCACCACCCCTACAGGTTTCGAGCGAAGCGAGACCGAGCATGCGCGTTCGTGGCCCGGCTCGTGTCCGAGTGGCCGCCGCGTAGGCGACGAAGGAGCAAGCGGCGGTCGCTCGGATACGAGCCATGAGGGGGCCGCGAACACCCAGCGCCGCAGGCGCTGGAATACAAACACAGCCGCGAACACGCCGCGACGAAGTCGCGGCCAATCCAACCCAGTATTCTGTGGCCGTGTCGAGACGAGCCGATGGCAGGGCGGACGATGAGCTCCGCGAGGTCCGGATCACCCGTGGTTTCACCACGCATCCCGCGGGTTCGGTGCTGGTGGAGTTCGGGCAGACGCGGGTGATGTGCACCGCGAGCGTCACCGAGGGGGTGCCGTCGTGGCGGCGTGACTCCGGATTGGGCTGGCTCACCGCGGAATACGCGATGCTGCCTGCGGCCACGCACACCCGGAGCGGGCGTGAGTCGGTGAAGGGCCGGATCGGCGGGCGGACCCAGGAGATCAGCCGCTTGGTCGGCCGCTCGCTGCGCGCCTGCATCGACCTGGCGGCGATCGGCGAGAACACCATCGCGATCGACTGCGATGTGCTCCAGGCCGACGGCGGCACCAGGACGGCCGCCATCACCGGCGCCTACGTGGCGCTGGCGGACGCGGTGACCTATCTCGGCGCGGCGGGCGCGCTGGCCGACCCGCAGCCGATCTCCTGCGCGATCGCCGCGGTGAGCGTCGGCGTGGTCGACGGCCGGGTGCGCGTGGATCTGCCTTACGAGGAGGATTCGCGCGCCGAGGTCGACATGAACGTGGTCGCCACCGACACCGGAACGCTGGTGGAGATCCAGGGCACCGGCGAGGGAGCCACCTTCCCGCGTTCCACGCTGGACAAGTTGCTCGATGCCGCGCTCGCCAGTTGTGAGCGGTTGTTCGTCGTGCAGAAGGAGGCGCTGGCGCTGCCGTACCCCGGCGTGCTTCCCGAACCCGCCGAGCCGAAGAAGAAGTGATGACCCGCCGTCTGCTGGTGGCAAGCCGCAACGCCAAGAAACTGAACGAATTGCGCCGCATCCTCGATGAGGCTGGCATCGCCGGGATCGAGCTCGTCGGATTGAACGATGTTCCGCCGTACGACGAGGCGCCCGAGACCGGCGCGACGTTCGAGGAGAACGCGCTGGCCAAGGCCCGCGACGGCGCGGCGGCCACGGGGTTGGCCTGTGTCGCCGACGATTCCGGCATCGAGGTGGACGCGCTGAACGGCATGCCGGGGGTGCTGTCGGCGCGCTGGTCGGGCAGGCACGGCGACGACGCGGCCAACAACGCGCTGCTGCTGGCCCAGCTGTCCGACGTGCCGGACGAGCGGCGCGGCGGGCGATTCGTGTCCACCTGCGCGCTGGTGGTGCCGGGCGGCGCGGAGACCGTGGTGCGCGGTGAATGGCCCGGTTCGATCGGGCGGAAGCCGGTGGGCGACGGTGGTTTCGGTTACGACCCGCTGTTCATCCCGGAGGGCGGCGACCTCACCGCGGCCCAGCTGACACCGGCCCAGAAGGACGCGGTGTCGCATCGGGGACGGGCGCTGGCCCGGTTGACGCCCGCGCTCGCGGCGCTCGCCGAAGGCTGACGCGGCCTCAGACGCCGTAGGTCTGCTTGACCTGCTTGGCGTTGACGTGCTCGACGAAGAACGACAGCAGCGGGATGGTGCCGGCGAGCAAGGTGCCGACGGTGCGCAGGACCGGCCAGCGGACCTTGACCGCGAGATCGGCGGTGACCAGCAGGTAGACGAAGTACACCCAGCCGTGCACCACGGCGATCCAGCTGGGGGTCGCCACGTCGAAGCCGTATTTGGCGATCATCTCACCGGTGAGCAGCAGCAGCCAGAGGCCGGTGATCCAGGCCAGCGCCCGGTAGCGCAGCAGCGCCGGGCCGATCTTGGCCGCGTTTCCGGCCGGGGCCGGTGCGGTGGTCTCGGTGGAATTCTCGCTGGTGGTCAACCGGCGCTCCTCTCGCGGGTGTGCAGGCCCGCCGCGCGGACCTGTTCATCGATGTCGTTGGCGTGCAGCGCGGCGAGGTACCGGTTGTACTCGGCGAGCACGGGATCCTCGTCCCGGACGGCTTTCGGCCGCTCGGGCAGCAAACCCGGCGGCAGTTCGGTCGGCGCGATCGGTTTCGGGGTGCGGCTGGCGGCGGAAGCGGGCCGCGGGGCCGCGGCGGATTCGTTCTTCTCCTCGGGTTCGCTTGCCTCGCGCTCGAGCCGTACGAACCGGAAGTAGGCGAAGACGGCGAATCCCGCGAACAGGGGCCACTGCAACGCGTAGCCGAGATTCTGTGCGGTGCCGGTCGCGGACTCGTACCGCTCCCATTGCCACCAGGCCAGCCCCAGGCAGCCCAGCGCGGCGATGATCACCAGCGCGATGAGGGCCGGGCGGTTGTGTGCCGAGCGGCGGGGTGAGGCGGACACGGCTTCTACGGTACCCGTTCTACTACGCGGGCCGTAGAACGAGGTACGCCGTCCGTCGCCCGCTGTGACCACGGTCATCGCGGCGGCGAGCGCACTGTCGACGTGGCCGGTCCGACCGGAGCCGAAGGGCGGGCGCGCGGCTCGGTCGGACCGGACGCGTCGACAGCTGGTAGATCGTTCCCCCATCGCGTGCGCGGAGCGGTCCCGGTTTCACTGGCCGTGGCTTGATACGTCCGGACCGGGTCGGCGGTGGAGCGGTTGCGGGTTGACTGCTCCGTTGTCGCCGGTTCAGACGGGGTAGATGACGCCGGTCTTGCGCTCCGATTCGGCCCACAACCGCTGCCACAGGTCCCGGTTCTGCGACAGGCGGGTGGAGGACGAGGGTTTGACCGGGCCCTGGCTGCCGAAAAGGCGGGTCGGGCCCCAGTAGGTCTCGGGGTCGGCGTCGGGCATGGTGGCGGCGAACAAAGTCGAGTGCGCCGCCTTGGCGGGGGAGTGGCCGATCAGGCGGATGAACGGCTTGGAGATGTGATCGAGCGGGGTCTCGGTGTGGGCGAAGAGGTCGGTGGCCGAGACACCGGGATGCACCGCGTAGGAGCGCTTGGACGAGCCGGATTCGCGCAACCTGCGCTGCAGTTCGCGGGCGAACATCAGATTGCACAGCTTGGACTGCGCGTAGGCGAGATTGCGCTGATACCGGCGCTTCTCGTAGTCGAGGTCATCGATCCAGAGCTTCGGCGTCTGCTTGTGCGCGATGCTGGAGAGGGTGACCACCCGATCGGTGATCCGGTCCAGCAGCAGGCCGGTGAGCGCGAAGTGTCCGAGGTGGTTGACTCCCCATTGGGTCTCGAAGCCGTCCTTGGTCCGCGAGAACGGGATGTTCATCAGGCCCGCGTTGTTGACCAGGACGTCGAACCGGTCGCTGTCGTCGGCGAACTTGCGCACCGAGGACAGATCGGCCAGGTCGAGTTCCGCCACGCGGACATCGCCGTCGATGCCCGCCGCGACCTCTTTCGCCTTGACCGCGTTGCGACAGGCCATGATCACCGTCGCGCCCTTGGCGGCCAGGACTTTCGTGGTGACGGCGCCGAGGCCGCCGTTCGCGCCGGTGATGACAAAGGTGCGTCCCGTCTGGTCCGGGATCTCAGCTGGTTTCCACGCCATGCGTCAACCTTACTCTGGAGTAAGTTTACGGGGAAGAATATCGCCAACGATCGTCTCAGACGCGGAAGCTCGTGTCGTGGAGGACGACCGCGACACGAGCTGCCGGCCGGTGTTCAGCGGCCGCTGCCGATAGGTTGCCCGAAGGCGGCCGCGAGGACGTCGCCCACCGTCTCGCCCCAGACCTGCCAGGTGGCGGGGTCCAGCGTCATCGAGCCGACATCGGTGACGGTGACGCCGTCGGCCACCGGCACGCCCGCGAACCGGTCCTTCAACCACAGCAGCGCGCGCGGCGCGGCGATCGGATCGAGGGTGAGGTGCTCGCTGAAGTGGTCGCGGATGTACTCGACCCGTGCGCCGGGGTCCTTGGCGTAGGTACCGACCAGCTCGTTGACCGGACCCACCGGAATGAGCCAGTCGGCGTTGGCCTGGTACATCAGCATCGGCATGTCCGGCACCGCCTGGCCCAGCTTCGTCTTGTTCAGAACGTCCACGACGGCGGGATCGGTGAACGGATTCTTCGCCAGCATCCCCAGGTTGTCCGCGAACGGGAACAGCGCGGCCTGGTAGCTCGCGCAGAGCTGCTCCTTGCCCGCGATCATGAGCCTGCCCAGGCCGTTGGCGTTCTCGTCGAGGAATCGACGCAGTTGCGGATATTCGCGCGAGACGCCGAGCGCGCCCGCGAAGATCAGCCCGGCGGAGAGATTGCCGTTGGCCATTCGCAACGCGGCGGACAGGTCGGCGGGGATGCCGCCCTCCGCGGCGCCGACCACGTTCAGTTCGGGTGCGTAGGCGCGCTTCAGTTCGGCGGCCCAGCCGGTGGCGATCGCGCCGCCGGAGTAGCCCATCATCCCGACCCTGGTCCCGGTCCCGGACAGTTGCATCGGCGCGAAGTTCTCCGCGGCGCGAATGCCGTCGAGCGTGATGCGACCCGCCAAAGGTCCCGCGGCGTACGCCGAATCGGGCCCCTGGTGATCCGGGATCACCGCGGCCCAGCCCTGGGCCAGCGCGGCCTGCACCTCGAGGAACTGCGCGGCCACCAGGGTCGAGCCGGTCAAGGTCGCCGGGATGGAACCCATCTGCAGCTGATACGACGGCATGCAGTAGTTGCCGGTCGAGTCCTCGGCGATCTGGTAGGAGAACAGCGGCCGGTCGGCGACGTAGCCGCGCGGCTTGATCACCGTTGCCACGGCGGCGATGGCCTCGCCGCGGGAGTTGGTGGAGCGGTAGGACAGCTGCCAGGCGTCCACGTTCACCGGAAGCAGCGAGAGGTTGGCCAGATTGACCTGGCGCGCGGCGATGATCTGGCCGGGAGCCAGATCGGCGTAGGTCTGCGCGGGCGGGCGGTAGAACGCCGGGTCGAAGCCGGGCGGCAGCGGCGGAATCGGGAACGGCAGCGCGGGCTGGACCACCGGAGCGTCCGGCTGGGGCTCGGCGGCGGCGGAGCCGGGGAGCGACGGCAGCCCCACCGCGACCGCGGCGAGCGCCGCGAGCAGCTTCGGTGCGTGCTTGCGGGAAATGACCACGCGAGAACCTCTTCGTTCGGTGAGCCACATTTGTGAGCCCCATCGGTTTCAGACTGGCCCCGAGTATGCGGCGTCATGACCGCCGATCACAAGTAGGCAGCGGCGACCGTCAAGGCGACGGGACCGGTTCGTGGTCGCCGTGATTTCGCTACGGTGAGAGATGTGACGGCGACAGTGGGCAGGCAATACGGTGGGCGTGCCGTCGTGGAACGGAAAGCCGAGCGGCGGCAGCGGTTCCTCGAGGCGGCCACCCGGATCTTCGCCGAGCGCGGCTATGCCGACTGTTCGCTGGCCGACGTGTGCGCCGCCGCGGGTTTGTCCAAACGGCAGTTCTACGAGGAGTTCCAAGCCAGGGAGGACGTGCTGGTCGCCGCGTACGACCGGATCCAGGACGAGGCCGCCGCCGCCGTGGTCGCGCGGATGGACGCGCTCGACCCGCGGTTCGACCTGCGCGCCGCGATGACCGCCGTGGTGACCGCCTACCTGGAATCGATCGGCTCGGATCCCTATCGCGCGAAGGTCGCCTTCATCGAAGTGGTCGGCGTGAGCGAGCGGATGGAGCGGCACCGGCGCGAGCGCAGGCACGGGTGGGCGGCCGTGCTGGAATCCCACGTGGTGCCCGTGGTAGCGCCAGGTTCGCGGATACGCGGCGCGCCCGGGTGGGGGGCGAGCGCCTTGATCGGCGCGATCAACGGCCTCGCGCACGAGTGGGTGCTGGCCGCTCCGCGTCCGACGGTGGCCGAGCTCGTCGATCTGCTCGTCCCCATCGCGATGTCGCTCATCGAACCGCGCGACGAAGCGCGGGAGAGTACGGCCGGCTGATTCGCTGCCGTGTCGCTGGATATTCATCCGAGCGGCGAAAGCCCATACTGAGCTGATGGCCGGTTCGGTTGCTGTCGCCCCGGACCCTGTCGCTCCGATGGGCAGGGCCAAGACCAACATCGTGTTCGGCACCATCGTGCTCGGCATGCTCATGGCGGCACTGGACCAGACCATCGTGTCCACCGCGCTGCCCACCATCGTCGCCGACCTCGGCGGCGCGGGGCATATGGCGTGGGTGGTCACCTCCTACCTGCTCGCCGAGGCGGTGGCGACGGCGCTGGCGGGGAAGCTCGGCGATCTGTTCGGCCGCAAGCTGGTGTTCCAGATCAGTGCCGTGATCTTCATCGTCGGCTCGATGGTCGCCGGGCTGGCCAACGGCATGTTGTTGCTGGTCCTCGCCCGTGGGATCCAGGGCTTCGGCGCGGGCGGGTTGATGGTCACGTCGATGGCGCTGATCGCCGACATCATTCCGCTGCGGCAGCGGGGCAAGTATCAGGGCGCGCTTGGCGCGGTATTCGGCGTGACCACGGTGATCGGCCCGACGCTGGGCGGCCTGTTCACCGACCATGCCAGCTGGCGCTGGTGCTTCTACGTCAACGTGCCGGTCGCGGTGGTGATGATCGCGCTGGCGGCCCGCACCCTCCCGCGGGTGCGCGCCGCGGCCAAACCGGTGATCGACTACCTCGGCATCGGCCTGGTGGCGCTGGGCGTCTCCTGCTTGATCCTCGGCCTGGAATGGGGCGGTCAGCAATACGCGTGGAATTCGCCGACGATCATCGGCCTGTTCGCCGCGGCGGTGTTCCTGCTCGCCTCGTTCGTCGCGGTGGAGTTGCGGGCCACCGAGCCGATGCTGCCGATGGGCTTGTTCCGCAGCCAGGTGTTCACGGTGTGCTCGATTCTCAGCTTCATCGTCGGCTTCGCGATGCTCGGCTCGATGACCTACCTGCCCGCGTATCTGCAATACGTCGACGGCGTTTCGGCCACCATGTCGGGTGTACGCACGCTGCCGCTGGTGGCGGGCCTGTTCGCCACCTCGATCCTGTCCGGGCAGGTGGTCGGCAAATCCGGGCGCTATCGGTATTTCCCGATCGCGGGCACGCTGGTCATGTCGCTCGGCCTGTATCTGATGTCGACGATGGGCCGCGACACCGGCACGTGGCTGGAGTCGCTGTACATGCTGATCCTCGGCCTCGGCATCGGACTGGCGATGCAGGTGCTCACCATCGTCGTGCAGAACACCGTGCCCTACGCCCAGCTCGGTACCGCGACCTCCGGCGTCACGTTCTTCCGCACGCTGGGCAGCGCCTTCGGCACGGCCATCTTCGGCACCCTCTACAGCAACGAGATCGGCCCCGACCTCGCCGCCGCCCTGGCCCGGGTCGGCGTGGTGCCGCCCGCGGTCGCCGCGGATCCGCAAGCGTTGCGCGCCCTGCCCGCCGAACAGTCGGCGCCGATCATCGACGCGTACGCGGACTCCATCGACCACGTGTTCTTCTGGGTCGTGCCGATCGCACTGGCCGGATTCGTGGTCGCGTGGTTCCTGCCCGAGGTGCCGCTGCGCGACAGCGCGCGGGCGGGCGCGGGGGATGTGGGGGAGGGGTTCTCGGTGCCCGACTCACCCGATCGGCTGGTGCAACTGGAACGGGCGATCGCGGGGACCATGCGCAGGGCGGGAGCGCAGGATCCGATCGGCCCGCGCATCCTCGCCGACGCCGACAGCGACCTCACGCGCGGCGAGGCATGGGCGCTCGGGCAGGTGTATCTGCGCGATCGCGTGCGCGGCGACGCCACGCTGACCGGGATCGCGCGGGCGCACCGCGTGCCCGAGGAGGTGATCGAGCCGATCTACGACCAGGTCGGCGCGGAAGGTTATCTGACGCGGGAGGGACAGCGACTGCGGCTCACCGACGCCGGAGCGGCCGAGCTGGATCGGATCAAGGCGGCCTGGCGGCGCTGGCTCGACACCAGGCTCGACGACTGGAACGAGGCCGATCCCGCCGATCGCGCGCTGCTGGATCAGGCGCTGGCGAACATCGCCACCAAGTTGCTGGAAGACCAGACGCGCGCACAGGAGACGGTGCCAGCCTGATCTGCTTGCGGCCGATTACTCGTAGACGTATATTCGTAGACGAGTAAGGGAGGTGCCGCGATGAAGAAGCGCAAGGTCGACAACCTGCTGGCGCTCGCGGTGCTGTCGGTGATCATCGAGCGCCCGATGCACCGCTACGAGATCGCCCAGACCCTGCGCGAGCGGGGCAAGGACCACGACATGGCGATCAAGTGGGGTTCGCTCTACACGGTCGTGCAGAACATGGCCAAGGTCGGGTTCCTGGAGGTCGTCGGCAGTGAACGGGAAGGCGCCCGGCCCGAGCGGGTGATCTACCGGATCACCGACGCGGGCCGTGCCGAGATGGCCGATTGGACCAGGGAACTGCTGTCCACTCCGGAGCCGGAACATCACCGGTTCGTCGCGGGCCTGTCGATTCTCGCGGTGCTTCCGCCCGCCGAGGTGGTGGAACTGCTCGGCACCCGCCTCGAAGCGCTGGAGCGCACCATCGCCACCGTGCGCCGCGAACTCGGCGAGCTCGCGGGCACGCTGCCGCGGCTGTTCATCATCGAATCCGAGTTCGGGCTGGCGATGCTGGAGGCCGAGGCGGCGTGGACGCGCTCGCTGCGCGCGGAGCTGACCGAGGGCACCTTCCCCGGACTGGCCCAATGGCGCGAGTGGCACGAGCGCGGCATGCTGCCGTCCGACGTCGACGAAATGGTGGAGAGGGGGATGGCCGAGAACTAGCCGAGAACCGGACCCGGCGAAGGTGCGGCAACACCGCCGCCGGGCCCGATCGAACAGTCTCGAACCGCGCCCGCGAACGCGCACCCGGCTACAAGGCTGGCAACCACAGGATAACCGGGTGGGTGGCGCGCGAGTCGGTTCGGGCAACCGAATCCGTATCGCACGAATCCTGGAGACACCCATGTCCACAACACGTACCGCCCTGGTGATCGGTGGCGGCATCGCCGGCCCCGTAGTCGCGACGGCCCTGCGCAAAGCGGGCATCGACGCCCGCGTCTACGAGGCCTACCCCGGCCCTTCCTACGGCATCGGCAGCGGGCTCGCGCTGGCGCCGAACGGCATCGCCGCGCTCGACATCATCGGGGCGGGCGACCCGGTCCGCGCGATCGCGCTGTCGGTCCGCAATATGAACATGTCCGTCGGCGCCAAGGTGCTGGAGATGCCCGGCATCCCCGATCTGCCGCCGCTGCAATTGGTCGATCGCAGTGAGCTGCACCGAACGCTGCACCAGCACGCGGTCGCGGCGGGCGTTCCGTTCGAGTACAACAAGCGCCTGGTGGACGCGCACGAGGACGAGTCGGGCGTCACGGCCAGGTTCGCCGACGGCAGCGCGGCCACCGCCGACGTGCTGATCGGCGCGGACGGCATCCGTTCACGGGTGCGCACGCTGATCGACCCGAACGCTCCCGGCCCCGACTACACCGGCATGCTCGGCTTCGGCGCGACCACCGAGTGCGACGCCGACATCCCGCCGGACACCATGACTTTCGCGTTCGGCAAGCGGGCGTACTACCTGTACTGGCCCCTGGGAGACGGGCGGGTGGCGTGGGGAGCCAACCTGCCGCACAAGGAATATCTGTCGCTCACCGCGGCGCGGGCGGTGCCGAGCGCGCATTGGTTGAAGATCTTGCGCGAGACCTACCGCGACGACACGCCGGGCGGCGAACTCGCCCGGCGCACCACCGAGGAGCAGTTGGAGGTGGTCGGCGCGCTGCACATCATGCCGCCGGTGCCGCACTGGCATCGCGGGCGGATGGTGCTGGTGGGCGACGCGGTGCACGCTCCGTCCAACAGCTCCGGTCAGGGCGCGTCGCTGGCGATCGAGAGCGCCGTGCAGCTGGCCCGCTGCCTGCGTGATCTGCCTGCTGCGGAGGCGTTCGCGGTCTACGAGCGCTTGCGGCGCGAGCGGGTGGAGGGCGTCGCGGCCCGCGCCGCGAAGATCAACCACAGCAAGACGCCGGGGCCGGTGGGGCGCAGGGTCATGCAGCTGCTCATGCCGGTCATGGCCAAGACCGTGATGAAGCCGGAGAAGACCATGGGGCCGGAGCAGCGCTACCGGATCGATTGGGACGCTCCCGCCGAGCGCGAACTCGCGTCGGTCTGAGTCGGCTGGTAGGTCCCGCGGGTTTCGCCACCCGCGGGGCCTGTCGACGGCTGGACAGCTCTTGTCCGGCTCGCCGCCGACTTGCGGACAGTGGTTTCGAAATCGTCGGGGCCCCACTCCGATTCGGAGTCGTTCGCGGCGCTGATGGAACCGGCATCGGCCACCGCATCTGCGGCGCGCCGCCCGTGTCTCCCCGCACGTCGAGCCGGTGCGTCCGTCGCCGTGCGGGCGGCACTGGTGAGCGCGAGCGGTCAGTAGCGCGTCGCGCGGTCGCGCAAGATCCGCGCGGTCTGCTCGTCGCCGGGCAGGAACGCCTCCAGTTGCAGCTCGGCGAGCGTCACGTCCACCGCGGTGGCGAACGAGGTGAGCGTGGTGATCAGGCGCAACTCCCCGTCGGCGCTGCGCAGCCGCAGCGGCACCGCGAAACCCAGATGGTCCGGACCCGGCTCGGCTTGCGGCAGATAGGTCTCCAGTTCGTCTATGAGCTCGTCCAAGACGGGATCGGGGCTGCGGGCCATCCGGTTGCGCAGCGCCTCGGTGACATGCCGTCCCCATTCCGGCAGGTTGACCACGCGGGCGGCCAGGCCGTCCGGGTGCAGCGCCAGCCGCAGCACGTTGACCGGCGGTTCCAGCAGCCACGGGGCTGCGCCCTCGGTGAGCACGCCGAATGCCGCATTGGCCGCGAGCAGCACACCGTGCGGCCGGACCACCAGCGCCGGGTAGGGCAGGTGGCCGTCCAGGATCGCCCGCAACGCCGCCAGCACCGGCGCCAATGCCTCGGTGTCCAGCGCCGATTCGGGGAAGACCGGCGCGTAACCCGCGGCGAGCAGCAGTCCGTTGCGCTCACGCAGCGACAGCTCCAGTGATTCGGCCAGTCGCAACACCATGGTGCGTCCGGGGCGCGAGCGGCCCTGTTCCAGAAAGCTCAGATGACGCTGAGTGGTGTCGGCGCGGATCGCGAGATCCAGCTGGCTGACCCGGCGCAGCGTGCGCCAATGCTTGAGCTGCCGGGCGAACCCGGTGGACTCGGCCGCCGTCGTCATGGCAGCAGTATCGGGCGTCGGGCGGCGGGCTCGCCATACCTTGCGGGGAATCGCACAGGCGTCGAAGGACGGCAAGACTTCGCCGCATGAGCAAGACACTCGATGAGCAGGAACTGTCCCGATTCGCCGAACGCTACATCGCGCTGTGGAACGAGCCGGACGCCGAGGCCAGGCACGAGCGCGTCCGGCAGCTGTGGGCCGAGGACGGCGCCCAGGTGCTGGTGGATCCGCCGCAGGCGATGCGGGAGGCGCTGGCCCGGTTGTCCTTCCCGATCCCGACCGTGGAGATCCGCGGTTACGAAGCGCTGGACCGGCGCGTCGATCGCGCCTACGAGGAGTTCGTCGCCCCTGGTGACCACATTTTCGTCCCCGAGGGGCCCGCGATCCGCCTCTCGGTGAACCTGATCGGCCTGACCTGGCATATGGTGACGAAGGCCGACGGGGCGGTAGTCGGCGGCGGATACGACGTCATCGCGCTCGACGACGCGGGCCGGATCCGGTGGGACCACCAGTACATCGGCGTCGCCTGATGACGGCCGTCGCCTACCATCTCGACCCCTCGCGCGGGGCGGGCGCGCTGACGGCCGCACCGCAGGAGATGCCGGTGCCCGGCCCACGTCAAGTGGTGATCCGGGTGCGGGCGGCGTCCCTGAATCGTCGCGATCTGATGTTGCTGGACGGGACCTACCCGCTGCCCGCGACGCCTGGCGTCGTCCCGCTCAGCGACGGCGTCGGCGAGGTGATCGCCGTCGGCGAGAAAGTGACGCGCGCCGCGGTGGGCGACCGGGTGACCGCCACCTACTTCGTCCGCTGGATCGACGGCCCGCAGCGCCGAGCGCACGTCCTCGAGCAGTACGGCGCGACGTATCCCGGCATGCTCGCCACTTACGCGGTGCTGGAGGAGGATTCGGTGGTGCACGTGCCCGGCCACCTCACCGACGTGGAGGCGGCCACGCTCACCTGCGCGGGGGTGGTGGCGTGGGCGGCGCTGAGTACGCCGCTGCCGGCGCGGCCGGGTGAGACCGTGTTGACCGTCGGTAGTGGATCGGTGGCGCTGTTCGGCGTGCAGCACGCGAAAATAATTGGCGCCGACGTCATCTCGGTCACGTCGAGCGCCCGCAAGGCCGAGCGGTTACGCGCGCTCGGCGCCGACGAGGTGATCGATCGCAGCCGGACGCCGGACTGGGAGCTTGCCGTGCTCGACCGCACCGGCGGCGACGGGGTGGAACACGTCCTCGACGCGGTGGGCATGCCGACGCTGGCGAAATCAGTGCGGTCGGGCGGATACAACGCGCGGATCACCATGATCGGCGCGATGCCCGCCGCCGACCCGCCCGCGGGCAGCCCGTTCGGGACGTCGTATCTGTCCATCCGCCGCATCGCGGTGGGCAGCCGGACGCATTTCGAGGCGATGAACCGAGCGATCATCGCCCACCGGATGCGCCCCGTCATCGACCGCGTGTTCGCCTTCGAGGAAGCCGAAGCGGCCTACCGGTACTTCCGCGCCGGGAATCCGTTCGGGAAGGTGGTGATCGAGTTTCCCTAGGGGCAGGCGGCGAGAATCCTTGCCATGGCGTCCTTCTCGGCCGGGGTGACCCAGAGCTGGTAGGCCGTTTTCACCTGGATCTGCCTGGTCACGTAGGCGCAGTGGTAGCCATTGCTCGGCGGCAGCCATTCGGCCGCGTCGGAGTCGCTCTTGGACTGGTTGGTCGGGCCGTCGACGGCTTGCAGGTTCATCGGGTCGTTGGCCAGGTCGCGGCGGCGTTCGGCGGAGAGTTTCTGCGCGCCTTTCTGCCAGGCGTCCGACAGCGCCACGACGTGGTCGATCTGCACGTCGTCGGAGGACTTCGTGCCGCGCTTGAAGTCGATGGTCTTGCCGGTGTAGGGGTCGGCCAGCCTTCCGGTCGCGACAATGCACTTGCCCGACTTGAACGTCACGTCGGTCATATCGCGCTGAAGGATGTCGTTGCGGGTGTCGCAGCCGTTGTTGCCGCCGGGCACCGAGACGTTGTCCGACCAGGGCGGTCCGAATTCATCGCGGCTGTAACCGGTTTTGGGCGCGCGGTCGGCCACGCGCAGCGAGTTCAGCAGCGCGAGCGCGTCGCGCGAGGGAATCGGGGCAGGCGCGTCGGCGCAGGCTCGCCCGCCGGAACCGCAGCCGGAGGCCGCGGAATCGCCGGGCGGAACGGTGGTGCAGGAGACCAGTCCGAGGGAAGTCGCCACCATGACGCCGATCAGAGCCAGCCGTTGCACTGTGGACTTCATCGAACTTCCTAACGCCGCATCCACTTGGAACTGTAACCGGCGTCAAGGTATCCAGTGGCGAGGTTCGCACAACCGAACGGCGCGTATGAGATTCGGCACAGCGAACCTCGCAGCCCGGCGGCGAGGCCCGAGAACGGGGCCGCCCCCGAATCGCCGTGCCGGCGCCGATTCGGGGGCGGTTTATCACGAGCAGGCCGGTGGAGCCGCGCGGTTGTGCGGATGGTTGTCCACTCCGAAGGCCGCACTGGGACGACACCACGGGGCTGATGAGGGGGAGGTCCCGAGGTGTCGAGCCGCGCCTGCTCCGGGCACGCTCGTGATGATCAGGGGTGATCGATGTCCGGCGGGCGCCGGTGACCAGGGAAGCCGTCCTCCGGTTCCAGCACGCATCCGCTCCGTCTCGATCCCGCTTGATTCTACGTACCAAGACAGTAGATAGCCGCCTCGCGAGTTGGCAAGTTCGTTCGGACGGTCCGGAAAATTTCTCAGCCGATCTTCAGTTTCGGCCATGCAACTACTGCATGAGTACGGATGTGCCCCAGGTTCGCCGGTCCCGCGCCGAGCGGTTCGATGGCCTGTGACGATGCTCACTTCGTCCCCGGTCACAGGCGGCGGTTTTCGTGTGTCCAAACGGGTGCAGGCGAAAAGCCGGACCCGAAAGGACCACATCATGCCTACCGTCGACGTCATCGATTCGTTCATCCACTACCGCGACAGCGGTGCGGGCGAGATCCCCGTCGTGTTCCTGCACGGCAATCCGACCTCCTCGCATCTGTGGCGCAACGTGATTCCGCACGTCGCCGACCGGACCCGGGTGCTGGCGCCGGACCTGATCGGCATGGGGGAGTCGGGGAAGCCCGACAGCGCCTACCGTTTCACCGATCACGCCGCCTACCTCGATGCCTGGTTCGATGCGCTCGGACTGGACCGGGTGGTGCTGGTGGGGCACGACTGGGGCGGCGCGCTCGGCATGGACTGGGCCGCTCGGCATCCAGGTCGCGTGCGCGGCATCGCGCTGATCGAGACGTTCCTGCGGCCGATGCGCTTCGACGAGCTGCCTCCGCTCGGCGCCGAGTTGTTCCGGAAGTTCCGCTCCGCGGAAGGGGAGCGGATGATTCTGGAGGAGAACATGTTCATCGAGTTCAACCTGCCGAAGGGCGTCGCGGACCTGTCGCCGGAGGATCACGACGTGTACCGGGCGCCGTATCCGACGCCGTCCTCGCGCAAGCCGCTGCTGGTGTGGCCGCGAGAGTTCCCGCTGGACGGCGAGCCCGCCGACGTCGTGGCCCTGGTCCGGGACTACGGCGCTTGGGCGGCCGCGACGCCAGAGGTACCCAAGTTGCTGATGGCGCTGGAGGACGGTGTGGGGCTGGGGTCGGCGGAGGTGATCGACTGGGCGGCGAGCACCTTCGCGAGCGCGGAGGTCGCGCAGATCGGCCCGGCGGGCCACCACGCGCCGGAGGACCGGCCGGACGAGATCGGCCGGGCGGTCGCGCAGTGGCTCGACCGGCACGCCCTGGCCGGGGCCGCCGCTCGCGCGTGACAGCGGCCGCGATGTGATTCCGGCGGTGCTTGCGCCGACCGCGGCGCGGGCCGAAAGATGGCCGGATGAGCACCGAACAGCAGCAGGCCGCGGCGCGGGAGAAGGCCATGGTCGCCCGCGCGGTCGCGGGCGACCGGGACGCCGTCGCGCAGGTGGTGCGCCTGTTGCAGGATCCGCTGTACCGGCTGGCGCTGCGCATGGTCTGGCGGCCCGCGGAGGCCGAGGACGCGACCCAGGAGATCATGGTGCGCGTCCTCGATCATCTGCACACCTGGCGAGCCGAGGCGAAGCTGCTCACCTGGGCCTACCGCATCGGCGTCAACCACCTGCTGAATCTGCGGCGGCAGACTCCGCAGGAGGCCGCGGAACTGAGTTTGGACGCCTACCGGGACGGGCTGGCCGACGGACTGTCGGAAGCGGACTATCGCGGACCGGAAGCGGTGCTGCTGACCGCCGAGGTGCGGCTGACCTGTAGTCAGGGCATGCTGCAATGCCTGGCCAGGGACGAACGGATCGCCTTCGTGCTCGGCGACGTGTTCGAGCTGAACTCCACCGAGGCCGCCTGGATCCTCGACATCACTCCCGCCGCATACCGGAAGCGGTTGGAGCGCGCCAAGAAACGACTCGGGAACTTCCTGAACGCGACCTGCGGCCTGGTCGATCCGGCGGCGTTCTGCCGCTGCTCGCGCCGGGTGGACAAAGCGCTCGCGCTGGGACGGATCGATGGGAGCCGTCCGGTGTACACACGCCATCCGGTCAGCCCGGGCGGACGCACCGCGGCCGAGGCCGAACGGCAGATGATCCGGCTGCACGACGCGGCGTCGGTGCTGCGCGCGCATCCCGACTACGCCGCCCCGCAAGCGAAGATGGACGCGATCGCCGCACTGCTCGGCTCGGGTCGTTTCCCCATGCTCGAGGAGAAGTGAAGCGATCAGCCCCGTGCTTCGGCCTCAGGCGGGTTGCCCCTCAGTTCCCTTGCCAGGCGGGCGATCCGGTCGGGACCGACGCGGCAGCATCCGCCGATGATCCGGGCGCCTCGGGCGAACCAGTCGCTGGCTTGTCCCGTTGTGAACCGTGCGGGTCCGCTCCAGCGGTGGCGCACCGCGTCCCAGTCCTCACCACTGTTCGGGTAGGCGACCACGGGTTTGCCTGTGCCCGCGGCGAGTTCCACCGCGGCGGCGACATCGGCGGGGGCGCAGCAGTTCACCCCGATCGCGACGATCGAGTCCGAGGCCGCGGCCACCGCGAAGGCGTCGGTGAGCGGTTGCCCGGCCCGGGTGCGCGTACCGTCGATGGTGTAGCTCAGCCATGCGGGCACGCCGAGATCGTTCACCACGTCGACCAGCGCTTCGGCTTCGTCGATGTCGGGGATCGTCTCCAAGGCCAGTAGATCCGCGCCCGCCTCTGCGAGCACCTCCATGCGCGGCCGATGCCAGGCGCGCAGTTCGGCCACGGTGCGTCCGTAGCGGCCACGGTATTCCGATCCGTCCGCCAGCGCGGCGCCGTAGGGACCGATCGAGGCGGCGACCCATCGGCGCCGATCGCCGGCGCAGGCGTCGCGGGCCGCGCAGGCCAGCGCCACGCCACGCCGCCACAGCCGCACCGTCTGCGTCCTGGCCAGCCCGCGCGCGGCGAAACCGTCGAAAGAGGCCTGGTAGGTCGCGGTGGTCGCGATGTCGGCGCCCGCCAGGAAATAGGCTTCGTGCACGGCCCGGATCGCGGCCGGATCGTCCACGAGCAGGCGGGCCGACCACAGCGCGCCGGACAGGTCGTGGCCGCGTGCTTCCAGCTCGGAGGCCAACCCACCGTCCGAGATCAAAGCCCCCGCCGCCGGGCCGAACAGCACGACTCCACTGTAGAACGCGGACTCACTCGTCGTCGGCGGGCTGGGCGGTCGGGGGCACCCCGGTGTCGAGGAAACGAATGAGCCGCTCGATGCGCGCGGTGTGATCGGCGCAGCGTTCCAGGTGGTGTCCGAGCAGCGCGATATCGATCGCGACCTCGGTGGCCGGTTGGGCGGACGGGTCGCGCAGCGCGGCATGCAACTGCTGGTGCAGCGTGTCCATCGAATCCGCCTGCGTCTCCTGCTCCGGCAGCGGGTGCTGGCCGGCGACGGCGCGCCCGGCCAGGGCCGTGCGCTCGGCCGCGAGCTTGCCCATCGCGGCCAGGATGTCCAGGATGGGTTGCTCGGCAACGTGCCCCGGGTGACTCTGATACACCTTGTCGGCGACCCGGCTGGCGAGCCATCCGATGCGCGACAGCTCACCGGCGATCTGGATCGCGGTCACCACGTGGCGCAGGTCGCGGGCCACCGGCGCTTGTAATGCCAGCAGCACCACCGTGCGCGCCTCGCACGCGCCGTAACTCTTCTGCAGCTGCTCGTCGAGAGCGAAGACCTCGTAGGTCGCGGTGAGGTCGGCGTCGACGAGCGCGTCGGTGACGCGCTCGACGGCGTCGTGGGCCAGCGTGCACATCTGCGTCAGGTCGTTGGTCAACGCGATGAGCTCGGCAGTGAACTGGGTGCGCACCGCCAAATTCTCACCTATCGACCGGCGCGGGGTCGATTCCTTGCCGGATGTTCTTCGGTAACGACATCGCCTCGGCTCGCCCGCGCGCGATCGCGCAACCGGGCGGCCAGCGGGAATCGCGGGTTGTCTCGCGACCCAACTTCGGTTTTCGGCCGCTGGAGCTCTCCCATGACGGTGGGTCAGCCCGATATTATCGGGCGGACCACGTTGCGCTGCAATAGTTTCCGCAACACTGGGCGATCGTCGCGAACATGTGCCTGACCGGGCAGCGGCCGCTCTCGCGTGGTTCCGCTGCATAGGGAGTGAGCGCTGCGCGTGCTTACGGTCGAGAGTGCCGAGATATATTGCCGGAATGGGCGATCGTGTCGCGCGTCACATTGTGGCGTTGCCGCATACGGCTACTCGTCCGGTTGCTCACCGCGTGCCCTGCCCGGCCCGAACCGATGCGGCGGAGGGTCGATACTGCGCGACGCGATGGGGGAGTGTTCGCGTTCCGGTTCCTATCGGCGCCTCGGCCGGTCGCATCCGGATTCGTGCGCTGGTCAACGCCCGAATCGCGCGTGTCGCGCAACCTGCCGACGGGTGCGCCCGGTGTTACGGTCGCCGCATGCCGAACTTGCGCGATATCCAGCATCGGGTGGTGACGACGTTCCAGCGCCGACTGGGCAATCCGATCCTCAGGACGCTGCCCGGCCAGACTCTCCTGGAGACCACCGGCCGGGTCAGCGGGCAGCCACGGATCACGCCGATCGGTGGGCGAAAGGTCGGGCGGGAATTCTGGCTCGTCTCCGAGTTCGGCGAGCGTTCGCAGTACGTGCGGAACATCAAGGCGAACAACCGGGTCCGGCTGCGCCTGCACGGACACTGGCACACCGGTACCGCGCACCTGCTGCCCGACGACGACTCGCGCGCCCGGCTGGCCTCCTTGCCGCGCGGCAACAGCGCGGCCGTCCGGTTGGTCGGCACCGACCTACTCACGCTACGCATCGATCTCGACGACTGAGCGGCGGTCACGCATCCCGCTCCGCGAGTGGCGCACCACTGTGCGGCCCTCTCGCGATTCGACACAGCCATGTGCCACTCGCGGGATCCGCTCGGGGTGGAGAGCGCGGCCATGGGTAGGGGCGGAGCGATCACGCGGAGTAGGACGTGAGTGATAGTCCAACGGCCGCCGTTGGATTCGTGTGTTCGGGATCACCGTGCGCGTGTCGTGGCCGAACCGCGCTACAGGGTTCGTCGGGCTGATCGAACAGACATCAGTGGATTTCGTCGCTGGGGGCTGGTGGCCCGCTTTCGCACATCGTGCCTGGATAAGCGAGTCGGAGGCGGGGCTGTTGGTCACCTGACCGGGATGCGGATAATTTGCTGGGATCATGGGGGCATGATCCGTGTGTTGATCGCTCGCTGGACCGTGCTCGTACCGTTGCTCGCCGTCGTCGCTCTCGTGGCTACTTGGGGCCGGAGTCTGCCCGGGGTCGCGGTGATGATCGTGGCGGTGGCGCTGATCGGGGCGGTGCTCTCGGCGGTGCACCACGCGGAAGTGGTGGCGCGCCGCGTCGGTGAACCGTTCGGCTCGCTGGTGCTGGCCGTCGCGGTGACCGTTATCGAGGTCGCGCTCATCCTCACCTTGATGACCCAGGGCGGCGACAAGACCGCGACCCTGGCGCGCGACACGGTGTTCGCCGCGGCGATGATCACCTGCAACGGCATCTTCGGTCTCTGCCTTCTGGTGGGGGCCCTGCGCAGGCGCGTGGCGGTGTTCAACGCCGAAGGCACCGGCGCGGCGCTGGCCACCGTCGCGACGCTGGCGACGCTCAGCCTCGTGCTGCCGACCTTCACCACGAGCAAGCCCGGTCCGGAGTTCTCGCCCGCGCAGCTGGCCTTCGCGGCGGTGGCCTCGCTCGCGTTGTACGTCTTGTTCGTGATGGTGCAGACCGTGCGTCATCCGGACGACTTCCTGCCGGTCGAAGCGGACGGGGTCGTCGCGGAGGACGACGAGGGCGTCGAGCCGCCGACGGTGCGCGACGCCGTCACCAGCCTCGGCCTGCTGCTGGTCGCCCTGGTCTGTGTGGTGGGGCTGGCGAAGGTGGTCTCGCCCGCCGTCGAATCGGCGGTCCAGTCCGCGGGTCTGCCGCAATCGGCGGTGGGCGTGGTGATCGCGCTGCTGGTGCTGCTGCCCGAGACGATCGCCGCGGTGCGGGCCGCGCGCCGCGACCAAGTGCAGATCGGTCTCAATCTGGCGCTGGGTTCGGCCATGGCGAGCATCGGCCTCACCATTCCGGCGATCGCCGTGGCCAGCATCTGGCTGGACGGCCCGCTGGTGCTCGGCCTGGGCGCGACCCAGATGGTGCTGTTGGCCCTGACCGTCGTGGTGGGCGGCCTGACGATTGTTCCGGGACGGGCGACGCTGCTGCAAGGCGGCGTCCATCTGGCCGTCTTCGCGGCCTTCGTCGGCCTCGCCGCCAGCCCCTAGGCGCCCAGGTGGTCGTAGCGGCGGGTTCCGTGGACGTGCCGCTCAGTGCGGGTGCTGAGCCGCGTACCTGGCTCGTTCCACGGCCCGGCGCTGGGCACGCCGCGAGTTCTCCAGATCGGCGGGCAGGCCGTGCTTCGCCAGCCGGTGCGCGCGGTTCATCGGCATGAAGGCGACGGTGTAGAACAGGGCCAGCAGCAACGCGAGCAGGACCATCGCGCCGCGCAGCCATAATTCGCCGGGGAACAGCAGGAACGCCGCGAACAGCGGTGTGAACGGCACCATGCCGCGCAGCACGTGCCGGGTGGCGGCGAACCTGCCGGTGAGGTCGTCGCGCACCCACTCGCGCATCGAATCGGGCAGGCGGCGGCCGAAGGCGTAGCCGATCCACTGGATCGGTCCGGGCCGTCGTCGCTCTCGGGTCATGACCGGGCTCCTCGGTGGGGGGACGGGGGATCGGGCTCGGCGAGCACCGACCGGCGGGCCGCCTCGTTCACCCGGGTGAGTACTTCGCGCAACTGCTCGAGGTCTTCCAGGGTCACGCCGAGGCGTTGCACGACGGCGGGCGGTATCCGCTCGGCCTTCGCGCGCAGTTCGGCTCCGGCCGGGGTCAGGTTCACCACCAGGTTGCGTTCGTCCCGGCTGTCGCGTTCGCGGCTGATCAGCCCGGCGGCTTCGAGGCGCTTGAGCAGCGGGGACAACGTGGGAGAGTCCAGCTGGATGGCCTCGGCGATCGCTTTCACCGACATCGGCGCCTCGCCCCACAGCGCGAGCATCACCAGATACTGCGGGTGGGTGAGCCCGAGCGGCTCGAGCAGCGGACGGTAGACGGCCAGCACCGCACGATTGGCCACGGCCAGCGCGAAGCACACCTGCCGGTCCAAGCGCAGCGGGTCCTCGATCTCGGTCTCCATCGGCACCTCCTTGTCCGGACTCCAAATTAGCGCATGAATAGTTAGTGCGTTAATCAATGTGGGCGACATCTCGGCGGAGATCCCGGCTCCCGCGCCGACGCTGGTTACCGTGAGATCCATGCACCACGACGCGGGTCCGCTACGCATCCCCGAACTCGACGTGGTTCGTGGGTTCGCGCTGTGCGGCATGCTGGTGGTGAACATCTGGCGGATCACCGGCATCCCGGCGACCGACGAATCGGGCGTGGTGCTGCCGGTCCGGCACGTGCTGTCGGTGGTGTTCGAGGGGCGGTTCCTCCCGATCTTCGCGTTCCTGTTCGGGATCGGCTTCGCCTTGCTGCTCGACAGCGCGGCGCAGCGCGGCGAGCGGCCACGGTTGGTGCTGATCCGCCGCTTGCTCGCGCTCGGAGTGATCGGCCTGGTGCATCAGCAGTTCCAGCCGGGCGAGGCCCTGCTGCCGTACGCGCTGGCCGGGTTGGCGATTCTGCTGCCCGCCTCGGCGCTGCCGAACTGGGCGGTGCTGCTGGCGGGCTTGGCAGTGACCTTCGGCGTCGCGCTCGCTCTCGGCGGCGGGCTGGCCCTCACACCGGGGTTGTTCCTGCTCGGACTGGCCACCGCCCGTGCCGGGATCGTCGACACCCTCGACGAGCGGGGCTGGCAGATCGCCGCGGTCTTCGCCCTCGCCCTGCCCGCCGCGATAGTGGCGGGCAGGTGGGAATACCGCACTCCGTATCTGGAACAGTGGTCCATCCCGTCTCTCGCCGTCGCGGGTCTGCTGGGTGCGCTGGCCTATGTCACCGGGCTGCTGCTGTTGCTGCGCATCGAGCCGGGCGAGGTGCTGGCGGAGGTGTTGCGGCCGCTGGGCCGTCTGGCTTTGACCAACTACGTCGGCGCCACCGCCGCGATCCTGCTCGCCGCGCCGCGTCTCGGCCTGTCCGGCTCCGGCAGCTACGCGGCGGTTCTCGGGTTGGCGGTCGGAATCATCGCGATGCAGGCGGTGTGCAGCGCGGTATGGCTGCGGTTGTTCGAATACGGACCGCTGGAATGGGTGTGGCGCTGCGTCACCTGGTGGACGGTGGTGCCCATCCGGCGCACGCGCGTGCCCAGCCGCCCGTACTGACTCAGCGCGGGACGGTCGGATCGCCGGTGTTCTGCAGCTCGGCCAATGTCGCGGAAACCAATGGCCCCCGGTGGAAGTGGGCGGCGACCGCGACCAGCCATGCCAGCTCGGCGGCCAGCGTGGGTCGGCTCGGTTCGCGGAACGACTGATCCTCGCCGGTGGGCGGCAGACCGCGCCGGTGCGCTCGCAGCGCCGCGGCGATGCGAGCGGCCTCGATCGCGGCGGCCCTGTCGCGCGCCGGGATCGCCAGTTCGCCGGCCAGTCGTTCGGCGATCGCTTCGGCCTCGGCGGACAGGTGCGGCTGCAACCGCAACAGCCAGTCCCGGATCTCGATCACCCGGCGGTACAGGCGGTCTCGTGCCGCCGCGCCGTGCCGATCCGGCGGATGCGCCAGTTCCGGGTCCACTTCGCGCAGGGCCAGCCACAACGGGCGCAGCCGCGGCAGCGCGCGCAGCCCAGCGGTGGCGTCCAGCAGCCATGGCGCCAGCGAGGGGCACAGGTAGCCGAGCAGCATGACGGCGGCGCCCAGGCTGGCGAACGCGGGCGCGATGTCGGTGTTGAGGCGGCGCAGATCGATCCCGGCCCAGGCCGCGGCGATCGCGATCACCTTGCCCGCGCTGTAGCCCAGCGCGACGGTGCTGCCGAGCGCGAGCAACCGTAGGCCGCGGCGCAACCAGATCCGGTCGACCTCGCCCATCCAGCGGCGGCACAGCACGATGATGCGGACCAGCGCCGCCGAATAGACCGCGAGGTAGACGCCGAGAAAGGCCACTGCCAGCGGCACTTTCGCGTAATGGTGGTCGAAGTCGGTGGGATGACTCTCGTCGCGCGCCGGCGCCGCCGCGAACAGTGCCGCGAGCACCAGGGGCACGAGCACCGGCAGGACCAGCACGCGCCGCGCCGCGCGGGCGTCCGGTTCCCGGTCGGCCACCATGAAGCCGGTCCAGACCACCTGGGCGAGCACCGCGCTCGCGATGGCCCCGTACACCACCAGCGACGCCAGATTGGGCACGCCGGAGACGTCATCGATCCAGGTGTAGATCCGCGGCACGGCCGCTTCGAACCCGATGCCCGCCGCCAGGACGGCGAACGCGACCGCCCAGCGAGCCGGACTACCCGGGTTACGCAGGGCCAGACCGGTTCGCCACAGGAACGCCGCGAAGGCGAGGACGCCGACGCCGCCGTACACCAGCGCGAACCACATGCTCAGTCCCGGCCCGGCCCCAGCGCGTCCAGCAGCCTGCGTGCGGTGACCGGCGCGGAATCGGGCAGCACCCACTCCTCCCGCGCCGTCCACTGCGTGATGTGGTGGGTCATCAGCATGTTCGCGATGTGCTCGGCTTCGCGCTCCTGTGGCTGCGCGTAGCTGGTGCGCCCCAGCATGCGCCGCACGACCGCGGGATCGATGTTCGGCGCGAGCAGCCGCACCGCTTCCACGCCGCGGACGTCGACGGTGCGGTGCCCGGCGAGCAGGTGGCCGAGCTCGTGACAGACGATGTGGTCCTGATGCACCTTCGAGGTGTTGCGTTGGTAGGCGATGAAATCGATCGCGTCGGTGACCAGCAGGCCGCCGGTGAGCCCGGTGACCGGGAAGTTCTCCGGGCGAAGCCGCAGCGGCCGCGCGCGACGCCCGGCGACCGCCTCGGCCAGCTCGCCGACGGTGAACCGGCCGGGCAGCCCCAAGGCGCGCAGCTCCCGGCGCAGCCAGCGACGATCCAGCACCGGCTGGTCACCTCCGTCCTTGCTCCAAGCCGCGATCCGCATCGCTCACTCGTTGTGCTCGTTCTCGATGCGCCGCAGGACTTCCAGCATCGCCAGCACCGATTCAGCGCGCACCGTACCCTGCCGCAGCCCGTCGCGCAGCACCAGCTCGAGCACCTCGTGTTCGGCATTTCCCTTGAGCGCGTTGATCAACGCCAATTCGCTGCCGCGCGCCGCCGCCAGCCGCGGGTCGGTGAACGGGTCCAGGCTGTCGAGACCGAAGTAACCGCGGAACACCTCCAGCGTCTCGTAGGACGGGTTCACCGCCTGCCCGGTGCGCAGCTTCCAGAGGTAGTTGGCGGACAGGCGCGCCCCGGTGGTGCGGTGGATGTCCTCGGCGAGCGCCCGGTGGGTGATCTCCTGGGGTCGCCCGTCTTTGCCTGTGGGCGGGTGCATTCCGTTGATGAGCGTGTTGAGAGCCCGTGTGAACGGGTGTAAGTCCTCCCCCATGTCAGCGTGTCTCCTGTGGTTGACAGGGTGTGTGGCGTAGATCATACTCGTCCCTGCTCCGTCGGCGCATGCCGGTGTGATCGCCCCGGACGGGGTCGCGATCACGAGAGGCCCGGTATTCGAGAGCGGTAGCAGGTGGGGCGATCATCGTCGCTCGCCCCATCTCATCGGAGTCTCACCGGCAGCGTCACCGGTCCACGATGGCGGAAACCGGAGCGCCAGACGATCTCTCGTTCGTCCACCGCGAGCGCCGCGTCCGGCCACCGGGTGAGCACGTGATCGAGAGCGGCCGCGGTGACGGTGTGCACCAGCGCATTGCCCAAGCAGGCGTGCATGCCGTACCCGAGGGCGAGCTGGTCGCCACGCTCCCTGGCGAGGTCCACTTCGGCGGGGCGGTGGAAGATTTCGGGATCATGGTTGGCCGAGGCCAGGCACAGCAGCACCGTCTGCCCGGCGGGGATCGTCGTCGCGCCCACGACCAGGTCGGTGGTCGCGAAACGCGGTCCGGCCAGCACCTGCGGGGAAAGGTAACGCAGCATCTCGTCCACGGCGGATCGCTTGTCGCCCATGGCCTGCCACGCCTGCCGCTGATCCGGACGGCCGAGCAAGGTGAGCACAGAACCGGCGATCAGGTCGGCGAGCACTTCGTACCAGACGAACAGCAGGTAGAACAGCAGTCCGGTCAGCTCGGCGCCGGTCGGAGACCCGGCGGAAAGGTGCGCGGCCACCCAGCGGCCGAGCACCGTGTCGGCGCGCTGCGCCTGCGCGGTGGCCTCCGCCATGATCGCGAGCATGGCGGCGAGCGTGTCGCGGGCGCGCGGTGGCGATGCCGAGGGCAGCAAGGTCGAATTCGCCCAGCCGCGCAGGCGTTCGGCGGTGGGGCCGTCGAGGCCGAGCAGTTCCGCGAGTACGGCTGCGGGAAGCGGCACCGCGAGTCGTTCGACCAGATCGACGGTCTCGCCCTGAATACCGTCCCGCAGTACGGAATTCACCAGCCGGGGAGCGCGGTCGGTCCACTCGGCCAGTCGGCGTGGCGACAGCTCGGCGGTGATCAGGCTGCGCAGCCGTGCGTGGTCGTCCGGGGCGGCGCTGAGCATCAGGTCAAGGGGCGGCGGCACCGGGAAACCGCGGTAGTCGTCCCCCTTCGCATACCGGTCTCGGGTGGACAGCCGCTCGTCCAGCAGACCCGCCCGCACGTCGCGGTAGCGGGTCACCAGCCAGGCCGGTGGTCCGTCGGGCGTGTGAACGCGGTGCACGCCGCCTTCGACACGCAGCCGCTCGAGCGTGGGCCACGGGTTGCGGGCGAAGTCGGAGTCGAACACATCCGTCACCCGGCCATCATCCCGCACCGGATCGAAGGGAGCCCGCGCCCGCCGAGACGGGCCGGTGTTGGTCCTCCGGCCCTGCCGGCCCGATCAGGAGGCGGCGGCTCCGGTCTGCCGGATCGCGTCGAGGACCTCACCGTAGGTGAGCGTGGTCGAGTTCACGAGCGCGCGTTCCGAGGCCACGTCGATGTCGACCGAATCGATACCGTTGACGCCACGCAGCGACGATTCGATCGCAGACGCGGACTCGCGGGTGACGTTGTGCAAAGTAACCGTGTACGTCATGGGAATCGCATAGACGGATTTCCCTCGCTCAAACTTTCCTTTTTGTCCCGTTTGATCGCTGGGACCCCGGGAATTGCGGAGTTGTCAAACGACTCGACGCAACAGGGATTGCCATGATCATCATCATCGGGCTCATCGCCTTGATCGCGGCCGTGATCATCGGAGTTGCCGCGGTCGTCGGTAACACCGGCTCCGCTCAGCAACTGACGAGCGATTTCGCGGTATTCGACTACCACTTCCACGGTTCCACCGGAGCGCTGTTCGGCTACGGCGTCACGCTCGGTGCGATCGGGATGCTCGGACTGGCCCTAGTCCTGTCCGGCGCCTGGCGGGTCACCCGTCGCGGCGTGGTGGCGCGTCGTGAACTCGCACAGTCCCGCCGCGAGATGGCGGCGGTGCGGCGTGATCTGAAGGCAGGCACCGCCGCACCGGTGGAGCGGGCTCCGCAGGAGCCGGCTTGGCGGCGGTGGTTGGGCACACGCGGTTCGGGTACTGCTCGCACCGATCGCGGCGCCACGGTATCGACCTCGAAACCCGTGACCGCGAAATAATTGAGAAGAAAAGGAATACGACAATGATCATTCTCGGCCTCATCCTCTTGGTCCTGGGCTGGCTGCTCGGTATCGGGCTGCTCACCACCGCGGGCATCATCGTGCTGATCATCGGGCTAGTGCTGCTCGTGGCCGGTTCGGTGGGCCGTCCGGTGGGTGGCCGCCGCTGGTATTACTAGGAATTCCTCACGAAGTTCGACGATCGCCTCGCGCACCGAGTGCAAGCGAGCAGGGGCAGCGTGAAGAAATTCCTCGGCCGAGCGACCGGTAACTCCCGGCTGGAGGCCGAGGGGCGGCGGGAGCAGGCCCGCGGCAATCTGAAACGCGCCGCCGACAAACTGCGGGACGCTTTCAAGCACTGACCGCACACCGCACGCCGGTGCCGGGGGAAGGACGATGGCCTTCCCCCGGCACCGGCGTGTTCGCGTTCGGCCTCGGTCAGATTCCGGCGACGCCGGCGAGCTGCCCGATGCCGTAGGTGACGCCCATCGCCAGCGCGCCGCCCAGCACCACCCGCACCACCGCCCGGCCACGGGAACTCCCGCCGAGCCCGGCGCTGACCGACCCGGTGAGCGCCAGCGCGGCCAGCACGGCGGCGAACGTCACCGGGATGCGCGCGGTGACCGGCGGCAGCAGGATGGCGAGCAACGGCAGCATGGCGCCGAGTGTGAAGGCCACCGCCGAGGACAACGCCGCTTGCCATGGGTTGGTCAACTCGGTGGGATCGAGGCCCAATTCCGCCTCCGCGTGCGCGGTGAACGCGTCGTGCGCGGTGAGTTCTTCGGCGACCTTGCGCGCCGTTTCCGGCGTCAGTCCCTTGGCCTGGTAGATCCCCGTGAGCTCGATCAGCTCGTAATCCGGCTCGTCGCGCAACTCCCTGCGCTCTTTGGCCAGCAGGGCCCGCTCGGAATCGCGCTGCGTGCTCACCGAGACGTATTCGCCCACCGCCATGGAAATCGCTCCTGCCGACAGACCCGCGATGCCGGCGGTGAACAAGGCCGGTGTGTCGGTCGTCGCCGCCGCGACGCCGACGACCAGACCCGCGGTGGACACGATGCCGTCGTTCGCGCCGAGCACACCCGCGCGCAGCCAGTTGAGCCTGGACGCGAAGCCGTCGCCGTGCGGTTCGTGCGGATGTGCGTCGGTCGTGTGAGCCATGAGAAGCACACTAATCACCGCCGCACCGCGCGAGTGCCGACCGCGACGGGCTAGCCGCGGGGGTGGCGGGGAACCGCCATGGGATGCGGCACCATCGTGCGGTGGATGATCTGCAGGATCAGCAGGAACAGCATCGCCAGCGCGGCGGTGACGAGATCCCCTACCAGCACCGCCAGTACGGCGAACGCGCCGAACACGGGAAATTCCAGCACCGCGCACCAGCGCAGGATGCGCAGCCGTCTGGCGTTGGCGGACAGCCGCTGCACACCGTCGTCGATGATGGTCAGCGCCGTCTCGTAGCGCACCATGCCGTCGCCGACCTGGACGAACATGTGCACCGCCTGGTCGCGGCTGAGTTCGCCGAGCCAGGCCCGGTCGATCAGCCGCTTGCCCTCCTCGGCGACCTCCTTGATAACCGCGTCCATGCGGCCCCCTTCCCAGTCGATCGGAGATTCTAGCGACCGAATCGCGGCTTCCCAGCGACGATTCGAACGCCGCCGGCCGCGCCGGATCGCCGCGAAATCGTCCCGGATGCCGTTCTGTCACCCGAAAGTGTCGTGCGGCTGGCCGCTTCCGTGCGCCTCCGCGCGGCGCAGGGCGGTAGGCGTTGTGCCCCACCACCTTCGGGCGCAGCGGGTGAAGGTCGCCTGTTCGGAGAGCCCGATCAGCGAGGCGACCTGACTCATCGGCATGTCCGTCGTGGCGAGATACCGCCGCGCCGCGTCCCGCCGCACCTCGTCCAGGATCTCGGCGAACGAGGTGTGCTCGGCGGCGAGACGGCGCTGCAAGGTGCGCGGATGCACCGTCAGCAGCCGTGCCACCGCGCCGATCTCGGGCGCGGACGTGCCGAGCAACTGCTGCACGGCGGCGCGCACCTGCGGGGCGAGCGCCGCCGCCGCGTCACCGGACTGCTCGGCGAGAAAGGCCATCGCCAGCCGGTGCAGGTTCTCGTCACCGCCGGTGAGCGGCCTGCTCGCCAGGCTGCTCGGCACCCGCAGCGCCGGGAACGGCCGCCCGGCGCGCACCGGGGCGCCGAAGAATTCCTCGTACCGGGCGAGCGCCGCCTCGGGGCGATAGGGCAGCTCGACCGAGCGCAACCCGTACCTGTCGTCCACCAAGCGCTGGATGGTGCGATGCACGAAGGCCAGGCCCAGGTCGGTGCCCTGGACGGGTGTGGGAAGTCCCGGGCGCACGCCGTAGCGCAGCGCGATCACGCCGCGGTCCCCGTACGGGTCCGGTTCCAGCGTCAGGCTCAGCGACCGCGCGTGCAGGAACAGATAGCGCGCCGAGCACTCCAGCACATCCGCCAGCGACGGCGAATTCCGGATGGCCAGCGCCAGCGGGCCGAGCATGTCCAGATCCTGCCGCTGGGAGATCCGCAGGCCCAGGTCGGGACAGCGCAGCTGGTGCGCGGCCAGTTCCAGCACGGCCGCGACCCGCTCGTCGGGTACCAGCAGGTCGTCGGCGTCCAGGGCGGCCACCGGCAGGCCGCATGCCGAGGCCAGCGCCTCCGCGTCGCCGCCCAGTTCGGCCACGGTCGCGCGAAAGCCGCGCAACCCCGCGGAGCGAATCACCGACATGTCGTCGAGGATCAAATAGTTGTCGCGCAAAGTCAAGAAAGCGACCCCATCGGGCTCGCACACTGGAGACATGACGCAGACCGATGCAGCACCGGAACACCTCGATGTCGTGATCGTCGGCGCGGGACTATCCGGTATCGGCGCTGCCTACCGGTTGCAGACCGAGTGCGGGGGCAAGACCTACGCCGTCCTGGAAGCCCGCGACTCGCTGGGCGGCACCTGGGATCTGTTCCGCTACCCCGGCATCCGCTCGGACTCCGACATGTTCACCCTCGGCTACCCGTTCAAGCCCTGGCGGGACGCCAAGTCGATCGCGGACGGTCCCTCGATCCTGCGCTACATCACCGAGACCGCGACCGAGAACGGCATCGACCGGCACATCCGTTTCCGCACCAAGGTGCTCGCGGCCGATTGGGACAGCGCCGCCGCGCGCTGGACTTTGACCCTCGAGCGGCGCGACGCGTCCGGCTCGCCCGAAACGCACACGCTGACCTGCGGCTTCCTCTACGCCTGCGCCGGGTACTACGACTACGACCAGCCGTACGCGCCGGAATTCCCGGGCATCGCGTCGTTCACCGGCCAGGTGGTGCACCCGCAGTTCTGGCCCGAGGACTTCGACTATCGCGGCAAGCGGGTCGTCGTGATCGGCAGTGGCGCGACCGCGGTCACCCTGGTCCCCGCGATGGCGGAGCAGGCGCAGCTGGTGACCATGCTGCAACGGTCGCCGACCTGGATCAGCGCTGTCCCGGGGCGGGACAAGGTGGCCGACCGGATCCGCGAACTGCTGCCGCCGCGTCTGGCGCATCGCCTGATCCGCACCAAGAACATCCTGTTCGGCATCGGCTTCTACCAGTACTGCCGTCGCCGTCCGGAAGCGGCGCGCAAGCTGCTCACCGGCCTCACCACCCGCATCCTGAAGGACGAAAAGGCCGTCGCGGAGCACTTCACGCCCAGCTACAACCCCTGGGACCAGCGTCTGTGCGCGGTCCCGGACGCGGACTTCTTCAAGGCCATGAAGAAGGGCAAGGCCGAGGTCGTCACCGATCACATCGACACCTTCGTCCCGGAGGGCATCCGGCTGAAGTCCGGCCGGGTGCTGGAAGCGGACATCGTGATCACCGCGACCGGGCTGCAACTGCTGGCCTTCGGCGGCATCGTGCCCAGCGTCGACGGTGTGCGGGTCGACTTGTCCGAGCAATTCGTCTGGCAAGGGGCCATGCTCACCGGCGTCCCGAACTTCGCCGTGTGCATCGGCTACACCAACGCGTCGTGGACGTTGCGCGCCGACCTCACCTCCCGGTTGGTCTGCAAGGTGCTCAACCACATGGATCGCAAGGGCTACGCGGCTGTGGTGCCCGAGCCGCGTGGCACGCTCGAGGAGCACCCGCTGCTGGATCTGGCCTCCGGCTACATCCAGCGCTCCATCGGCGACTTCCCCCGTCAGGGCGGCCGTCATCCGTGGAAGGTGCGGCAGAACTACTTGCTCGACTCGGCCACCACGCTGCGCACCGACCTGGGCAAGACGCTCACCGGGACGCCGAAATCGGCCGTCCGGCGGCCGGCGCCCGTCGCCTGACCCGCGGCGCGGTCAGCGCGCCCGCAGGACGACGATGCCAGGGGTCGACCGGACGTACTCGGCGAAGGGTGAATCCACCACCTTGTCGTTGCCGGCGAGCGAGGACGCGTTGCGGAAGACCGGGCCCGCGTCGGTCATGACGAAGATGCCGACGTGGGTGACGTCCAGTCCCGGTTGGTCGGCGTAGGCGCCGATGTAGTCGCCGGTGCGCAGCCCGCTGACGACGTCCTGGCCGACGGCGGCGCTGGGAATGTAGGTGATCGCGCGATCGACCACCGGCAGCCCCGGCAGATACATGCCGCCGTCGGCTTTCGCGTTCAGGTGCCGGGTGACGGTCACCGCGGCGGTGCTCAACGTCGCCGTGATGTCGGTGGCCGCGATCTCGGGAACGTGCGCCCAGTCGGTGAAGAAGTGTTTGCGCTGCTGGAAATCCACGCGGCCACCGGCGTAGCGGGTGCGGATCAGGTTCGTGGTGAACTGGTCGCGGTCGGTGGCCGCGGTGAGCGCTTGGACGTAGTCCAGGAAGGTGAAGCAGTCCACCCGGCGCAGGTCGACGACCAGTTGTTCGGGCCGGGTGGCCGATCCGACGAGCATGTTCGCGCCGTAAGGCGTGCCGAGGAAGCGGCGCGACAGCAGTTCGATCAGCTCCGCCTTGCTCGCCGAGGCGGGCGCCTGAGCGCGCAGCGACAGCAGTTCGTCGAGCTTCTTCGCGGTCACGTCGTCGAGGTGCACGGCCTGCGGCGTGCCGAGCGCCACGGCCGGGGCGCAGACCGCAGCGCAGGCGAAGGCCACGAGGGCGAGCAGTACACGAGCGATGGTGCGCAAGACGCCTCCAGCAGCGGGAATCGGTAGATCCGTACACGACAGCGACCCCAACGGTAGCCCGGCGGCACGACCTAGCGCCGTCCAAACAGCCTTTCTGGTGGACTGACGCCGGGTCACGAGGTGGCCCCACGTCCCCACCGAAAGGGTTATCCGACATGACGAGAATCGTTCGAGCCACCCTCGCCCTGGGCGGTCTGCTCGCCGCGGGTGCGCTGCTGGTTCCGGCAACCGCTTCCGCGCAGCCGCAGCCGGGCGGACTGCTCGAGACGACGTGCAGCTTCGCGCAGATCGACGCCGCCGTGCACGCCCAATTCCCCGACGCCGCCGCCCGGCTCGACGCCCACCCGGACCGGAAGGCGAAACTCCAGGAATTCCTGAGCCTCCCGGTCGAGCAGCGCAAGCAGCGCGCCAAGGAGTTCCTGGACCAGCACCCGCAGGCCAAGAGCAGGTTCGAGGAGCGCAGGAACTCGCCGGAGGCGCAGCAGCACCGCGAGAAGTTCCGCGTCATCGCCGACACCTGCCACAACTACTGAGCACGGTACGGGCGAGGTGTCGGACTCGCCCGTCCTGCGCTACTCCCGCGCGCGAGGGAGGTCGACGGTGACGGCCAGACCGCCCTCCGGCCGGGCCGTCGCGTGGACGGTGCCTCCGTGGGCCTGGGCCACCGAGCGCACGATCGACAAGCCGAGCCCGGCGCCGCGGGCCTCGGAAGCGGCCAAGCGCTCGGCGGTGGACAGTCTGCGGAACGGCTCGAAGAGACTGTCGACCTCGAACGCGGGCACCCGGGGGCCGCTGTTGGCCACGGTGAGCACGGCGCGGTCGCCGCTCGTCGTCGACCGGATGGTCACCCAGCCGTTCTCGGGCAGGTTGTAGCGCACGGCGTTGTCGAGCAGATTGTGTACGAGGCGTTCCAGCAACAGCGGATCTCCCTGCACGGGAGCCGGTTCGAGATCGGCGGTGATCTCGGCCCCTGGCCGCTCGGCCCAGGTCCCCACCGCGTCGGCGGCGATGTCGGCGAGGTCGGCGCGGCGGTGTTCGGTCAGCCGCTGTTCGCTGGTGGCCAGTACCAAGAGGCCGTCGATGAGTCGTTCGTGCCTGCGGTTGACCTCGAGGAGCGTGGCGCCGAGCCTGCGGGTGGACTCGGGCGCCTCGGGGTCTTCCAACGCCACCTCGATCAGCGTCCGGTTGATGGTCAGCGGTGTGCGCAACTCGTGGGAGGCGTTCGCCACGAATCGGCGCTGTCCGTCGAAGGCGCGGTCCAGCCGTTCCAGCATCGCGTCGAAGGTGTCGGCCAGGTCCTTGATCTCGTCCTGCGGACCGTCGAGGGCGATGCGCTCGTGCAGGCTGGTGTCGGCAACGCGCCGCGCGGTCGCGGTGATCCGCTGCAACGGATGCAGGGCGCGTCCGGCCAGCAACCAGCCGAAGCCACCCGCGGCGATGCCCACCGCGCCCAGGGATACCAGCGACCACATCAGCATGGCGCGCAGGGTGTCGCGCCGATTGCGTTGGGCCTGCTCGCTGAGCGCCTTGAAGAGTTCCGTGGAGATCGGGGCCCGGTTCCGCTCCGCCCGCTCGATGAGATATTCGCGCACCACTTGCTGCGCACCGCCGCCGGGCCGCCGCTCCAGCGACTGGTTGAGGTAGAAGTACGTCAACGCGATCAGCACCGCGCCCGCCAGGAAGAACGCCGTCGCGTACAGCAGCGTCAGCCGCAGCCGGATCGTGCGCCCGCTCATCGGATCCGGTAGCCCACGCCGGGCTCGGTCTCGATCAGCCGCGGGTCGCCCAGTTTGCGCCGTACGTTCATGATCGTGTACCGCACCACGCCGGTGAACGGGTCGATGTGCTCGTCCCACGCCTTCTCCAGCAGTTGCTCGGCCGAGACTACGCCGCCGTCCGCGCGCAGCAGTTCGGCCAGCACCGCGAACTCCTTGCGCGACAGGGTGACCGGCTCGCCGTTCCTGGTGACGGCGAACCGGTGCTGGTCGAGCCGGATGCCGGAGCGCTCCAGCACCGGGGGAGCGGCGCTGCGCGCCCGCCGCCCGAGCGCCTGGATTCGGGCGACCAGCTCGGCGAAGGCGAACGGCTTGGTCAGATAGTCGTCCGCGCCGAGCCCCAGACCGGCCACCCGCTCCGCCACGGCGCTCGCCGCCGTCAGCATCAGGATGCGCGCCGCGCCGCCGGACGCCACGAGCGTGCCGCACACCGCGTCACCGGAGACGCCGGGCAGATCGCGGTCGAGTACCACCACGTCGTAGTCGTGCACGCCGGTACGCTCCAGCGCCGCGGCGCCGTCGTACACCACGTCGACCGCCATGGCATGCCTGCGCAGGCCGTCGGCGATCGCGTCGGCCAGCAATTTCTCGTCCTCGACAACAAGCACCCGCACCCCGCCATCGTGCCCCTTCCGCTGTTGGGCGGGCGTTGGTTCGGCTCCGGCAGCCAGATCTGGGTAGGCTCGCGCACGACCCGGCGCACCCTACTCCCTAGGAGAGACAAGCCATGGCAGGCGACTGGAACACCCAGATCATCGAGGAATTTCGCGCCAACCAGGGCAAGGTCGGCGGCCCCTTCGCAGGCCGCGAGCTGCTGTTGCTGACCAGCACCGGCGCGAAGTCGGGTCGCCCGCGCACCAATCCGCTCGCGTTCATTCGCGACGGCGAGGACATCGTGGTGGTCGCCTCCAAGGCGGGCGCTCCCACCAATCCCGACTGGTACCACAACGTGCGCGCCCATCCGGAGGTCACGATCGAAATCGGCACCGAAACCCTCGAGGCGACCGCGACCGCGATCACCGATGGCCCGGAACGCGATCGCCTCTACGCCGCGATGGTCGAGGTGATGCCCGGCTTCGCGGAATACCAGGAGAAGACCGATCGGGTGATTCCGGTCGTCAAGCTGACGCCGCGCTGAGCGGAGCAGTTCGCGGCCGCGAGCGCGCTCATCCCGCCCCCACCGAGGACAGCAGCATGGGCAAGGCGTTCTGCATCTGGATCTTCCAGGCGTCCCAGTTGTGTCCCTGGGCGGGCACATAGCGCTCGTCCACCTGCGCGCCGAGTTCTTGCAGGCGGTCCACGAAACGGTAGTTCTGTTCGTAGGCTGCGGATTCCACGGGATCGCCCTTGCCGTAGGAGACGAACAAGGGGATGCCGGTGAGATCGGCGGCCCGGCTGTAGGGGTTGTTGGCGACCCAGATGTCGCGGTTGACGGTGTAATCGCCCCAGACTCGTTTCCAGTCGGCGGCGCAGCCCTGGCCGGGCTTGTCGGGTTCGCCGGGGGCGCCGGAGTCGTGCAGCGGATCGACGTTGCCGCTGAAGGAAGCGGCCGAGCGGAACCATCCCTGGTGGGCGGCGGCGAACTTCATCGCCCCGAGGCCGCCCATCGAATTGCCCGCGATGGCGCGGGTCGCATTGGCGCGGTAGCCGGTTTCCAGCAGGGTGCGCACGTCGTTCAACAGGTAGCTCTCCCACGCAGGCGGGCCGCCGTGGCCGTCGTTGTACCAGTCGGAATACGCGCTGCACCAACTAGTCTCGGGTAGTACGAAGATCGCTTCCCGTCCCGCGGTCAGCGCCGCCAGATCGCCTTTGTCGGTCCAGGATTTGTGGTCGTCGAAGCCGCCGTGCAGAACCCACACCGTCGGCCAGGTGCGGGCGGCGTCCTTGGACCAGCCAGGGGGAAGCAGCAGTCGCACCACCTTGACGGACCAGTCCGGGCCCTCGAGGTTCGGGGAGGACACTCCGATGTCGAGAATCCGGTCGCTCACCCTGGTCTCCCAGCGCACCGTCGGCGCCGCGTGCGCGGAGGCCACGGATAGAAAAGGCGCGATGAGGCCCGCGACGACGATGGTGAGGGCTATCCGGATCAGGCGATGCAACGGTCCAACCTTTCGCTTCGCGATCGTGTCGGAACGATCGCTGCCGCAAGTCGATTCACCGCTCATCATGCTCGGCGAACATTGGTGTTCGCAAGAGTGGTCCGGCACCGGCGGCGGAACGAGCCGGTCTCGGCCGGATGCCCTCAGCCCGCCGTGATGCTGGTGATCAGCGTTTGATCCGTTCCGGTTCGGGTCGTGATGAACTGCGTGAAGGTGTTCGCGTCCTCGCCGGGAAACTGCTGCGTCAAACGCACTTCCCACCGTGCCTGGCCGTCGGGGCCGTCCCCGGCCCGGGAGATCTGCACGCAGTAGCGGGTGCCCGCGGGCACCTGATTGATGCCGCGCTGGATCTGATCGGCGGGTGATACGGCGGCGTCGGGGGCGACCACCGCGCGCGCCCGGTATCCGGATCGTTCGGCGTAGTAGGCGTACTCGAAGGCGAAGATGGCGTCGGGGCCGTTGCCGGTGCCGCCCGGATCGGTGCCGGAAATGACGTCGCCGGTGCGTTTCTGCTCGCATCCCGGCGTGGCGATGGCCCACGGCGGCCTGACCCGCGAGGTTGATGTGGACGTAACCGGTGCGGGCCCGGCCGCGCGCGGCGGCGACGTCGCCGCCGGCTTGCGGGAATTCGACTCGGAACCGTAGATCATGGCCATGCCGATCGAGACGGTGGCGATCGCGATGCCGAGGACGATCAGGACGGTCAGCGAACGGTTGCCGCGCTGCTGATCGGTGCGCCGCGGACGCCGCACGGGGGTGCCGGGATGGATGCCGGATCGATTGACGACGGCGGGCGCAGGGACGTGGCTGTCCGCGGCCTTGACCTGCTCCGGCTCGGCCGGTGCGCCGCGCTGCTGTGGGGCAACGGGTTGCGCAGCCCGCACCGCGGCGGGTGCGGGCTCCAGCCATTGCTCCCATTCGCCGAAGCGCGGCCTGGTCTCTTGCCGCTGCGGCTGACGCGGTGGTTCCGGCGCCTCGTACTGCGGTTCACGACGACGGGTCTGCTTGCGGCGCCCGGGCGAACGACGTCGTTTGGACGGCTTGCTCGCGGGGATGCGCAGCATCGGCAGACCCGTGTCGAACGGGTTGGCCTGGCCCGCGCCCTGACTGGGATGCTCCCGGTCAGGGGGCGTCATCGTCGAATTCGCCCAGCACCGGCACGACCGCCGTCACGGCGGACGGGATGGTCACGCCGAGCTGGCCGTCGCGCGGCTTGTGTTCGTGGTCCTCACCGCCGGGCGGCGCGGCGGGCGGCACCACCATGCCGCCGGTCGGGCCGGGGTGCGCCGGATGGTCGGGGTTGCTCGCGGGCGCGGGCGGTGCGGAATCGGCGGGCGGGATGACCGCGGGCGCGGGCCTGCTCTCCGGCTTCGGCACGTCCGCGCGGGCGGCGGGGGCGGAGTTGCCGGGCGGGATCACCGAACCCGGGCCGCTGGTGGACGGCTTGTGCTCCGGCGATCCGCCGAAGTCGAACAACTTCGAGGAGTTCTTCGAGTCGTCGCCGTTCGAGCCGGGATTGGTGGTGGATCCAGGGTTGATCAGCTCCGGGATCGCCTTGTCCGCGGCCGCCGCGACGGTGTCGATGCCGTGGATGCCGACTTCGGCGATCTTGTCGATGATGTGCGTGCCGATGTCGACGCCCGCGTTGATGGCCGTGGTGCCCAGATCCACTCCCGCGGAGATGAGCTGCTGCTGCAATTGCAATTGCGCGACCATGGCCGGGTCCATCGGCTGGGTGGTGGCGGGTGCCGTGGTGCCGGGCACGACTTGACCGGTGCTGCCGGGAGAGACGGCTTGCCCTTGGGAGACGCCGGACGGTGTGGTGACCGTGAGCGGACCCATCTCGTCGAGTCGCCTGGTGTGGTCGTCCATTTCGGTGCGCGCGGCCGTCACGGTGGTGAGCGCGTCGCGCAGCGCCTGGGTGGCGCGGGTGATGACGGCGTCGGTCTCCGGTGCGGAGGTGGCGTTGTCCAGGATCTCGCGCGCGTCGCGCCGGAAGTCGGCGATGATCTGGTCGACCCGCCGCGCCGCGCGCCCCGAGGTGGCGTGCGCGTCGGCGAGCACGGACAGATAGGCCGGACCGCGATCGGAGATGTCGCCGATCTGGGTCTGCGTGGTGCGCATCGCGGGCACCGCGCTGTCGGCGGCCTTCGAGGTCCAGGTCGACTCCAGCGCGTGCAGGCCTTCCCGGTGCGGACCTTCGGTGTCGGCCGCCTGCGTGGAAGCGGCCGACAGCGCCCCGGTCGCGGCCGCGCTCGGCACGCCGACGCCGGTGCCGAGCGAGGAGCGCAGCGTCAGAAGGGGTTCGACCAGCGCGGCGACGATCGGCGGATCGACGCCCGGTTCGGTGCTCAGCGGTCGGGTGGTCTCGGCGGCGGGCTGGGTGACGTGCGCGCGTTTGCGCAGTCCCATCAGGCTTCTCATGCCGACGCCTCCCCGGACCTGGTGATCGCGCTCGCCGTCGCGGCGTCGACATCCTGCGCGCTCTCGCTGTAACCGCGCAGCACCTGGCCGTAGGCGCCGACCAGCTGGCCCGCCGTCGACAACGCTTCGGCGTGTTCGGAGACGGCCGCGGAGAAGCGCGCCGCGAATTCCGCACCGACGAGCCCGAGATCGGCGGCCAGCCGTTCCGGATCCACCGCGCCGGAGGCGACCGTGGCCGCCGACGCCAATTGTTTCGACACCGCGTCCGCGATCGCGGTGTAGGCGGCCACCGCCGCCGGGTCGAGCCTGAGCGTATCCACTGTTCCCCTCCCGGATCCCAGTCTGTCGCTACCGCGCCATGATTCACCGCCAAGGGTACTGTGCCGGAGGCCCGCCATGCGCCCGTTCCTCGGTGGTCGGTTCCGCGCGTGGGCGACTCCTGGGCGTGTCCGGTGCCCGCCCCTGAGTGCGGGTGATGCCTCCGGCATCCGCGGGCGTGGCCGGAGGGATCGGCCGACATCCCTGTTCACGAGCCATCCCGCGCCCCTTGCCGATCCGGCCGCGGTGCCATCGACCTCGGCGAACGTCTGCGTGTCGAGATTGTTATCCGGAACAACAAATTAGCTGTTGTGCGCTGTGTCACAGTGGAATATGTTGCTGTCCACAACATTCGTTCCACTCCGACCGGCCGGGGCATCGTCTCGGCCGGTGATGAAAGGCCCACTCATGCGTAAGGGCATCTTCAGCGCCGCCGCGCTGTCGTTCGCGCTGCTGGCCGCCACACTCACCGCGTGCGGCGACTCGGGGGACTCCGGCGGCGAAACCCGGATCGGCGTGATCCTCCCGGACAGCAAGACCTCCGCCCGCTGGGAGACGGCGGATCGCAAATACCTGCAACAGGCGTTCGACGCCGCGGGCGTCAAGGCCGATATCCAGAACGCCCAAGGCGACAAGAACGCCTTCCAGACCATCGCCGACCAGATGATCACCAACGGCGTCTCGGTGCTGGTGATGACCAACCTGGACAGCGGCACCGGCAAAGCGGTGATCCAGAAGGCGAAATCGCAGGGCGTCACCGTGATCGACTACGACCGGCTCACCCTGGGCGGCGGCGCGCAGTACTACGTGTCCTTCGACAATGTGAAGGTCGGCAGTCTGCTCGGTGCGGGCGTCGCGCAGTGCCTGACCGATCGCAACGCGGTGCGCCCGGTGGTCGCGTACCTGAACGGCGGACCGACCGACAACAACGCCACCCTGCTGAAGACCGGCTACGACGGTGTGCTGAAGCCGCGATTCGACGCGGGCCAGTACGTCAAGGGCCCCGATCAGGCCGTCCCGGAGTGGGACAACACGAAGGCGGGCACCATCTTCGAGCAGATGCTCACCGGACGGCCTGACATCGGGGGCGTCGTCGCGGCCAACGACGGATTGGCCAATGCCGCGATCGCGGTGCTGAAGAAGCAGAAGCTCAACGGCCAGGTGCCGGTCAGCGGGCAGGACGCCACGGTGCAGGGCCTGCAGAACGTGCTGGCGGGCGACCAGTGCATGACCGTCTACAAGGCGATCCAGAAGGAGGCCGACGCGACCGCGAAACTCGCGGTCGGGCTGGTGAAAGGGGAGCAGGGCACGACCAACGGCACGGTGCGCGATCCGGAGTCGAACGCCGACGTGCCGTCGGTGCTGCTGGAGCCCAAGCCGATCTACCCGCGCGACGTCAAGGACGTAGTGGCCGACGGCTATGTCACCAAGGCCGAGCTGTGCACCGGCGAGTTCGCGAAACTCTGCGCGGACAACGGGATCTGATATCGCACGCCCCTTCCGCGGTTCGATGAGGGGAGCGCGGAAGGGGCTCCTTCCCTTGGCGAGGAGCCACCCATGTCCGAACCGCCGGTCATCGAATTACGCGGAGTAGAGAAGAGTTTCGGCCCTGTCCACGTGCTGCACGAGGTCGCGTTCAGCGCCTATCCCGGCGAGGTCACCGCGCTCGTCGGAGACAACGGGGCGGGCAAGTCCACGCTGGTCAAATGCATCGGCGGAACCCATCCGATCGACGCGGGGGAATTCCTGTTCGACGGCGCGCCGGTGCAGGTGCACAGCCCGCGCGACGCGGCGGCGCTCGGCATCGAGATCGTCTACCAGGATCTCGCGCTCTGCGACAACCTCGACATCGTGCAGAACATGTTCCTCGGCCGGGAACGCAGGCGCGGTCTGGTGCTCGACGAATACGCGATGGAGGAACTCGCCGAGAAGACGCTGGCGAGCCTGTCGGTGCGCACCGTCAAGTCGGTCCGCCAGCAGGTCGCGAGCCTGTCGGGCGGGCAGCGCCAGACGGTGGCCATCGCGAAAGCCGTGCTGTGGAACAGCAAGGTGGTGATCCTGGACGAGCCGACGGCCGCGCTCGGCGTCGCGCAGACCCAGCAGGTGCTCGAACTGGTCCGCAAACTCGCCGACCAGGGCCTCGCGGTGGTGCTGATCTCGCACAACATGAACGACGTCTTCGCGGTGTCCGACCGGATCGCCGCGCTCTATCTCGGCCGGATGGCCGCCCAGGTACGGACCTCCGACGTGACGCACGCGCAGGTCGTCGAATTGATCACGGCAGGCCGCAGCGGCGCGCTCGGCCTCGAGGCGAGCGGAGTGACCCGATGACCGCGGTGACCACCGAGCGGCGACCGGCGGCGCCGGTGACCGACCTGATGACCGGCTACGTCGGCCGGATGCGCGGCGGCGACATGGGGGCGTTGCCGTCGGTGATCGCGCTCGTCGTGCTGTCGGCCGTCTTCTGGGCGGCGCGCCCGGTCTTCATGTCCGAGGCCAACTTCGCGAATCTGTTCACCCAGGGCGCGGCCATCGCGGTGATCGCGATGGGGTTGATCTTCGTGCTGTTGCTGGGCGAGATCGACCTTTCGGCCGGATTCACCAGCGGGGTCTGCGCCGCGGTGCTCGCCGTGCTGCTGACCGACGAGGGGTGGCCGTGGTACGCGGCGGTGCTGGTCTCGCTGCTCACCGGCGTTGCGATCGGACTGGCGATCGGCACGGTCGTGGTGAAGATCGGGATCCCGTCGTTCGTGGTGACGCTGGCGGCGTTCCTCGCGTTGCAGGGCGTGGCGCTGAAGATCATGGACAACGGCCGCAACATCTCCATCCGGGACGAGACGATCGTCGCCATCGCGAACAAGAACGTGCCGCCACTACTGGGCTGGGTGCTGTACGCGGCGCTGATCGCGGGTTTCGCCCTCGTGCAGTACCGGAAGTGGCGGGCGCGCGCGAAACTCGGGCTCACCGGCACGGCGGCGCGGGTGGTCGTGCTGCGGGTCGCGCTGCTCGCGCTGGTGGCGGGCGCGGCGGTGCTGGTGCTCAACGGCGAGCGCAGCCGCAATCCGGCCGTGCACTCGCTGGCGGGTATGCCCATCGTGGTGCCGATGATCGTCGCGCTGTTGCTGCTGTGGACGTTCGTGCTGGACCGCACCGCGTTCGGCAGGCACATCTACGCGGTCGGCGGCAACGCGGAGGCGGCTCGGCGCGCGGGCATCGCGGTGGATCGCGTGAAGATCACCGCTTTCGTGCTGTGCTCGGCGATGGCGGCGGTGGGCGGGCTGATCGCGGCATCGCGGGCGAACTCCGTCGATCCGAACACCGGCGGCAGCGACGTGCTGCTCACCGCGGTCGGCGCGGCGGTGATCGGCGGCACCAGCCTGTTCGGCGGGCGCGGGCGGATGCTGGACGCGGTGCTCGGCGCCGCGGTGGTCGCCGTGATCAACAACGGCATGGGGCTGATGGGCTACAGCGCGGGCACGAAATTCGTTGTGACAGGATTCGTGCTGCTCTTGGCGGCCGGAGTGGACGCACTCTCCCGTAAGCGTGCGCTCCCGCGGCGATGAATTCCAGCCCCCGTGACGAAAGCCCGGTGAATGCGAGCAGCACCTTCGCCCGATGAGATCCGCACGCGCAACCTCGCCGCGTTGCTGCGGCACGTCCACCGCGACGGAGCGGTGTCGCGCGCCGCGCTCGCCGAGCGAATGGGGTTGAACCGCAGCACGATCCTCGCGCTCACCACGGATCTGGCGGCGGCGGGGCTGGTCAGCGAGGAATTGCCCGGTCAGACCGGGCGGGCGGGCAGACCGTCGCTGGTGGTGCGCCCGCAGGCCGAGCGCGTCTACGTCGTCGCGCTGGACGTCGGTGCGGACCGGCTCGCCGCCGCCCGGGTCGGGCTGGGCGGCTCGGTGCTCGATCGCACCGCGGCCGCCCGCCCCGGCGGCGCGTTCGACCCGGACGACGTGATCGCCGCGCTCGCCGCGATGGCGCGGGAGATGATCGCCGCCGCAGCGCCGGACGCCCGGTGCGTCGGGGTCGGGGTCGCGTTCTGCGGCATGGTCCGCGAACAGGACGGCGTCGTGCGATACGGACCGAATCTCGGCTGGGTGGATGTCGCGTTCGGCGCCGCACTGACGCGGGAACTCGGTCTCGGCCTCCGCGTCGCGGTCGGTAACAACGCCAACCTCGGCGCGCTGGCCGAACGCGAACGCGGTGTGGGCGAAGGCTTGGCGAACCTGATCTACCTGCACGGTGACGTCGGCATCGGCGGCGGCATCATCGTGAACGGCGAATTGCTCGGCGGCGAAGGCGGTTACGGCGGGGAGGTCGGGCACATGATCGTCAATCCTGGTGGGCGGCCGTGCGCCTGCGGTTCCCGTGGCTGCCTCGAAGTCGAAGCGGGTGAGCTCGGGTTGATCGCGGCGGCGGGACGGACCGAGCCCGCGGGTCAGGCGGCGGTGGACGCGATCATCGAGTCCGCCGCGCGCGGCGACGCGGCGGCACGCGACGCGCTGCACCAGGTCGGCGAATGGCTCGGCTACGGCGTCGCGAATCTGGTGAACGTCTTCAATCCGTCGATGGTGGTGTTCGGTGGCGTGCTGCGGGAGATCTATCTGGCCTCGGCGGCCCAGGTGCGCAGCCGCGTCGCGGTGAACGGCCTGCAAGCCCTCCGTGAACGAGTCAGGTTGCGCACCAGCGCGCTCGCGGGCGACGCCACCTTGCTCGGCGCCGCGGAGCTGGCCTTCACCGATGTGCTCACCGATCCTTTGCAGACTCTGTCGCGCAGGCAGGCCGCGCGCGCCTGACGGGCGCGGCGGGGTTCACGCCGCTCCCGCGGCGCTGAACTCCGACAGGTGGCTGGTCAGCAGTCGTACCCGCACCCGCTGTTCCTCCGTGGTCTCCTCGGGGTGATGGATCTCGATGCTCAGCCGGTCGTCGAAGGTGCTGATGATGATGGTGCCGCTCGGCTGCTGCAGCCGGTGCCCGGTCTTGTCCGGCTTGCCGAGCATGATCGAGCGGAAGTCGGTGATGCGCAGCTCGTCCGGCACTCCGGGCCTTTGCACGCGTCCCCAATTGGTCGCCAGCACGATGCCCGGTGCGCGCGGTGGGGGACCGGCGGCGATCTCGGGAATGTGCAGCGGGGTCTGCTGCACGAGGCCGGTGTGCAGTCCCGCGCGCAGCGTGTCGCTGATGGCGCGGGCCAGTTCGACCAACGTCGTGCCGGTGGTCGGCGTCGGGGCGAAGTTGGCGAAGCCGAGCACGTTGGTGCCTTCGGTCGTCCCGATCGGCGGGGTCACCCGGGTGCGCAGGTCCACCGAGTAGGTGTAGGCCAGTTCGGTCAGCGGCAATCCGCGCAGCTCGGCTTCGGTCAGCAGGATCGCGGCGGAGGCGAGGCCGTTGATCGTGGTGTTGTTCCGGTGCCCGAGTTCGATCAGCGCGGCGGTCTGCTTCCTGGTCAGCCTGCAGCGTGCGGTGCGCGGGACGAGGTAGCCGGAATCTTCCGGCTCCGAGTGGCTTCCGGCGACGCCGGCGGGGCGGTGCGGCGCGACCGGTGTGCCGATCTTCCGCACGCCGCGCTCGCGCAGCAGCTCCTCCACCGAGCGCGGGAAGCCGTGCGGCGGCAGTTCGGCGGATCGGCCGCGGGTGCGGTCGGTGTAGCAGGACAACAGCTCGGCGAACACGGCCAGCGAATGACAGGCATCCGCGATGCTGTGGTGGGTCACCAACGTGACGCCCGCGCTGTCGCCGTCCCGGACCACGCACAGCGAGGCGAGCGCCTCGCGCTGGTCGAGGCGGGCGCCGGTGAGCAGTTGTTCGGGATCGCCCGCGGCGACCGTCAGCTCGGGTGCGGCGCCGGGGGATTCGAGCAGCAGGTGGCCGCCGCGCCCGTCCGGCTCCAGATGGGCGCCGAGGATCGGACGGGAGCGAACCACGGCCTCGAACGCCGCCGACAGCGCGGCGAGATCCAACCGGCCCGCGACCCGGATCGAATAGCCGACGAGGACTTCGCTGTTGGCGAAGATGGCCTCGCTCGGCGCCAGCGGGCGGATGGCGGTTGCTGCGGTCATGTCGCTTCCTTCACCTGGGCCTGTCCCGAGGCTAGTCCGAAGCCCGGACGCGCCAGGCTTTTTCGGCAGCATCGTGTGCTTGCTGTATCGGGCGATCCGGCGCCGTTGTTTCGTCTCTTCGCGGCGGCAGCACCTGGTCCTGCTCGGGCCGCCGCGACCGCAGCCCGCAATTAGCTGCGAGGCTCTGGAGTGCTACTCTAGAGTTCTGCTCTAGAGGAGGCTGTCATGACCGAACTCGTCACCTACCGGCTCGACGACGGCGTCGCCACGGTCACGCTGGACGACGGCAAGGCGAACGTGATGTCGGAGCACATGCTCGGCGCCATCGCCGCCGCCTTGGACCGGGCCGAGGCGGACCGAGCCGTCGTGCTGCTGACCGGCCGCCCGCGCGTGTTCTCCGCCGGTTACGACCTGGCGACGTTCTCCCGTTCCGCCGACGACATCCGCCGCACCCTCCGGGCCGGCGGCGACTTGGTCCACCGGCTGCTCGGCTTCCCCTATCCGGTCGTGGCGGCATGCCAGGGGCACGCCATCGCCCAAGGCGCGTTCACGCTGCTGGCCACGGACGTGCGGTTCGGCGTGACAGGCGATTTCAAGCTGGGTCTCAACGAGGTCGCGATCGGGCTGACCATTCCGCACTACGGTGTGGAACTGGCGCGGCACCGGCTCACCGCGCCCGGTTTCGACCGGGCGGCGAACACCGGGATGCTGGTCGGGCCGGAAGAGGCAAGGGAATTGGGCTTTCTCGACGTGCTCGCGGCCGATGCCGACGACCTGCGCACGCGCGCGACGGCCGAAGCGCGCCGGTTGACCGGAATCGACTTCGCGGCGCACGCGGGGACGAAACTGCGTGTGCGCGCTCAGGTGCTCGCCGCGGTCCGTTCCGGCATCGACGCCGAGTTCGGCGAGTAGCCCGGCCGTGCGCACTCGTGAGCGCATTCTGGCCGAAGCCACGCGCCAGCTGCTGGCCAAGGGGTACGCGTCCTTCACGGTGGCCGGTGTGCGGGACCGGCTCGGCTTGTCCAGCGGCAGCATGTTCCACGCGTTCGGATCGAAAGCCGAACTGGCCGCCGCCGTCTACGTCTCCGGGATGCTCGATTACCAGCGGACGGTGCTGGAGCGTCTCGACGCGCCGGACGCAGGCGCCGAACAGGCGATCCGCGCGATGCTCGCGGCCCATCTCGGTTGGGTGCAGGACCACAGGGAGCTGGCCCGATTCCTGTTCGCCACGTTGCCGGACGAGGTAGTGGGTTACGCGGAACCCGAACTGGCGCAGCACAACCGGGTCTTCTTCGGCGCGCTGCAGCGCCGGTATCTGGAGCTGCTCGGCGCCGCGGAGGCGGGCGGCGAGGGCTACCCGGTGGCGCACGCGATCTGCGTCGGACCGGCGCAGGAGTACTGCAGGCAATGGGTGCGCGGACGCGTCACGGCGCCGCCGCGCACGCTGACCGCGACCTTGCAGGAGGCCGCCGTCGCCGCCCTGGCCACGCTGACCCGCTGAGCGGCGACGCGCCGTGCGGCTCATCGGCGCAGGACGACGCGACCGCGACCGCGACGATGCTCGCCACGCCGGTTGCGGATCGGCCACGGGTGATCGACAGTGGTTGTCGAGTTACGGTGCGGCGACGGGAGGCCACCATGGACCGTGCGGACGTCGTTGTCGTCGGTGCCGGATATGCCGGGCTGTGCGCGGCGCGGGCGTTGCGAGCGGCGGGCCGGGAAGTCGTCGTCCTGGAGGCGAGCGAGCGCGTCGGCGGGCGCACGCTGACCGCCCGTGCCGGTGACGGATGGGCCGTCGACCTCGGCGGCCAGTGGATCTCGGCCGCCCATACGCGATTCGCCGCGCTGGCCGAGGAGTACGGCGCCGCGACCTACGCACCGCCCGAAGGGGCCGACCTCCTCGTCGAGGGTGTGGTCAGGCGGCCGTTCACCGGCGCGCGTCCGCCCCTTCCGACGTTCGTCCTTGTCGTGCTCGCACAGGCCATGTGGCGGCTGGAACGGCTGGCCGCCCGGCTGGATCCGGCGCGTCCGTGGGCCGCGCCGGACGCCGATCGGCTGGACGCGATGACCGCGGCGACCTGGCTGCGCCGGAATCTGCCGGAGCGGCGGGCGCGGAACCTGGCCGAGGTGATGATCGGCGAGGAACTGTGCGTCGATGTCGGCAGCATCTCGATGCTCGGTCTGCTGACCACGATCCGTTCGGCGGGCGGCGTCGAGGCGGGGGTCACCGCCGAGACGGTGACCCGCCTGTTCGTCGACGGCGCCGACGGGCCGGCGCGCGCGGTCGCGGCGGAACTGGGCGGCGCGGTGCGTCTCGGCGCGCCGGTGACCGCCATCCGCGGGCAGGCGGACGGCGTGGTGGTGCGCTTCGACTCCGGCGAGGTGCACGCCGAGCACGTGATCGTGGCGGTGCCGCCGACCCTGTCCGGGCGGATCGCCTACGACCCGCCGCTGCCCGCCGCGCGCGACCAGCTGACCCAGCGTATGCCGATGGGCTCGGTGCTGAAGGCGTTCGCCGTCTACGAGCGGCCGTTCTGGCGTGACGACCTGCTCACCGGGCAAGCGCTGAACCTGCACGATCCGGTTCCGGTCACCTTCGACGCCACCCGGCCCGGCGGTCCAGGCGTGCTCGGCGCGCTGGTGCCGGGCCGGGCCGCGCAGCGACTGGCCGACCTGCCCCCGGCCGAACGACGCGCCATGATCATCGGTTCGCTCGTGCGCGCCTTCGGGTACACCGCGCGAGAACCGATCGAGTGGCACGAGAAGGTCTGGGCCGACGATCCGTACACGCGCGGCGGCTACGGGGCCTTCTTCCCGCCGGGCGTCCTGACCACCGTGGGTTCTGCTCTGCGCAGGCCGGTCGGTCCGATCCACTGGGCCGGCAGCGAGACCGCGACGGAGTGGTCGGGCTACATCGAGGGAGCGATCCGCTCGGGCGAGCGTGCGGCCGCCGAAGTGCTCGCGGCCGAGCGGGTCACGGCCACGGCATGATTGCCATGGTGTTGCCGGAAAGCTGGCTCCGGCTCGGCCGAGGGCTCACAATGAAGAGGTGTTCCAGCGGATCGTGGTGGGTTACGACGATTCACCCGGCGCCAGGACCGCCTTGACGATGGCGCTCGAGCTGGCGACGGTGCACCGCGCGGCGCTCACGGTCGTCGCGGTGGAGGAATACCTGCCGCACTACGGGCCGGTGGTCGGCGAGATCGAGGACGAACGCTCGATCGGCGAGCTGACCTGCCGCCGTTGGCTGGCCGCGGCCGCCGAGACCGCGCAACAGCGCGGCATCGCGGTGCAGGCCGAGATCCGCGCGGGCCAAGCGGCGCGCGAACTGGCGACGGCCGCCGCCGATCACGGCGCCGACCTGCTGGTGCTCGGGCGCAGCGGGCACTCGGGCATCTGGGGGCGGTTCATCGGCAGCACCGCGGAGAAGGCCGCACGTCATGTCGGCTGCTCGGTGCTCGTCGCACACGACGGCGACGGAGAGGCCGAGCGCCGGTGAGCGCGGCGGCGGGGTGACCGGCGGTGGCGGCGGCGCGGGCAGTCGGGTAAGAGATCTGCGTGGCGGGTGAACTGATCGAGGAACCGACCGGCGTCGCCGATCGCGCGCGTGGCCGCGCCCGGCGGCGGGACTTCTGGCGTGCGCACGGGCCGGTGTCGGTCGTCGTCGCGTTCGGCGGTGCGCTCGGCGCGCTCGCTCGCTACGGCATCGCTCAGGGTTTGCCCGCTCACCCCGGGCACTTTCCGCTCGCCACCTTCGTCACCAATGTCGCGGGCTGCTTCGCGATCGGAGTGCTCATGGTCGCGGTGACCGAGATCTGGGCCGCCCATCGGTGGCTGCGTCCTTTTCTCGGCGTCGGCGTCCTGGGCGGGTTCACGACCTTCTCCACCTACGCCAACGAGATCCGCGCACTGCTGCGGCCGGACACGCTCGTCGTCGCGGCCGGTTATCTCGCGGGCACGCTGATCTGCGCCCTGTCGGCGACACTCGTCGCCATGGGGCTTACCAGGGCGGGATACGAACGCCTGCGACGCGCGCGGAAGGCGGCTCGATGACGGTTGTGCTGGTCTTGGTCGGCGGCGCGATCGGCGCACCGCTGCGGTATCTCATCGATCGCGCGGTGCAGGATCGTCGCGACAGCCTGTTTCCGTGGGGAACCTTCGCGGTCAACCTGATCGGCTGTCTCGTGCTCGGCGCTCTCAGCGGCGCGGGATCGGCGTTGTCCTCGCCGCTGTTCGCGTTGCTCGGCACCGGTTTCTGTGGAGCGCTGACCACTTACAGCACCTTCAGCTACGAAACCGTGCGGCTGGCCGAGCGGGGCGCGTACTTCTACGCGGTGACCAACGTGGTCGCCGGTGTGTCGGCGGGGTTGATCGCCACCGTGGCGGCTTACGCGGCGGTGCACGCCCTGTTCGGCTGATAGCACGCCGAAGGCGTATGCGACGTGATCCAGTTCACTCCGCTGCCCTGTCGCGCACCGCTCGGGGTGGGTTAAGCTACCCACAACAGATGCAGATATGCGCATATATCAGGTGCTGGAAGGGTTGGTCGATGGGACACGAACACGGTCACGCGCACGGGCACGGGCTCTCCGGTCAGGCCGATCGCCGTTGGCTGACCATCGCGCTCGCCCTCATCGTCGGCTTCATGTCGGTCGAGGTCGTGATCGGCCTGCTGGCCAACTCGCTGGCCCTGCTGTCGGACGCGGCGCACATGCTCACCGACGCCGCCTCCATTGTCCTCGCGCTCATCGCGATCCGGCTGGCGGCGCGTCCGGCGAACGGCAAGTACACCTACGGCTACAAGCGCGCCGAGATCCTCTCGGCACAGGCCAACGGCGTCACGCTGCTCGTGCTGGCGGGCTGGCTCACCTATGAGGCCGTGCGCAGGCTGCTGGAGCCGCCCGAAGTCACCGGCGGACTCGTGCTGGCGACCGCGCTGGCCGGTGTGGTGGTCAACATCGCGGCCACCTGGGCGATCAGCAAGGCCAATCGCTCCAGCCTGAACGTGGAGGGCGCCTTCCAGCACGTGCTCAACGACCTGTACGGGTTCATCGCCACCGCGGTGGCCGGTCTCGTCGTGCTGACCACCGGCTTCGCCAGGGCCGACGCGATCGCCACGCTGATCGTCGTCGCGCTGATGGTCAAGGCGGGGCTCGGGCTGGTGCGCGAATCCGGCCGGATCTTCCTGGAGGCGGCGCCCGCCGGCGTCGATCCCGACGCGCTCGGGCGCGGCCTGGTGGACATCGATGGCGTCGACGAGGTGCACGATCTGCACGTCTGGCAGATCACCTCCGGTGACATCGCGCTGTCGGCGCACGTGCTCGTCCGGCCGGGCGCCGACTGCCACGGCCTGCGCCAGCGGATCGAGCACCTGCTCGACCACGACTACGGCATCACCCACACCACCTTGCAGGTCGACCACTCCCACGCCGTCGCCGCCTCGGCCGAGGTGGACGCGCATCGCCTGCTGCCGGTGCTGGAAGACCACTGCGACGACGCCCACGGGCCGGTGCATCGCGACCGTCCGTCGTCGGAGGCGAACGCCGTCGCGCCTTGACCTACCGGCGCGCCACGAGCACGACGCCTCTGGGCGCCAGAAGAGCTGAGGGAGTCCGGAGTCCCCTCGAGGGGCGGGCGATCCGGCCCGTGCTCGGGCGATCCCGCCCCGCGCTCGGGGAACGGGCCCGGCGCTCGGGGGAACGGGCCCCGCGCTCGGAGGAACGGGCCCCGCGCTCGGAGGAACAAGGCCCCGCGCTCGGGTGAAGTGGCCCCGCGCTTGGGTGTCCCGCGCGGGTGGAATGGCTCAGCGATCCAGACGGGGAAACGGCCGCTCGGCTTCGATCAGGTAGGCCAGCTCCAGCAGGGTGCGCTCGTTGCCACGGGTGGCGGCGAACTGCACGCCGATGGGCAGCCCGGCGTCGGTGAGGCCCGCGGGAACCGTGATGGCCGGTGTTCCGGTGATGTTGTTGATCGGGGTGAAGCAGACGTAGGCGCGCAACCGCTCGATGAGTTCGTCGAACGGCACGGTCGGGCTGAGATAGCCCAGTTCGGGTGTGGTGTGCCCGAGCGTGGGCAGCAGAACCGCGTCGTAGGGTCCGAGCGCCTGTTCATAGGTGGCAGCCGCCGCGCGGAGGCGGTAGAGCGTCAGCGGCGCGTGCAGAGCCCGGCGCAGGAACAGAGCGCGCAGGCCGACGGTCAGGTCGTCCACGCGACGCGCGTCGAACCGGCGGTCGAGGAACCGGCCCGTGGTGGTGATCGCGGCCGCGAGCAGGCCCCAGTAGTGCAGAAAGGCGCTCTCGATGGTGGCGTCGAACGGCAGCGGCACGGGCTCCACCGAATGACCGCTGGATTCGAGTGTGCGTGCGACGTCTTCGACAGCCGTTCGGGTAGGCCCTGCGGCCAGCGGCCCCGCGAGGTTGTCGAGCACCAGCGCCACCCGCATGCGTCGGGTCGGGGGACCATCCACGTGTCCGATCGGCCGGAGCGCGGGATTGCGCCAATAGTTCTCGGCCGCTGCGGCGTACGCCGCCGTGTCGCGCACCGTCCTGGTCAGTACACCTTCACTGACGATGTCGACCGGCAGCGTGCGCGCCAGCCCGGACACCACGTGCCGCCCCCCGCGTCGGCTTCAAACCGACCAGACCCGCGCACGCCGCCGGGATCCGGATCGAACCGCCGCCGTCGTTGCCGTGCGCGATCGGGACGACACCCGCTGCCACCAGCGCCGCCGCCCCACCCGACGAGCCGCCCACCGAATGGCCGGTGTGCCAGGGATTGCGCGTTGGCGCGAGGTGCGGGGTCTCGCTGCTGGCGTTGAAGCCGAACTCGGGCATGGCGCTCTTGCCGAGCACGGTGAGGCCGGTGCTGAGGAACTGCCGGGTGTAGCCGCTGTGCGCACGGGCCGGCCGCGCGCGGAACGCGGCCGTGCCCTGATTGGTCGGCATGCCGGCCACGTCCGTGTTGTCCTTCACGAAACTGGGCACGCCGTAGAAGGCGCCGCTCCGCTCGGCGGGCAGCAGCGGTTGCGCGTAACTCCGGTAGGCGACGGCCGCCAGCTGTTCCACCTGTTCGGCGCGCGCCACCGCGGCGGCGGCGAGTTCGCGCGGCGAGACCGCGCCGTCGCGCACCAGCGCGGCCAAGGCGACGGCGTCGTGATCACCGAGCGCGTCGTCGCCGAAGGCGTGGACGCGCGGGGGTAGCGGAAGATGAGCATCGGCGGTCATGCCCCGAATCTAGTGTGTGCTTCAGGTGGTTCGTCCAGAACGGAAAGGACAGCAGGTGGCCGCGACATACCCGGATCCGGTGCCACCGAAAGGCCGAGTCGGCTCGCTGCTGTTCGCCTTGCCGCCCGCGGGCCGGCGGTGGAGCGTGGCATCGCGCGCCGCGCTGGCGTTCGCCGTACCCGCCGCGATCATCACCGGCGCCGGTCATCCGGATGTGGCGGTGTTCGTCATGTTCGGCGCCTTCGCCGTGCTCTACGGGGAGGGACGGCCGTTCCGAGTGCGCGGCAGGGTCGTCCTCGCCGCGGGTGCGGCGCTGCTGGCCGCGGTCGGCTCCGGTGCGGCGATCGGCGGCCTGCTGGACGCGGGCTTCGGCTCGTCCCTGCTCATGGTCGCCATGGTGTCGGCGATCGCGGTCGTGGCCGTGTTCGTCATCGACGCGTTGCGGCTCGGCCCGCCCGGGGCGTTGTTCTTCGCGCTGGTCTGCGCGGGTGCGATGAAAGCCGCGGAGGCCGGGACCGCGGTGGCGACACTGCTGTTCTGCACGGCTTGCGGTGTCGTCGCGTCGATCGTCGTCTCGATGGCCGGGGTGCTGCGGGACCACCGCAAACCCGAACGCGTGGCGGTCGGCACGGCGGTCCGGGCGGTCGAGGCCTATGTCGCGGCGCGAGAGGCGGGAACCCCCGCCATCGATCTGCGCCACCGGGCGGGCGCCGCGATGGCCGACGCGTGGGCCGCTGTCTACGACGCGGGCCTGCCTTCGGACCCGAGGGAAGCCGAGTTGCTCGCCACCTTGCAGCAGGCGCGGCGCGACCTCGCCGGGCACGCGCCCGACGACGACACCGACGATCTGCTGGTCGACCCCCTGGTCTCGTTCGCACGGCCCGGCATCGGCTTCCGGCTCCAGCGTTCCCTGTCGTTCTCCTCGCACGCGGCGATCAGCGCGATGCGTGTCGCCGCCGGCTGCCTGGGCGCGGGCTGCCTGAGCGCGCTGCTGGGTCTGGATCGGCCGCACTGGGCGGTGCTCAGCGCCCTCATCGTGTTGCAGACCGGGCCCGATCGGGTGCGCGGGCAGGTGCGGGCCATCCACCGGTTCGTCGGCACCATCGCCGGTCTCGGACTCTTCGCGCTGATCTACCAGCTCGGGCCGACCGGATACGCGCTGATCGCGCTGGTCGCCGCGCTGCAGTTCTGCATCGAGCTGTTCGTGCCGCGCAACTACGCGCTGGCCGTCGTCTTCATCACGCCGGTCGCCCTGATCGCGGGCGGAGTCGCCACGACGGGCGGGCCGATCGGACCCGTGATCCGGGATCGGCTCTGGGAGACGCTGCTCGGTGTCGCCGTCGCCGTGCTCGCGCTGCGCGGGGTCGCGCCCCACGGACACCGGCGCACCTTCCATTGGTTGGAACACCGGGTGCGCGCCGCCGCCCGCGCGCTGCTCGACCGGCTGCGCCGTGAGCCGATGGACGCGGCGGCGTGGGTGCTGGTCCAGCACCTGCAATTCGAGCTGGTCGGCGTGGTGCGCAGCGGCATCGACTCGGCGACCGACGACCCGGAGTGGACCCGCGAACACTGGCCGCAGCACGCGGCCCTGGCGCACTTCGGTCATGATCTGCTCGCCGCCTGCTGGGTGCTGCGGCCGGACCAGCGGCTGGCGGACGTGGACGGCTGGGCGTACCGCTTGGCGGCGGTGCGGTCGCGGCCGCAAGCGGCGGGCGCACCGCCTGCTAGCGTTCGGCGCATGCACGACAGCGTCACGGTCCGGATGGCCGCCCCGGCGGACAAGATCTGGGAACTGGTCAGCGACATCGAGAACACCGGGCGGTTCAGTCCCGAGACGTTCGCCGCGGAGTGGCTCGGCGGCGCGACCGGCCCCGCGGTCGGGGTGAAGTTCCGCGGTCATGTCAACCGCAACGGCTGGGGACTGAAGTACGCGACGGTGTGCCGTATCGACGCCTGCGAGCCCGGCCGGGAGTTCGCGTTCACCGTGCTCGGACCGCGGGGCATGCCGATCAACACCTGGCGCTACGTTTTCCGGCCGGTGGACGGCGGCACCGAGGTCACCGAATCGTTCCAGCTGCACAGCAATCCGGTGCTGCGACTGTATTGGCTGTTGGCCGGTTGGGCGCGCGGCAAGACCAACGTCGAGGGCATGCGCGAGACCCTCGAGCGGATCAAGGCCGTCGTCGAATGATCGGTGCGAGCCGCCTGCGCGCGAACGAGTTCCCAGCTGGCCGATCGGACACGTCGGTGGCGACCGGCCCGGTGGGTGATCGGCCGCGGCGCGCCCCAGGTCGAACGCCGCGCCAGGCCGGTATCGGGTCCCGGACCCGAGGCGGACAACGATGACCGTGCTGCTGGCGCTCGGCGCCGGTCCAGGCGTCGGGCTGTCGGTCGCCCGCCTGTTCGCCGCCGACGGCTTCACGACGGTGCTGGCCTGCCGGTTACCCGAAGAGGCCGAACCGCTGGCGGCGCGGTTGCGCGAGGAAGGGTTCGAAGCCGAAGGCGTCGGCGTGGATTTGCGCGACCCCGCCGACGTGGCCCGCGTCGTCGCGGGAGTGGGCGAGCGGCACGGCCGCATCGACGTGTTGCACTTCAACCCCAGCGTTTTCCGGGAGGCCGATCCGTTGCAACTGACGGTCGCCGAGCTGATCGAGGACGTCACCGTGGGCGCGGGGGCGCTGCTGCCGGCCGTGCAAGCGGCGCGTCCTTTTCTGTCCGAGGGCGCCCGCGTGCTGGTCACCGGCAGCGCGGCCGCGGACAAGCCCTGGCACCGAGCCGCCTCGCTCGGTGTGCAGAAGGCGGCGGTGCGCAACCTGGTCGCCAGTCTGGACGCCACCCTCGCGCCCGACGGGATCCGAGCGGTCGCGGTGCAGGTCAACGGCGTTCTCGGCGAGGGAGCGTTCACCAGGGACCGGGTAGCGGAGGCGCTGTACGCGGCGGCCATCCGCCCCGCCGAGGGCTGGACGCCGCACGTCTCCTACGACGGCTGAGCTACCGGGGAGCGATCGCGGCGAATTCGACGGGCAGGTGCGCGGGCCCGCGCAGGTTGACGTGCTCCCGATACGGTGGCGGATCGACCGTCGGCCGGGGTGATTCGACGCGTTGCGCGAACCGGGTCAACGCCACTCGCGCCTCCAGGCGGGCCAGGGGAGCGCCGAGGCAGAAGTGGGCCCCGAGGCCGAAGGCCAGGTGACGGTTCTCCCGCGCCGGATCGAATCGGTCGGGGTCGCCGAACATCGCCGGGTCGCGGTGCGCGGCGGCGATCAGCAGCACCACCAGGTCACCGCGCTGGATGTCCGTGCCGCCGACGGTCAGGTCGTCGGCCGCGATGCGCGGGATCAACTGGACCGGCGGGTCGAAGCGCAGCGTCTCCTCGACGACGCCCTGCGCCCGGTCCGGGTCCGCGCGCAGGGCGGCGAGTTCGTCCGGCCTGCGCAGCAGGGCGAGGGTGGCGTTGGCGATCAGGTTGACCGTCGTCTCGTGCCCGGCGACCAGCAGCAATGCGCAGGTCGAGATCAGTTCCGCATGGGTGAGCGCGTCTCCGGCGTCTTCGGCGGCGATGAGTTCGGACAGCAGATCGGGGCCGGGGGTGTGGCGGCGGCGGTCGATGAGTTCTTCGAAATAGGCGTACAAATCGGTGCCCGCGCGCTGGATCTCCGCCGGGTCGGCGCGGAACTGGGCGGCCGCGCGCGAAGTGGGGTCGAGCGTGCGCGACAGCAGCGCGGACCAGGCGCTGAGCCGCGCTTCGTCCGCCAGCGGGACGCCGAGCAGTTCGCAGATGACGGTCACCGGCAGCGGATAGGCGAAGTGATCGACGGCGTCGAGGCTGCCCGCGCCGGCGCGCTGATCGAGCAGGTCGTCGACGATCTCGGTGATCCTCGGCTCGAGGCTCCGCACGACGCGCGGGGTGAACGCCTTGGACACCAGGCGGCGCAGGCGAGTGTGGTCGGGCGGATCCAGGAACAGGAACGACGGTTTCGCCCGCGCCGCACCGTTTTCCCGGGTGCCGTCGTAGATCGGCATGGAGCCGAGCTGCAACCGGGCCAGCGACCGGTCGACGCTCGCGCGCGGATCGCGCAGCACGGCGGCGCAGTCGGCGTAGCGGGTCAGCACGACCACCGGAGCCGTGCCGATCCGGAACGCGGCGGTCTCGCGCAGCCGTGCGAAGACGGGATACGGGTCGGGCCGCACCGCGGGGTCGAGCAGACGCACGTAGTCGTCGGTCGGGTGGTTCGTGGTCGTCATCGACACTCCCAGCTGTCCGGCCCGGAGCGGGCACCGGTCTCGATCGGTATTATTCCGATACTGCCGGTAGGAAAGCAATACCGCAGCGAGATGCGAAGATGGCGCCATGACACTGCGGCGTCCGGTCGACGATTCGGTCACCCGCGTCGTCGAACTGCTCGGCGACCGGTGGACCATCCTGCTCATCGCCGAGGCGTTCTTCGGGGTGCACCGTTTCAGCGATTTCGCCCGCAATATCGGCATCACCAACCGCAATCTGCTCACCAGCCGCCTGCGCATGCTGATCGACGCGGGAATCTTCACTCGCACCGACCACGGCGGCGGCCGGGTCGATTACCACCTGACCGCAGCGGGCCGCGAGCTGTATCCGATCGTCACGGCGATGATGGTCTGGGGTGACAACCACCTGGCCGGGCCGGAGGGCAGGCCGGTCGTCCTGGAACATCGCACCTGCGGCCACTCGACCTCACCCATGCTGGTCTGCGACCACTGCCGCGAACCGATCGACCCGCGCGACGTGGAACCCAAGGCCGGGCCCGGCTTCCATCAGCCGCCGGGGGGCGAGCAAGCCGGTTGACATCGCCCGCCGGAACGTTCGACGCGCTCCCCGGCTCAGCTGGCTCTGTGAGTGGTGTATGTCTGCGTGCCTCTGGCCCGGCGGCGATCGCGCTGTATCGGTCCCCAGCTCAATCCAGCAGGTTGACGAGAGATTCGGCCAGATAGAGCGGTAGGAGTAGGTAGTACAGCAGCATCGCCATCGAGCCGGCTCCGATCGTCAACGCGGGTCCCACGCGGTGCCGTCGCGGGTACGTCGCGCGGGGAGGGGAGACCGGGTGGTCTCGCGAGTGCAGGAATGTAGTGCAGCTTCCCGCCATCGGCAAGACCGGCCGGTGTGCGGGCTCTAGTGGAGCGCGCTGCCCCGCACCCACTGGTCCCAGGGCACGCCCCAGTCACCGTTCTGCCAGACCTCCAGCGGGGCGCCGCCGGTGTTGCGGACCTCCACCACGTCACCCGGGACGGCGAAATTGAAGAACCACTGGGCGTTCTCCCCGCTGAGATTGAGACAGCCGTGCGAGACGTCGGTGTTTCCCTGGGCCCAGATGGTGGAATCGAGCTGGTGCAGGTAGATGCCGTCGGTGCTGATCCGGGTGGCCCAGCCGATGGCCTCCTTGTAGCCGAGACGCGAGTTGATCGGCAGGCCGTAGGTGGAGGAATCCATGATCACCGGATTGGCCTTGTCCATGACCGTGTAGATCCCGGGCTGGGTCCAGAACGTGATCGTCTTGCCCCCGACGACCTCGCTGCCGCCCATCCCCATCGAGGTAGGCATGGTGCGGATCAGCCTGCCGTTCTCGAAGACCTGGATCTGTTTGGTGTTGTCATCGGCGATCGAGATGTGCGATGCGCCGATGGTGAACGTGGTCTTGGTGTCCTCTTGGCCGTAGAGGCCGCCGCCCAGCTCCTGGCCGTAGATGTTCGCCGCCACGCTGACCTTGGTGCCCGGGGCGTAGTACTCCTTCGGACGCCAATGCGCGTTGCGGTCGTCCAGCCAGTACCAGGCGCCCTCCACCGGCGGATCGGTGGTGACCGAGAGGCGTTTCTCGGCGGCGGCGCGGTCGGGGATGTTCTCGTCGAAGTGGGCCACCACGACGGTGCCGACGCCGAAGGTGCCGCCGTCGGACAGCGGCGTGCCGCCCGTGGTGGTCAGTGACAGTTTCGTCTGATTGTTGGGGGTCAGCGTGGAGAAGGTCGATGTGGTCGGGCCCGTACGGCCGGTGATGCTCAAACCCTCCGCGGTCACGGTGTAGGTGCGGCCGTAACCGAGCGGCTCGGTGGGCTTCCACGCCGTCTTGTCCGGCGTCATGATGCCCTCGACGGCCTTGCCCTGCTCATTGGTCATCCGCACCGAGGTGAGCTGGCCGTCGGAGGTGCTCACCTGCACCGGCGCCAGCGGATCGACATCGCGTGCGCCGGAAGCGGGCGTGATGGTGATCGGCGCGGGCGCGGAACCCGCCGCACCAGGTGCGCCGCCCGGCCCCGGCGAGGACGAGCACGCCCCGACGAGCACCGCCATGACCAGGGCCAACCCCGCGACGATGCCGGATCGGACGGGACTGGTCGCCATGCATTCTCCCTGTGCTCGCCCGGCGCGACAAATGGCGCACGCGCGCCCACTTTCCCCCTCGCAGTTTACCGACCGACCCCGGCACGACCTCGAGCAGAAGTTCACTCACGGCGTATTCCCAGCCATCGCAAAGGAAACGTTTCGGCGGGTGAACCGCTGGCCCCCGACCGCAACCCGCCATACGTTCACCCCGCATGGAGATCGACTATCGCTGGCGCTGACCGGCAGCGAAACGGGCTTCTACGACTGCGCGGCCACGCGTGACGGCCGAAAGTACCGATCGGGACCGCGCGGACGCGTGCCATGCTGAGGGCCGGAGTCGACCGAGGGGAACGAATGCAGAATCGCCCATCGGCAGCGGAGTTGCTGGACTCGCTCGCCGAGCTGCTCGAGGAGACGCTGCTGCCCGCCCTGCCCGCGGGATTGCAGCACAAGGCGCGGGTGGGGGCCAACCTCGCCAGGATCGTGCGCAGGGAGATCGAATCCGGTCCCGCCGCGGCCGAGCGGGAGCGTGCGCTGCTCGCCGCCGTGGCCGAGGGCGATGACGAGCAGCTCTGGGCGGCGCTGGTCTCCGTCGTGCGGGCCGATCTGGCGATCGCCAAGCCGGGGTACGACGAGTGGGCGGCCGAGTGAGCGCCGACCTGGCGCGCGGCTTGGCCGAGTTCCTCGGGGCCGGGAACCGGTCGGTGACGGTGACGAACGTCGAATATCTGTCCGCGGGCGCCCGCCGCCGCAATGTCGCCTTCGAGGCCGATCTGGGCGGCGGGACGCGACGGCTGGTCGCGACCATCGTGCCGGGCGCGATCGAGCTGGTCCCGGTGGACGTGGAGGCCGCGGTCAGGGAACTGGCGCGCACCCACGGCGTCCCGGTGCCGCCCGTGGTGGCGATCTGCACCGAGGCAGGCTATGTCGGTGGCCCGTTCGTGGTCTCCGAGCGCATCGATGGAGAGACCGTGCCGCGCAAGGTGTTACGGCTGGCCGAGGCCTCGGGCCTCGGCGAACGGGTGGCCGAGCAGTTGGGCGAGGCCATGGGCCGCCTGCACGCGATCGATCCGGCCGCCGCGCCCGCGCGGCTGCCCGCAGCGGCGGCCGATCCCGAGCGTCAGCTGGTCGAGGCCGCTGCGCAGGTGCGCGCACTGCTGCCGGACCGCCCGGTGTTCGCCTTGGCGCTGCGCTGGCTGGAACGCCACTGCCCGCCCGCGCCGCCCCGCACCGCGCTGCTGCACACCGACCTGCGCAACGGCAATATCGTCGTCGGTCCCGACGGGCTGCGCGCCGTGCTCGACTGGGAGGGCGCGCAGCGTCAGGGCGATCCGATGCGCGACGTGGCCTGGCCCGCGCTGCGCATGTGGCGCTTCCGCGCGGACGACCGGGAGTTCGGCGGCCTCGCGGGCCGTGAGGCGTTCCTGCGCGGATACCACCGCGGCGGCGGCAGCTTCGACGAAGACCGGTTCCGCTGGTGGAAGGCGATGTGCACGCTCGGCTGGGGCGTCGGACTGGCCGGGCAGGCCGCGGCCCACCTGGACGGCAGCGTGCGCGACATCGTGATGGCCGCCAGCGGGCGCCGCGTGTCGGAAATCGAATGGGATCTGCTGATGCAGATCCGACCCACTGCGAAAGGCTGACTGCCGATGGATTTCGAGCTACCTGCGGAACTGGTCGATTACCTGGCCGAACTCGACGCCTTCATCGACCGGGAGATCACCCCGCTGGAGCAGGCCGACGACAACATCCGCTTCTTCGACCACCGGCGCGAGGACGCCCGCACCGACTGGGAGCGCGGCGGCCTGCCGAACGCCGAGTGGGAGGAGTTGCTGGCCGAGGTCCGCAGGCGCGCCGACGCCGCAGGGCACCTGCGGTACGCGTTCCCCGCGGAATACGGCGGGCGGGACGGCACCAACCTCGGCATGGCCGTGATCCGCGAGCACCTGGCCCGCCGTGGCCTCGGATTGCACTGCGATCTGCAGAACGAGCACGCCATCGTCGCCAACAATGTCGGCCTGCTGCTCATGCTCGAGTACGGCACACCCGAGCAGCGGGCGCAGTGGGTGGACGGGCTGGCCTCGGGAACGAAGTTCTTCGCCTTCGGCATCACCGAGCCCGAGCACGGCTCCGACGCGACGCACATGGAGACCTCGGCGGTCCGTGACGGCGACGCCTGGGTGATCACCGGGCGCAAGACCTGGAACACCGGCGTGCACATCGCCGACGCCGACCTGATCTTCGCGCGCACCTCGGGCGGTCCCGGCGACGCCGCGGGCATCACGGCGTTCCTGGTGCCCACCGACGCACCGGGGTTCGTGGTCGAGGAGTACCTGTGGACCTTCAACATGCCCACCGACCATGCCAGGGTCGCGCTGAACGGCGTCCGGGTACCGGACACCGCGGTCTTCGGCGGCGAGGGACGCGGCTTGGCGGTGGTGCAGCACTTCTTCAACGAGAACCGCATCCGCCAGGCCGCGTCCAGCCTCGGTGCGGCGCAGTACTGTATAGACCAGTCGGTGGCCTACGCCAAAGAGCGCAAGCCCTTCGGTAAGGCGCTGGCTACCAACCAGGCGATCCAGTTCCCTTTGGTTGAGCTGCACACCCAGTGCGAGATGCTGCGCGCCCTGATCCACAAGACCGCGTGGTCGATGGACACCTACGGCACCTTCGCCGTCTCCGAGCAGGTCTCGATGTGCAACTACTGGGCCAACCGGTTGTGCTGCGAGGCCGCCGACCGCGCCATGCAGGTGCACGGCGGCCTCGGCTACTCCCGGCACAAGCCGTTCGAGCACATCTACCGGCACCACCGGCGCTACCGGATCACCGAGGGCGCCGAGGAGATCCAGATGCGGCGGGTCGCGGGGTACCTGTTCGGTTTCATGGGCAGCAGAGCCCCCAAGGGGGTGTGAGCCGGACGGCTCACACCCGGCGGATGCGAGCCAGCCACGCGGCGGCGTCGACCTGTCCGGACTCCGAGATCTCCAGGCCCGTCACCTGATCGGCCACCACGTCGGTGACCCGGCCCCGGTAGCGGGTCGGCCGCAGGTCCTCCACCGTCCAGCCGTCGCGGAACGACTCCCGGATCAAGGTGTCGCTGATGCGCGGGCCGAAGCCCGGCTCGACATCCGAGAGCGCGAGGACGTGGAGCGTGCCGCCCGGCTTGCACACCGCGTGCAGACTGCGAACGTACGCGGCGCGCGCCTCGTCGTCGGTTCCGAAGACGTGGAACAGCGCGCTGTCGACGACGGTGTCGAACGCGGGGGCGGAGCCGGGCGGGTCACCGGCGAAGTCCGGCCGGTCGCCGAGGGCCAACGCGTCGGCCACCTCGAACACGGCCGACGGCACACCGTGGCGGGCCGCGTTGGCGCGCGCGTACGCCACCGCGCTCGGCGACATATCGATTCCGCGCACGTCGTATCCCAGCCGGGTCAGCAGGATCGTGTGCTCACCCGCGCCGCAGCCCGGGTCCAGTACACGGCCGGTGATACCGCCCTCCCGTTCCAGCGCGACGATGGCCGGTTGCGGCTCGCCGATCACCCAGGGGGCGGTGTCGTTGTCGTAGACGGTGTTCCACATTTCCACTGGACGAGTCATGCGATCCATGCTCCATCCTCAACCGCCGTTGAGGTCAAGGCCGGTTCCCGTGCGTGGCACAGCGAGCGGTGTCGGCCACGTCGGCGCGGGTACGCGCGGGTTATGAGCACACCGAATATCGATCCGGAGACGGCGGAGTCGATGCAGCAGGACGCGGATTTCGCCGACGAGCACACCAAACCGACGCACGCCGACGAGCACCCCGCCGGTGAGCAGCTCGAGACCGACGAGTCGACCCCGCGCGGCCACGGCGGAATGGATCGGTGAGCACGGCGTGGCACGGTCGCGCGGAAACCGTGCCACGCACGCTCACGCGACGGCGACCATCCTGGCCGCGTTGGCGGCCTCGTCGTCGGCTGCCTGGTTGGCGGCGAGTTCGGCGCGCACCCGCTCGCGGTAGCGGCTGATCTCCCGCTCGGTGGCCGCGGCGTCCCAGCCGAGGTGCGCGCCGATCAGCCAGGCCACCTCGGGCGCGGCGGCGAGACCGCGGTCGGCGGTTTCGATGGAGACGCGGGTGCGGCGGGTGAGCACGTCGTCCAGGTGCAGCGCGCCCTCGTGCGTCACCGCGTACACCGCCTCCGCGCCCAGGTACTCCGGCGCGCCGGTGAGCGGGCGGCCCAGTTCGGGTTCGCGGGCGATCAGGTCGAACAGGTCGGTGATCGCCGAGCCGTAGCGGCCGAGCAGCCGCTCGACCGTCGCGCGCGGCAGGCCCGCCCGCTGCGCCAGGCTGTCGAGGTCGGCCGCGAGTTCCTGGTAGCCCACCGCGCCGAGGATCGGCAGGTGTTCGGTCACCGACGGGGCGACCGCGCGGCCGAGGCCCGCCACCGCCGCGTCCACGACATCGGCGGCCATCACCCGGTAGGTGGTGTACTTGCCGCCCGCGATCACGAACAGCCCGGGGACCGGTTCGGCCACCGCGTGCTCTCGCGAGAGCGTCGCGGTGTCGGCCGACGCGCCGGACAGCAGCGGGCGCAGCCCCGCGTAGGTCCCGACGATGTCGTCGCGGGTGATCGGCTCACGCAGCACCCGGTTGACGTGGTCGAGCAGATACTGCACGTCGGCGTCGCTGGCGGCCGGGTGATCCTTGCTCAGCGACCAGTCCGTGTCGGTGGTGCCGATGATCCAGTGACCGTGCCACGGAATGACGAACAGCACGCTCTTCTCGGTGCGCATGATCAGGCCGGTGTCCAGATGCAGGCGATGGCGCGGCACCAGGATGTGCACGCCCTTGGACATCCGGACATGGAACGGGAACTCCACGCCGGTCATCCGGTTCATCTCGTCGGTCCACACCCCGGTGGCGCTGATCACCCGGCGCGCGCGGACCGTGTGCACCCGGCCGGTTTCCAGGTCGGTGACCTCCGCGCCGACGACGCGTTCGCCGTCGCGCAGCAGCGCCGTCACCTTGGTGCGGGTGAGCACGGTCGCGCCGTGCTGGGCGGCGGTACGCGCGATCATCATTGTGTGCCTGGCGTCGTCGACCTGCGCGTCGAAGTACCGGATCGCTCCGGTGAGCGCGTCCTCGCGCAGCGCGGGCGCCAGCTCCAGCGCGCGGGTGCGCGACAGGTGCCGGTGCATCGGCAGCGCGCGGGCGCCGCCGATGGTGTCGTACAAGGCGACGCCCGCGCCGAGGTAGGCGCGCTCCCAGACCCGATGCCGCAAGGGCAGCAGGAACGACACGGGCCGCACCAGGTGCGGGGCCAGCCGGTGCAGCAGCAGGCTTCGTTCTTTCAGCGCCTCCCGCACCAGCCAGAAGTCCAGCTGCTCGAGGTAGCGCAGGCCACCGTGGATCAGTTTGCTGGAGCGGCTCGAAGTGCCCGCCGCGAAGTCCCTGGCCTCCACCAGGGTCACGGTCAGGCCGCGGGAGGCGGCGTCGAGGGCGGCGCCCGCGCCGACCACGCCGCCGCCGATGACGAGTACGTCGATCTCGGTGTCGCCGAGTGCGTTCACCGCGCCGGCGCGGTACTGGGCGTCCAATCGTGCGGACACAGCGGTATCTCTCCTTGTTTCGGTGTTATTCGGATAGGACGGCGTCGCCCCTCATTCGTCGACGTCGATCCAGTCGAGGGTGCGGGCGACGGCCTTCTTCCAGCGCCCGTAGCCACGCTCGCGCTGCTCCGCCGACCAGGTCGGATGCCAGCGCTTGGCTTCGTTCCAGTTCTGTTCCAGCTCGTCGGTGTCGTTCCAGAAGCCGACCGCGAGCCCCGCGGCGTACGCCGCGCCGAGCGCGGTGGTCTCGGCGACCACCGGACGCGACACCGGCACGCCGAGGAAGTCGGCCTGCAACTGCATGCACAGCTCGTTGGCGGTGACGCCGCCGTCCACCCGCAGCACGTCCAGCCGCACGCCGGAGTCGGCCTGCATCGCCTCGACCACGTCGCGGGTCTGGTAGCAGATCGATTCCAGCGTCGCCCGCGCGAGGTGGGCGTTGGTGCTGTAGCGGGACAGGCCGACGATCGCGCCCCGCGCGTCCGAGCGCCAATACGGCGCGAACAACCCGGAGAACGCGGGCACGAAGTACACCCCGCCGTTGTCCTCGGCCTGGCGGGCCAGCGATTCGCTCTGCGCGGCACCGGAGATGATGCCCAGCTGGTCGCGCAGCCACTGCACCGCCGAGCCGGTCACCGCGATGGAGCCTTCCAGCGCGTACACCGGCTTCTGCGCGCCCAACTGATAGGCCACCGTGGTCAGCAGGCCGTGCTGCGAGCGGACGATCTCGGTGCCGGTGTTGAGCAACAGGAAGTTGCCGGTGCCGTAGGTGTTCTTCGCCTCGCCGGGACGGAAGCAGACCTGCCCCACGGTGGCGGCCTGCTGGTCGCCGAGCACGCCCGCCAGCGGGACCGCGCCGCCGAACGGTCCGTCGGCTCGGGTGGTGCCGAACAGGTCCGGGTTCGCCGAGGGGGCGATCCTGGGCAGCATCGCCCGCGGCACCCCGAACACCGACAGCAGTTCGTCGTCCCAGTCCAGGGTCTCCAGGTCCATCAGCATGGTGCGGCTGGCGTTGGTCGGGTCGGTGACGTGCACGCCGCCGTCGACTCCGCCGGTCAGCTGCCACAGCAGCCAGGTGTCGGTGGTGCCGAACAGCGCGTCGCCGCGTTCGGCGTCCTCGGCCACCCCGGGAACGTTTTCCAGGATCCAGCGCAGCTTGCCGCCGGAGAAGTAGGTGGCGGGCGGCAGGCCCGACTTGCGCCGGATGATGTCGCCGTGCCCGGCCCGCTCCAGGTCGGCGGCGATGCGATCGGTGCGGGTGTCCTGCCAGACGATCGCGTTGCAGTACGGCCGCCCGGTCTTGCGGTTCCACACCACCGTGGTCTCGCGCTGGTTGGTGACACCGACCGCGGCCAGGTCGCTCGCGACGAGATCGGCCTTGGTCAGCGTGGTCTGGATGACCGCGCGGGTGCGCTCCCAGATCTCGGTGGGATTGTGCTCCACCCAGCCCGGGCGCGGCAGGATCTGCTCGTGCTCGAGCTGGTGGCGGGCGACCTCGTTGCCACCGTGGTCGAACACCATGAAGCGGGTGCTCGTGGTGCCCTGGTCGATGGCGCCGACGTACTGGCTCATCGCGGTCCTTTCGGGAAACTATTGGACGAGAGAAGGATTCAGAACAGCAACTGCGCGGCGAGTCCGGCCAGCGCGCCGCCCAACAGCGGGCCGAACACCGGCACCCAGGCGTAACCCCAGTCGGAGTCCTTGCCGCGCGATTCGGTGTCGGCCGATTCGGCCGGTGCGGGGGCGCCCGCGCCGACCGGGACCAGGACCGCTTCGGCGTGGGCGGGTTTGCTCACCGGCAGCAGCGCGTGCGCGATGCGCGGACCGAGATCGCGGGCGGGGTTGATGGCGTATCCGGTCGGTCCGCCCAGCGAGGCGCCGATGCCGACGACCAGCAGCGCGGCGGCGGCCGGGCCGAGCCCGCTCGGAGTGTGACCGAAGGTGAGGATCACCAGGACGAGGGTGAACGTGCCGATCACCTCGGTGACGAAGTTCCAGCGCAGGGCGCGAATCGCGGGGCCGGTGGCGAACACCGCGAGCTTCTTCTCCTCGTCGGTCTCGGCGTCGAAGTGGCGCTTGTAGGCCACGTAGGCGACGGTCGCGCCGAGGAACGCGCCGGCGAATTGGCCGCCGAGGTAGGCGAGCGTCGTCGATCCGGAGATCGCGATGCCGGGGGCGAACTCATCGGCGCCGCTGAACAGGATGCCGACGGTGACCGCGGGATTCAGGTGACCGCCGGTCTTGTAGGCGACGTAGACGCCCGCCAGGACGGCGAACCCCCACCCCACGTTGATCAGCAGCCAGCCGCCGTCCAACCCTTTGGATTTCGCCAGCAATACGTTCGCGACCACACCGACCCCGAGCAGCACCAGCACGCCTGTGCCGAGTGCTTCGCTGAGGAAGATCGAGCCGAAGTTCATCGTTGAGCCTCCGTTCGCCCCACAGGTCGCGGACGCGACCGTGCGTGAAACGGAAATTACGGCGGGACGTGGAACCCGGATACCGCTGCCGTTCGACATTGTCGAACGCCTCGACTGGTTGCCGGAAGGCGGCGCCGTTACCGTCCGACCCGCGAGGAGGATGTATGGCGCAGCTCACACTGGGTTTCGATGATGTTGCCCAGGTATTACCAATCGTTCGACATTGTCGAATCACGACGCGGGTAGGTTGTCCGATATGCCGGGTGCGATCCAATCGATCGAGCGGGCGGCGGCCGTGCTGCGGCTGCTGGCCCGTGGTTCCGGGCGGCTCGGCGTCGGCGACATCGCGGGCGCGCTCGATCTGCCGAAGCCGACCGCGCACGGCATCCTGCGCACCCTCCACGGCGTCGGTTTCGTCGAACAGGACCCGGCCACCGGCAAGTACCAACTGGGCGCGGCGCTGCTGCACCTGGGCACCAGCTACCTCGACGCGAACGAGTTGCGCTCCCGCGCGATCAACTGGGCCGACGCACTCGCCGCGCGCACGGGCGAGTCGGTGCGGATCGGTGCGCCGATGGACGGCGCGGTGGTCGTCGTGCATCACGTGTTCCGCCCGGACAACACCCAGCAGGCGCTCGAACTCGGCGAACTGCTGCCGCCGCACGCCACCGCGCTGGGCAAGGTCCTGCTCGCCTACGACACCGACCTGGCCGCCACGACGCGCCGCGCCGAGCTGGCCCCGCTCACGCACCGCACCCTGGTCGACCGCGCCGCGCTCGCCAGGGCGCTCGGCGGCGTCCGGCAGGCCGGATGGGCGGGCGACACCGAGGAATTCCGTACGGGCGAGGCGGGAATCGCGGCGCCGATCCGGGCCCCCGGCGGGCTCGTGGTCGGCGCCATCGGCATCACCGGCGCCGTGGACCGGCTCTGTGACGCCCAGTTGCGGCACCGGCCCGCGCTGGTCGGTCAGGTGCTCGACGCCGCACGGGCGGTGTCGCGTGATCTCGCTGCCGGGGACTGACTTTCGTCCCGGCGGTGACCAGCCGATGCCGAGCAGGAGCAGCCGAGCATGAAGCAGCGTTACGTGCTGGCCATCGACCAGGGCACCACCTCCACGCGGTGCATTCTGTTCGACCAGCGTGCCCGGCTGGTCGGCGTCGCGCAGCGCCCGCACCGGCAGCACTATCCGCGGCCGGGCTGGGCCGAGCAGGACGCGCTGGAGATCTGGCGCAACGTCGAGCGCATCGTGCCGCAGGCCCTGCGGGATTCCGGCGTGACCGCCGACCGGATCGCCGCGCTCGGCATCGCCAATCAGCGCGAGACCACCGTGGTGTGGGACCGCCGCACCGGCACGCCGATCGGGCGCGCGATCGTCTGGCAGGACGTGCGCACCGAGGAACTGGTCCGCGACCTGGAGCGCAAGCCGGGCTCGGAAAGGATTCGCGAGCTGTGCGGCCTACCGCTGGCCAGCTACTTCGCCGCCCCACGGCTGCGCTGGATGCTGGACTCGGTGCCAGGACTGCGCGAGCGCGCCGAGCGCGGCGAAGTGCTGTTCGGCACCATGGAGACCTGGCTGATCTGGAACCTCACCGGTGGCCCCGACGGGGGGCTGCACCGCACCGACGTCACCAACGCCAGCCGCACCCTCCTGCTGAACTTGCGCACCCTCACCTGGGACGACGAACTGCTGGAGTTCTTCGGCATCCCCGCACGCATGCTGCCGCGCATCCAGCCTTCGACCGCGTCCTACGGCAGCACCCGCCGGGTGGTGCCCGGTATCCCGATCGCCGCCGCGCTCGGCGACCAGCACGCCGCGCTGTTCGGCCAGACCTGTTTCGCGCGCGGGGAGACCAAGTGCACCTACGGCACCGGCGGTTTCCTCATGATGAACACCGGGCGTGACCTGGTGCGCTCAGAGCACGGGCTGCTCACCACGATCGGCTACCAGATCGGCCCGGAGCCGGTCTACGCGCTGGAGGGTCCGATCGCGGTCACCGGCTCGCTGGTGCAGTGGGTGCGCGACAACATCGGGCTGGTCACCAGTGCGCCGGAGATCGAGACCCTCGCGCGCACGGTCGAAGACAACGGCGGCTGCTACGTCGTGCCCGCCTTCTCCGGTCTGTACGCGCCGCATTGGCGCAGCGACGCGCGGGGCCTCATCGCCGGACTGACCTCCTACATCACCAAGGGCCACATCGCACGCGCCGTGCTGGAGGCCACCGCCTGGCAGACCCGCGACGTGGTGGAGGCGATGAACGCCGACTCCGGCCTGCAAGCGGCGGCACTGCGCGTCGACGGCGGGATGACCTCGAACAACCTGCTCATGCAGATCGTGGCCGACGTCTTGGACGTGCCGGTGTCGCGTCCGTTCGTCGCCGAGACGGTCTCGCTGGGCGCGGCGTACGCCGCGGGGCTTGCCGTGGGATATTGGCCCGACCTGGAAGGCTTGCGCAACAACTGGCGCCTTGCCGCCCAATGGGTTCCGCGGATGGACCCGCAGCTGCGCGAGGACGAGTACGAGAACTGGAGACGCGCGGTGGAGTTGACGTTCGGCTGGGTGCGGTCGAGGAATCGGGCGGCGCGGCGGTGAGTTCGGCGACCGGTCGCCGTGTCGGGGGCGTGGGTTAGCGTCGAAAGCATGCGGCTTCACGTGGGATGTGCGATGTGGGCGCACGCGGCCTGGCAGGAACGGCAGCTCTCCGCAGGGGAGCGGCTGCGCTGGTACGCCACGTGGTGCAACGCGGTCGAAGGCAATACGACGTTCTATGCCACGCCGTCGCGGCGAACGGTCGAATCCTGGGCGGGGCAAAGCGATCCCACGTTCCGATTCGTGCTCAAGTTGCCCAAGCCGATCACCCACGAACGCAGGCTGACCGGCGTCGAGGAGCAGCTGCGGTCCTTCCTCGCCGCGATGGAGCCGCTCGGCGAACGCATCCACGCCCTGTGGGTGCAGTTGCCCGGTTCGTTCGGACCCACCGATCTCGGTGTGCTGGCCGGGTTCCTGCGACAACTACCGCGCACCTACCGGGCCGCCGTCGAGGTACGGCACCCCGCGTTCTTCGAAGACGAGCAGGCGGCGCGCAGGCTGGAATACGTGCTGTCCAGGGTCGGCGCCGAATGGGTACCGTTCGACACCACAGTGCTTTTCGACGGTCCGCCCACCAGCGCGGCGGAACAGGAAGCGGCCGCGAAGAAGCCGCGGGTGCGCCGCCGGATGCGGGCGCTGACCGAATACCCGATCGTGCGGTACCACGGCCGCGACGACGTCCGGCGCACCGTCGAGGGCTGGCGGCCATGGGTCGGCACGGTCGCCGAGTGGCTGCGGGAAGGCCGCTCGCCCACGGTGTTCCTGCACACGCCGGACAACGCGGGCTCGCTGGAGCTGGCCCGCCGTTTCCACGACGAGGTCAGAGCCAGGCTGCCCGAGCTGGATCCCCTGCCGCAGCCGGCCGCCGCCGAGCCGATGACGCTCTTCTGACCGAAAACGCCTCCCGCGCCGGCATCCGAGCGCGGGAGGCGCCGGGGATCAGGCCTGCAGGCCGACCTCGACCTCCAGGGTGAGGGTGATCTTGTCGCCGATCACCGCGCCGCCGTCGGGCAGCGGCATGTCGATGGTGATGCCGAAGTCGCGGCGGTTGATCACGGTCTTGGCCTCGAAGCCCGCGACCGGCCCGTTGCCCATGCCCGGGTTGACGCCGAGGAACTCCACGTCGAGCGATACCGGCTTGGTGACGCCGCGAATGGTGAATTCGCCGTCCACCACGAAATCGTCGCCGTTCACCCGGAAACCGGTGGACTTGAACGTCGCCACCGGGAACTGCTCGGCCTGGAAGAAATCCGCGGTGCGCAGGTGGGCGTCGCGCTGTTCGTTGTCGGTGGTGACCGAGTCGACCCGGATCTCGGCCTCGGCCGAGGCGCTGCCGTCCTCGCCGATCACCAGCTTGCCGGAGAAGTCGGTGAAGCGCCCGCGCACCTTGCTGACCATCAGGTGGCGCACCGAGAAGCCGAGGGTGGAGTGGGCGGGGTCGATGGCCCAGGTGCCCGCGGTCAGCGCGTTGGTGGTTCCGGTCGACATGTCGTGCTCCTTGTTGGTTGAGAATTGAACTAGTTGCGGGTGGGTGGGGCGGATCGGTCGGAAGAAGATCAGTGCGTGCCGAGCAACTGTGCGAACGGCACCGGGTCCTCGTACGGATCGGCGGCACGCGGTCGCGGCCGCTTGGTCAGCTGAGCGGCGAATTCCGCTGCGGCGCGCTCGATTCGGGAACTCAATCCCTGCGCTGTCGCGGACGCCCAGTCTTCGGAGGCGGCGTAGACGGCGGTGGGCGTGACCACCGCGCGCAGGTAGCTGAACATCGGTCGCAGGGCGTGTTCCAACGCGAGGGAGTGGCGCGCCGAGCCGCCGGTCGCGCCGAGCAGCACCGGCATCCCGGCCAGCGCGTCCGGGTCGAGCACGTCGAAGAACGTCTTGAACAGGCCGCTGTAGGAGGCGTTGAAGATCGGCGTGACGGCGATCAGGCCGTCGGCGCCGGTCACGGTGTCGATCGTCGCTCGCAACCCGGTCGGCGCGAATCCGGTCAGCAGGTTGTCGGCCAGATCCCTGGCGTGCTCGCGCACTTCGACCACGTCGACGGTCACGTCCGCGCCGGACGCGGACAGCGCGGCGCCGGTCGCCGCGGCGAGCCGATCGGCCAGCAATCGGGTCGACGAGGGCTGCGACAGGCCGGCGGATACGACGGCGATGCGGGTCATCGGGTCGCCTCCACGGCGGCGTCGCGGGCGGCGACCAGGCTCGCGTGCGTCGGAGCGTCCGGCACGTGCGCCGGGCGCAGGGCCGCGAATTCCTTGCGCAGCACCGGCACCACTTCCTCGCCGAGCAGGTCGAGCTGCTCCAGCACGGTCTTCAGCGGAAGGCCCGCGTGATCCATCAGGAACAGCTGGCGCTGGTAGTCGCCGAACGTCTCGCGGAAGGTGAGCGTCTTGTCGATGACCTGCTGCGGGCTGCCCACGGTGAGCGGAGTCTGCTCGGTGAACTCTTCCAGCGACGGGCCGTGCCCGTACACCGGCGCGTTGTCGAAGTAGGGGCGGAACTCACGCACCGCGTCCTGAGAGTTCTTGCGCATGAACACCTGTCCGCCCAGGCCGACGATCGCCTGATCGGCGGAGCCGTGGCCGTAGTGCTCATAGCGCTGCCGGTACAGCCCGATCAGCCGCTGGAAGTGCTCCTTCGGCCAGAAGATGTTGTTGGCGAAGAAGCCGTCACCGTAGTAGGCCGCCTGCTCGGCGATCTCGGGGCTGCGGATCGAGCCGTGCCAGACGAACGGCGGGACGTCGTCCAGCGGACGCGGCGTCGAGGTGAACGACTGCAAGGGCGTGCGGAACTTGCCTTCCCAGTCGACCACGTCTTCGCGCCAGAGCCGGTGCAACAGGTGGTAGTTCTCGATCGCCAGGGCGATGCCGTCGCGGATGTCCTTGCCGAACCACGGGTAGACCGGCCCGGTGTTGCCGCGACCGAGCATGAGGTCGACGCGCCCCTCGGCCAGGTGCTGCAACATCGCGAAGTCCTCGGCGATCTTCACCGGATCGTTCGTGGTGATCAGGGTCGTCGCGGTGGAGAGCTGGAGCCGCTCGGTCCGCGCCGCGATGTAGCCGAGCATGGTCGTCGGTGACGACGGCACGAACGGCCGGTTGTGGTGCTCGCCGGTGGCGAACACGTCCAGCCCGACCTCCTCGGCCTTGCGCGCGATCGTCACCATGGCGGTGATGCGCTCGTGCTCACTCGGCGTCCGGCCGGTCGTGGGGTCGGTCGTCACATCGCCGACCGTGAAGATTCCGAACTGCACGACGCCTCCTTCGTTCTTCAGTCTGACTCAATTTGGTGGATATGGCAACCAAAAGAACCGGATGGCGTGCGCCGGTATTCCCCGCCCGTCGGTGTGGCGTGGGTTACGGCAGGTATTCCGCCAGCCAGGTCTTGGTGAGTTCGCGCGTGACCTGCGCGCCGGTGTCGAGTTCGGTGGTGCCGAAGGCGTGTTCCAGGAAGGGCAGCTCGACGTAGCGCTGCGGGACGCCCGCGGTCTCCAGCGCGGCGGCGTAGGCCGCGGTGTGCTCGGCGAGCACCAAGTGATCGCTCGCCCCCTGGATCAACAGGGTGGGCGGGGAGGCCCTGGTGACGTGCGGAGCGGAGCTCGTCGCGGTGTAGCGCTCGGGGTACTGCTCGGGCGTGCCGCCGAGGTACTGCCGCGCCGCGTCGACGCCGAGGGCGGTCTCGGTGCCGGACGCGACGAGATCGACCGCCGGATACAGCGCGATCGCGGCGCGCACCCGCGGCAGCTCCGCGGCGCTGCCGCAGCTGGGCCGCAAGGCGCCCGCGTTGATCTTGTCGGCGACATTGACGGCCAGATTGCCGCCCGCGGATTCGCCGAAGGTGGCGACCCGCCGCATGTCCCAGTTGTACCGCTGCGCGTTCGCGGCGGCCCAGATCAGTGCGCAGCCGACGTCGGCGTCCGCGGTGTCCCAGCGGTGGTCGGCGGCGCCGGAGAGCCGGTAGTCGACGTCGATGACGGCGTATCCGTTGCCGGCCAGCCACGAGGTGTAGGCGTCGGTGCCGCGGCTGCCGGTGACGAACGCGCCGCCGTGAATGCTCACCACCAGCGGTGCGGGTGCCGATCCCGGTGCGGGCAGGTACAGATCCGCTTCGATCGGCTGCCCGTCGAGGGTCGCGTAGGTGACGGTCTCGTCGGGCGGGTCGCCGACCGCGCGGAACGGGACGGCCGGAGCGAACGGAACCCAGACGCCCGCCGCGTCGTGCGCCGCGAACACCAGCGTCGCGCTGGTCGCGACCGACAGCGCCAGCCCGGCGACGGCCACGCCGGTCACCGTGCCCGCCAGCCGCCTTCCCCGCTCGCCCGAGCGAAGCGCCGCCAGCGCGAGCCCGGTCGCGACCACGGCGAGCGCCATGTTCCACGAGCCCAGCGCGTCACGGACCGCGCCGAGCAAGAGCACCGCCGACTGCGCGATCGCGTTGCCCAGCAGCGGCATCGTCCAGGAAACCGGCAGGATCGCGAGCACTTGACCGAGCGCGAGATACACCGCGAGCGCTCCGGCGAGAACCAGCAGCGCGAGGCGGGCCGGGCGACGCGAGGTCGCGGGCTTTCCGGGAACGGTCACATCCGCTCCTCGCTCGTCGGTCATCCAGGTCTCCGCTTTCCGGTCGGGGCTGCCTGCCCCTCCAACCTAGGTCGGTCTTCGTGCGCGCCGGATCCGGGTGTCGCTGTGTCCGACGGAATCGGGTAGCCGACTACGCGCGATTTCCGGTGGCCCGCCCGCAGAATCGGTCGCCACAGGATCTCGACCATCGGGTTTCGAAGGGATTGGCATGGCTGGTTATCACGATTGGTTGGCGCCCGCTCCGAATCCGGAGCCCCCCTTGGACAGCAGCAGGCGCGCCGAGGCACGCGCTCCCGAACCCGTCCGGGCGCTACCGTGCCGCGCGCGGCCGCGCGCCGGTTCGGGCCCGGCGAGTGCCGGGGTGCGCCGCGCGGTGCGGGGAAGTCATGCGTCCGCGGCGCGGGCGGGGGACGAAATCGGATCGTCCGCACGGCGGTTCGCCGAGTCGGCGGTGCGCATCGCCCTCGAGGTGTTCGACCGCAGGAGACCCGTGCCGCAACTGGCCGTGGTCGCCGACGCCACGGTCGTCGCCGCGGTGCGCACGTTGCTCGACGCCGGTCTCGTGCCGGGTCGCGGCCTCGGCGTCGCGGTGCCGATCCGGGTGAGCGTGGTGCTCGTCGACGCGAGGACCGCCGAGATCTTCGCCGCTTACGCGCGCGGCGGACGCCGCTTCGCGTTTGCCGGGCGCATCGTGCGCGGCCGCTCGGCCGGCTGGCGGCTGACAGCGCTGCGCATCCGGTGACGCCGTGCGCGGCGGTACGCACCACCGCCGCGCTCACCAGCGGGACGACTTGCATACCGCGGAGGCGGGGATCGGCGGTCAGCCGAGCTGGACGATCGTCGCGCCATGTCGAACCAGTAGCCGTCGATGACGGTGCGCAGCGTTCCGAGGTCCTCCTCGCCCGCGCCGAGCGCGACGAACAGCGGTGCGAAGTGCTCGGCACGCGGGTGGGTCAGGCGGTCGGCGGGCGCCTTGCGCTCGAAATCGAGCAGCGCGTCCACCATCGCCCGCGGCCAGCGCCTCGCCGCCCCAGGCATCGAATTCGGCGGTGAAGGAGTGCGCCTGCTCGTCGTCGGACGTCATCGCGCGCAGGTTGTGGGTGAAGAAACCGCTGCCGACGATCAGCACGCCCTGCTCGCGCAGCGGCGCCAGTTTCCGGCCGATGTCCAGCAGCGCCCTCGGGTCCAGCGTCGGCATGGACAGTTGCAGCACCGGCACGTCGGCGTCCGGGTACATCTGTCTCAGCGGCACGTAGGCGCCGTGGTCGAGGCCGCGCTCCGGCACGTCGGCCACGGCGACGCCGGGTCCGCGCAACAGGTCTCGCACGCTCTCGGCCGGCTCCGGCGCACCCGGCGCGGGATAGCGCACCTGGTAGTAGCGCTCGGGGAAGCCCCAGAAGTCGTAGACCAGCGGCACCGTCTCGGTGGCGCCGAGCGCGATGGGTGCGGCTTCCCCGTGCGCGGAGACGATCGGCGGAGGCGTGGAGACCAGGTGGCTGAACGCGCGTGAGACGCAGGTGTGGCACAGCTTCCTCGCGGCGGGCGCGCTGGTCGGCCGTGAGGTGGAACGGCAGCTCGAGCGGGAAGGGCTGTCGCACACGCAATACGAGGTGCTGGTGCGGCTCGCCGACGCGCCGGAGGGCCGCCTGCGGATGACCGAACTGGCCGACGCGCTCTACACCTCGAAAAGCGGGCCAACCTACCAGGTGACCCAGCTGGAGAAGGTCGGATTGCTGATGCGCGAGACCTGCCCTACCGACGTGCGCGGCGTCATCGCCGTGCTCACCGCCGCGGGCCGGGAACGGCTGGGCAGATCGCCGGAGCATGTCGCGACCGTTCGCCGGGTCCTCGTCGACGTGCTCAGTGCCGCGCAGCAGACCGCCGTCGCGGAAGGGCTCGGCGAGGTCGCGCGCCGGCTCGCCCCCTGACTCAGGCCAGCGACGCGAGCCAGTCGTGCATCCACGTCAGCGCGGTCGCCCTGCCGTCGACGCGGTAGCTGCCGTAGGCGGTGTGCGCCTCGGAGCGGTAGAACTCGTCGAGCAGCCGGGCGCGTTCCTGGTTCGCCGACTCGGACAATTGGCTCTGCAGCAAGGGGATTCCGCCGTTGGACATCAGATCGCCGACGATGGCGCCCATTTCCAGCTGGTAGCGCCAGAGATCGGCGGGATCGGGATGGGACGTCTGGGCCAGGAAACCGGCGAAGCGGGTCACGAAATCGTCCGAGGCCGTGGCGCAGTACAGGTCGCCGACCGCGCAGATGGTGCGGGTCTGCGGGGTGACCCAGCCGAAGCCGCCGATGCGGGGACCGCCCGCCCCCGCGCCGCCCACCGGCGGACCCACCAGCGCGTCGGTGGGGGAGCGGCGCGGGTCGGAGATGAGCCCGACCGCCGCGATGCGCTGCGGCGGCACGACGCCGAGCCCGGTGCCGATCTCGGCGGCGAGATCGCCCGCGGCGTCGGCGCCCTGGCTGTAGCCGAGCAATGCGATCTTGGTCGCGCCGCACGCCCTGGCCATCGCCCCGATCATGCCGCGCGCGTTGTCGACGGCCTCGCGTTTGGAAGCGCCGTAAACCTCGCTCTCCCAGGGGAAAGCGGTCGCGGCGTAGCTGACGTAGTCCACCCGCACCGAGGGCGGCAGTCCGTTGGTGACTCCGGCCAGCATGCCAGGGCCGGGGCGCTCGCCGTCCGGCCGATCGGTGGTCTCCCAGGTGCCAGGGATGGCCACCACGTACATGCTCGGGCACTCGGGCTCGGCGACGGCGGGCCCGCTGCCCGTTCCGACGCACGACAGCGCCATCACCGTGAAACCGATGGCCGCCGAGATCAACTTCGATCGCATGGCGTTTGCTCCTGGTAGTACAGGCGCCGCAGGCGCTCCCCGGCAGGAATCGGCCTCCGCCGGGCGCCGTGCGGTGGTCGAACCCGGCCCCGTCGAAGGCTGCATTGAGACTCGATGGTCTCAAAGTGCAGCCAGGATAGCGAGACTGTGTGAGACAGCACAATCCAGACTGTAAGTGATGCACATCACACTCGGTCCGACTGTGCCGACGCTCCCGGATTGCTAAGTATCCTGGGCGAGTAGGCCCGCCATGGCCTGCGCCCATCGGTCGATGGTTGCCCTCGCGGCGCGCTCGGAGGTGCGCAGCGGGCGGGACATGGCGGTGCCGCGCAGTATCGCGATGGTGAGATCGCGGACGGCCGGATAACCCGGATGGGCGATGAGCTCCGGCCCGAACAGCCCGTCCACCACGCGCCGTAAGTCGCGCCCGGCCGCGCGTTCGGCCGCGCGCAACGCCTCGGCAAGCGCCGGATCGGTCCGCGCGGCCGTCCAGAGTTCGAACTCGGCTTGCGCGGCCGGCCGCGCCATCGACTCGTACAGGGCGGTCAAGGCCCGCAGCACCGGATCGGCCCCGTCGCCGAGTCCGGCCGCGACCTCGCGCACCGCCGCTTCGTTGCGCGCGACCAAATGGCCGACCAATGCGGTGATCAGCGCGCCGAACGTCGGGAAGTGGTGCAGCAGCGCTCCGCGGCTGACTCGCGCGGCGCGCTGCACGGACAGGGTGGACAGCGCCCGGTAGCCCTGTTCGGCCAGCAGGTCGGCGGCGGCGTCGAGGATGCGGGCGCGGGTCGCCCGCTTCTGCTCCTCGCGTAGTCCGGCCATTCCCCGGCTCCCTTCGTCGGCGCGGCATTTCACAGTCAATATTGACTGTGAAACCACGGTTGCGCCAGACTGCGGGGACGGGTTCCGCAGCGTCGAAGGGAAAGCGATGACCGACAGTGACATCCAGGCCGATGGCGGCGCGGGCGCGTGGTATCGCGGGTGGACCGAGCAGCCGGACTCGCCGTGGGCCGGACGCCCCGACCCGGACGACGCACGCGAGTACCGGACGCTGACCTACGAGCGGGACGGCCGCATCGCCCGCATCACCTTCGACCGGCCGGAGAAGGGCAACGCGATCACACCCGACACGCCGAACGAACTCGCGCACGCGGTGGAACGCGCGGATCTGGACCCGCGGGTGCACGTGATCCTGTTGTCCGGGCGCGGCAAGGGATTCTGCGGCGGATACGACCTGAGCCTGTTCGCCGAGCAGAGTTTCGCGGTGGCGGGCGGCCCCGGCGACGCGGCGGGGACGGTCGTCGATCCGGTGGTGCAGGGCCGCAATCACGACCCGGCGCGCACCTGGGACCCGATGATCGACTACGCGATGATGAGCCGGTTCAATCGCGGTTTCGCCAGCCTGATGCAGGCGAACAAGCCGACCGTGGCCAAAGTGCACGGCTTCGCCGTGGCGGGCGGCAGCGACATCGCTCTGTTCGCCGATCAGATCATCTGCGCCGACGACGCCAAGATCGGCTATCCGCCCACCAGGGTCTGGGGCGTCCCCGCCGCGGGCATGTGGGCGCACCGCCTCGGCGACCAGCGCGCCAAGCGCCTGCTGTTCACCGGCGACTGCCTCACCGGCAGGCAAGCGGTGGAATGGGGCCTGGCGATCGAATCCTGGCCCGCCGACGAACTCGACGCGCGCACCGAGGAATTCGTCGCGCGGATCGCGCGGATGCCGGTCAACCAGCTGATGATGGCCAAATTGGCGCTCAACTCGGCACTGTACGCCCAGGGCGTGGCGAACTCCGGCATGATCAGCACGGTCTTCGACGGCATCGCCCGGCATACCACCGAGGGTTACGCCTTCCAGACCCGCGCCGCCACCGCCGGTTTCCGCGCGGCGGTCCGGGAACGCGACGAACCGTTCGGCGACCACAAACGCGACCGGTCCGAGGGATGACACCCTGCTGAGACGTCCGAACTTCGGATCAACGGGCGCGAACGGCGAGGGGCGGTGGTCGGGTGACCACCGCCCCTCGCGCGTACTCGGCAGAATCCGTCAGCGGACGGGCGGGACCTTCCCGGTCGCCTCGTCCTCGATGTCGTAGCTCAGCCGCACATCGTGGGCCACCTCGCCGCCGCTCACCGTGATCCGGCTGGTGACCGCGGGGTAGCCGCGTGCGACGACGGTGTAGTCGCCTTCGGCGAGATCCGTGACGACATAGCGGCCGTTCTCGTCGGTGCGCGTCGTCGCGGTCAGGACGCCCGCCGCGTCGAGCACGCTGATCTGCACGTCCGCGGCCGCACGGCCGCCGTCCGACCACGCCGACCCGGCCAGCACCGCCATCGGCGTGAGATCGATGTCGTGGTGCAGCAACCCGCTGTCCGGCACGGTCAGCGCGGACGCGCTCGGACGCATGTGCTCGGCGACCGCGACGACGGTGTAGGTGCCCGGCACCACGCCGTGGCACACGTAGCCGCCGTCGGCGGCCGCGGTCGCGGATCCGACGACCTCGCCGTCCAGGTCGGTCAGCGTGATGGTCGCGCCGGGCAGCGGCTCGCCGAGAGTGCTCGACCGGACCACGCCGGAGACCTCGCCGGAGCCCAGCAAGGTGATGTCGCATTGCTGCGGCCGGTCTGCGACGGTCACGTTCACCGCGGCGGGCTGATGCCCGGCGGCCGACACGATCAGCACGTAACTGCCCGCATCGGGCGCGCCGACGAGGTAACTGCCGTCCGCGCCGCCGCTCGTGCGCGCGGCCTGCCGCCCCTGATGGTCGATCAGCGTCAACGCGGCAGCCTGCACCGGCCTGCCGTCCTCGCGATGGACATAGCCGCTGAGCGAACGGCCTTCGTACTCGGCGCCGTCGAAACTCGCTCGCGGCTCGCGCAGGTATGCGCCGTTGCCCGCGGCATCACTCGAGCCGTAGCCGCCCGCGGCTGCGGCGAGCACCGGTTCCGGCTCCGAGAGCGCCTGCGCGGCGCCCTCCCACACCTGATCCGCGTCCCAGTGCGACTCGGCGGCGCCGGTCTTCTCGACCGGCGTCTGCGCGACCGGCGCCGGAGCGTCCTGGAGCGGAATCTCCTTCATGAACATCAGCACCACGCAGGCCAGCAGCGCGACCCCGCCCGCCGCGTAGAACACGCCGTGCATGGAGTCGGTGAAGCCGGTGAGGATCGGCACCTTCAGCGCGTCGGGCAGCGCCGCGATGCCGCTGGTGTTGGACTGCATGCCGCTGAGCTGATCGGCGCCGAACCCGGGCGGCAGCGCGCCGCCGAACGCGTCGGTGATCCGGTGCGGCAGCAGGTTGAACAGGATGGTCAGGAACACCGCGACGCCGAGCGTGCCGCCCATCTGCCGGAAGAACGTGGCCGACGCGGTGGAAACTCCCATGTCCGAGCGCGGCCCGGCGTTCTGCGCGGCGATGATCAGCGTCTGCATACAGCAGCCGAGCCCGAGCCCGATCAGTCCGCCGATCGCCAGCGGCTGCCACAGCGGGCTGTCGTACTGCACTTGCGCGTACAGGACCGCGCCGACCGCGACGATGAACGTGCCCGTCACCGGCAGGATCTTGTAGCGGCCCGTGCGCTTGGTGATCCGCCCGGCCGCCTGGGAACCGATCGTGATGCCCAGCACCAGCGGCAACATCAGCAGGCCCGCCTTCGTGGGTGAATAGCCCCGCACCACCTGGAAGTACTGCGGCACCATGGTGATCGCGCCGAACATCGCGACGCCGACGATGAACCCGCCCGCGATGGTGACGCTGAAGGTGGAGTTCTTGAACAGCCGCAGCGGAATCAGCGCCGAGTCCTTCATCAGGAACTCGACCGAGACGAACAGCAGCAGGCCCGCCGCCCCGATGCCGTAGCAGAGCAGCGACCGGTGCGACGACCAGCCCCAGTGCCGTCCTTGCTCGGCGACGATCAGCAACGGAACGACGCAGATCGTCAGCGTCAGCGCGCCGAACCAGTCGATCCGGTGGCGCTGGCGCTGGTGCGGCACGTTGAGCACCTTGGCCACCACGAGCAGCGCGAGCAGGCCGACCGGGACGTTCACCAGGAACACCCACCGCCAGCCTTCGATGCCGCCGAGTTCCTCGTAGTCGGAGAAGAAACCGCCGAGCACCGGGCCGAGCACCGTCGCCGTGCCGAACACCATCATGAAATAGCCCTGGTAGCGCACCCGTTCGCGGACCGGGACGATGTCGCCGATGATGGTGAACGCCAGCGACATCAGCCCGCCCGCGCCCAAGCCCTGGAACGCGCGGAATGCCGCGAGCTGGTACATCGAGGTGGCGAAGGTGCAGGCCACCGAGCCGATGACGAACAGCCCGATCGCCGTGAGATAGAAGGGCTTGCGGCCGTAGATGTCGGCCAGTTTGCCGTACAGCGGCGTGGTGATCGTCGCGGTGATCAGGTAAGCGGTGGTCGCCCATGCCTGTTCGTCGAAGCCGTGCAGGCTGTTGGCGATCTTGACGATCGCGACGCTGACGATGTTCTGGTCGAGCGCGGCCAGGAACATGCCGAGCAGCAGCCCGGACAGGATGGTCAGGATCTGCCGGTGCGACAGTGACGTGTCCGCGGCTGCGTCCGGGTTCCGCGGAGCCCGGGTGGTGGAAGTCGTCATGAATGAGCCCTATTTCGGATCGGCTGGGTGTCGGGTGGTGGTCTCTATTCCTGCGGTGAGCCGGTCGAGCAGCGCGGTCAAGGTGTCGCGGTCCGGTGCGGGCCAGTCGGCCAGGATGCCGGCCAGCCATCGGTTGCGCTGCGCGCGATTCTCCTCGAAGACACGAACGCCCTCCGCGGTGGCGGCGAGCACGCACGCGCGGCCGTCGACCGGGTCGGCCCGGCGCTCGACCAGGCCGTGCGCCACGAGTTGTCTGCTCTGTCTGCTGATGGTGGACGCCTCGGCGTGCAGCAGTTCGGCGAGCCTGCCCGCGCGCTGCGGTCCGTCGTGCACGAGCGAGAACAGCACGGTGTAGGCGAGTCGCTCCAGCCCGTCCGGTCCCGGCCGGACAGGTTGCCATTTCGCCCGGTTGACCGCGCGCATGAACCGGACCAGCCGCTGACCGAGTTCGTCGGCGGCCGCTAGTTCGGCCGCCGTGATCTCGTGCTCGCGAGCGGTTGCGGACATGACACTCACCTCGACGTTCCCCACCGGCAAATTGATTAGCAACTACAACTAGTTGCTTTAAGCAACTATACCTCCCGGTTGCCGGAGGTCTGCGAGGTGGGTCACGCTGCCCTCGCGTTGCTACCGTCGATGGCGTGTCCGAGTCGCTTCTTCGCTTCCGTGCCGCCTTGCCGTCCGATTGCCGCTGGGAGCCGGTCGGCGGCGGAGCGTCCGGCGCCGAGGTGTTCCGGTCCGAAGACGCGTCCCGCTACGCCAAGTGTGTCGACGCCGGACAGATCGCCGCCCTCGCGCTGGAGCGGGACAAGGTCGCCTGGCTCGACGGCCACGAAATCCCCGGCCCCGAGGTGCTGGACTGGCGGGCCGACGACAACGCAGCCTGCCTGGTCACCAGCGCCGTCCGCGGCGTGCCCGCCGACACTGTCTGCGCGCAGACGCTCACCCGCGCCTGGGAATCCATCGCGGACGCGGTGCGACGCCTGCACGATGTGCCCACCGAGGAGTGCCCGTTCGATCGTGGCCTGGCACGCATGTTCGCCATGGCCCAGGACGTGGTGGTGCGGGGCGCGGTGCACACCGAATTCCTCCCGGAGGAACAGCAGGACATTCCGCCCACCGTCCTGCTCACCAGGCTGGCCGGTGAGCTGGAGCCGAGGATGACCACGGAGTTCGCCGAAGCCGTTGTGTGCCACGGCGATCTGTGCCTGCCCAACATCATCCTCGATCCCGAAACGCACACCGTCGCCGGTTTCGTCGACCTCGGGCGGCTCGGCATCGCCGACCCGTACGCCGATATCGCCCTGCTGCTGGCCAACTCCAGGGAGTCGTGGCAGGACGAGCAGCGCGCCGCGCACGCCGACCGAATCTTCGCCGAACGCTACGGCATCGATCTCGACCGCGATCGTCAGCGCTTCTTCCTCCATCTGGATCCGCTGACCTGGGGGTAGCTCGATCAGGGGAACCGCCCTCCGGCATTTCGGCCTTGTCTGTTGAGCATTCGACCGACAGAATCCGGAGAAATATGCAATGTTGTTATTGCGCAACGGCATTGAGAGGGAACCCACGGCGGCCGAATAGGCGCCGGTAAAAGGGGGTGCGGCGAGATCATGTCGTCGAACACGTCCGAGCCCGGCGGCCGACGCGCCCGCCGAGGCCAGGTCAGGGCCGAACGCGTGCCCACGTGGCCCGGGATGATCTCCGCCCACGAGCCGCCGCCGCGCAGGGAACGCGACCGGCGCCGGGCCCACCGCGCTCGGCGCCGTGCTCGGCGTGGCGCGCGCCGCGCCTGGCTGGTCGGCGGCGCCGCATCGGCCGCCTCGCTCGCCGCCGCCGCGCTGGTGCTGGTCTACACCGATGCCGCCTCCGCGCCACGGCAGTCGGCCACGGTGGCCGACCCGGTCCTCGGCGGCGGGCCCGGTTGCGAGCCGACGCGTGGCGCGCAGTTGGTGCGCGGCAACGGAACCGGCTCCACCGCGTCGGGCCCGGATGTGATCCTGGCCTTCCAGCACGCCTATTACGTGACCCGGTCGGGAGCGGTGGCGCGGTCGCTGACGCTGCCGGACGCCGTGGTGCCACCGGTCGCCGTGATCGACGCGGGCATCGCTTCCGTTCCCACCGGGACGCAGCACTGCGTCATGATCACCCCGATGCTGGACGGACGTTACGACGTGGTCATCACCGAGCTGCGCCCCGACGCGACCAGCCGCACCTACCGTCAGTTCGTCACCGTGGTCACCGCCGACGACGAGTCCACCATCAGCAAGATCACCGCACCGACCTGAGCGCGATACTCCCGATGCGCCGTTCGGGCGCGGGGACTTTGGCTACGATGCCACTGCCGGAGCGGTCGATCGGCGCGAAACGCAGTGCGGAAGCGGTCGAGCCAAGGGGAGGTCGTCGATGGTGTTCACACGGTGCTGCGCGGTTGTCGGAACGGCTCTCTCGGTGCTGCTGGCGGCACCGGGCCCGCCGGCGCAGGCGGAGCCGGATGTCCCGGTGGTGACGGATCCGCCGCCGCCGGAGCAAGACCCCTTCTATCGGCCGCCCGCCGAGCTGGTCGGCTCCCAACGGCTCGGCGGGATTCTCGCCGCCCGGCCGATCACCGTCGCCGACCAGCTGCCCGCGGGGCTGGACACCGAGGCATGGCAGATCTCCTATCGGTCGAACAACAGCGCCGACCAGCCGATCGCCGCCGTCGCGACGTTGCTGAAACCGCGTGCGGCGAACGGGAAGCTGGTGTCGCTGCACGCCGCCGAGGATTCCACCGGGCTGTTCTGCGCGCCGTCCTATACGGTGCGTCGGTCGATGCCTGCCGGTCTGCTGGACGGGCAGATCGATCAGTTGCGTAGCGCTCCCGCGCTGTTGGCGCAGGGGTGGACGGTCGTGGTGCCGGATCATCAAGGGCCGAACTCGGCGTTCGCCCACGGCCCGCTGGCCGCGCGCATAGCACTGGACGGCATTCGCGCCGCACAGCGGTTCGGTCCGGCGGGACTGCCGGGACCGGACACCCAGGTGGCGATGTGGGGCTATTCCGGGGGCTCGGTTCCCACGCTGCACGGCGCCGAGCTGCGCAGCTCCTACGCGCCGGAGTTGCATCTCGTCGGCGTCGTCTCCGGCGGTACCGACGTCGACCTCGAGGCCTTGTCGCTGGCGGCGAACAAGGGGCCGGGCGCTGGCCTGGTCGCGGCCGCCGTCATCGGTCTCGCTCGCGAGGAACCGGAACTGGACGCCTACCTGCGGGCGAACGCCACGCCGCTGGGACGGCGGTTGCTGGAGGCGAAGGACAACGGGTGCGTGCTGTACCAAGCCGCGACGGAGCCGTTCCTCGACATCGACAGCCTGGTCCAAGGCGGTCTGCTGCGCACGCCGGTGCTGCGCGCGGTCTTCGAGCGCACCAGAATGGGCAAGTCGGCGCCCGACGCCCCGGTCTTCCTCTACCACGCGACCGCGGACTGGCTCGTCCCGATCGGTCCCGCCGACGCGCTCGCCGCCACCTATTGCCGCGACCCCGCCGCGCGCGTCACCTACATCCGTGACCACGCGAGCGAACACCTGACCCTCAACACCCTCGCCGAGCCGAGCGTGCTCGCCTGGCTGCGCGACCGATTCGCGGGGGTGCCGGTCGAGCAGGGCTGCTCGGTCAGGGATATGGGGTCCATCGTGCTCGGACGATGACGCGGGCTGTGCAGTCGGCGTGGAAGCAGGAGCCCACCGGAAGCGCGGCTCAGCCCACGCGGGCCGGGATCATCGGCTTCCGGGCAGAGGACGACGTCAATCGAGCCCAGCGACCTTCCTGCAGCGCCATTCCAGGTAGTTGATCAGCATCCAGAAGTCCTTGAACGCCGGGTTCGTGGTCTGCCCGTGGTGATAGCGGTAATAGATCTGCTGGGCGATGACGGCCAGCCGGAACAGGCCGAAGACCTCGTAGAACGGCCAGTTCTCTGCGGAGCGGCCGGTGCGCGCGCAATAGTGTTCGACGATCTGCGCGCGGGTCAGCATGCCGGGCAGGTGACTCGGCTGACGACGCGAAGCCCGCATGACCTCGTCGTCGTCGGCCTGCACCCAGTAGGCCAGCGCGCCACCGAGATCCATCAGCGGATCGCCCAGGGTCGCCATCTCCCAGTCGAGCACGCCGACGATCGCGCCGGAGCCGGACGGATCCAGCACCAGATTGTCGAGCCGGAAGTCGTTGTGGATGACGGTGGTGGCGACGTCCGCGGGCTGATTGGCGTCGAGCCAGGCCATCACCGCTGCGAAGTCGCTGACATTGTCGGTGCGGGCGTTCACGAAGCGCCGCGACCAGCCCGCGACCTGGCGGCCGACATAACCCGCGCCTTTGCCGATCTCGGTGAGACCGGCCGCCTCGGGGTCCACCTGGTGCAATTCGATCAGGCAGTCGAAGGCCGCGGTGGACAACCGCGTCGCCTGCTCTGGGGAGAGGCCGGCGCCCTCTGGCAGATCGCCGCGCAGGATCGTCCCCGCCACGCGTTCCATCACATAGAAATCGCTGCCGATCACGTCCGGATCGGCGCACCGGGCCACCATCCGCGGCACGTAGCGGTAATGCGGACGCAACCGCTGCTGCACCAGGAATTCCCGGCCCATGTCGTGCGCGGAAGCCGCCTTGGTTCCGCTCGGCGGGCGGCGCAGGATCAGGTCGCGATCCGGGTAGCGCAGCAGATACGTCAGATTGGACGCGCCTCCGGAGAATTGGCGCACCTCGGGCGGACCGCTCAGTCCGGGCACCCGTTCGGCGAGCCAGGCGTGCATGGCGGCGACCTCGAAGGCGTCCTCCGCGCGGACGGCGGTGGCCTCCGCGGCAGTCACCGGTCATTCCCGTACTTGCGCAACTCCTGACGGGCGATCACGCCGAGGTGCACCTCGTCGGGACCGTCGGCGAAGCGCAGCGAACGAATGCCCGCGAACGCGCGCGCCAGCGGGAAGTCGTCGGAAAGCCCGGCGCCGCCGTGCAACTGCATCGCCATGTCGAGCACCTCTTGGGTCATCCGCGGCACGACCGCCTTGATCTGGGAGACCTCGCTGCGCGCTCCCGCCAAGCCCTTGGTGTCCAGCAGCCAGGCGGTGTGCAGGACGAGCAGCCGCGCCTGATCGATCGCGACGCGCGCGTTGGCGATGCGCTCGCGGTTTCCGCCGAGGTTGGCCAGCGGCTTGCCGAACGCGGTGCGCGACAGCGCGCGACGGCAGGCCAGTTCGAGCGCGCGCTCGGCCAGGCCGATGGCGCGCATGCAGTGGTGGATGCGGCCGGGGCCGAGGCGGCCCTGCGCGATCTCGAAGCCTCGCCCCGGCCCGGCGATCACGGCGTCCAGCGGCAGGCGCACGTCGGTGAAGGTGACTTCGCCGTGGCCGAAGGGTTCGTCCAGGTAGCCGAAGGTGGTGAGCATCCGTTCGACCCGCACGCCCGGGGTGTCCAGCGGCACCAGCACCATCGAGTGCCGCTGGTAGGGGTGCGCCTCCGGATCGGTGAGGCCCATGAAGATGACGAACTTGCAGTTCGGATGGCCGACGCCGGTGCTCCACCATTTGCGGCCGTTGAGCACGATCTCCTCGCCGTCCACCACGGCGGTGGCGGCCATATTGGTCGCGTCCGAGGAGGCCACCTCGGGTTCGGTCATGCAGAACGCCGAGCGGATCGTGCCGTCCAGCAGTGGCCGCAGCCACTGCTGACGCTGCTCGGCGCTGCCGTAGTGCAGCAGGACCTCGGCGTTGCCGGTGTCGGGCGCGTTGCAGTTGAACACCTCCGGCGCCCACCCGGAACTGCCCATCGCCTCCGCCATCGGGGCGTACTCGACGTTGCTCAGCCCGGCGCCGAGTTCCGGATCGGGCAGGAAGAGGTTCCACAGACCCGCGTCCCGCGTCTTCTTCTTGAGCTCATCGACCACCGGAGGGACCGCCCACGGCGACTCCCGCAGGGCGGCGGCGTGCTCCTCGTCGCGCGGCTCGATCTCCTCGCGCACGAATTGCCGCACCTGGTCGGTGAGGCGGACGGCTCGGTCGGAATGCGTGAAGTCCATACCCATCCTCGAGGTCTGCTGAGCATTGCTCAACTTCCGGTCCGGTCATTGGTAGCATATTATTGAGCATTGCTCAATAGAGGAGGGTGGATGACCGAGGTGGCCGTGGAGCCGGGTGGCCGCCGCTCGGCGGACGACCGGCGCAGGCAACTGATCGGGATCGGTCTCGGCATGCTGATCGACCGGCCGTGGCACCAGATCACCGTCGACGCGGTCGCACAGCAGGCGGGCATCTCGCGCGGACTGCTCTTCCACTACTTCCCGACCAAGCAGGACTACTACGCGCAGCTGGTCCGTGCCGCCTCGCAGCGATTCCTGCGCGCCACCGGCCCTGATCGCGACGCCGCAGACCCGCTCGCGTCGATGATCGCGAACTTCGTGAGCTACATGCGCAGGCGCAGTGGACCGCTGGTGGGGCTGCTGCGCGCCGCGGGGCAGGACCCGGTGCTCGAGTCGATCATGGAGCGGATGCACGACGAACTGACCGATCGGGTGTTCGCCGCGCTCGGCAGGCCCGCGCGCTCGACCGCGGAGCGCCTGGTGGTGCGATCGTGGTGGGCGATGGCAGAGGACCTCACGGTGCAGTGGCTGTCCCGCGACGACGTCGACCAGGATCGGCTGGACCCGCTGTTGTTCGACACGTTGTCCCGGGTGCTCGACTCGGTGGAACCCGTGATCGATCCCGAGTGAGTGGTTCGCATTCCTGGGATCGCCCCGCGCAGCACCCGACCGGGGCTAGGTGTTTCGCGCTCGGCCCCTGAGTCGCACTGCGGCATAGCCGAATCCGCGATCCGTATGGGCGTGCGCCGGAATGTACGGCGGGCTCATAGATGAAATACCCAGCGTGATCGGCCCGGTGCCGCCGAGGGCGAATCTCGGCGGCGCCGGCGTATCCGAACGCGCTGCGGGAGCGCACGCGCCGCCGCGAAGGGAAAGCGCGCACGTTCAGCATAGAGCGATCAATGGTCCGCTGCGCGGCGGAAGGAAGTGCCTGCGCCCGCCGGGAATCACGACCCGTCGCGTGTGTCGTGCGCGGCACGCCGAATAGTTTTGCGAGATGGCAAATGAACAGTTTCGCCAGTAGCGGTGGATCGACTATGAATAAAACGTGCCGTTGCCATACGTGATCACTTGTCTGCCATCGCGTCTCCCGTGCGGGGAGCGCTGATGGTCATCGAACATCCCATCGAGGACGAGGTTACACAGCTGGCGAGGCGGGTCGAGAAGGCCCGTGGACGGCTCGCCTACCAGTTCGATCCCGCGCTCACGGAGGCGTTGTCGGAGGACGAACTGTATGCCGAACGTGAACTCGCCGAACGGATTCGCACCCAGGAGCGCGGACAGCGCTGGAAGGAGGCGCAGGCGGCTGCCGCGGCATCCGACCGCGCCAGGCAGACCACCGAAGCGATCGAGAAGGCCGACATGCGAGACCTCCTGCTCGCCCGCAAGGCGATTGCCGCGCAACGACGCGAATCCAGCCCGCATGCGAAGCTGGCCTCGCTGTATCGGCATCGGTCCTGGTCGCTGCGCGCGCTGGCGGGTGTCGTCGCGGCGGGCATGCTGTGGTCGGCGGTCAACGTCCAGCACAACATCGCTCCCGGCGGCGCGACCGATCCGCTGTACTGGTTCAGCTACCTGCTCGAAGGCATGATCAGCGTCTGCCTGATCATCATCATGATCGGCACCAACAAGGTCGCCGAATGGGGCGTGGTGGACAACCGCCGCCAGGTCGCGGCCGCCGAGGTCGCCCTGCTTGCCCTCACCGTCAGCCTCAACACCTATCCCTACCTGCGCGCGGGCGCCTGGTACGACGCGGCCGTGCACGCCATCGCGCCGGTGATGATCGGTGTCGCGCTGCTCATCCACGACGCCGCGAGCGCCCGCTACGGCCTCGCCATCGCCAGGGCCACCGAGCAGGTCCGCGATCTGCCCGACCCGGCCGAGCAGATCCGGCTCACGCTGCCGCGATACCGCATGCCGGCCGCGCCCGAGGCGCCGAGCGTGCCGCACGAACAGGTGCACCAGCAGCCGGAGCCCGTGGTGGCGGCGCCCCCGGTGCAGACCGTCGAGCAGGAGGTGGTCGAGGTCGCCGAAACGCAGTTCCCGTCGGAGGTTCCCGACGAGCAGCCCGTGGCCACGGTGAAAGCCGAGAAGAAACGGCCGCCCGTCGAGGCCCCGCGCAAGCCGGTGCTGCCCGAGTCCATCGAGGATCTCGACGCGATGGAAGCCTTCACGTCGCCGGTGCGGGTCAAGGACGCCGACACCATCCTCACCAATGGCGGTGCGCCTGCCGCCAACGGGAAGAAGCTCGCCGCGGCCGAGCCCGTCGCGCCGGTTCCGGCCGCCAAGTCCGAGGACCGGCCCGCCGCGCGCGTGCCCGCCGAAGAGCCCGCCCCGGCGAAGGTGGTCGTTCGGCAGACGCCGCAGGCCACGCCGCGCCCGGCGGTGTCCGAGACCGAGGCCGCGACGGCCGAGATTCCGGCCGTCACCCGCCAGCCGCTGGCCGATGTCAAGAGCGACAGCACGATGCCGGAGCCGAAGAACGGCAAGGACATTCCCAAGCCCGACGTCGCGCAGCCGCCCACAGCCCGCCCGCCGGACATCTACGACACCGGTTCGTTCCGCGTCGCCGACATCCTCGAGCAGGAACTCGCCGAACTGCAGGCCGAACGCCGTCGCGCCCGCACCAGCAGGCAGCGTTCCGCCTCGACCGCCGGTCGCGAGTCCTAGCGATCCCGTCCCGGCCCCGAGATGCCCGCCCCGCGCTGCACGCGCCCGGCGGGCATCGCCGTCTTCGCGGCCGGCATCATCCGGGGCTTCACGGATTTCGGGGACGCCGTTCATGATCGGTCGCTCGACTGCTGAGAGCGGATCTGCCCAGGGCAGCAAGGGTGCGGTCCGGCGTCGCGGGTACGGCACGGTGGAGCCATGGCTCACGATGACAAGACTCCGATGTTCAGCTGGCGGGCCCGCGAGCAACTGCTCAGCCGCCGCATAGTCGTGCTCGACGGCGCGCTCGACGACGACAACGGGACGCTGCTGATGACCCAGCTGCTCACCCTCGCCGCCGAGGATCCCGAGGCGGGTATCTCGCTGTGGATCCATTCGCCGGGCGGATCGGTGCCCTCCATGCTCGCCATCCGCGACGTGATGCGGCTGGTGCCGTGTGAAGTCTCCACGCTCGCGCTCGGATTGGCTTGCAGCGCGGGTCAATTCCTCTTGTCGTCGGGTAGCAAGGGGAAGCGTTTCGCGTTGCCGCACGCCAGGGTGCTGATGCACCAGGGATCGGCGGGCATCGGCGGCACCGCGGTCGACGTCGAGGTGCAGGCCGACGATCTGCGCTACACCGTGGACACGGTGCTGGGAATCATCGCCGAGGACACCGGCCAGCCGTTCGACCGGATCTACGAGGATTCCCTGCACGACCGCTGGTTCACGGCCGCACAGGCCAAGGAGTACGGCTTCATCGACCACATCGTCGACTCCTTCGGACAGATCGTCCCCCAACGCCAGCGCATCGGGATCTCGGCATGAACGGTCAGGCCCGGA
>NZ_JBIRYN010000003.1:118960-802631 GCF_044389845.1 Nocardia sp. NPDC019323
CCGGAGGCGGCAGCGCAGCGTGACCACGGAGGGCCCCGTTCATGCCGGAATCAGGCGGAGCATGAACGGTCAGGCCCGGAGGCGGCAGCGCAGCGTGACCACGGAGGGCCCCGTTCATGCCGGAATCAGGCGGAGCATGAACGGTCAGGCCCGGAGGCGGCAGCGCAGCGTGAAGGAAACAGCATGAGCACTTACACCATCCCCAATGTGATCGCGCAGCATCCGCGGGGCGGCGAGCGGATCACCGACATCTACTCCCACCTGCTCGCCGAGCGCATCGTCTACCTCGGCACGCCGATCGACTCGGGCGTCGCCAACGCGCTCATCGCACAGTTGCTGCACCTGGAGTCGGAGAGCCCGGAGCAGGAGATCAACCTCTACATCAACTGTGAGGGCGGCGACCTGTCCTCCATGCTCGCCGTGTACGACACCATGCAGCACATTCGATCGCCTGTCCAGACCACTTGCGTCGGCCAGGCGATCGCGGTGGGCGCGGTGTTGCTGGCCGGTGGCGAGCCGGGGCGTCGCGCCATGCTCCCGCACGCCAGGGTGGTGCTGCACCAACCCGCCGCGCGCGGACAGGGCGCGATTCCCGACCTGATCCTGCAGGCCGACGAGCTGGTGCGGCTGCGGGCGGAGATCGAGTCGATCCTGTCCCGGCACACCGGGCAGTCGGTGGAGCGGCTGCGGCACGACACCGACCGCGACCGGGTCTTCACGGCGTCGGCCGCGATCGAGTACGGCCTCGTCGATCAGGTGCTGGGGCGACGCGACTGATCAGGCCGCCAGCGCCATGAGCGTGGGCCCGGTGCCGGAACGCGGCGCCGAGCGCGGCAGCAGGGCGATCTGGCGGCGCGCGCGCAGGTCGTCGGCCACCTGGCCGGTGAGCTCGCCCAGCGTGGTGCCGAGCGACCCGGCCAGGGCGGCGATCATCTCGCTCGACGGCTCCTTGCGGCCCCGCTCGACCTCCGACAGATACTGCGGGGAGATGCCGGCCCGCCGGGCCGTCTCGACCAGCGTCTCGTTCCGGTCCAGCCGCAGGGTGCGCAACTGTTCGCCGAGCACCTCGCGCCACAGGGGTTCCGGAAGCGTCCGCGAGTCCGGTTGGCGGGGACGGTCGTCGCGTCCACCGGGAATCGAGTGCAGTCTCGGGTGCTCGCTCATGAACTGAGCGTAAGGTCCGCGGGCGCGGGTCCGCCCGGCATTACGCTCAGGGCGGACGAGCGGCGGGTCGGCGTGGATTCGGCGTGGTCGCCGCCGCAATCGGTGCGGAGGCGAGCATGATGGGAAACCGTGCCCGAGAATTCGAAAGTCCCCGATTTGAAGCCACGCAGCCGCGACGTCACCGACGGCCTGGAGCGGACCGCCGCCCGCGGGATGTTGCGCGCGGTCGGCATGGGCGATGACGACTGGGAGAAGCCGCAGATCGGCGTGGCCTCCTCGTGGAACGAGATCACGCCGTGCAATCTGTCCCTGGAGCGGCTCGCCCGGGGTTGCAAGGACGGCGTCTTCTCCGGCGGCGGCTTCCCCATGCAGTTCGGCACCATCTCGGTGTCGGACGGCATCTCGATGGGACACGAGGGGATGCACTTCTCCTTGGTCTCGCGCGAGGTGATCGCCGACAGCGTCGAGACGGTGATGCAAGCCGAGCGGCTCGACGGTTCGGTGCTGCTGGCCGGCTGCGACAAATCGCTGCCGGGAATGCTGATGGCCGCGGCCCGGCTGAATCTGGCGAGCGTGTTCCTCTACGCGGGGTCGATCCTGCCGGGGATCGCGAAGCTCTCCGACGGCAGCGAGCGCGAAGTGACGATCATCGACGCCTTCGAGGCGGTCGGCGCCTGTGCCCGAGGGTTGATGAGCCGGGACGACGTCGCCGCGATCGAGCGGGCCATCTGCCCCGGCGAGGGCGCCTGCGGCGGCATGTACACCGCGAACACCATGGCCAGCGCGGCCGAGGCGCTCGGCATGTCGCTGCCAGGCAGCGCCGCGCCGCCGGCGACCGACCGGCGCCGCGACGGTTACGCCCGCCGCAGCGGCGAGGCCGTGGTCGAGTTGATCCGCCAGGGCATCACCCCGTCGGACATCCTCACCAAACCGGCGTTCGAGAACGCGATCGCGGTCGTCATGGCGTTCGGCGGCTCCACCAATGCCGTGCTGCACCTGCTGGCCATCGCGCACGAGGCGAATGTCGATCTGTCGCTGGACGACTTCGCCCGGATCGGTCGCCGGGTGCCGCACCTGGCGGACGTCAAACCCTTCGGCAACCATGTCATGACCGATGTGGACCGGATCGGGGGCGTGCCGGTCATGATGAAAGCCCTGCTCGACGCCGGGTTGCTGAACGGTGACTGTCTCACCGTGACCGGACGGACAGTGGCGGAGAACCTGGCCGACATCACCCCGCCGGACCCGGACGGCAAGGTGATCCGTGCGATGGCTGCGCCGATCCATCCGACCGGCGGCATCACCATCCTGTCCGGATCTCTGGCACCGGATGGCGCCGTGGTCAAGTCGGCGGGCTTCGATTCCGACGTGTTCACCGGCACGGCACGGGTTTTCGATCGGGAACGGGCCGCGATGGACGCGCTCGAAGACGGCACCATCGCGGCGGGCGACGTGGTCGTCATCCGGTACGAGGGTCCGAAGGGCGGTCCGGGGATGCGGGAGATGCTGGCCATCACCGCGGCCATCAAAGGCGCGGGCCTGGGCAAGGACGTGCTGTTGCTCACCGACGGGCGCTTCTCCGGGGGCACGACGGGCCTGTGCGTCGGGCACGTCGCGCCGGAGGCCGTGGACGGCGGCCCGATCGCGTTCGTGCGCGACGGTGACCGCATCCGCCTCGACGTCGCGGCGGGCACGCTGGACCTGCTGGTCGACGCCGACGAACTCGCTGCCCGCCGCACCGACTGGAAACCCTTGCCGCCCCGCTACACCCGCGGCGTCCTGGCCAAGTACACCAAGCTGGTGGGCTCCGCTTCCGGCGGGGCCGTCTGCGGCTGACGACGCCCGATCCTGCGCCACTACGGCCTGGATCGGGCGGCGCGGACCCGCCGCTGATCGGTGGGCCGAGGAAAGGGACGCACATGCCAGGCTCGGTATCCGATGCGGCGCACCGGATACTCCGGCCGAGTGCGGTAGCCGCGCAGGCGGAAATCCGCGCCATCCAGCTGGGTCGTCGCGGCCCGCACGGAAGACTCTCCTGCCGCGCGGGCCGCGTCGCGTGACCGCGGATTCCTAACCGGCGGCGGCTCGGGCGATGAGCTCAGCTACCACGTCGGGAGCCGACACCGAGACCGCGTGCGAGGCCGAGACCTCGACGACTTCGGCGCCTGCGCGTTCGGCCATGAACCGCTGCGCTTCCACCGGGATGTTCATGTCCTCGCCGGTGACCAGCGCGAACGACCGGATGCCCCGCCAGGCGGCGGCGGTCGCCGGCTGTTGCAACGCGTCGAGGGCGACCGGCCGCTGGGTCGCGGCCATCAGCTCGGCGGTGGCGGCGGGCACGTCGGCGGCGAACTGCCGGTGGAATTCCTCCTGCCGGATGTAGAGCTCGGTGCCGGCGCCCCCGTCGGGCAGTGGATAGGACGCCGCCCGGGTGGTGGGCCCGAGCGTCGATCCGGGGAACTTGTCGGTCAATTGCAGCGCGCTCTCGCCCTCGTCCGGAATGAACGCGGCGATATAGACGAGCGCTTCGACATCGGTTCTTCCTGCGGCGGCGACCGTGATGACGCTTCCGCCGTAGGAATGGCCGACCAGAATGCTCGGCCCTGCCACGGAATCGAGGACCGACGCTACATAGGCCGCGTCACTGTCGAGGCCGCGCAGCGGGTTCGCGGCCGCGATCACGGAATGTCCTCGGGCGCGCAGACGCTCGACGACTCCGTTCCAGCTGGATGAGTCGGCGAACGCGCCGTGGACCAGCACGATGGTCGGCGCGGAAGGATTGGTGGGCTCGGTGCTCACGAATGTGGTTCCTTCGAATCGTTCAGTCGGTGTACAGAGCGGACCGCAGCGCCGCGACGGCCTGCGCCACCGCGGCTTTGGCGGCGTGGGTGTCGTGCAGCGAGTTGACCATCACGAAGTCGTGCACGATCCCGCCGTAGCGCACCTGGGTGACCGGCACGCCCGCGGCGCGCAACTTGCCCGCGAAGGCCTCGCCCTCGTCGCGCAGCACATCGGCTTCGGCGGTGATCACCAGCGCAGGCGGCAACCCGGCCAGCTGCTCGGTGGTCGCCCGCAGCGGTGACGCGGTGATCCGGGCGCGATCCTCCGCGCTGGTGGTGTACTGATCCCAGAACCACTTCATGCCCTCGCGCGTGAGGAAGTAGCCCTCGGCGAACCGCTCGTAGGAGCCGGTGTCGAAGTTGGCGTCGGTCACCGGGTAGAACAGCACCTGCTGAACGAAGGAGACATCGCCGCGCTCCTTGGCCATCAGCGTCAGCGCGATGGCCATGTTGCCACCGACCGAGTCACCCGCGATCGCGATGCGGGACGAGTCGAGGCCCTTCTGCGCGCCCTCCGCGGTGACCCACTGCGCCACCCGGTAGGACTGCTCGTTGGCCACCGGGTACCGCACATCGGGCGACCGGTCGTACTCGGGGAACACCACGGCGGCGTGCGTGCCGACGGCCAGGTCGCGCACCAAGCGGTCGTGGGTGTGCGCGTCGCCGAACACCCACCCCGCGCCGTGGGTGTAGATGATCACCGGCAGCGTTTCGGTGACCCCCTGCGGCTTGACGATCCGGACCCGCACCGAGCCGGTCGGGCCGCCGTCGACGGTGATCCACTCCTCGTCGATCTCCGGCTTGAAGATCGGCGCGTCCTGCACCGAGTCCACCGCCTTGCGCCCCTCCTCGGGCGGGAGCTGGTACAGGAACGGCGGCTGCGAGGTCGCGTCGACGAACTCCTGCGCCGCCGGTTCGAGCGAGATGCCGTGCGGGTTACCTGACATGGTCGTGCCTCTCTGGAAGGGGGTGGAACTACTGGAACTCAAACGGATTGCGCGATCGCGTCGACGATGACGGCCACGACTTCGTCGGGGTGGGTCTGCATCACCAGGTGTGGCCCGTCGATCTCGACGGCCGCGCGCACTCCGGCGCGCTGGTAGCCGAACCGCTCGACGTCGGGATTGATGGTGCGGTCGGCGCTGGAGACGATGCCCCAGGCCGGTTTCGTCTTCCACGCGGCCGCCGAGGCGGGCTCGGTGAACGCGAAAGCCGACAGCGGCCGTTGCGAGACCGCGAGGACCGCGGCCTTCGCCGGATCCAGGCCCGCGGCGAAGACCTCGGGGAAGGCCGCGACGGCGACCGAGACGTCCGTGCCCGGCTCGGCGCCCTCGATCGGGTACGGCGCGTAGACGAGGTTGGCCGCCAGATCGGAATCCGGGAACCCGCCCTGCAGCTGCCCCAGGCTTTCGCCTTCTTCCAGCGCGTAGCCGGACACGTAGACCAGGCCGACCACGTTGTCGGCGACGCCGGCGACGGTGATGACGGCGCCGCCGTAGGAATGCCCGGCCAGCAGGACCGGGCCGTCGATCCGCTCCACGAACGACTTGATGTAAGCCGCGTCCGCCGAGAGGCTGCGATTGAACACCGGGGGAACCAGGACGCGATGGCCCTGGTCGAGCAGCCGTGCGGTGACGGGAGACCAGCTCGAAGCGTCGGCGAAAGCGCCGTGCACCAGAACGATGGTCGGATCAGCCGGGGCGGACATATGTTTCCTCTCTTCAGCGCTCGATCAGCGGCGCTGTGGCCGACTCAGTCTCGGCCGCGGCCCCCGCCGCGCGCCCCTCCCCACGGGCCACAAAAGCCTCCAATCAGGACACGGCCTGCTCCAGCGCCGGATCGGTCCTGACGGTCGACCGGAAACGCTGCTGGTACTTGCGCGGGGAGATGCCCACGCGCGCCACGAACGCCCGGCGCAACGCCTCGCTGGTGCCGTACCCCGCGGCCATGGCGGCCTCCGTCACGCTGTATCCGGCGTGCAGCATGTCCCTGGCGGTGCCGAAACGGATGAACGCGACGTATTCCGCGGGCGAGCGTTCGAGTTCCGCGCGGAACAGCCGGGTCAGATGCCGGACGCTGACCCGCGCGTGCGCGGCCAACGTCTGAACCGTGTGCGGGTACGCCGGGTCGGCACAGATCAAGTCCACCACTCTGCGTACCAGCGGACTGCGCGGCGCCGGTCCGCTCAGCGACGCGGAGAACTGCGACTGGCCGCCCGCGCGCTGCATGGGGACCACGAGCGCCTGCGCCACGCGCCGCGCGACGTCGGCGCCGTGGTCCTCTTCCACCAGCGCCAGCGCGAGATCGACGCCCGCGGCGACCCCGGCCGAGCTGTACAGGTTGCCGTCTCGCACGAAGATCGCATCCGGGTCCACGTCGATCGCCGGGTAGCGCCGCGCGAGTTCGTTCGCGAATTTCCAGTGCGTGGTCGCGCGCCGGCCGTCGAACAGGCCCAGATCCGCCAGCACGAACGCGCCGCTGCAAATGGAGGCCAGCCGCCGGGTGCTGCAGGACAGATGCCGCGCGGCGGCCATCACCTCGGGTGTCATGAATTTGCCCGGCGGCAGCTCGCTGCCCGGGATCACCACGGTGTCGAAACGGCCCGCGTCCGCCGCCGCGCAGCTCACCTCCACCCGGGCGCCGATCGAGGTCTGGGCGTCTTTGCCGTCGGCCGAGATCAAGACCACCTCGTAACCCGCCACCGACTGGTTCGCCTCGACGAACACCTCCGCCGGCCCGACGAAGTCGAGCATCTTCACGCCGTCGAAGACCAGGATGCCCACCCGTTTGCTGGGCGAGGCGGCGAAAGTGTTGGACATGTCATCATTATTATGGAGTGGTGCCTCCAGAACAAGCGGTGTGCGCCACCTCGCACGCCGATTGGTACGGTGAGCACATGGGACGGCCGCGGCGATTCGACGAGTCGAGTCTGCTCGACGCCGCGACGGAGCTGTTCTGGTCGCAAGGTTTCGACAGCACCTCGGTGGAAGACGTCTCGCTCGCGACCGGCGTCGGCAACGGGAGCATCTACGCCGCCTACGGCAGCAAGCGGGGATTGTTCCTGGCGGCGTTCGAACGCTATTGCGAGCGCCGCGCGCGTCTGGTGCGCGAGGCCATCGGTTCGGCGGGCGGTTCGGCACGCTCCGCGGTGCGCGCGCTGTACCAGGCGATCATCGAAGACTGTGCCGCGCAGCCGAACCGGCGCGGCTGCCTGATGATCAACAGCATCGCCCATCTCGGTACCCGCATCCCCGAAGTCGCCACCATCGGCCGCCGGACCACCACCGAGATGGAGCGGGGCGTGGCCGACCGGCTGCGGTCGGCGATGCACGCCGCGGGAGACGACGACGAAGCCGTGCTCTCGGCGGTCAGCGCCAATGTGGTGCTGGTCGCCCAGGGCCTGATCCAGCTCAGCCGTCAGGGATTTTCCGCACAGCGTTTGCACGAGATCGCCGATGTGTCGAGTGCGGCGCTGCCACGGGCATGGGCCGACCAGCTCGTGCACTGATCCGGCCGGCCCGGACGGCGTGCGTTCATGGCGGCGTGCCCGCCGCGCGACCGTTCGCGACGCGCAGATCACGCAGTGAAGGAGCCGCCATGCCGTCGACCATCGTGATGACCGGGGCGAGTCGCGGCATCGGCCGCGTCGCCGCGGAGCGCATCGTGCACGCGGCGCCGCAGACGCATCTCGTCGTCGCCGCGCGCGAGGCCACCGGCGCACGGCTGGCGGCCGAACTCGGCGCCGGCGGGGGGATGGTGTCGCACGTCCCGGTGGACCTCGGCGTACTGGACAGCGTGCGGTCGGCGGCGGACGAAATCCGCGGCAGGCTCGACCGCGGCGAGCTGCCGCCGCTGCACGGTTTCGTGGGCAACGCGGGAATCCAGTACACGAACGCGCTCACCGCGGGGCCCGACGGGCTGGAGTCCACCTTCACCGTCAACGTGCTCGCCAACCATCTGTTCGTGCGCCTGCTCGAGGATCGCTTGCGCGCCCCTGGCCGCGTCGTGATCACCGTGAGCGACACCCACTTCGGCGACTTCCGGCACAACATGGGTATGGTGCCGGGCCCGGCTTGGCGGTCCCCGGACGTCCTGGCCCGCCCCGGCGCGTTCTCCGCGCCGCGCACCACCGCCGCCGGCCGCACCGCGTACTCGACGAGCAAACTCGCCGCCATCTATCTGGTGCACGAGTACGCCCGCCGTCTGCCGACAGGGATCGATGTCATCGGCTTCAACCCCGGCTTCGTCCCCGGCACCGATCTCGCTCGCAACGCGGGCCCGGTCTCCCGGTTCGCGATGCGCCGCATCCTGCCCGCGCTGACCCGCACGCCGTTCGCGAACAGCCGTGCTGCCGCCGGGCGCCAGCTCGCGGACGTGGTCCTCGGCGCCACGGCCGCGCCGACCGGATCCTACGTCGACCGTGGCCGGGTCGCCCGCTCGTCGGAGGAGTCCTACGATCCGCGGCGCGAAGCCGAACTCTGGGCGGCCGTGGAGCAGCTCATCGCGCCTCACACGCCCTGAGCGGCGCGACCGGACCGGCCGGATGATCACAGTGGGCGCAGGTTCCCGCGAAACCTCACAGGTAAGGGAAGCAATCGATATCGCGGTGCGTCAAGCAGGGCTGCTCGACCGGCCGCAGCCAGCGAGCGGGGACTCGCAGCGGTTCGACCTCGGGCAGCCGCACGGGCCGGTCCTCGCCGTCGAACAAGGTCCCGCGCACTCGGAACACGCCGACCGGCAGCCCGAGTTCATTGGCTTGCTCACCGGTCAGCACCACGGCGATGCGGGAGTTCGCGGTGATCCGCAGCCCTTCGACGGTGGTCGGATCGCTGGTGTGGTCGATGTCGGTGACGGTGAGCCGGAACCGGCCACCGCGCAGCCACGACCACGCCCAAGTGAGCGAACCCGGCTGGTCGCAGTCGGGGTATCGACTGCGCGGCAGGCGCTGCGGGACCAGCACCATATAGGTGCACCCGACCTCGATATCGCGGGTCCGCATACCTTTCAGCGTGACCGCAGTACCGGCTCATCGCAAGGAAACCGGCAAATCAAGGGCTACACCGGGGCGTACTCGAGAGCGGACGCAAAGGGCGGCCGGAACCGCAGCACGAGCCGATTGCCGAGCCGTCCGAGGGTGGCATTCAGCAGTGGCGAGCGGGTGACCGACACCTTCAGACGGTTCAGGATGGGGGCGAGCGGGCGGGGATCGACGTCGGCGAGCGTTTCGGTGAGCAGGCGGACGGGTTCGGCGCAGGAGTCGTAGCGCTCGCCGGGGGCCTTGGCGAGTGCCCGGTGCAGGATCGCGTCGACCTCGGGCGGGATCCAGCGGTGGCGTGTGGATAGCGTGGGAGGCGGTTCGTTCAGCTGCGCTTCGGCGGTGGCCATGAGGTTGCCGCGAGCGAACGGCGTGTGCCCGGTGAGCAGTTCGACGGCGGAACAGGCCAAGGCGTACTGGTCGGTCGCCGGTGACACTGTGTCCGCTCGCAGCAGTTCCGGTGCGGCATACGGCACCGAGACGACGACGAACCCGTCGGTGGCCAGCGGCGGCTCCGGGCGGTCCAGCCATCGGGCCGAATCGAAATCCGAGATCTTCACCGTCGCGGGCTCGTCCGTCCCGACCAGCACGTTCGCCGGTTTCACGTCGAGATGGACCACTCCGTTGGCGTGTGCGAAGTCCAATCCCGCCGCGACGTGCGTCAGCACGTGGAGCACCTGCCGCAAGTCCGGGTACCGGCGCGGCGATCGCACCAACGTCGAACCCGTCGCGCCCGCGACGTACTCGTGAGCCGACCACAACCTGCCATCGGTTTCCCCGTGGGTGTACATCCGCACGATGTCGGGGTGCCGCAGCGCCGACAAGATGTCGAACTCGTGCACGAATCGAGCGCGCGCCTCTGGCGACCGGCTGTCCTCGGGTCCGAGAATCTTCAACGACACCGGCCGCGACCACTCCGGATCCTCGGCCAGGTACACCTGACTGCTGCCGCCGTGTCCCAGTGGGGCCCGCACGACGAAGCCCGCGAACTGGTCACCTGGTTCGAGCAGCACCGCCTCACCATAGTGCTAGGCGATCCGCCGCACGCGGATGTTTGCCTCGGGTGTGCCCAACGGCACTGTCTGCTCGGAGACGAGCAGGCGTCCTTGCTCGCCGGCCGGGAGCGGGCTGGGCACGGACTTCGCCCGCCGTCCCGGAGGTCGTGCCACGACTCATCGGGCCGGCGGGCGGAAGGCGTACGTCAGACGATGGTGACCTTGAGGGTGTAGCCGGCCGCCGAGCCGTCGGCGGAGGAGACGACGATCTGGTAGTCGTTGCCGTCGGCGACGAGATCGGCGTGCGGAACCTCGTTGGCGACCTGCGGGCCGATCAGCGGGGCCACCGAGACGCGGGCATTACCCGCGACGTCGAAGCTCAGGCGCTGCCCCGGCGCCGTGGCGATGGAGTAGCTGTCGGCCTTGCCCTGCGCGACGTTGCCGCTGGCCTCGATGCTGTTGTGGCCGGGAGCGATCTGCAGGCGCTGCACGACGCCGGGAACCGAGGGAATGCCGGGCGCGGCTTGGGCGGTCGCGACCCCTCCGGCTGCGGTGAAGCTGAGGACGGCGAGCACCGCGGGTGCGGTACCCACCAACGAACGAATCAGTCGAGAAGCGGTCATGGGCCACATCTTTCCTCAACGCGTGTGCGAGATCTCATGCGGCTGCGGTGGACAACGCCGAGCCGGGGAGTTTGTCGGTGCCTCATGCCACACTGACGGCGTAGTCACCTGGCCAGAGGAGAACGAATTGGCCGAGATTGATGACCGCCCCATGGTGCGACTGGTCGCGCATTGCCGTCGCTGTCACGGTTGGCTGCTGTCGCCGCAATCGGTCGCACAAGGAATCGGCCCGACTTGCGCGATCCGTGAGCGCGCCGAGCTGCGCGCCCAATCCGCGGGCGAGCTCACTCTTTTCGACGTCGCGGCGTGAGCTGCGGATTCGTCCGCTCGCCGACCGTCGGTCCGGTCGGTGCGGAAGCGTCGAGTGCGCGTCAGAGCACTCGAGTTCGGGCGCGACGCCGCTTGCTGTGGTTAAGATGAGCAACGCTCATTTTCAGTGAACGGGCGGGAGGAAGTCATGCCGCCGAAGGCTGTGGGTCAACGTCGTCGTCCCGCTCAGGCACGAGCCAAGGCGACCAGGGAGCACATCCTGGATACGGCGGCGCGGCTGTTCGGTGAGCGCGGTATCGCCAACACCTCGACCAACCGGATCGCGGCCGAAGCGGGAGTGAGCATCGGCACGGTCTACCGGTACTTCGCCGATCGCGGCGTCCTGGTCGAAGAACTGCTCGAACGGCTGCTCGAGACGGTGGAACGGCGCTTCACCCAGCGCGTCTTCGACGTGTCGGGGAAAACGATGCAGCAGGTCGCCGCCGACATCCTGGGAGTGATCACCGAAGAGTTGGTGGCCAACGCGAAGTTGGTGCGCGCGCTCGTCGCCGGCGTCCAGTTCTACAGCAGTGGCATCCCCGAGTTCGAACCGCGGCTGCGCCTGCTGGTGAAGGTGATGCTGATCCAGATGCTCGGTCCCGGTGACGATCACGAGTACGACGTGATGACATTCGTCGTGATCAACACCGGTTTCGCGGCGGTGCTGCGCGCGTCCGCCCTCGAGGTCGACGATCCGGTGCGCGCGGAGGCGATCGACATGACGGCGCGGATGATCGGCGCATGGGCCGACGCCGAGGTCGCGGCGCGCGCCGCCGTTTGAGTAGCCGCGGCGCGCCGCGCAAAAAGTGAGTACCTGACCATGTATGTGCTGCGGATGGGCTTCCGAAAGCGGGTGGCCGTTCATGATCTTGCCTGGTCAAACCGACTTTTTCCGTTTCGGTCCCGAGCGGCCGAAGCGGAGTAGCAACTGAGTCGGCCTGCGGTTTACCGTTTTTCCACAGACCGAACGGCAGGTAGCGCCGCGGACATCGCGAGGTGGTCACGGTCGCATCCAGCGCACATCCGGCGCGGCCTCGGCTCCACGGCGACAAGGAGGTCACCAGTGACGATCGAAAGCATCGCCAACCCCGGATCGAACCAGGCACGGCAGACCGTGCCGCTTTCCCCGAAAGCCCAGCGCACGGCCGCGAAGGTCGTCGCGCACCTCATCGATTCCGCCGCTCTGCCCGGCGGCACGGCCGAAGCGGAAGTCGCTGTCGTGGTGCGGATGTGCTTGGACTGGGCCGTCCAGCGCTTGAACGGGCAGGATTCGACCGGACGGACCGAGATTCTGCGGACCGCCGCGGCGGGATGGGCCAGGAAAGGCATCCCGATCGACGGCATCCTCCACGCGATCCATGCCGGGTTCAAATTCGGTCTGGGCATGCTGCTGGCCGACAAGGGCGCGACGGACCGCGCCCACCTCGTCACCGGCACCGCCGTCACGCTCGAGCTGCTGAATCTGATCACCGCGACGGTCAGCAAAGCCTATGTGCGAGAGTGCAAAGCCGTAGCGGCGGAGGGCCACACCGCGATGCACACCCTGACTTCGGCGCTGCTCGGCGGTCACGCGACCTCGATGATGGCTCGGGAATGCGGAATACCGGTCGCCGAGGAGTATTTCGTGCTCGCGGTCGCGTTACCGGCGCATCCCGACGAGCGTCTTCCCCAGCTCGACAGCCGAGTCGTTGCCCGGCGTAAGCTCCGCCGGCTCCAGTCCGGTCTCGCCGACCTGTTCGACGGCCGCGCGCTGTCGCTGCTGTCGGTCGACGGAGGAACGATCCTCATTCCCACCACCCAGGTCAGCGCGCTGGATCTCGACAGCGTGGTGGACAAGCTCGCCGCGGCGGCGCGTGTGCCGATCACCGCCGCCGTCGTGACCGCGGGGCCGAGGCAGGTCTCCGCCGCCGCTGCCCAAGCCCACGAACTGCTCGACACCGTCGAGCAACTCGGACACGGGCCCGGCTTGTACCGATTCACCGAACTGGCGCTGCAATACCAGCTCACCCGCCCCGGCATCGGCCGCGATGTCCTGAGCACCCAGGTCGCGCCGCTGATGGAGCACCCGGACCTCCTGGAGACATTGCGGATTCACATCGACAACGACCTCAACCGCCAGCGCACCGCCCGGCACCTCCATGTGCATCCCAACACCGTCGACTACCGGCTCCGCCGAATCGCCCAGCTCACCGGTCTCGACCCCGCCGACCCCAGGGGACTGTGGTACCTGCGTTCGGCGCTGATCGTCTGGACCGAGGACGGCACCCGGCGGATACCGGCCGGTGCCCGGCGCATGGCCGGCTCACGGTAGACCGGCATTCCGGCCACGGCGCTGCGTCGCGCCCTCGACAATTCGCGGTCCGGGTGCGAAGAATATCCGGACGTGCGACGCACGCCGCGCGGATGCTCATGGAGGTGCATGCCGTGGCCGATCGAGTGCCCGGAGGACGTCTGGCCAGGAGCGGTCGGTTGGGCAGACTGGCCGCGGGTCAAGCCGTGCGCGGGGTCGGCACCCGGTTGTCGATGATCGGCCGGACCGAAGAGGCCCGGCGAGTGCTGGCCGAGCGTTCCACGCTCGCGACCGCGCAGCAGGTCGTCACCGTGCTCGGCAGCATGAAAGGCGCGGCGATGAAGCTGGGCCAGATGTTGTCGGTGCTCGACGCCGACTTCGTTCCGGAATCGCATCGGGAACTCTTCCGCGGCAAGCTGGCCGAACTCCGCGATCAAGCGCCCGCCGTACCGTTCGCGGCGATGTCGAAGGTCATCGAGGACGATCTCGGGCCGCTCGCGCGCGTCTTCGCCGATTTCGACGAGACGCCGATCGCCGCGGCATCCATCGGCCAGGTCTATCGGGCGCGGCTGCACGACGGGCGCGCCGTCGCGGTGAAAGTGCAGTATCCCGGCGTAGACGAGGCCGTCCACGCGGACATGCGCAATCTCGAAACGCTCAGCAAGCTGTGGAGATCCATGCTGCCCAGCGCCGCCGACAGTGCCGTGCTGGACGAGATCGCGCGCAACATCGGCAACGAACTCGACTATCCGCGGGAAGCCAGGACCCAGCATCGCGTCGCGATGCGGTATCGCGGCCATCCTTTCATCACGGTGCCGGACAGTATCGAGGAATATTGCGCCCGAAGAGTTCTCGTAACGGAATTCGTCGCAGGAGAGAATTTTCAGCAGCTCCGGACGCTGCCCGACGCCGAACGCGATCGCTTCGGTGAGCTGATCTACCGCTTTTACATCAGTTCGCTGTTCCAGGACAACGAATTCTGCGGCGACCCGCATCCGGGAAATATCCTCCTCGCGGCCGACGGCCGGCTCGCGTTCGTCGATTTCGGGCTCTACGACCGGATGGACCCCGCGCATGTCGATTTCGAGCGCGCGTGTCTGCGGGCGGCCGGAGAACACCGCGCCGGAGACCTCTACGAGGCCTGGGTCGGACGCGGCATCGTCGACCCCGACGCGGGTGTCGCCGCGGAGGAGTGTTTGGAATACGTCTGGGCGGCGGCGGGGTGGCATTTGCTCGACGAGCGGATAACGATCACTCCCGAGATCGCCACCGGCGCGGTGATTCTCGCTGTCGATCCTCGTGCCGCCGAGTTCAAAGGTATGCGGCAGCAGTTGCTTCCGCCGGAGCACGTGTTCTCCCGGCGTGCGGATCTGTTCACCTTCGCCGTGCTCGGTCAGTTGCGGGTCACCAACAATTGGCACCGGCTGGCAAGGGAGTGGCTCTACCACGAGCCTCCCGTCACCGAGGTCGGGCGCGCCATCGCGAAATGGCGGGACAGTTTGTGACACCCGCTACCGCTTCTTTCCGATCGCCTGCCGGAAAGGGGAGGTGGCGCGGTTTCTCGCCGGCCGCCCGTCCTCGCCAGGTGTAGCTCGCGTTCCGCCGTTCTGTGGCCGCTCATATATGAGCCCGCAACTTCGCAGTGAGCCGCCCAGAGTCCCGCGCTGACCAGCATTTTCCACTGATCGGCGTCCTATCGTTGCTGCCGTTCGACATTGCGAGGCGCGCCTGCCGGCAAGGACAACGATGTCGAGATACGGAAAGGCATTCGATGAGATCAAGCGTCAGTCGGCGAATACTGCGTACCGCCGTATTCACCGTAACCGCGACCATGACGATGGGGTTGAGCGTGCTGACCGGGCACGCGGCGCCCGAGGCAGGACCGACGGAGCAGCAGCTGGCCGATTACATCGCGGCGGGCCGTAAGGCGGCGCCGGTGGCGGATTCGGGAAGCGCGGGGTCGGGTTCTGCGTGTACGTCGGGGAGTGGGGCCGGGTCGGGTAACGGCTCCGGTGACTGTTACGGAGGGTCGGGCAGCAGTTCGGGATCCTCGGGCGGTTACGCCAGCGACACTGTGGGTTTCGGTCCGCCGATGACGTCGTGGCTGGCGGCGTTCGGATACGGATTGACGCATCCGGACGTGGCGCCGCCGGGGACGAACGACTGGGCGTGTAAACCGACGGCCGAGCATCCGCGTCCGGTGGTTCTGGTGCACGGAACGTGGATGAACGCGTACAACGGATTCGCGTTCATGGGCCAGCCGATCAAAGACGCCGGATTCTGCACGTTCACGTTCAACTATGGGCGGTCGAATCTCCTGGAAGGCGGGGGCCTGGGATCGGTGCTGCCCGGGGTGATGGGCACCGGTTACATCCAGGATTCGGCCAAACAGCTGGCGGTGTTCGTGGATCGGGTGCTGGCGGCGACCGGCGCTTCGGAAGTCGATATCGTGGCGCATTCCCAGGGTGGATCGATGTCGAACTGGTACACGAAGTTCGAGGGCGGTGCGGCGAAGGTGAAGAATCTGGTCACTTTCGGCGCCACGCACCACGGGACTAGTTTGGACGGCATCGGCGCGCTCGGGCGGGCGATCAACAACTTCGGTATCGATGTGCTCGGTTTCGTGGAGATCTTCGTCGGGCACGCGGGAATCCAGCAGACGATCGGCTCGGATTTCGTCAACAAGCTGAACGAGCACGGCGACACGATCACGGGGGTGGATTACACGATCGTCGGCACGCGGTACGACGAGATCACCAATCCGTATGACCTGACGTTCCTGAAGGCGGCGCCGGGGGTGGCGGTGCAGAACATCACGCTGCAGGACGGGTGCGAGCAAGACGTGTCGGATCATCTGACGATGATGTATTCGCCGCGCGCGTTGTCGATCGCGCTGCGGGCTCTCGATCCGGCTGGTCACCCGAATCTGGAGTGCACGTTCAACCCGTGGCTGCTGGGCGGCGGCGGCTCACTCTGACGGTCCGCGCCACGGCGAAGTGCCCATCGAGCGACCTGGTCCCTCACTCGATGGGCACACCCATGTGACCGGGACGACCGCATGGTGACGGCGATTCGGTCAGACCGACTGTTTGGCCGGCTGATTCGTCTCCGACCGCCCGTAGTCGTCTTCGAGGCGGACGATGTCGTCCTCTCCGAAATAGTCGCCGTGCTGTACCTCCACGAAAACCAGTGGGGTCGGACCGGTGTTGTGAATGCGGTGAGCGGCGCCCAGCGGGATATCGATGGCCTCTCCGGTGCGCACTTCGACGGTGTCGCCGTCGAGCGTGACCAGCCCTTCTCCGGCTACCACGAACCAATGCTCGGCGCGGCGCGCATGTTTTTGGTAGCTGAGGCGCCGGCCGGGGTGTACCTCGATGGTCTTGACCTTGAAGCCGTCGCCTTCGGTGAGGATGGTGTAGCTGCCCCATGGGCGCTGAGAGGATTCGGTCACGGCGCTATCCTGCCTCAGCAGTCTCGTCCGGGAATTCGTCGGGGTGCGCACCCTGCGGTGGGGCGGGCCGGCGGTCGAACCGCTCAGTCGGCGGTCTCCCAGGCGAAACCGTCCGGGTCCACGAACGGGCCGATAGTGCCGCGGATGGCGAATCGGTGCGCCCCGGAGCCCTCTGGTGCGATGCCCGCGTCCTTGGCCGCGGCGCGCCGCCCGTAGAGCGCGAGTTTGACCGAATCGGCCGGGGTGGCGAACTCTACGTATTTGCTGCCGAAGCTCTTCGCCACGGCCAGGCCGCGGTCGACGTAGAACTGCTTGGTCGCTTTGACATCGTCGACCCCGAGGAGCACCACGAAACTGTCGACTTCCCGGGTGGCAGGCCCGGTGTTCTTCTTCGCCGACGTCGCCACCTTCCAGATCGCCCCGTCCGGAGCCTGCACCACGCCGCCGTAGCCCCAGAAGCTCTTCTTGACCGGCTTCAACGTCGTCGCTCCCGCGTCGACGGCGGTACCGACGAGGCTGTCGACGGTGCTCGGCTGCGACACCACCAGCGACAGCACGTAACCCCGAAAACCGGTGGTCGCAGCGTCGGAGGCGCGCAAGCGCACCTTGTCGCCGAGTCCGAACGCGGCAGCGTAGAAGGCTTCGGCGGCGTCCGGGTCCGGCACCTCGAGCACGACGGAATCGATCGCGGCCTGATCAGTGGTGAGGTTCATGCCCCCAACGCTAGGCGCCCCGCGGCGCGCGCCGCTTCTCGATTCCTGACCGGTCGGTCGCGCCGCCTGGCATCCGGTCCGAGACCATCCGGCAGCTCGGGCGACGGACGAATCCGGCGGAGCGCTCGCCGGGGCGACCCTCATGGGTCGAGGTTGTCGCCGGGAGGGAATACGTCCCGGACGACGGCGCGGACCACCTCACGCAACAACTGGTGTTCCGGTTCGCTGTCGTAGGCCGGATGCCACCACATGGCCTGCACCAGCGGGTCGAGATCGACCGGGCACGGCCGCACCGACAGGCCCCGGCGGTAGGCTGGTCGTCGGCCAGGTGAACGCAGTTAGGCCACCGACGGCGCGAACTCCATGCCGGCACAACTCAGTTGGACCAGCGACCTCCTCCCGACGACATCGACATGGTCGGCCACCCCGAACTACGGAACTGCGCGCCCGCGGCATCGAGCCGTGGGCGCAGATCGTGACCGAAACCTTCCTCACGGTCGGAGTCCGGGAAGCCGCCTACCACATCGAACCGGCGACCGGAGTGCGGTTCGTCTCCGGTCGCCACGATGCAGGCCCATCGCGGATCTGGGTCGCCGCACAACCGGCCGAGGCCGCAGCGCAGGGTCCCGGCGGGTCGCTGAAGCCGTCGACGTGCTGAGCCTGCTCGGAGCGGTCGGCGCGCCGTCCGGCGAACACGACACGGAGGTCACGCCGCACGGGAAGGTTTGAGCGGCCCTCGCCGCTCGGGGTGAGCACAGTCGTCGAAGGCGCGGACCCTCAGCGGGGCACCCCGTGCAGGATGAGCGTGTGCTCGATGCAGCGCGCGATGAATTCGTCGTCGAGCGGACCATCCACCACCAGGAGACGGAAATATATCGGGGCGGAGAGGGTTTCGAGCACTTCGCGGGCATCGACGTCCGATGGCAGCTCGCCGCGATCGACGGCCCTGCCGATGACGTGCGCGGTTCGGTCGAAGCGGTCGACCCAGAAGCGTCGGCGCGCCTCGGCGACCTCGGGGTCGGCCGACAGGGCGATGGTCGTGCCCAGTAGCCGCGCGATGCCGGGGCGCGAGAGCAGGTGGGAGATCTGTTCGGCGAGTTGCCGGAGATCGCCGCGCAACGTCCCGGTATCGGGAGCGGGGTTGCCCGCCGCCGCCAATTCGGTGACGGTCTCGGCGATCAAGGCCGTGCGCGTGCCCCAGCGCCGGTAGATCGTCGTTTCCGCCACGCCCGCCCTGGCCGCGACATCGCCGATGGTCAACCCCTCGATCCCGTGTTCGGCCACCTGTTCCAGCGTCGCGGTCAGTACCGCCTCGCGTACGCGCGCCGACCGTCCCCCGGTCCGCTTGCGCGGGGCCGGGGGCGGTGACAGTTCCTCGATGCTCGCGTCGCGTCCGCGCCGGTCCATGCCCCTGTTCTACTCGATGCGCGAGCCGGCGACCGGAGGACCGGGCCGCGAGCGGTTCGGTCAGCGCGGATACGCGGTGATCCAGTTGCCGAACTCGCAGGCCAGATGCCACTCGTGTGCGGCGATGTGCAAGAGCCGCAGGGAAGATCACCCGCGTGGTCAGGATCGACCGATTCCTCTCGTCGGGCGCTTAAAGCTAGGAAAACTTGCGTTTGTGAAGGTGTGGGATTACGTTGACGCTGGTCTGCCTCGTGGTTAGCCAACCGCGCTTCCCGAGCGGGCGGACGTTGGTTCATCCCCCGTCGACGGAAGTGGCCGGGACGGAAAGCGGAGAGGAAGGCGAGGCTCATGGGCGAGTCCATCGCGATTCGGACGTACGTTGGCGGCGAACAAATCTCGCGGGAACGAGTACGGGCATGGGAAGCCCGCCGCGCCGAAGTGGTGCTGACCAAACTCGCCCGCCGTCTGGGAGCGCGAGCCTTCGCCGAACTCGCGCCGGGAAAGCGTTTGGACGACCTGCTCGGCGCTCCGCTCGACGCGCAACGATCCGCGTTGACCTCGATGAAGACCCGCCTGGGTCACGCGGGCGTGTACGCCGCACTCAAGCGTGACCTCGAGATCTCCGAGCGGATGACGCGCACCGGGGTGGCGCTCAGCCGGGGCCGCACCGGGCACGCCGTCACCCGCCTGGAGGTTCCCGGTTACAGCGCCGAACGATTCGCCGCCTGGTTCTCCGACCTCACCGCCACCAACGCCGAGACCGATATGGTCGCCGCCTGCCCCGACCACTACCTCCTGCGCGGACTTCCCGACGGCCGCCAGGAAGTCGTCGAAGCCACCGGCGGGTCACCCCTGGCCACCCGATTTCTCGTCGACTACGGCAGAACCGAAGCACTCACCATCCCTGCCGACCCCCGCTACCCCCAGCAGATCGCGGGCCAGGCCCTGCTCGACGACGGCCTCGTGATCGGCGGCGTACGACACCAATTCCTCGACCGCCGCGGAACGATGGAAGCCCTGCTGACCGTGCAGTTCCCGGCGAGTCTGCCCGCCCGGTTCATCCGCGAGCACCGATGGCACCTGGCCGTGGAATTCGGCAACTGGATCATCGCCGCCGCATCCACAGCCGCCACGTCGTAAGTCGCCTCGGGCTCCACCTCGACGCCGATGACTCCGCGGGCGGGCAATGCGATGACAGCGTGTCCGTCCGGTGACCTTCGGGCCAGCACTACTCCGCCATCGAGTCGGGTCCGCTCCAGTCGGGTGCCCGGCCGCCACTCGAACGCGGTGCCGGTGTGCTTGTCGAGGACGCGACCTTCGTCGCCGCCGGTGGACAGATAGGGGACATCGCCGTCGCCGGTACGAACCACGCGGTTCGTGACCTGCGGTACGTAAACGAATATCTGCAACGGCGCCTGCGGCCGGATGACCGGCGCGATCAACGCCGACCGCCTGTGCCAGCAAACATCTCGCAGGGATCAAGTGTGGGGCGGTCCGGCAGATGGGCCAGGAATCGGAACAGGTCAGAGCGGTTTTCCGGGGGCGCCTTCGTGCGGGAAAGGGCCCTCCAGCACGCGGCTCGGGCGAGCGTCACGACTGACGTGAATCTGTGCGCGAGAGGGGACTTGACCACAGACCTGTGACAGACCTGACGGAAAATGGTGCTGGAGTGGTGTCTAGCCTAGATTGCTATTCGATAACGGTCAACCCGGTCAGCGGCCCTGTTGCTGGAAGTTCTTGCCATCAGACATGTTCAGAGACCGCTATGGACTTGCCGGACTGCGCCGGGTGGGCCCGGGAGGGTGCCGCGCCCTGGATTACCGTGCGCAAGCTGATATGAGCAACCTCCCGGTCGGAAAATCTGTCGCGACACGGTCCTTGCACAACGATCTTCTCATCGATGCCCTCGTCTGTCCGGCGTTCAGCGCCCTGACCGTCTCACCGGGTGCGCGTGCCTTTTACGACAAACACCGCGCCCGCGGACTCGAACATCAGGCTGCGCTGCGCCAGCTCGCCAACCGCCTTGTCGGCATCCTCCATGGCTGTCTCAAGACCCGAACGGTCTACGACAAAACCACCGCATCGTCCGTAAACGCCGAGAAAGCCACGTTTGACATTCAAGCCGTCGGGATGTCTCGCTCGCGCCAACGCCGCGTCGATCACCGCCCACGACCAGTCGATCAAGCCCTGGCTACCCAGTTCGTCGAACACCACGCGGTGTAACCGCCGCCAGAGGCTGGCCTCGGTCCAGGCGGTGAATCGGCGACGATGCGGCGTCGTGGACAGTGACCCCCGAACGGCGGCAGCATCCGCGACGCACAACCGCTCGTCAGCACGAACACCACCGCGGTGAATACGGCCCGCTCATCGACCGACGCCGTGCCACCCCCCTGCGGGAGAGTCTCGAACTTCGGCAACAATGGCTCGACCAGCACCCACAGCTCATCCGGGACCAGACGTTGCGACAGAGCATCGACCACGACCAGACGTCCTGCAGCACAGCCGGTTACGACACACACATCGAGCGATTTGCAACGACGTGAGACACGGTCTTAGGAAGGGGAGTGGCGGTTCCGGCACTCCCCTATGGGGACTGTCAGGAACTTTGGGGGTGGAGGTGATTCCGAACAGGTGCTGAAGTAGCCTGCGGCTGCTTCGGCGAGGAAGGATCACCTTGAACGACAACGTAACTCGGACTGCTGGTGGCGGGCTGGATGTTCGGATCGCGCAGGAGTTGGTGGAGCAGGCCCGCAGCGAGGGGCTGTCGCTGACCGGGGCCGATGGTTTGCTGACGGCGGTGACTCGCCGGGTCATCGAGGCCGCCCTGGAAGCGGAGATGACCGAGCACCTCGGATACGCCAAAGGCGATCGTGCGGCGGCGGCCGAGACCGAGGGCGGCAATCATCGCAACGGCACCAGCCGCAAGAGGATGCATACCGATATCGGGCAGGTCACCGTGGACGTGCCCCGGGACCGCGCCGGGGGAGTTCGAGCCACGGATCGTGCCCAAACACGCGCGCCGTGTCGCCGGGTTCGACGAGGCGGTGGTCAGCCTGTATGCCAAGGGGCTCACGACCGGTGAGATCCGCGCGCATCTGGCCGAGATCTATGGCGCGGATGTCTCGCGGGAGACGATCTCGAAGATCACCGACGCCGTGGCCGGCGAGCTGGCCGAATGGCAGTCCCGCCCGCTCGATCGCGTGTACGCGGTCGTGATGATCGATTGCATCTGGGTCAAGATCCGGGATGGTCAGGTCGCCTCGCGCCCTGTGTACGTGGCTGTCGGTATCGGACTCGACGGTGCCCGCGACGTGCTCGGGCTCTGGGTCGGCGACGGCGGTGAAGGCGCCAAGCATTGGATGGCGGTGCTGGCCGAGCTGCGTAACCGTGGTGTCGAGGATGTGTGCATCGTCTGCTGCGATGGCTTGAAGGGACTGCCGGAGTCCATCACCGAGATCTGGCCGCAAGCCGACGTGCAGCTGTGTGTGGTCCACCTCGTGCGGGCCAGCCTCAAATATGCTGGTAAACAGCACTGGGGGCCGATCAGCAAGCAGCTGCGTCAGGTCTATACCGCCCCGACGGTCGATGCGGCCGAAGCGCGGTTCGCCGAGTTCACCGCCGAATGGGGCGATCGTTACCCGATGATCGTCAAGACCTGGCGCGGTTCCTGGGAGCACTTCACCACGTTTCTGCAGTTCCCGCCGGAGATCCGGCGGGTCGTCTACACGACCAACATGATCGAATCGCTCAATGCCCGTTTCCGGCAAGCGGTGCGCCGCCGCGGGCACTTCCCAACCGACCAGGCCGCGTTGAAGGTGCTCTACCTGGTCATCCGCGACCGCCGCAAGAACCGGCCCAACGTCGTCGGCCACACCCCCGGCTGGAAACGAGCCCTGCAGCAGTTCGCCCTGATCTACGGCGACCGCATCACCGACCACACCGAAAAATAGAATCATCGCCTTCACCCACAAAGGTTCTGACACTCCCCTCCCCCTATGCGGCTATGCTCGCCTCCAGTTGATGGTTCTAGTCACAAACTGGAAAGGCTAGGGCGGGGTGTCGAAGGTTGGCCGTACGTGTCAGATGCCGTAGGGGTCCTGGTCACGTTTGATGGTGCTCCGGGGATCGGACGCGTCGCTGCTGTGCATGCGAACCAGGCGCGCGTCGACTTCTTCGAGTCCGCAGCCGAACCGGTCGTCGGGTCCGAGTGGGTCTCGGTCAAGGATCTTCGTCGCGTCCGTCTGGACAAGGAGACGCGCGTATTTGTCCCCAAGAACGACGGCGGTTGGCTCGCGGGCCGGGTAATTGGCGGAAAGTCGCCCACATACTACGTCCGGTTCCCCAATCAGACGGTTGACCTTGAGGTGCCTGAGCATGCCCTCCGAGTACGTTGGGAACTGCCGGTCAGCGACCCTCTCCAGGTCCTGGTCGGAGAGGCCAACGAGACTTCGCGATATCGGGACGCCAGGCAGTCGGTGCGCGACGCCCTCCTGGCAGATCGGGCGTCATCGATGTCCGCGACCGGTATTACCTCGTCCGGAGTTAAGATCCACGCGCACCAGGTGAGTGCCGCCCTGCGCATCATCAACGACCCGCTTCAGCGGTATCTGTTGGCCGACGAAGTGGGAATGGGCAAGACTATCCAGGCCGGATTTGTAATCCGCCAGTTGCTCATCGATGACCCGAGCCGTCGCATCGGCTTGATCGTCCCATCGGCGCTGAGGGAGCAGTGGCAGGGCGAGCTCCTCGAGAAGTTCTATCTCGATGACTTCGCCACCCCTGATGGGCGCCTGCCGTTTGCGATCCGTAGCCACGAGCAAGTTGATGAGTGGCACAAATTCGCCAGTGCCGACATGCTCGTGGTCGATGAAGCGCACCTGCTTTCCAGTGTCGAATCCCCGGACGAAGAGCCATACAGCCTACTTGCCGAGGTTGCGCGGGCGGTACCGCGGATCCTTCTGATCTCAGCAACGCCCTTCGGCCGACGCGCTGCCACCCACCTTGCGCTCCTCCACTTGCTCGATCCGGTGCACTTTAGGTGGGAGGAGCACGAACAGTTCGAACGCCTGGTCGAGTCTAGAGTGGAAGTGGCGGAGGCGATTACCGGACTGGAAGACCCTGATCCGGAGGATCCTGAGGACGTCGAGTACTTCTACGATCGCCTGCGGGAGTTGCTGCCGCAGGACGAGTTGCTCGACGCGGCGATTGCGGACTCCATGGCCACCTACTCCGAGGGCACTGTATCTGACGAGGATGCGTTCCTGCGTTCGGTTGTCGCCGTCCGCACGCACGTTGCCGAGACGTACCGCCTTCACCACCGGGTGATCCGTAACCGTCGGCACACTGTTCAGCGCCAGACGTTGGACGACGAAGGAACGATGACCCCGTTTGAGTTCACCGGACGCGGTCGGCCCAATGTGCTTCGGGTGGACACCGCCGAGGGGGCGCTTACGGTGGGCGTTGTGGACGAGTGGTTGCGCAGGACGGCCGACCATATTCTCGACCACGGTGTGGAGTCGGCGCCGTATGCGCGTGTCGCCGGGATGCTTGTTTCCAGACTCGGTGCCGCCACCGCGGACGATATGGCCGACGCCATCGAAGCCAGGGTATCCGGGCGCAACACCGGGGAGTTCTCGCCGAGTGAGATGGCGCGCCTGCGGAGTGTGCCACCGTTGCCGTTCGAGGCGGATCTCCTCGACCGACTGCGTCAGTCGGAGACGGCCGACGGGCCGCGAACCCTGGCGATCGCCCTGCTGCGCAGGATCAAGCCAGGTCAACGCGGGGTTGTGTTCTGCGGCAAGGGCCGCCTAGCATCCGCCCTGACGTCACAGTTGAAATCCCTGCGCCGAGACTCGGTTGCCGTACTTGAGCACTTTGTCCAGGCACCCAGCGAGGTCCGGCAGCGAGCGGTGGATGTCTGGCGGATGTCGGGTGGCGTCCTGGTCGCGGACGAGAGTGGCGACGTCGGGCGCAACTTTCAACAGGCCGAGGTTGTGTTTCATGCTCGCGTACCATGGAACCCCAACCAACTCGAACAGCGGATCGGGCGTGTGGACCGATACGGAACCCACAGGACCGCCGACCAGTGGGTCGTATCGGATTCCGATCGAGACGGAATTCACTTTGCGTGGCTTCAGATCTTGGCGTCCGGATTCTCCATCTTCAATGAATCGATCTCCTCGCTACAGGACATCGTCGAGGAGTTGGCCGATGACGTGTGGGTAAGTGTTCTCGACGAAGGTCGTGAGGCAGCCAACGAGAAGATCACTGAGATCCCGCCGCGCCTGGCCCAGGAACGTACCCGCATCAACAGGCTCGATGCACTCGAGGCTAGTTATGGCGACAGCGCCAGTGACATGCTGGCGAAACGCATCGCCCAATACGACGTGCGTCACGACGCGATCGAAAATGCCTTCAAGCACTTGCTGACCGGTGTCGAAGGCTTTGCGTTGGCTGCACGGCTCAACGCAGATGGCAGCACGATGTTCGAACGCGATGCGCTCCAGTCCCCATTGGTCAGTCCTCGCTTGCTGGTGCGGGTCAGCACACGCCCGGAGTCGCGCACCGGATACTTCGACCGTTGGCGAGTCAAGCCCAATCGGCGCCTGTTCCGCCGCGGAAACCCCTTCATCGACGGCGTGGAGTCCATTCTCGCAATCGATGACAGGGGCCAGGCCACCGCGCAGTGGCGACTCGATCGCACATGGCAGTATGACCCACTCGTGTACTTCGGCTTCGAATTTCTCGTGGAAGCCGACCTAGATCCCCTCCTCAAGGTTTTCCGCGACGGTACAGACGCGGTTCCGGTCGCTCGCCGACGCGGTGATCTCGCGCTACGGCCTCAATACCGGAAGGTGTGGGTCGATGTCAGCACCATGGCGCCGGTGAACGATGAGGACACGATCAGGTATCTGGATCAGCCCTATCTTGACAAGCGGGATGCCAATCTCAACCCGAGTCGCATTGGGGCACTGCATTCTGTCTTGGGAGGGCCCACGGTTCTCGGCACTATTGCGCCGCAGTGCCTCGACATCGCTAACAATCACCTCCGTAGCGTTGCCGACCTCGCGCGCGTGACGGAAGAAGCAGCGAAATATGCTGCACTGCAGACGGATTTGATCGTTGCGCAGTCGAAGGCGCGGCGCGCCGCAGCGGGACTGGTGCCGGATGTAGACCTGTTAGCCAGCGAGGTTGAGGCAGGGCGAGCGCTCGAGAAAGGTGTCAGGACACCCCGGATTCACCTTGCGTCAGTGTCGTGCCTTGTCCGCTCCGCGCAGAGATGGGGTGAATATGTCTAGCGACGATCTCACTTGCGTCGCGGACGCGCTTCGTGCGTGGCCGTCGGAGTATAAGGCGGCACCCACGGCGCAGATTTCGGATGCGTGCGTACGATTTCTGGATGCTGCTGCCCAACTGACGTCCGGCCAGGCTGGCTGGCGAGATGTCGGCACACTGCTGCGCCATGCCCTCATCGGCGTGAGCGCCACGTATGGCCAAGATGCTGCACTACCGGTCCCGGAAGGGCCCGGATGGCCTACCGCTGAACAGTGGCAGCGCATCAATTGTCGAACCACGCCACTCGCCGCCGGCGGTGTGAGGGTCGCCCCACAACCGTGGATTCCTGCGAGTTGCGAGTCCGACAACGAGATCTCGGCTCGGGCCCACGATCAGATTCGCGCGGCATTCAAGGATTCGATTCCGGAGTTCCGGGAGGTGCCGGCCGACCCGTTCTGGAGCAGCGCGCACGGCCGAGATTTCAAGACGTATCGCGGAGAGACTCAGCGCCAGGCGGCGCGTGCAGCGGTGCTGAACCACGATGAGACATTGGTCGTTTCGCTACCCACCGGTCGGGGCAAAACCGCGGTTGCGTGGTCCAAGCCGCTGATGTCCGCGTCTGGGGTCACTGTCGTGGTGGTCCCGACCGTGGTCCTCGCACTCGACATGGAACGTCGGACGCGGGAGCTTGCTCGGGAGCGCAGCTTGACTCTCAGCCCCGCGGGGCGTTTCGCCTATGTGGGAAGCATGGGTCCCGATGCCAAGTCGGCAATTCGTGGAGCTGTCCGTGAGGGTTCCCAGCGACTCCTGTACACCAGTCCCGAGGCGCTGGTCACGGGCCTTGCGCCCGCGATTCTCGACTGTGCCAAGGCAGGACGCTTGCAGCAGGTCGTCGTGGACGAAGCTCACCTTGTCGATCAGTGGGGAAACGACTTCCGCACCGCGTTTCAGACGATGGCGGGGTTGATCGCCGAAGCGCGGGCGTGCGCACCTGAAGGCTCACGCCCCTCGATCACGCTACTCAGTGCCACCTTTGCGCAGCGTGCGATGGACGTCGTCGACCACCTCTTCGGAGCCGGGCATCGCCCGAAGCTGGTGTGGGGGTCGGAACTTCGGACCGAACCGGCGTTCTTTACCGACAGTGCTCAGGACGAGGCGGCCCGCCAAGCCGCGGTGATCCGTGCAGTCGACGGACTGCCGAAGCCGATGATCCTTTACACCACAACGGTGAAGGACGCCAAGAAGTGGACTGGCCGATTGAAGAACGCGGGCTATCACCGCGTTGCGTGCATCACCAGTGACTCGACGGATGACGAGCGAGCCGAGGTTGTGGCGTCGGTCCGCGGGATCGACGCCGATGGTAGGAGGATCGACACCACCGTCGATATCGTGGTAGGGACTTCTGCTTTCGGCCTGGGACTCGATATCCCGAATATCCGCACCGTCGTCCACGCATGTGTTCCCGAGACGGTGGACCGTTACTACCAGGAGGTGGGTAGAGCAGGTCGCGACGGCCGACCCACTGTTGCGTACCTGTGCGAGGCCCCCGGAGATCGGAATCTCGCGAAGCGATTGAACATGCCCGCGCTCATCGGCGATACTAAGGGTTGGGACCGATGGCAGGGTCTGCTGCACAAGACAACACACATTTCGGGCCTGCGATACCGAGTCGATCGTTCCTTGGTCCCTGCGTACCTGTCCGAGGGTTTTGGGGAGAGCGCGCAATGGAACGTCCGCACGCTGCTTCTGATGGCGCAGGCCGGGGCGATCAAGTTCCGGGTACCGCAGTGGCGACCGGATATCGACGGTGCGGATCGGGACGCGTTCTTCGAGTCTGCCGCCGATGCTGTCGAGTTCGAGCTGGCAAATGGCGAGTACCTCAATCGAGACGGATGGTCACGTGCGGCGAATCGTGTGCGTGAGGAGGTCCGCGTATCCCAGCAGCAGGCGCTGGAGGCAATGTTCGAGATTCTGTCCGGCGACCGATGCGTGGGTCGCATTCTTGCGGGCCACTACCGGGTGCGGCGCGAAGGTGGGCTGCTCGTTACTGCTCCGGCATGTCGCGGATGCCCGGCATGCAGGCGGAATCCCGCGCATTCGCCGGGGATATCGGTGGGCGAGCCCAGTCCGCCTCTGCCGTACTCGGGCGGTGCGGACCCACTCGCCGGGTGGAGAGGCGATTCCTGCCGGGCATTCATCTGGTACACCGACCCCGAACAACCCGATGGCATTCTCACGCGACTCGCCCAGCGTGGGCTGCAGCTTTTCGCGGGCCTAACAACGACCGAGGGGGAGCGCTTGCAGCGTAGTGTTCCCTCGGTGCCGGTGATCGTGGACGATCCCGACTCTGACGAGCCGCTCACGCTCACGTACGAGGGACCACTCGTGGTTGTCGCGAGTGGAGGGTCTGTCCCCGCCGAGGTCTGGGAGCGGATCGACCTGAAACTCGTCACCTACGTCGTGGGTCCACGCGCCCTCGCGAACCCGGACAAGCCAGGATGGAGTCTGGCGGATACCACCTTAAGCGTTCGAGCATCAACCTTGTTGACGGAGTTGTGAATGGAGATCCTGAACCCTCGACCGGCACTGGCGTTGCCTCAAACGATGTGGTTGTGCTACTCAACTGTGGCTCGCAATAACGGGGTGGCCGAGGAGCAATTGCTTCGCCTCCTCGTACCGGAGGAGATGCTCGAGACTGTTCCACAGAAGGGCGCGCACGCCCCTAGAGCAATCAGTGACCTCATTGAGTTGGGTCTCATCGATGTCGACAGCGAGGGAATGCTCAGCGCTGAGCCAACCGATGTGGCTGGGTTCTTGAGGAAACTCAGGAGAGTTGTCGTCGTGCCCCCAGTCGACATCTCACCTTCGTTCGACGGTACGCCTGATCTGCGGGCAGGTCTGGTGTGGCTTATGCGGCAGAGTCCGTTCAGTCCACTCTACTGGGACACCGGTGTCCAGACTGAGATGCCTACGGGATTGTTCACCAACGACACTCGTTGGAACGGGTTCCGTTTTTGGAGTGGTGCTTTGGGCTTTGCGCGCCCGGCGCTGAAGATTCTCGTCTCTGGCTCCAGTGGATCGGCCAATCACATCACAGCGGATCCGACAGACGCCATCCTCGACGTTCTGTTGAGTCCAGGGGATGCATCGCACTTCCCTAGTGGCGAGGCAATACCAGTCGGGACTTTTATGAACTCCCTGCGAAATGAGTTGCCGATTCTCCCGGGGCATCCGTCAGCGGTATACGACGGTATGGACACCGACGCGTCGAGTGAGTGGGCTGCCGTGGGACTGGCTCTCAACTGCGCTGAAGCACGGGGAGTGCTGAAGATGGGCTACCAATCGGACCCCACCGGGGTGGCAGCACTCCCGAGCAACGAGGGTTCCGGCCCCCGTTATGTCTCATGGGTCGAGGTGCTGAAATGACCACACTCCCAGTCGCTTTTACGTGCTGGAAAGCGGAAACCGTCGCCGCGACGATTCCCACGGAAGCGGCGACCCCGTCGGATGAGGTCCTGCTGGCCACTCACTCGCCGCTGAGTATTCGGCGCGAAGGTTCGCGCGCAGGCGCGGGAGCCAACCGGGTGACGGAACGCGACGTGCTCGACGAGTTTCTCGGGTCGACCTCCAATGCCGGCGTCGTGATCGCTCCGGTCCTTGGGGAATCCGGCGCTGGAAAGTCACATCTTGTCCGGTGGGTCAATGCCATGATGCCGAGGGCGGAGAAACGCCACATCATCTATCTGCCCAAGACACGGACCAGTCTCCGCGATGTCGTCGAGATACTCCTGACCGATCAGGAAGGCCCCGGATTCGACGAGATCCGCGGACAAGTGGGCTCCGGCGCCTCGATCACTGTCGAGGAAATGGAACGCAGGATCCTCAACGAACTTGCCGAAGCGTTGCGTTCTCGAGTGCCGCAAGGCCCACTCGATAAGAAACTAGTCGGCGACAACGGGCTAGGCTTGCTGTTTCACGATCCCCTTTTCCGTGAACACCTGCTTCGACCCGGTTCGTTTATTAACCGGCGCGCCCTCCATGCGCTCAACGGGCGTGATCCCGACGAGCCAGATGTGCCTCTTGAGTTCACGGTCGACGAACTCCCCCTGGACATTGAGAATTCGGTGAGCCTGGTTGATGCTTCCGCTCCGACTCGACGATTGTTCAAGGGGTTGGCAGTCCGTCCCGATCTGCAGATGGAGGCTGTCCGTCTGCTCAATGAGGTTCTCGATGTCGCCGTCATGAAGGCGGCGAACATTGGGGTCGGAAATATCAACAGAGCATTCATGAAACTCCGCGAGAAGTTGGTCGGACATGAAATCGTCCTGTTGATCGAAGATGTGGCACTCATCCAAGGCGTTCGGCGCGACCTGCTGGACGCAATCATCGAAACCAGCATTGTGCAAGGCAGGGAAAAATACGCTACTGTCCGTGCCCTCCTCGCGGTGACGCCGTCGTACTACCGTCAGAACCTTCCCGACACGTTCCGGACGCGCGCAGAGGCTAGCTCGCCGCGATATGTCGTGGATGTCGAACTCGCAGCCGATAGTGCCGAAGACTCGCAGTTCGTCGACTTCGTCAGTCGGTACCTCAACGCGGCGCGTATCGGTAAGGACAAGTTGGAGTCTTCAATGCGTGAGACAATGCGCGCGGCGTCCACGCCGACTTTCCCTGACCCTCCTAACGCATGTAAGGACTGTGCATTCGAGGACGCATGTCATGAGGCATTCGGAAAGTCCGATGCCGGCTACGGTCTCTACCCATACAACCGATCGGCGGTCGAACGCGCCGTGCGCGCGTGCGCGGATGTTGACCGAAACGGTGAGCAGACACTGTTCAACCCACGACGTGTGCTTGCCAGGGCCGTGCGTGACGTTCTGGAGACGGCCGAGGGTTTGTTGAAAAAAGGGGAGTTCCCTCCGGGCGACCTCCTCGCCGACGAGTCGAGGAACGCGAGGTTGCTGGGGCTCACGCTGCCGGGGCTCACTGTCGACGTGACGGCAGAACTGGAGGAGCAATACCCGCCTGACATCGCGCGGCGGTTGCAGACGTTCCTTCTCTTCTGGGGGGCGAACGGGACCCGTCGACCGGCCGAGACGATCTTTTCTGCCTTCGGGATCGACCCGCTTCCACAAAATCTGTTTCTGGAGTCTGGGGCGCACACCGGGGGATCGACTTCCACGGGCAGATCTCTGCAGGAACCCGCAAGTACCCCCGCTGAGGAGTCGAGGAGTCGGTCGAGCGACACGGGCACGCTTCGACCTTCACTGCAGCGGCAACTCGATCAGATCAATGCATGGGGCACCAGTGGTGCAGTTCTGCCGCAGGGAATCGCGAGTCTCGCTCGGAACATAATCCGCGATGCGATTCTCAGTCGTGTGCAGTGGTTTTCCCCAGCGATCAAATCCCCCGATGCGGAGACCCTCACAAAGGCAATACCCAATAATGCCCGCGGTGTGTCGATCGAGGGAGCCCAGGAATCAATCGGTTCCGGTGTCGAACCGGTCATTCGCGTGAGCCGAACGGCGCGAAACGCTCAGATACTCAGGGGTCTGGTGTTGCTTGACGCCAAGAGGCCGGATCTGTCGGGTGATGCACTGGCACGCTTGGATGCTCTTGTGATCGACGCGATTCCAGTGGCGTGCGACAGGATCCTCGCGACCCTCGAATATGACGAGGAAAAGTTGGTCGTTGCGGCTCGTTCACTGATCGAAGGTGCACACGTGTGTGGCCACTCCACCTCGGTACAGACGAACGCCGAACTGGTGCGTGCACTCGTATGGAGGGGAGCGCCAAATCGCCCGGACGAGGACTCCCGTCACCCGCAATGCAACACCGAGTACACGAAGTACATCGAAGAACGCCAGAATGCAGTCGATAAGTTCGTCGCCGGTGTGGGTACCGCGCAGGGGGCGGGTGGTGTCCATGCACTCGATTACGAGAGAGTCACCAAAATCCTCAAACGGGTACGCGCCGACTGGGGGACCCCTCTAGATCAGCAGCAATTGTCCAGTTGGTGTATTGACGCGCACAGGCAACTTGACAAGTTGATCCAGATAGCACCACTCCAGGTCAACGAGTGGACACAACTGATCGGTCGGCTCCGCGGATTGCTTCAGCCCGGCGATTCGTACGTGGAGACGGTCGACGCCGTCAAGCGGGCTGCCGAGGAAGCGCAGGGGCAGGGCTTGGTGATGGTTCAGAATCTGTCCAACCTGGCTGCGATGAATGCCAACGCTCGGGGCTTCAACGACCGTGTCATCGCGCGAGTGGAGAAGACCCTCGAAAACTCCGAAGGGCTGTCCGGCTACGACCTGGCCTGTGTCGTCGGTACCGACGTGGGTAGCGACCTCACAAAGATCGTTACCTTTCTTGAAGAATCGGCAAAGTGGATCGAGGCAGGAATTCGGAATGCCGAGGTCGACCAAGGCTCGGCAATTGATATCGACGTCGCGATTGATGAGCAGGTCGTACGGTGGCTCGAGATGGTAGGAGAGGACGGCACCGATGTCTGACGCCCAACCGGGAGCGAGTCTTCTGACCCGGTCGAGGCGTTTGACCGCCTTGGCAAGGCAGCGGCGTGAAGGTGCGGAGAAACTCCAGGACGTCACCAGAACGCAAACCGCATTGACGGCGCTTGACAGAGAACTGACTGCTCTGGAGGCGTCGCTGAAACTGCATGCATTCCTGGTTGCAAAGTCCATCGCGACAGAGGTCGGTATCGACCTCGGCAAGGCTCCGCGAGAGTTGCGAAACCATGTCGACCAGGTTGGTAGGCCGAGTCCACAATTCCTGAATGCGCGCGCGAGGGACGCGCGGAAAGCGTGCGAAGCACTCGATGCGAGCGCGGCAAGTTCATGGGCAGAGTGGTCGCAGGAGAAAATCAGCGCGCTTCCGCTCTCGCGAATCGCGCTTTTGGGTGCGCGGAAGACCTTGGTCGAAATCGCTGTGCGGGAGATAAGGCAGGCTGCTGGCAGGCCGCCAACGATAGCCGGTGTCGAGACATTCTTATCCAAATACGCGACCGTCAAAGCGCGCTTCGACGAACTCGGTCCCACGGCAGAGTTGGACGCGGTTCTGGCGAAGCTCCCCTGCCCGCTCAGCGACCTATCGGATAAGGACATCGCACTCCTGCGTTCCCATGGCGTCGATTCGCAGATCTCCTTGAGGATGGGATGACGCACGTCAGCGAACACCGCGTGGGAGAACTCGTCAGCCGCCTCGAGGACCTCGAACTCCCACTGCTGTCCTGGGGAGTTGTCGACGGATTCCTCAGCGCCGACGATGTGACCTCGGCGATCGACGATCAACGCAGTGCGGCATTCGCCATTGGTGAGTTCGATGTGCTGTCCACCGACGAGTATCTCGACCTGCTGATCCAGCGAAACCTTCTCTTCCGCCTCCCCACTGGTGAGGAGCGCTACCGAACGAGGTTCGCCGAGCAACTCCGATTGCTCCGTCTGCTGCGGCAGTTGTGGCCGCCCACAGAGCCTGCCGCTGACGGATGGTGGCGACGGTACGCGACCCTGGTCGCCGACTACAGGCTGTGGGTGGGTCCGCGTCGATACCCGCGCCGCGACATCGCTGCCGAGACGGTCCGCGATCATCTGCGCACACTTCCCGATTGGTCTGCGATCCACGAGGAAATCCTGGACCGCGTGGTGGGAGGTTCGTCGCTGGCGCGATTCCAGTTGCGGGCTGCGCGTGCCGTTCTCACGGGAATAGCCGCCGACCGGCCCACGGCGCAGATTGTCACTGCCGGTACGGGTTCTGGAAAGACGCTGGCGTTCTATCTACCTGCCGTTCTCGACATCGCAGCCACCACGTCTGCGCGCCGCCGTGGACCGCACACGCTGGCGCTGTATCCACGGATCGAACTTCTCCGTGACCAGGCACGTGAAGCGACGCTCTTGAGCGAACGCATCGGCCCCGTTGCTCAGGATGGTCGTAGGGTTCGCGTGGGGTTGCTGTACGGAGGCACACCATACAGTCGTGACTTCGAAGAATCGGAACCACGCGGATGGACCCGCACGAACGCGGGATGGATCTCCCCGTACTTCCCGTGTCTGTCTGACGGATGCGTGGGGAGCATGGCGTGGCTCGACCGGGATCGACGCATGGGCACCGAACGCCTGACGTGTTCGATCTGTGGAAGGGCCACCGCGGCCGACGCAATCGCGCTGACCCGCGAGTCCATTACCAAACGTCCGCCAGACATTCTGTTCACGACCACCGAGATGCTGAGCAAACAGTCGAGCTCGGGGCGCGTTGCGGAGGTACTGGGATGGAAGGGGCCCAACGGAATCCGACTCGTGCTGCTCGACGAGGTCCACACGTACTCCGGCGTCCACGGGGCGCAAGTGGCATACACGCTGCGCCGCTGGCGACATGCCAACCGCCAGTACGGCTCCGACAGTGTTGCAATGGTCGGTCTGTCGGCGACACTGCGCGATGCCAGCCAGTTCTTTGCGGACCTGACCGGTCTCGACCGCGGTGATGTCGATCTGATCGCGCCAACTGTCCACGAACTCGACCCCATCAGCAGGGAATACGGTGTCGTTCTGCGTGGGGATCCGCTGTCCGGAGCAGCGCTCCTCTCGACCACGATTCAGACCTTGATGCTCCTGGGGCGCATGTTGGACCGCGGGCCGAGCCAGTTCGGTTCTATCGCATTCGCATTCACAGACGACCTCGACGTTGTGAATCGCCTCTACGACAACATGCGCGATGCAGAGGGGCATTCACGGTTCGGACGTTCACGCGGCGAGGTTCTCGGTCAACTGCGCGATCCGGGGCTTCCGCAAACGGGCGCGCGTTACGAGGACGGCCAATCCTGGGATCTGGCAAGCCGGTTGGGGCGAATGGCCTCACCTCTTCGCGTGGCGCGCACGTCCTCGCAAGACGCGGGCGTGGATGTGGCCGCGGACGTTGTGGTGGCCACCTCATCGCTGGAGGTGGGGTTCAATGATCCCCGTGTGGGCGTGGTGGTCCAGCACAAGGCGCCGCGCGACATGGCGTCGTTCCTTCAGCGTCGTGGACGGGCGGGCCGGCGCCTCGAGATGCGCCCGTTGACGGCGGTGGTTCTCTCGGATTTCGGTCGTGATCACGCCGCGTACCGGGAGTATGAACGGCTCCTGAGCCCGGAGATCGGTGTGCGAACTCTGCCGGTGGGCAACCGCTTCGTCATCAAGATCCAGGCCACGCATGCATTGCTCGACTGGTTGGCGCGCGTGACGGGATGTGACGCGCGAGCCCTGGCGGCGCCGCCTCGACCGGGTCATGCTCCCGATGCCTCGGCCGTCGTTGAACTTCTCCAGCAGGTGCTGGATTCAGAGCAACGCCAGGACGAGGTGAAGCGCTTCATCCAGCGAGCTCTGTCGATCTCGGTCGCCGACACCGAAGCAGTCATGTGGGAAGAGCCGCGGTCGATGATGCTGTCGGTCATACCCACACTGCTCAAACGACTCGAGCGTGATTGGCGGACACTGCCCGGCAGTGTCGATCCGGGGGCTATCCCGGGAACCCCGTTACCGGAATTCCTCACCTCGACACTCTTCGACGCCCTGAACACCCCCGATGTGGTATTGACGATGCCGTCCGAATTCCGCACGGGAGAACCGCAAACAATGCCGGTGCTCCAGGCACTCAGGGAGGCTGTACCAGGACGAGTCAGTCGACGCTTCGGATTCGCGCATGCGTCACACCGGACCTGGCTGCCGCCGGCAACCCAAGGCGTGGAAGTCGAATTGACGAACGTGGTGTCGAAGGGACATGCTCTGGGGACTTGGATCGCGCAGTCGGGTGAGGAGTTCTTCGTCGTCCGTCCACTGGAGATCCAGTTGCAGGCACCACCCCGCGAGGTAGCGGATACGTCAGGGGCGCAGACCATCTGGCGGTCGTCGTTCGAGTACGAGGCCGCCTCGCTCCATGAAATGGATATCCCTTCGCCCTCGCCGTGGTCCGCATTCGTCGCAAGATCGGCCTTCGCACTCCACGTCGCCGGCGGCCCATTGACGGTTCGGCGGATGTGTGTGGGTGCACAGGGCGAGTTGGCGCTACAGAGGGGTTCGGGGATCGACCGCCGGGCCCACACGACGCGGTACGTGCATCAGGGTGCCGCGGCCGCAATGGGATTCGAAATGGAGGTTGATGCCTTCATCGTCACTGGCGTTGTCCCCGAAGGGGACGAGTGGTTGACGCTTGCGCAAACACCTGCGTGGAGGACACTCGCATTCCGGCGGAGCGTGCTCTCGGACAGGCGACTGGACGGCATCGCAAACGTGTTCCAGCGGCGATGGCTCGTTGAAGTCTACCTGCATGCGTACGTCAACGCTGGCCTCACGAATCCCGATGGGGTAGCGGTATATTCCACCCTCGCAGGCGGAGTGTGGGCGCGGGACCTCATCGCATTCCTCGGCACTGCGTATCGGTCGGACGACACTGCGATGGTGGAAAACCAACGGGTGCTAGTCGATCTCGAGAGTCTGGCGGCTGACCCGGACGTGCGGGCGGTCGTGGAGGAGCATTCGAAACTTCTCACCTCCACAGATATCGGCGTGACGACCCAGGAGCTTCATCGGCAGGTCTTCGTCGATACACTTGCCGCCGCAATCCTCGACGCCACATTTGATGCCGTACCTGATGCTCAGGAGGGCGATCTGGTTGCTGACGTGCAGTTGGATCACGAATCGAACGAGTATCTAATACTCGTCTCAGAGACGTCCATTGGCGGCCTTGGCATCATGGAGGCCCTACACCAGGCCTATGCGCTGGATCCGCGCCGGTTCTGGGATGGGGTTGGTCGCGCAGTCGCGCCAACCGACGTCGAAGACAGTGATCGCGCAATACAAATTGCGCTGGCCGCGTTGGTGCAAGGCCGATCCCCCTTCGCGCGCGCGGTGGCCGATTTCCGCGCAGCGCGAGACGCATCGGCACTGGACAGGGCACTCGACGATGTTCGGCGTGAATGGGAAGTGCTCGACGGCCCGCCCAGTCATCTGACACTGTCGACGTTCTCGACCCGCCTCCTGCGTCCGGGTTCGCACCCGCAGATCGACGCAAAGGTAAACCAGTTGGTGCAGGCCTGGATCGATATCGAAAGCCGACTCGGGGTGGAGGTCGATCCCCGCACGCTCGTCTACCACGCCGACAAGGGAACGCTTGGCATATCGATGAGACCCTTGACGCTCGACTCAGCCTACAGCATGCTCTGGGCGAGGGGGTACCCAGCACGCAACAAGCGATTGCAGTACTGGAATCCCTATCGCGATGATCTGGTCGTCGAGCGACTCGTGATCGAACCATTCGTTGCGGACCGGTCCGCCGTCGTGGATATTTCAGAGGAGGGGTGGCAGGAGCGCTACGTCGAAGCCGTCGAACGAGATGGTGCCGTCCGATTACACGCGCAAGGAGTGCGGAACGACGATCTCGCGCGAGCGATTCGCGAATGCCTCGTCACTCCCATCGAACGCGCCGGTCTCCGCGTGTACGCCCGCGTCACCGCCGTCACCCGGCGTGGAACCGGCTGGCTGGCATGTATGGACCTCGCCGAGGAGTTGCAATGAGCGTCCCCGCGCAGCGCACAATCCGGACCCGGCCGCGAAACGGCCTGGCTATCGTTGATGTGCTTTCCGGCGTGTTGCTATCGGAACTCTGTTCACCGAGTTCGGAACTCTGGCTGGTCAGCGGGTGGGTGAGCGACACCCTTGTGCTCGAGAACTCGGCTCACCGATTCGACGATGTGTTGGGCGACGACGCCCCGACTGAACTGTTCCTGTCCGACGTTCTGGTTGAACTGGCCCGTCGTGGAGCGAAGGTGCATGTCGCCGTTCGAGATGTCGATCACAACACCAGTTTCCTTCGCAGACTGGAGAATCGTGGTGCTCCGATCCACACGCACTCGAGTCCGGACCTGCACGAGAAACTGCTTGTCGGTGACGACTGGGTGATGAAAGGATCCATGAACTTCACCTGGAATGGGTTGCAACGCAATGAGGAAAGCATCGACCTGCAGGTCGGAAGCGCGGCGGCGGCGAGGGAGCGCCTCGAGTTGCAAACGCGATGGACCGGTGGTGGCGAATGATGTCATCCGACTTCGACGACGCCGTACGGCGATTCTTCTCACCCCCGAATCTCATTTGGCCCGAGATGAGTCAGACAGTCGGAGCATCCAGTGTGATCTCACCTTTCGTCCATGCAGCACGCGGTAGGGGAGAGTGCCCGCTGGTTCTACCGCGTCGCGAGCGCGGCGATCGGGCAGCGACCGTCTACGTGGTGTGCTGGGACCACGCCCATGCAGGGCGGATTCGGCCACTCCTGCACGCGGCCTTTGCTTCCTACCTGGCACCCTTCGACGGCAGGGTGACGCACCTGCGGACGTCCGACGGCCCCGAGAGCGCCATCCACGATCTGGTGGGACCCGGAACCACTTTCGTACTGCACCCTGATCCCACGACCGAACGCGAACTTGTCAGCGGTCTACACCGGTTCGTACGTACCCTCGCAGGACGCCCCAGACGGCAGGCTTCGCTTCCACGGCCTGCAGGCCGAATCCTTCGGGAGTTCGACCTGGCTCTCGCTGCTGGCGCGATAGCGCAGTCGACCAGTCTTCTTGAAGAGATCGAACGGGTCGGCGGCATCTCGCACGAGAATCTGGCCTTCCTGCAACTGCAACGACTCGGCCGATTGGGACGCGACGCGGAACTCTTGGCGCACATTTCACTCCCCACCGTCGTCCATACCGAGCCTCCGACGGCGGTTCGCGAAGCGATCCTCGGAGCCTGGGCTCGAGTCAATCTCTACGTCGACGGCGAGATAGATGTCCAGCAGGCGCTAGCCCGCCTTCGCGAGGATCCAGTCGATGTCGCCATGCTCGTGGGGGGTTTCCTGACACGATCGCATGCCACTGATGCGGTAACTCTCGGTGCGGTCGTCGCAGAGGCGCGCGGTGATCACCAGCTCGTACTCTCTCTGCTGGAAAATGATTCGCTCGATGAGCACGCGCGAACTGTGCTCGCGTCTGATCTGGGGTTGGAACCTCTGTCGGAGGCGGTTTCAGAGGAGACGGTGTCCTCGGAGTCGATCGAGGAAGTGGCTGTCGCCGCTGAACAACCGTCAGTCGATGATGCAGACAGGACACCGAGTTCGTGGGTTGAGTGGCTGGACAGCCTCGACCGTGCAGCGACATCCTACGCCGTGACGGAACTTGCCGAGTCCTGGACTCCAGTATCGGATCACGATCGAGAGATCGCACACCGCATCGATTCCTTGCCGGACATCGCGACCGATGCGTTGTTGGCAGGAGTCGCGGCTTTCCTCGAGACGTCCGCCCCGGACGTGCCCGCACCGGATACCGCACATGCGTTCATACGTCGTTATCTGGTTGAAGAGCGGTTCGCGCCAGCAGATTTGAGCGCATTGACCTCGCTTCTCACGATTGTCCTCAGCAGCGCTCCAAGGGCCGACGATTACGCGATGCTGCTCGACGACCTGGGTGCATTCGCAGGCCGTTGGGTATCCGTGAATGCGGCTGCCCAGGCGCTTGACCTGGCCGATGTCGTAACCTGCGGGCCGCGCCCGGACAGCGACGCGCAGATCGCGTTTGTCACGACGATTCTGGGTGCGCTGCACCACCAACGTCACCGGTTGGCAGGGTCGTTGCGGTCGCTTGCGGCGTTGATTTCGAGTGACCTGAGCCTTGAATTCGACTGGGCACCCGCTCAGATCGAGGCGCAGTCGGTTGAACGTGAACTCCCGGTGGGCATTCACGTTCTGTTGTACAGCCTCGATACGGGGACCCTGGATCGAGTCGCGGCCGCGTTGGCCGCGCAGTACCCCACCATCCAGGTGAGTCAGTCGTCCGACAAGGTCGGCAATGCTGCCCTTCGGCAACACAGTCGCAATGCCGACATCATCGCGATCGCTACACGCCGTGCCGCTCACGCGGCGACCGGCTTCATCGTCGATAACGCTGATCGAGGCAGGATCTGCTACCCGGACGGCTCTGGATCGGCGTCGATGTTGCGGGCGGTTGAAGCCGAACTCGACGACCTGAGAGTTTCGGGATGAGTGGGTCCTGACTTGGCTCACGTGGTGTTGAAGGGTCCCCGATAACGCGACCACCCGCTCCCGGGGCCGGATCAAGCGGTCTCATTCAACGGGGACCGGTCACCCCGGAAAGGCTGAACCACGCCTCCCTATCAGGAGATCTGCCTACGCACTCGTACCGCAGCAGCCAGCACTTTAGTCAGCAATTTGATATCAGTCGGAGTGTTCTGAAGGGAATTCCATCGCCGCTGATCGTCAGGTCCCAGATCCCATGTGCCCGAAGTCCACCCTGCGACATCCCGCAACCCGTCCAGCCGACGCTCCAATCCGCTGTCCGGCAGTTGGTCAGCTGTATACCTGTCCGTCAGCATGTCCATCACGTATCCAAGCGATTGGATTCCCACCCCATGCGTGAGCCGGGACCTCCGAGGCGGCAAGGTCCATTCGATCGGCCACATGTCTGCGATCAACTTCCAGAAGATCTTCAAGTGCAAGACCATCTGCTCGATATCGCCCGTTCCGTCCTCTGGATTCCGGTACTGGTAGAGGGCGCCGTCGTACAGGCTATTTTCGATCATCTTCAGGACGCTGTTGTCCTTGATCCGACCATCCGGGGAAGTCGGGGTCGCTATCGCCCCGCAGAACGGGCTATCCGTCTCGATGTTCAGGCGGATCATGACTTCTGCCGGGAGCTTGCGCCGGGCGTACTTCGGAGGAAGATAGCCGGCCGAGTCCGGTAGCAACTCGTGGATAAGCCCCTTGGGTAGCGGTTTGGTGTTGTTGACCAAGATGAACTGGGAACGCTGCTCGTCCTGGCCTTCGGCGATGAATGCGACCACCGCTACCGGGAATGCGTCGACATCGGCATCCCGGATCGCGGCGACACGCTGCTGTCCATCGACCAGCAGGCCCGGTTTCTCAGCTTCGTCGATCGTCTCGTCGACGGGGATCACGAGGTCACCAGGGATCGAGTAGTCCACCGCGCTGAATTGACGGCTGGGCTCGAACCGAACCCGCCCATCGAAGGCTAGGACGATAGCGTTCGGCAGCATGGCCACCGGGGATTCGACATACCTGCGGATCGCCCGGATATGGCTGAGGACCTCGGGACGTTGGTAGCCGTCAAGGCTGCCTTGGCTGGATCGGCGTACCCGTGAGACGGTAGTGAAGTCGAGCAACCGCTTGCCATCGATACCGAAGCAGTAGATGTGGCGATCGCCTTGCCGGACCTGCAGAGCAGGTACCCGAACGTCGTATCGATCAGCCATGTACGAACTCCTCTTGGGTAGTTGGCGGTGCGTCGGTATGCAGCGCATCCATCTTGGCAGCGAGGACCGATAGATTGTGGAATCCGCGCCTCTTATTCCGCTCGGTACCGCGGAATATCATGATTTCGATGCCGTGCTTGGCACACAAGCCGCAGTCGCAGGACTTCCATGGAGCGTCCTCAAGGGTTCGCTGATAGGCGTCGCGGTAGCTCTTCTTCACCCCAACGATCTTTTCGTAGGCGAGAACCTCGTCCAGTGTGTCTGCGATGCTGCACTCGTCCTGGTCGAACTTCCGCAATGCGGCCATGCAGTCGCGTTCGGCGGTCAGTGCATCGCGCTGGGAGACCTTGCCCGAGAGGATCGCTCGCTTCAACGTCACGTTGCCATCGACCTGTGGCACACGAATGGCAGTGTATGTGGTCGAGCGAGTGTGGTAGTTGTCACGATCGTCCATAAAGGACTGGCGGAAGGCCGAGGTGCTGTCGAAGCTGCTCACTCCGAGGTCTTCGAAGGATCCGATGGATTCCAGGCGGGTGATGCCCAGCAAATGCAATTCGGTGTCACGCTCACGGATCTCGTCGATATGCTGTAAGCATTCCAGGATATCTACGGTTTTCAGGGGGACCATGCCTCCCAGAGCAATCCTCTTGTAGCCCATCTTCTGCAACTGGGAAACACTGTCCGCATAGCTTTGCGGGTCCCAGCCCTGCGCGGCGCCCACCGGTTCGACTGCAGATTTCCGATGTTCGACCGCTGCCAAGAACTCCTCGGCATACCTAAGCGAGATGATTCTCCGCTTTGCCCACTCGTCCTTGGGCTCATTCACCAAACCCGGCCGCTGGTATCCAAGAATCACATGGTCGACACTTACACCGGCATCGAACTCGCACTCCTCGTAGAAATCGAGAACTTCGTCAACTGAATAGGGCGGAGCGGGCTCGTTTACATAGTTGAAAGCTCCGCAATCGCCGAGAGTGGCCACATCGTCAGGCAGTCTGAAAAAAGATCGGACACCCAGGCGGTACAGCCGATTGCGTTGGGGCATAGAATATTTGCCGGCACCACGGACCGAACCATCCACTATCGCCTTGGAGACCAATATGCCGTTGTAGGCAGGTTTGGTCAGCACCTCGTGGGCATACAGGTCATCGCGCTGACGGACACGAGTAGCCAGATACTCGTCATGCAGGAAGTCGTAGGTCGGACTCACGAGGTCTTGGCTGTCCGGAAAGTAGAACTTCATCTCTATACGCCCACCCTCGCATTGAGATATGCCCGTATCAGGTAGTTGGACAACTCCTGAATGTGTTTGGGCACATTTTGAACCTCGTTCCATCTCATCCCGTTCTCATCCCACGTCCCCGAGGTCCAGCAGCAATGAGGAGCAACGAGTTCCAGATGTTTCCGAATTGTTTGGAGTGCATCCGGGCGGCGCGCGTCCACCGTTCCCAAGATGCGATCCATCAACCTACCCATAGCTCGGATTCCCGCGCCGTGCATGAGCCGACTTCTGCTCGCAGGCTTTCCCCAAGCATCGGGAAATGTGTCGCGCACTGCGGACCAGTACGTGAACAGAGCATGGATGATTCCATCGAAGTCTGTTTCATTCTGGCGCACGTTCCGATATGGATACAGGCATCCAGAAGGCGACGTCAGGCTTTCTTGAATCATGTCCACCACGGCGGTATCCGTGATCACGGCCTTGGTATCGAAGTTCTTCGACGTCGAGGATCGCCGAATTATCCCGTGCATGGGAGATTTCTCATCGGTATTCAAGACGTCGCACAACTCCGAGGGCGCCTTACGCAGGGCCAGACGCGACGGCAATTTGCTGTCTACTTCGGGCAGCAATTCCGTCACGAGGCCCCGCGGTAGGGGGCGAGTGTTGTTGACACGGATGAACTGATCGCGCTGAATTTGCACCGAGTCTGCGACGAAAGCCGTTACCGGAACCGGAAAATCCTTCTTCTTGATCCGAGACAGGGCGATCGCCCGCTGTTGCCCGTCGACTATCCAGGCAGGCTTCGATCGTCCGGTAGCCGGCAGCGGGATCGTCACCGTTCCAGTGATTCCCAACTCATCACCAGGCATGCGGTTGCCGCGGATTGCTCGGAACTGCACCCGATCGGAGAGCGCCATGATGATGGGGTTGGGAAAGATCGCATCAACGCCATCGAGGTATTCGACGATCTCCTGGACGTGGCGGCGGACCTCTGGCCGCTGATATCCGATCAGCTTGCCGACTTCGTCCCGGCTGACGCGGGAGATATCGGCAACCTGCAGGATCTCTTCGGCTCTGAGAGTGAATACGTACAGGGGGTGCTTTCCGCTCTGTGACAGACAGAGTGCCCGCCGACGAAGGAGGTTGGGGCTGCCGGAGGTCATTTAGGCCGCCACCTCCGCCATGGTCTCGTGATAGAGCTTCTTGAAACGTCCCTGCTCGCAGGAGAACCCGGAATCTCGCAGCTTTCGCAGCAGCCTGGTCGCGCTCACCGCAGGCGCAACCCTGTGGAGAATAATGAACTGCCGCACTTCATCGTCGCCCATCCGCACTCCCGGAGCTCGCCGGCTCGGATCAGGCGGGGCAGCAGCGACAACCTGCTGGGCAAGCTCGCGCAGAACTTTCCGGCCGATGCCGGCGGGTTCAGCCATAGCAAGTGGGAGCAAGTGTGTGGCGGCACGGACCTGGAGGGCATGCAGGCTTCCGCCGACAACGGATCGCAGAGTAGCCGGGATCGGGATGACCACATCTTCCAGTTCGGGCGTAGCCCGGTTCGCACCGATCACGATGAACTTGTCTATGGAGTTTAGTGATGCTGCCGCGCTGCGGAGATCATCAGCACAGGCATACAGGTAGGGATTGGACAGGACCGCCACGATGGTGGCATCAGGATCGCGTCGTGCCAGGCCCGCGAAAGATCGCGGCTGATCAGGGTGCGGGCCTGCCCAGTCGGAAAGTCGTCGCCACCAGTCGGCTGTAGTTGCCCGGTCTCGGCCCACCGAGTCTCGGCTCCCGGCCGAGAACGTCGCCATATAAGGGTTCAAGCAGGTATCGACCGGTACGAGTCCATATCCCGCCGAACAGACCCACAGGCTAGCCTGCTCGCCGATCAGGTTCGGCAAGCTTCGTGCGATATTCCAATGATCACCGCAGTACAGGTCTTCCGCAGGAATGGTCGGCGGTTCTTCACTGAGCCGACGGGTCCATGTGGAGAATCTGTCGCGCGGCGTGACAGCGCTGATACTTCCCAGCGTCAACTGCTCGGGGACAGCGATACGTTTACGGTTCGTGCAGGTGACAACTATATGTACTGGGGATTGGGGACTGTTAGTCACCATCGCCGCTCCCGTTGGCCGTGGCGACTGCCGTCCACGGAATGGCCGCATACGCGGCGTGGTTGTGGATGCTCTCGTCGTTGACGATACGGACGCGGTACTCGGCTATGCGACCGTCCGCCTGCAGTGCGAGGGCCACATGTCGCGCGATGTCCTCGACAAACACCGGGTGATCGTATGCGGCCATGGTGACGTACCGCTCGTCGGACCGCTTCAGAAGCGAATAGACAGGTGAAGAACCGGAAGACTCCGCGATATCGATCAGGTCGTCGAACCACAGGTCACCGCACGGATCGAGAGGACGGGCGCCGATCGTCACATGTCCCCGCTGGTTGTGGGCGCCGCGGTCGCTGATGGCCTTGCTGCAGGGGCAAACACTCGTCACCGGCACGTCTACATGCTGAGTCAACTCGAATCCGGCGCCCGAGACAGCCGCTTCGAGTTCGCACGCGTAATCGACGAAGGACAGGGTACCGGAAACAGGTGCCCGACGCTCGAGAAAGTAAGGAAAAGAGACCCTGACCCGCGCTGAACTGCTACCCATACGGCGCCTGAGTTCGTCAACCATACTCAGCGTATTGTCCGGTCCGAATTGATCTCGCCACTCGTTCAAGACATCGATAAAACGGCTCAGGTGTGCACCTTTGACATCCGCGGTGAGACTCACCGACATGGTGACGGTTGCGGCGACTTCCCTTTTGCCGCCCTGCCCATCTGCGATAAGCAAGGGATAGCGCAGCCCTTCAATCCCGACCTCCGCAAGAGAGATACCTCGTGTGTCGGGTTCCGCCTGCACATCAGCGAGCATCTGCTTCATCCTCCCCGCGGTAAACGCATCCGGACGTGCAGGTCTCCTTTATGACAACCTGAGAGAGCGGCAACTGATCGATCAGACGTGCCCAGATCCAGCGCGCGATGACCTCGCTGGTCGGATTCTCCAGTCCTGGAACCTCGTTGAGGTAGTGATGGTCCAATTGTTCGGACAGCGGGGCAAACGCCTTCTTGATCTCGGCAAAGTCCATCACCCAACCGGTCTTCGGATCTAGCTCTCCGGCAACCTGAATCACCACGCGGTACGAATGCCCATGGAGCCGTGCACATTTATGTCCCGCCGGGACATTTGGCAGACGGTGAGCCGCCTCGAAGGTGAATTCGCGGTAGATCTCCATCACTTGACTCCTATGTACTTGTGGGTCTGGACGCTCAACCTCCACTGCGGATGCTGGAGGCAATACTCGATCGCCGCCTTCGTGTTCTCCTGCAGAGATGGACCGTCCATCGGCTGCAGCAGTAGCGAACGGAAGTCGAGTGATTCGAACAACTCTGGAGCCGCTCCAGCCTGAGGGAAGACGAGTTTCAACTCGTCACCCGATGTCAACACGAGCTCTGCGCCAGCTTTGGGGCTGACACAGATCCAGTCGAGCCCATCTGGTGCGGGCTTGGTGCCGTTTGTCTCGACCGCTATCTCGAAGCCCGCGACATGGAGCTCGTCCACCAGTGGCTGGTCAAGTTGTAATAGCGGCTCTCCACCCGTACACACGACCAGCGGTCGTGAGCGCGGATGAGCCTCCCCCTCCCAGGCCGCAACGACCGCTGCGGTTAGGTCAGCAGCTGTGGCGAAAGTGCCACCGCCGGGCCCGTCGGTGCCTACGAAATCGGTGTCGCAGAATTGGCAGATCGCTCGAGCTCGACCAGACTCTCGACCGTTCCAGAGATTGCAGGCGGCGAACCGGCAGAACACGGCCGGGCGCCCGGCGTTCCCTCCCTCGCCCTGCAGCGTGTAGAACAGCTCCTTGACCTGATAACTCATCAGCCCACTCGGGTCGGAACGTACGGTGCTGGGTCGGACATGCCGAGCTCCTGGAAGCCTCGGATCCGAAGCAGACACGAGTCGCACGTGCCGCAAGCTGCGCCGTCGGGCCGGGGGTCGTAGCAACTGTGGGTAAGGCTGTAGTCCACTCCCAGGGCGAGGCCGCGCTCGATCGTTTGCGCCTTGGTCAACTCGATGAGCGGGGTATGGACCTTCAAATTCTGCCTACCCTCCACCCCTGCCTTGGTAGCCAGATTCGCCATGCGCTCGTACGCCTCGATGTACTCGGGGCGGCAGTCCGGGTACCCGCTGTAATCCAACGCGTTCACGCCGATGAACACGTCGCTTGCTCCCAGGGTCTCTGCCCATGCCAATGCGAACGACAGGAAGATCGTGTTGCGAGCCGGTACGTAGGTGATCGGAATCTCGGCGGTATCGATGTCATCGGCGTGATCGTGATGCGGAACGGCGATGTCCGAGGTCAGCGCCGACCCGCCGAAGACCCGCAGATCGATATCGGCCACGACATGCGCCGCTGCTTCCAATGCCTTTGCAACCCGCCCCGCCGCCTCGAGTTCGACGTTGTGCCGCTGTCCATAGCGAAAGCTTAGAGCATAGGGCTCATAGCCCTCGTCACGCGCGATCGCCAGAACCGTCGAAGAGTCGAGTCCCCCGCTCAACAGCACTACTGCCTTCTTGCCCATGCCGCCTCCTAACGATCACACGCCTGCCATACGCGATAGCAGCCTCCGACCTAACTACAGCCAGTAGCCGTCATAGCAGTGCGTAGTTTCTACCGACTACGCCTCAGTAAACTACATCAATGTAATATGTTGAGTACCACTGGGCATGTGATTGTGGCCGGTCCCCGATAACGCGACCACTGGGTCGCGTGCCAACCGAGCCGAATCGGCCAGGCGATGCGACCGAACCACACTCGATCACAATCCCGGAGCTGACCCGCACTCGCCGCGCCAACGCGACCTTCCGGGCACCGCCCTCGAACCCCTCGTAGAAGACGAACCCGAGCCGCCGACCTCCGGGTCGTCGATCAGATCGGCGAATACGGTTTCGATGACGGCGTGGCGGCTGTGGGTGATGTCGGCGGTCGGTGCTGGCTCGACGGAGTCGGTGAAGAACGGGTGATGCGGCCAGACCGGGAACAGTTCGTGCTGGCGGGCGGCATCGCGGACGCGGCGCACGATCAACCGGGCGGTGACCCGGTCGGGTTTGGATGCGAACCGGAGTAGCCGATTTCGGCAACCTCGGCGTAGGAGATCCACTCTCCGGTGTCTGGATCGCGGACCGCGCCCGGGTATTTCACCGGCGTCCATGCCGTCTCCGGCATCGCCGCGATCGCCCGCGCTACGGCCGGATTCTTGGTGAGCACCAGCGAGAACCGCACCCGGCGCGGCGGCAGGCACCGATCCCGGCACGGGTGCTGTAGGCCGCATCGCCGCGCAGGAGGGTCTCGCCGGTGCACCGGCCCTGCGGGCGGCGGCGATCGACTGGGCGACCATACGGCCCGCTCCTTTGGCTAAGCCGGTCTTGCCGGCCCGCAGCCGCATCCCAGCGATCACCGGTACGGCAAAATCGGGGCAGCGACGGGCCGAGCGCCCGGCGAGAATCTCAACCACATCATCCACGGCATGAGTTTCGGGTACCGATCTGCAGTGCCGGGCCGGAGTGTTCGGCGAGGATCTCAACCCTTTGCCCGACGGAGTTCGCGCCGCTGGCGCCGCCGGTCAGCACCGTGCCAAAGTGTCCGGCGAGAATCAACGCCTTTCGCTTCGGGAGTGCGTGACTGCATCGCCTCGCAGCGCTGGGTCGGAACCTTCGGACCGATCTTGGCGAGATCGGTCTGGTCGAGGCCTTCGGTGAGGCGACGCCTTGGGCGTTAGATCGCGAGGGGGTGTGGTTCGCCGGTGAGTGCGGCTACGGCTGATGCGACTTCTTCGATGGATGCTTGGACGTACGTGAGGGTGGCACCGTCCTGGCCGGCTGGTCCGGCGTGATTGGCGAATGCGCGGGCGGTGGCGTATCCGAAGTTGCGTTCGACCCAGGTGAGGGTGGTGTGTCGGAGCCAGTGGGTTGTTATCTGCTGCACGGTGACCCAGGGGAGGTGGCGTCCAATGCGATTCCAGAGGTGGTCGTAGCTGCGGCGGGTGATCGGACGGCCGTGTCGGTATCGCAACAGTTGGAGTCCTGGATCGGGGCTTCGTTCACCGTGTGCGATCAATCGGGTCATCAAGGTGGGGGAGACTGGCTGCCAGTGTAGGGTTCCGCCCTTGCCGGACAGTCGGATCAGGCATTGCTCGGGATCGAGGTCTTCTCGGCGGAGTTTGAGGGCGCTACCTGTGCGGCAGGCGGTTTCGAGGTGTAGCCGCAGTAGGAGGGTGTCGAGTTCGGGGTCGTCTCCTGTGGTTGCGGCGACATGGTTGATTTGTTCGAGTTGGTGGGTGGACAGTGCGCGACGGGTGCCGGGAAGTCGTGGTGGCTTCTCCAAATGCGCGGACGGGTTGTTGGAGGCGGAAATGTGCCCGTCGTTGCTGGCGTAACGGTAGAGGCAGCGAATCGCGCAGACCATATGCTCGGCGGCGGATCGCCCTCTGCGGTTGTTGCGGCGCAGGACGGCGGTCCGTCGGGTTTGCTCGACGAGTTCCTGTAGTTCGAGGTGCGTCGGTTGGTCGATTGGACGGTCGGGCCAGCGCCGACTGAGTTGACGCCAGTAGGGAAGGTAGGTGCGTCGGGCTCCGGCGGAGACCGCCTCGGCGACTCGCGGTACGTACTCAGCGAAGGTTGGCGTTTTGCTGGCGGGAGTTGTCGTGCGCAGGAGTTCTTCCGGGTGGATTCCCAACCGCTCCAGAAACAGCCGGGCAACCTCGCGGTCGTCGGGGATCATGCCGCACCGGGGAGGAGCGCCAAAGCAGATGACAGGGCCTCGTACACGATCGGCGCCGGGACGATAGCGACGACATCGGCATTGGGTATGGCGATGAGGAGGAGGGGATCGCCGAGAACGATGCCGGTGGCGCGTCGTGTCGCTGCGGGCAGTCGTATCTGTCCTAGTCGGCTGATCCTATGGCGGGTTTCGTGGGGATGGGCTGAGCGGATGGCGATGAGATGTCCAGCGACGGTATAGGTGATGGGTTGGCCTGCTGGCCAACGTAGTTCAGCGAATATGCGGCGGCCGGATAGTCGCGCACGGTCGTTGATGATGGATACCGCGATCGTCGAAGGCCCTACTTGGCGCCTGCGTGTGGCGAGGGCCGGATCTGTGGGCAGAGGGAAGCCTGCACGTGGCTGAATAGACATGGACACTTTCCTTCTCGGTCCAGTCTGCCGATTCCCCCTATCTCCATGAAAGCTGATCATCGACGATCGCGCCACCGCAGCTCGAGAGAGATCGCCCCTTGCGGAGCGTGGGTCGGCACTACCGTGGTGTCGACTGAGCTGGTCACTGTGGCGCCGGTGCGTGTGAACCGGATGGCGGTGCTGTCGGGCCCCTGCCAACTGCCGTGCTGGCTCTCCACCGACGTACTTGAGGTGGCGGCTGCCCGGACCAGAGTTGCGGTGGGTCGGCGAGGTCAGCTGCCTTGTGTTCGATACTGGCTCCACTGGGTCGCTCGGTTGCCTGCGCGGATGTCATCTAGTCGTTGGCGCAGTCGCTGGGCGTATTCGGGTGAACTTGTAGCGCGGCGAAGGGGGCCGGTTAGTTGTACGAGGTCTCGCATGTCCAGCAGCAAGTTGTAGCCGGACCAGTCGGACAGGTCGTAGCCGTATTCGTCGATGAAGTTGCGGACCCAGGTGTGGTCGCGTCCGTAGCGGACCGAAGCGTGCCATGTGGGGATCAAGTCGACTTCGCGGGGGCCGATGCTTACCCAGTCCCAGTCGCCGAGGATTGCCGTCTTGGCGTCGGCTCGGTTGTCCCACAGTAGGTTTCCTGCCCATGCATCGCCGTGGATGAGACCGAGTCCGAGGGGCCAGTCGAGCTCACTCAGCTCTTTGCGGATCTCGTCGATGCGTTCGAGAAGCCAGGACTGTTCGTCGTATGTGATCGAGTCGAGAGCATGCTGTTCCAGTAGTGCCCCGTGCAGCGACTCCAGGGGCGTCCACGTCGGCAACTCCAGGGCCGACGGTGCGGGGAGGTCATGCAGGGTGCGCAGCAGCCGCCCGAGTTCTGTGGAGGTCGGCGCCGGGGTGTCGTCTGTCTGTGGATAGTAGGTCCAGAATCCGATGGTGTGTCCGGCGATCTCGATCGGTTCCACCCCAGGAAGTGGAGCTGTGGCATCGAAATTGTATGCGGTGGTCAGCCACTGTGTTACGGCGTATGTGCGGATCTGTCGGTCTGGATCCGCCTCTGTCCGGCTGACCCGTGCGACTGCGTCATGGCGCGGCAGCACATAGACGGCGTTGCTCGAATGATGAAGGAGGACCGCGTCTGTCGGGTCCAGCCCACGAGCTTCGCATCCTCGGCGCAGCACGGTGTCGATCGTTGATGACATGTTTCAGCCTTATCCCACTAACGCAACGGATGCCTGGAACTCGTGTTCGACCTGTTGAACTGCAGGCATGCTCGCGAACGGCGCGAGTCGGCGCCGAACGAGGTTGATCGACTCGATCGCACGGGAGCTGGTCAGTCCGCGCGCTGCGGGAAGCGTGTCCAGTAGTACCTGGCACGCCTGCTCGACGTCGGCGTCTGAATTGCACACGCGCTCTCCATCCTCAGGCACGAAGGAGGCTGCAAGCGTTGCGGCGACCAGGACCTTCCTTCGCTCCATCCCTACCGAGTCCGCCAGAACAATAGGTGCCTGCTCGCGTACATCTGTCGGACGTCGCCCATCGTGAGCGACATACATGAACTCGGCCGACAGTTGGCGGTCGGTGAAAAACCGGATCCAGTCCGGTTCGTCATCTGGCCGAGCACGGCCGAGATGCCGTTCGGCGTCGTGCATCGCCCTCGCGCTCGCATCGTTATTGAGCGCATGTGCACGCGCCAGAAGCGCGTTGCAGCGTGCCGCGGTACTGGGGGAGCCTGACTGCTCGGCGGCCTGCACCGCGGCGGTACCACATCGCACGGCCTCGGTGGGACGGCTGAGGTAGTGGGCCTGCATGGACATATCGGTAAGGATGTGTGCGCCCAAGGCGGTGTTTCTGGCCGCTTTGGCGAGTTGGAGGGCCTGCTGAAAGTACTGCTGTCCAAGACCCTGCTGCGCAGAGTCGAAGCACATGAAGCCGCTCAAGTTGCATAACCGGGCGGAGACGGCATACAGCTGAGAGGCTGTCTGGTCGTCGTAGGAACCGCGCAACGCTGGTATGACAACGTCGTCGATGAGCCTTGCCAGAGTCGCGCGAGCGTATCCTCCACCGAGGTGATGATCTGCGTTGGCGAATACGCTGCACATCGACCACATCACCGCGACATCGGTGCGCCCTACACGCCGATGGCCTGTGCCGCGGCCGAACGTAGGAACGGCTGACTCCAACCATTCGCGGACAGGGTCGAAGGCTTCCAGGCCCACCCAGGGCGCAGCGGTTTCTGCGGCCACCAAGGGGGGAGATGTACTCATCTCTGCTGCGGCAGAATTCATGTCGAGCCACATGCGTTGGAGGATGCCGTCGGTGTCGAGCGCTCTATCCATTCGCGCGGCGAACGCTTGTGTCGGACGGCGTTGAGCTTTCTCGATTTTGCCGATCAGCGAACCGCTGTCGTGGCTGATTGCCCCGAGCTGGTTCAGAGACAGTTTCCGTAGCAGCCGCCAGTGCCGCAGCTCGGCGCCGAAGAACTGTCGCGCCGACTCCATGGCGGCCAGTTCACGCGGTTGTTGGGCCATCGCTACATCCTCTGTGACCTGGTCGGATGCGACCACTACCGGGACAGCCTCGAACGGGGACAGTTTCTTGTCCGCATCCAAGATATACCGGCTTCCGTTGCCTCCGTCACAGACTGAAGTCGCGTCCGACGCCGGGCCGATGCCGATCCTCTTCGGCACACCGGCCCGCAATGCCGCTGGTCGGTGGCGCAAGCCCTCGGCGTCGGGCGCGATTCGAGATCTCAGGGAGGCAGAGCATGGTTTCGCATAACAATGCAGGAAGATTCGCTGGCGAGGGTGCGTCGTCAGTCCGCGGCGTGGGTAGGGGCCGCCGAACTGTCGCTGAGCACGAGTCGCCCGATGTGCGGGTCGGCGAGTCAGCCGAACAGCGCTGCGCCTTCTACCGGCGAGTGTGTGGCTTACCGACTCGAGTCGATCCGGCCCTCGGCCGGATCGAATTGGTGGCCGGATCGGTCGGCGCCGTGACGATGCCTGCACATATCGGTGCTGGCGTGCGGCATCACATGCAGGTCAGGCAGCACGCGTTGGGGCCGATCTTCACTCACCCGCGGTCCGGGACATGGACGTTCTTGATTCGTCCCGACTTTCCGGACGACCCGCGGCTGTTCGCGATGTTGTTCCGTCACCAGGTCAAGGTCATCCGTAATGGCGGACTGATCGCTCTGCCATCTCCAGTAGGCATGCCCGCAGGAGTCCGCCGGTGGATCGAGCCGGCGCGCGATACCTACCGCCCGCTGGGCGCCGTGGTGATTTCCTCGGTGCGGGCGTGCGTCGGCCCGCGCTGGTCTTCCGGCCAGTCCCGCAGTCGCGCCTCGTGACCGGTCCGGGAGGGTCCCCGCGGCCGATGGAACGGGATGTCCATCTGTCGATCTACCTGAACGACGTGCGCTTGGACTTCGCCGCCTGCCTGACGGCCGCGCTGCTGTTCGTCCAGGATTTCCACGCCCACCACCATCCCAACGCCATCCACGTGATCTCGGACGATCCCCGGCACCTGCCCCGGCTCCCCAATGAACGCCTCTACCTCGAGCCTTAGCCACATCCGGCCGACTGCCCGGAACCACGTAACGACCATCACTGGTGCGCAATGATCGGAACAACTAACCCCTTCGCTTCCGAGCGAAAAGCGGAGCGGACCTATCTCGATATCGCAGCAAACGACCATGGCCACGAGAAAGGCATGCTCGTGCACCGCGCTCTCTCGCGCGTAGCAGGCACCGAGCCGCACATCATCGAGATCGGCCCTGGTGGCGGTGCTGCGGTCGAGTTTCTCGCTTCTCAGCTCCGTGACCAGCCCCGCGACGTGCGATTGACTCTGATAGAGGCGCCCGGAATCGCATCTCAGTCGCTGACGCAGGCTATCGACCAGTTCAACGCGGTAGGTACCTGCGAGCTGCTTCATGGATGGGCCCAGAACATCGGATCAATGGTCTGCGAACCCGTCGATGTCATCAGCGCATCGGCACTGCTGCATGAGGTGTACTCCTACGGTGGTGCATACAGTGGCCTGCACACCTTGATGCGGATCTTTCCGACGGTACTGAAGCCTTACGGATTCTTCGTCTACCGTGACGTCTACGCAGTCGATGCCGTATCGCTGCACGAGCGCGTCGTCCAGTCCTACAACGCCCAGTCGTGGCTGCAGTTTCTTCGTCTGTTCGTGCCGCACTATCTACGGGAAGGCACGCATCCCTACCATCGCCACGACGACGACTTGGTCATTCGCCAGAACTCCCGCATCGTGGCGGCAGCAGAACTGGACACTCGGATCTACGCGGTCATCCATGCGCCGATCGGGCTTTTTCGCGAACTGCAACGTCACTACATCACGCTGCGCGATCACGTTTGGAGGTCGGGAGTCCTCGGATTCACCCCGACTCTCGACGGCCAACTGTCGGGCGACTGGATCGACTTCCGCGCTGGACACAAACGTGTGCACTTCTCATTCACCGGTGACGGATGGTTATCGCAGAATGACCGCGCCGCCATCGAGGCGGTCAGCGAACGCTACGGCGATCACCACGTCATCGACAGCGACATCTTCGACACTGTCACCGACGTAGCGCTCAGTCTGTTCCTCGCCGCGGCGGAGCGCGGCGACGGCGACTGCAGCCACGTATGGGGTACTTGGCTCGAGCGGGAGGGCCGAGAGACCTATGCCTATCTCACAGCAGATGAGCTTCTGACTGCGTTCGCCACCAACTCCGTGGAGGCAGAATCCAGTCCGTCCGTGCTTGTTCCTGTGCGGGCCACTGACGTGCTCGTCCGAGAGCGCCACTATTACAACCGATTTCTGCGCAAGAGTCTTGCGAACCCTTTGATCGACGCCAAGCAGATGGTCTTGTTCCAGAACGTTCCTGTCGCCGACTCCGAAGTTCTGCAACAGGCGCTGGGAACGATCCGTCGACACTGCTCCAAACCGAACCTGGCCCGCGTACACACGGCCATCCATGCGAGAGGATGATCCAGCACATGCACTTGATCGAGGTCGAGCGTAAACGGGAACTTCCCGACCCCCACGTCCTTCGGCAGCGCCTCACCGAACTCGGATATCGAGAGGCCGGACACCTCACCGAGGTCGACATCTATTACAGCCGACCCGACGTCGACTACATGAAGACTGTTGAATGCCTTCGTATTCGGCGTCGCGATGGCTTCGCTGAGATGACCTATAAGCCGCCGTCCAACGCTGCTACACACAGCGACGCCGACGTGATCGCCAAGCGCGAAACCAACGTCACCCTCAGCGGGCCGGAGCAAGCCGAGTCGGGCAGTCGGCTACTAGACGCGATCGGCATGGTCGAACTCGTCCGTGTCGAGAAGCGCAGGACCATCTACCAGCACCCGGAGCGGGACGACATCATCGTCAGCATCGATGCCGTCACCGATGCTGGAACATTCGTCGAAACGGAAATCACGGCGGCCGACACGGACGTGGCAACCATTCACCTCTGTCAGGTCGAAGTGGAACTCGGCATCGCCGATAATCCGATCACCAAGCTGCCCTATCGGGATCTGGTACTGGCGGCCACGGCTTGAGACGACCATCTTCGGCCAGTATTCGCTCTGTGGCGATAGGCGATCTACAGGTGGTCGGACGCGCTTGGGTTCCGGCCGACAACCCGTTCTAGATTCGGGGGTGGAGTCGCGGGCGACATTGCCCGCGATGCGCCGCCGTCAGAGCTCGACACGTCGGCGTCGGAGAAGCCCGCTCGGCGCCGCAGTCCGTACCGGGTACCGGCCCACAGCGATGAGCGTCTGCCCGTCCATGGTCGGTCGAGCAAGGAGAACACCGGCTTCCAGGCGGTGAGCTCCGGGCGGCCCCCTGGTTGCCAGTCGAGGCGGTGACGGTGTGCTTGTCGAGGACGCAGCCGCGATCGCCGACGGTGCAGATTCCGTAGACGACATCACGGTCGGGTACGAACCACGCGGTTCGTGACCTGCGGTTTGTAGATGGGTTCCCGCAACGGCGAGCGCGACGGGATGACCGGCTTGATTACTGGCGATCACCTCTGTCAGCAAACTTTTCGCACGGGCAGGTGTGTTGCCGCCCGGCAGATAGGCCATGAATCATCACAGGTCAGAGCTTGTTTCCGCTGGTGATCTCCGAGTGTGCGAGTGCCCTCCGATACGCGGCTCGGGCGAGCGTCACGACTGACGTGAATCTGTGCGCGAGAGGGGACTTGAACCCCTACGTCCGTGGACACCAGAACCTAAATCTGGCGCGTCTGCCAATTTCGCCACTCGCGCTTGATGGTACGACCGTCCAAACTCTACCGGGCCAATCGGTCATAGCGAAGCATTGGGTTGGCGTGGCGTACTGGTCAGTAACCCCACCTGGGATTATAACGATTTGATGAACCTCAATATGAGGGGCACTCATGTTTCGTACGCGTTGGTAACCCGATGGACCAGGGAGTTCAAACATGAGGCGGAGTCATGTTCACGACTATTCTGGTACGTACGTACTGAAATACTCCTAAGTAGCGGCCACGCCCGGAGGCAAACGTGAGGATTTCCTCATGATTTTGTGCCATCCTCGCCCCTATCAGGCCGATCACCCGCGATCACTCGTGAACCGGTAGGGACCGGCGTGTCGCCGAGGCATGTCGCATGGAGAAGGAAGTCGAAGCGTCTTGACGATCAACGAGAGCACCAAGACCGAGTCCGGACAGAGCACGAAGGTGGCCGGCGCCGCCGGGAAGGCCGCGTCGGGCGGGGCGCGGTCGCCGCTGTTGGATCGTCTGCTCGGCGGCGTGCCGTACGCGCTCGCCTTCGGTGGGCAGGGCGCGCAGTGGCTGCGTGAACTGGAGGAGATCGGGCGCGACAGCGCGCTGGAGCCGGAGCTGACCGCACTGGTCAACGAGGCGGCGACGCTGCTCGAGCCGGTCGCGGCGCAGTTGCTGGTGGTCCGTCCCGTCGGCTTCGATCCCATCGGGTGGATGCTCGAGAACGAGCTCGCCGACGGCGACGAGGGCGAGGCGTCCGCGGCCCCGTCCGAGGCGGTGCTGCGCTCGGCGGCGGTGTCCATGCCCGGTGTGCTGCTGACCCAGGTGGCGGCCGTGCGGGCGCTGCGCCTGCAGGGTCTGGATCCGGCCGAGCACGCGCCGGTCGCGATCGTCGGGCACTCGCAGGGCCTGCTCGCCGCCGCGGCGGTGGAAGCCGGTGGCGCCCGCGACGCGGAGCTGCTCGCGGTGGCCCAGATGATCGGCGCCGCAGCGGGTTTGGTGGCGCGTCGGCGCGGGCTGATGCCGGTGGGCGAGCGCTCGCCGATGGTCGCGGTGTCCAACGTCGATCCCGAGCAGCTGCGCGCCGTGGTGGCCGAGGTGTGCGCGGGAGCCGATCCCGCCGCCGCCGTGGTGGTCTCGATCCGCAACGGACGCCGCCGCGCGGTGCTGTCCGGGCCGCCCGCGCAGTTGGAGCGGGTGCGGCAGCGGTGTGCGCAGCTCCACGACGAGCAGGCGCGCGAACGCGACGCCAAGGTGCGCGGTGGCTCGGTGTTCGCTCCGGTCTTCGAGGACGTGGCCGTCGACGTGGCGTTCCACCACCCGGCGCTGGCCGACACGGTGGACTTGGTGAGCAGCTGGGCCACCCAGTGCGGCCTGGACGCGGAACTGGCGGGCGAGCTGGCGCGGCAGATCCTGGTCGATCCGATCGACTGGGTGGAGGTCGTCGAAGGCGTGATCTCCGCAGGCGCGGAGTGGATTCTGGACCTCGGCCCCGGCGACCTGCTCTCCCGCGTCACGGGCGGCACGCTGAAGGGCACCGGCCTCGGCATCGTCGCCGCCGCCACCCGCGCCGGTCAGCGCAGCCTGCTCACCCCGGGCGCCGCGCCGGAGCCTGCGACCCCCTGGTCGGCGTTCGCGCCGCGGCCGGTGCGGCTGCCCAACGGGCGCATCGTGGTCGAGACCGCCTTCACCAAGCTGACCGGACGCTCGCCGATCCTGCTCGCCGGCATGACCCCCACGACAGTCGACGCGAAGATCGTCGCGGCCGCGGCGAACGCCGGCCACTGGGCGGAGCTGGCCGGTGGCGGACAGGTCACCGAGCAGATCTTCGCCGACCGGGTTGCCGAGCTGAAGAAGCTGCTGCATCCGGGGCGTTCGGTGCAGTTCAACTCCTTGTTCCTCGATCCCTACCTGTGGAAGCTGCAGCTGGGCGGCAAGCGACTGGTGCAGCGGGCCCGTTCGGCGGGCGCCCCGTTCGACGGCGTCATCGTGACCGCGGGCATTCCGGAGCTGGAGGAAGCCGTCGCGCTGATCCAGGAGCTCACCGAGGTCGGGATCAGCCACGTCGCGTTCAAGCCGGGCACCGTCGCCCAGATCAGGGCCGTGCTTCGCATCGCCGACGAGGTGCCGGACTACCCGGTGATCATGCACATCGAGGGCGGCAAGGCCGGCGGTCACCACTCCTGGGAGGACCTGGACGACCTGCTGCTGGAGACCTACGCCGAGCTGCGCAACCGCGCCAACGTGGTGGTGTGCGTCGGCGGCGGCATCGGAACGCCCGAGCGCGCCACGGAGTACCTCACCGGCCAGTGGGCGGTGCGGCACGGCTACCCGGTGATGCCGCTGGACGGCGTTCTGGTCGGTACCGCGGCCATGGCCACGCTGGAAGCCACCACGGCGCCTGAGGTCAAGCAACTGCTCGTGGACACCCCCGGCACCCCGGACTGGGTCGGTGCGGGCACCGCGTCCGGCGGCATGGCCTCGGGCCGCAGCCAGCTGGGCGCCGACATCCACGAGATCGACAACGCCGCTTCGCGCACCGGCCGGCTGCTGGACGAGGTGGCGGGTGACGCCGACGCGGTCGCGGCGCGCCGGGACGAGATCATCGCGGCGCTGAACGCCACCGCCAAGCCGTACTTCGGCGACCTGTCCACCATGACCTACCAGGAGTGGCTGGAGCGCTACATCGAGCTCGCCGTCGGGCTGGACCGCCGCAAGGACTTCGACTGCGGCAGCGACCTGGGCGACGCGATCGCGGAGGCCACCCGTTCGGTGTGGCTGGACATCACCTGGCGCGACCGGTTCGCGGAGATGGTGCGCCGCACCGAGTCTCGGCTGCACCCGGCCGACCGCGGCGAGATCCCCACCCTGTTCGCCAGTGACGAGGACTTCGAGGACCCGGTCGGCGCCCTGTGCGCGCTGAAGGACGCCTACCCCGCTACGGCGCAGACGCTGCTGCACCCGGCCGACGTCCCGTTCTTCATCGCGTTGTGCAAGACCCCCGGCAAGCCGGTGAACTTCGTTCCGGTCGTGGACGGCGACGTGCGCCGCTGGTGGCGCTCGGATTCGCTGTGGCAGGCGCACGATCCGCGCTACTCGGCCGATCAGGTGTGCGTCATCCCCGGCACGGTCTCGGTCGCGGGCATCACCCGGGTCGACGAGCCGGTGGGCGAGTTGCTCGACCGCTTCGAACAGGACACCGCGTACTCCCTGGTGCGCGCGGGCGTGGCCCCGGTCCCCGTGGACGCGCGCCGCACGGCGGGCGTCACCGGCGGCCCGATCGACGCCGTGCTCGCCGCCCCCGACGTGCAGTGGGCCGGGCGCACCGCGATCAGCCCGGTGCACCGGCTCGGCGACCTGTCCGAGTGGGTCGTCGACGGAAAGGGCGCGGTGCATCCGCCCAGCGGCGCGACGCTGGTCGAGACCACCGGTCCGGAGCCGGAGCACGCCTACGTTGAGCTGACCGTCCCGCTGCTGGCGGGCAACGCGGTCCGCATCCGGATCACCGTGCCGACCTCGGTCTACAACGGCGGCGCCCCGGTCGTCACCGAGGCCGACGCCGACGAGGCCATGTCCGCGCTGCTCGCGGTCGCGGCGGGCCAGGACCTGCCCGAGGTCAAGGGCAAGGTCGCCCACGTGAACCTGGCCTGGATGCCGGACCTGATCGCCGATCACGCCGGGGTCACCGGCTCCGGCCTGCCCGCCACGCTGAGCACGCTCGGCCGTACCGTGCCCGACGTGCTGGTCGGCGCGTGCTGGCCCGCCGTGTTCGCGGTGCTCGGCGCGACCCGCACCGCGCGGGGCGAGAGCGTCATCGAGGGCATGCTCGACCTGGTCCACCTGGACCACCAGGTGCATCTCGCCGGTGCGCTGCCCGCCGAGACCAGCGTGCTTGCGGTGCGCGCGGAGGCGGGGGAGACCGTCGACACCGACCTCGGCCGCGTGGTCGAGGTGCACGTGCGGATCACCGCCATGCTGGACAAGCCCGAGACCGGGATGTCGATGCCGGTGCTGGCCACTCTCACCGAACGGTTCGCCATCCGCGGACGCACCGGAGCGGGCGAGCTCGCCGATCCGCCGCGCGCGGCGGGCACGGTGTCCGACGCGGCCACCGACACCCCGCGCAGGCGTCGCCGCGACGTCACGATCGTCGCTCCGCGCACCATGCACGCCTTCGCCGCCGTGTCCGGTGATCACAACCCGATCCACACCAGCGATGCCGCCGCCAAGCTCGCCGGGCTCGGCAGCCCGATCGTGCACGGCATGTGGTTGTCGGCGGCCGCGCAGCACGTCGTGTCGGCGGTGGATCCGTCGAGTTCGGCGCCCGCGCGGACGCTGACCGCATGGACCACCCGGTTCCTCGGCATGGTCCGCCCCGGCGCGCAGATCGATGTGCGCGTCGAGCGCGTCGCGCTCGACGCGGGCAGCGAGATCGTCGAGGTCTCCTGCCGCGCCGAAGGCGAGCTGGTGATGACCGCGACCGGTCGCACCGCGGCGCCGAAGACCGTCTACGCCTTCCCCGGCCAGGGCATCCAGCGCAAGGGGATGGGTCTGGACGCCCGCTCCCGGTCGAAGGCGGCCAAGGAGGTCTGGGACCGCGCCGACAAGCACACCCGTGCGGCGCTGGGCTTCTCGATTCTCGCCGTGGTGCGGGACAACCCGACCTACCTGAAGGCGCGCGGCGTCGAGCACCGGCACCCGGACGGCGTGCTGCACCTGACGCAGTTCACGCAGGTCGCCATGGCCACCCTCGGTGTCGCCCAGATGGCGGAACTGCGCGAGTCCGGTGCGTTCGTCGAGGGTGCGCTGCTCGCGGGCCACTCGGTGGGCGAGTACAACGCGCTCGCCGCCGTCGCCGGAGTGCTGCCGCTGGAGGCGGTGCTCGAGGTGGTGTTCCAACGGGGTTCGGCGATGCACGAGCTGGTGCCGCGGGACGCGCAGGGACGCAGCGACTACCGGATGGCCGCGATCCGGCCCTCGCAGATCGGACTGCCCGACGCGGAGGTCGTCGGCTTCGTCAAGGAAGTCGGCGATCGGGTCGGGGAGTTCCTCGAGGTGGTCAACCTGAACCTGCGCGGTTCGCAGTACGCGATCGCGGGCACGGTGGCCGGGCTGGACGCGCTGGAGCAGGAGATCGACCGCCGCCGTGCGGAATTCGGCGGCAAGCGCGCCTTCATCCTGGTCCCCGGCATCGATGTGCCGTTCCACTCGACGGTGCTGCGCAAGGGCGTTCCGGAGTTCCGGCAGAAGCTCGAACAGCTGCTGCCGGTGGACCTGGACCCGGCGACCCTGGTCGGCCGCTACATCCCGAACCTGGTGCCGAGGCTGTTCTCGCTGGAGCGGGCGTTCGTGCAGGAGATCGCGGACCTGGTGCCGTCCGAGCCGCTCACCGAGGTGCTGGCCGACTTCGACAGCTGGGCGGCGCGGCCGGTCGACCTGTGCCGCGTGGTGCTGATCGAATTGCTCGCCTGGCAGTTCGCCAGCCCGGTGCGCTGGATCGAGACCCAGGACCTGCTGTTCACCGACCCCGCGCAGGGTGGGCTCGGAGTGGAGCGGTTCGTCGAGATCGGTCTCGGCGCCACGCCGACGGTGGCCAACTTGGCCAGCCAGACGTTGAAGCTGCCCGCCTTCGGCGGAGCCAAGGTGGAGGTGCTCAACATCGAGCGCGAGGCGGCGATCGTCTACGCGACCGACACCGATCCCGCCCCGGTCGACGAGCCGGTGGACGAGCCGGCCGCCGCCGCGGCTCCGGCAGCGGTCGCCGCCGCCCCCGTGGCCGCGCCCGCGCCGAGTTCGGGCGGGCCGCGTCCGGACGACATCGCCTTCACCGCCGCCGACGCGACGCGCGTGCTGATCGCGCTGTGGACCAAGCTGCGGCTGGACCAGATCGGCCCGGTGGACACCATCGAGGGCCTGTGCGACGGCGTGTCCTCCCGGCGTAACCAGCTGCTGGTCGACCTCGGCTCCGAGCTGTCGCTCGGCGCGATCGACGGCGCCGCCGACGCCGACATGGGCGCGCTGTCGGCGACGGTGGAGCGGCTCGCCCGCACCTACCGTCCGTTCGGCACGGTGCTCACCGACGCCATCGGCGACCATCTGCGCAAGGTCTTCGGCCCGTCCGGCAAGCGTCCGGCCGCCATCGCGGACCGGGTCAAGAAGGTCTGGGAACTCGGCGACGGCTGGGCCAGCCACGTGACCGCAGAGGTGTCGCTCGGCACCAGGGAAGGCACCAGCGTGCGCGGTGGCGACCTGGGCGGGCTGGTCTCCGGCGCGCTCGGCGACGCCGCCTCGGTCGACGCGGCCATCGACGCGGCCGTGCAGGCCGTCGCGGCCCGCCGCGGTGTCGCGGTGTCGCTGCCTTCGGCGGGCGGGGGTGGCGGTGCGACCGTCGACGCCGCCGCGCTGGGCGAATTCACCGAGCAGATCACCGGCCGCGACGGCGTGCTGGCCACGGCCGCGCGCGTCGTGCTCGAACAGCTCGGTTTGTCCGAGCGCGTGTCCGCGCCGGAAGCCACCGAGGACTCCCTGGTCGATCTGGTGTCGGCCGAACTCGGTTCGGACTGGCCGCGTCTGGTCGCGCCTGCGTTCGACGCCCGCAAGGCGGTGCTGCTGGACGACCGGTGGGCCACCGCGCGCGAGGATCTGGCCCGACTGTGGCTCGCCGACGACTCCGACAGTGCCGACCAGCCGGTCACCGGGTTCATCGGCGCGGGTGAAGCCGTTGCGGCCCAAGCCAACTGGTGGCGGCAGCGGGCGATGCACGAGGCGCGTTCGGTGCTGGCCGGACTGTACGAGCGCATCGCCGAGGCGGCCCTGAGCACGGAGGAGCCCGGTCTGTGGTCCTCCGACATCGCGGTGATCACCGGCGCGAGCAAGGGATCGATCGCCGCGGCGGCGACCGGAAGGTTGCTCAGCGGTGGCGCCACGGTGGTGGTCACCACCTCGTCGCTCAACGACGAACGTCTCGCCTTCTACCGGAAGCTCTACCGCGACAACGCCCGTCACGGCGCGGCACTGTGGGTCGTTCCCGCCAACATGGCGTCCTACCAGGACGTCGATGCCCTGATCGACTGGATCGGCACCGAGCAGGTCGACAGCGCGGGCGGCGCGAAGATCAAGATCAAGGACGCGATGACGCCCACCCTGCTGCTGCCGTTCGCGGCGCCGCGGGTGGCCGGTGACCTCGCCGACGCGGGCGCGCGCGCCGAGATGGAGATGCGCGTGCTGCTGTGGTCGGTCGAACGGCTGATCGGCGGGCTGTCCAAGCTGGGCGCCGATCACGACGTGGACGCGAAACTGCACGTGGTGCTGCCGGGTTCGCCCAACCGGGGCATGTTCGGCGGCGACGGAGCCTACGGCGAGTCGAAGGCTGCGCTGGACGCGGTGGTCGCCAAGTGGCGGGCCGAGAAGTCGTGGTCGAGCCGGGTCACCCTGGTGCACGCCCTGATCGGCTGGGTGCGCGGCACCGGCCTGATGGGCCACAACGACCCGATGGTCGAGGCGGTCGAGAAGGCGGGCGTGCAGACCTGGTCCACCACCGAGATGGCCGACGAGCTGCTCAAGTGGTGCACCTCGCGGGCCCGTCAGGTGACCGCGAGCGGCCCGCAGCAGATCGACCTGACCGGCGGGCTGGCCAGGGCCAAGCTGGACCTGCCCGCGCTGGCCAAGCAGGCCGCGGAGCAGACGGAGGCGGAGACCGACGCGGACTCCGGCCGCACGATCGCGGCGCTGCCCGCGCCGCCGACCGTGACCTCCGCGCTGCCGGTCCCCGAGTGGGGCGAGGTGACCGCGGACCCGGCCGACATGGTGGTCATCGTCGGCGCGGGCGAGCTCGGCCCGTACGGCTCGGCGCGCACCCGCTTCGAGATGGAGGTCTCCGACGAGCTGTCGGCGGCGGGCGTGCTGGAACTCGCCTGGACCACCGGCATGGTCACCTGGGAGAACGACCCGAAGCCGGGCTGGTACGACGCCGCGTCCGGTGACTACGTGCCCGAGCACGAGCTGGCCGAGCGTTACCACGACGCCGTCGTCGCCCGGTGCGGTGTGCGCCGCTACGAGGACGACGGCGCCATGACCGACAACTCGGCGCCGCTGATGACCTCGGTCTTCCTCGACCAGGACCTGTCGTTCACGGTGGGCGGCGAGGCCGAGGCCCGCGCCTTCTACGCCGCCGACCCGGAGCACACGGTGATCACGCCGGTCGAGGGCTCCGGCGACTGGACGGTGACGCGCAAGGCGGGCACCGAGATCCGCGTGCCGCGCCGGGCCAAGCTCTCGCGCACCGTCGGCGGCCAGATCCCGACCGGCTGGGACCCCACCATCTGGGGTATCTCGCCCGACATGGCCGCTTCGGTGGACCGGGTCGCGCTGTGGAACATCGTCTGCACGGTGGACGCGTTCATCGGCTCCGGATTCAGCCCCGCGGAGCTGATGAGCTGGGTGCACCCCTCGCTGGTCGCCAACACGCAGGGCACCGGCATGGGCGGCATGTCCTCGATGCGCTCGCTGTACATCGACAACCTGCTGGGTGAGTCGCGCCCGAACGACATCCTGCAGGAGGCGCTGCCGAACGTGGCGCTGGCGCACGTGGTGCAGTCCTACGTCGGCAGCTACGGCGCGATGGTGCACCCGGTGGCGGCCTGCGCCACCGCCGCGGTGTCGGTCGAGGAGGGCGTCGACAAGATCCGGCTCGGCAAGGCCGACCTGGTCGTGGCCGGCGGTTACGACGATCTCGGCATCGAGGGCATCGTCGGCTTCGGCGACATGTCGGCCACCGCGGATTCCGCGGCCATGAGCGCCAAGGGCATCAGCGACCGGTACTTCTCCCGCGCCAACGACCGCCGCCGCGGCGGATTCGTCGAATCCCAGGGCGGCGGCACCATCCTGCTGGCGCGCGGCAGCGTCGCGCTGGAGATGGGCCTGCCGGTGCTGGGCGTGGTGGCCTACGCGCAGTCCTTCGCCGACGGCGTGCACACCTCCATCCCGGCTCCCGGTCTGGGCGCGCTGGGCGCCGGTCGTGGCGGGACGGAGTCCAGGCTGGCGACCGAACTGCGCAAGCTGGGCGTCACCCCGGACGAGATCGCGGTGGTGTCCAAGCACGACACCTCCACCGCCGCCAACGACCCGAACGAGTCCGAACTGCACGAGCGTCTCGCGACGGCCATCGGACGTTCGGACGGCGCTCCGCTGTTCGTCGTCTCGCAGAAGAGCCTCACCGGGCACGCGAAGGGCGGCGCGGCCGCCTTCCAGCTCATCGGCCTGTGCCAGGTGCTGGAACAGGGCGTCATCCCGCCGAACCGCAGCCTCGACTGCGTCGACGAGAAGATGCTCGCCTTCCCGCACCTGGTGTGGCTGCGCGAACCGCTGCGCCTGGGTGGCCGCCTTCCGCTGAAGGCCGGTCTGGTCACCTCGCTCGGCTTCGGCCACGTGAACGGTCTGCTCGCGGTGGTGCACCCGGAGGCGTTCATCCAGGCCATCGAGCCAGGGCGGCGCGAGGAGTACCAGCGCAGGGCGCAGGAGCGTCAGCTGGCCGGACGGCAGCGGTTCGTGGAGGCGATGTGCGGCGGCGCTCCGCTGTACGAGCGTCCCGCGGATCGCAGGCTCGGCGGTGAGGGCACCCCGTCCCAGCGGGCACGGCAGCTGGAGGCCGACGTGCTGCTCTCGCCGGAGGCGCGCTTGGACCAGGACGGGGCCTACCGCGCGAAGGGCATCGGATGCGCGTAACCGGAAGCGCGGCGGGGCAACTCGCCGCGCCGGGTCCGCGCGCGGGCGCGCCGGGCACGTCGTAGGCTGCCCGCCTATGACGATCCTCGGTATCGGCTTGGACTTGGTGACCATCTCCGAGTTCGCCGAACAGCTCGAACGCGCCGGAACGACCATGCTCAGGGAAAGTTTCACCGCGGGAGAGCGGCGTTACTGCCAGAGCAAAGGGACCGACCCGGCGCGCAGCTACGCGGCGCGGTGGGCGGCGAAAGAGGCGGTGCTCAAAGCATGGGCGTCGTCGCGGTTCGCCCGCCGCCCGCAGATCGGGGACAACCCGTATCCGCTGATCGAAGTGGTCAACGACGCGTGGGGCAGGCCGAGCATCAAGCTGCACGGCCTGGCCGCGGAATTCCTGCCCCGGGTGCGGGTCCACCTCTCGCTGACGCACGACGGCGACACCGCCGCCGCCATGGTGGTGCTGGAGGACCCGGGCGAGCTGGCCGACCTCATCGAAGGCCGCGACAGCGCGGGCTGAGCAGCGCGGTGGTCCCGGTCGCGGCCGGGACCACCCGTTATCCTTCGCCGCCGGTACGCGATTCCTTCTCCGCGACCAGCAGGTAGGCCACCATCAGGCGCTTGAGTTCGGCGACCGCTTCGGCGCTGCTCTGCTCGTCCTGCACGGAGAAATTGAGCATCGAATAGACCACGTGCACCAGCACTTCGGCCATCATGGTGCGCCGTGCCCTCGGCGTGCGCGGCGTGAGCGGCCGCAGCATCTGCGAGACGACCTCGGCGAACTGCTTCTCGTGGATCGCCCCGGTGGCCCGGGTGGACGGCGTGGACTGCATGGCAAGCCACACCTCCCGCCGGGACGGGTCGGTCATCCAGAGGTTGGCCAAGTGGTCGACGAACTGGTTCATGTGCCGCAACCAGTCCAGGGAGGGAATCTCACCGTGGAAGTCGGCCAGCTCCTGGGAAACGGCAACCAGGTCTTGGCGATTCAGCTCACAGACGATGACGTACTTGTTGGCGAAGAACTGATACAGCGTGCCGATCGGCACCTCCGCCCGTGCCGCCACCTCTTCACAGGTGAACGACTCGAACCCGACCTCGACGAGCAACTCCCTGGACGCCTGGAGTAAGGCGTCGAACTTTCGTTTGCTGCGTTCCTGCGTCGGCCGGCGTCGCGGCATGAGCTCCTGTGGGTCGGCCTGCAGCTCCAACGCAGGGTCCAGACGGTGCTTCACCCTGGCCTCCGCGCGTACTTCCACGCATCCAGGCTAACGGTAGGGGCAAGCGTGCGATACGCGCATCCGCCGTTCGCGTCCAGTCGGCTGGATTTCCGCTACCCATCCGTAACCGATGCGGCATCGAACATATACCGAGCGCGCGTGCATCGCGGCGTGTGTTCCGAGCAGGGGAATCCATGGGGCTCATGGCTTTCGGCAAGCCCGTGAGCTCGGTCAATGCACAGAGGGAAGGCGTGATCAGTGGTAGCTGAATCTGTGGTGACTCTCGGCGTTTCGACCGAACGCGGTGCCGTGCACGCGGTGGCGCTCGCCGACGGCAGGAAGCTGGCCGATCGAGTGCTGCTGCGCCGGGTCGAGCGAACCGGCGGCGACAGCAAGGCGGACGTGGCCGCAGCGGTCGAGGCCGCGCTCGACGCCGTGGCCGCGGGCCTGGGCGCGGAGCGGGAAGTCGGTGGTGTGGCGGTCGCCTATCGCGACGCCGCGGAGCGGCGCGCCATCGTGACCAGATTGGCGGCGGGCCGGTGGCACAGCGCCTCGATGGTCTCGGTGAAATCGGCCCACCTGAGCGTGGCGAGCATGATGACGTGGCTGGACGCCTACGACAACCTGCTGGTGTGTGAGGTGGTGCCCGGGTACCACGCGTTCACTTTGGTGGACCGGGGCCGCCGCCGAGTGCTCGCCGCGGTGGGGCAGGCGGGCCGGGCGACGCCGCGATCGCTCGGCATGGGCGTCACGGCCGCGTGGGATCAGCTGGACGCGGCCGGCGCGCGGCCGGACGCGGTGGCGCTGATCGGCTCGGCGGGCGCGGGTTCGGCCGTGCTGACGGCGGTCGAGAAATTCGGGGCTCCGGTGATCCCCTGCACCGTAGGCGCTTTCGCCTCCGCCGCGGGCGCGGCGTTGAGCGCACGGCTGGAGCAGGACAGCTACGCAGGCCCGGTGAGCGAGTCGAATCGACCGCGCGGCGGGGTGGCGGTGTTCGCCGCGGCCGGTGTGCTGGCCAGCGGAATGGTCATCGGCGGGAGCTACCTGCTGAACGATTCGTCTCGGTCGGTGCCGACCGTCGTGACCGACGCCAGGATCGAGGGCGCCGGTGCGACGCATCCGGTGGAGCCGGTCCGGCCCGCCGGTACCGAGGCGGACGAGTCGTTCGACGGCCCGCACGGTGGCGATGCCACCACGACCGGAGTGTGGCTTCCGGACCAGCGCTGGGGATCGTCCCCGCGGCACCGTCCGTTGCCGCTGGTCGCCGCCGATGCCCCCGTCGCGCCGGAGCCGGAGGCCCCGGAGCCGCTCGTGCCGGGGACCGGAATCCCGTCCGATCGCCAGGTGGGCGCGCCCGACGGCGCGTTGCTGTTCCCCGGTGAGGCTCCACCGCCCGCGGCGTTCACCCCGGAAGCGGCGGACTGGTGGGACGAGCACCTTCGCCTGATGGCGCAATGGGCCGCCCAGCAGGTTTTGCAGGCTTGATCCACCCGACTCCGGCCCGGCGCCCCTGCGGCGCCGGGCTTTTCGCTGCCCCGTGGGCTACACCGACAGGTCGCGGCGCAGCTTGGCGACGTGACCGGTGGCGCGGACGTTGTACTGCGCGAGGGCGATCTTGCCCGCTTCGTCCACCAGGAAGGTCGAGCGGATGACGCCGACGACCGTCTTGCCGTACATGGTCTTCTCGCCGTACGCGCCCCAGGCGGTCAGCACGGCGCGATCGGGATCCGACAGCAGGGGAAAGGTCAGTCCCTCCGCGTCGCGGAACTTGGCCAGCTTGGCGGGCTTGTCCGGCGAGATGCCCACCACGTCGATGCCCGCACCGTCCAGGTCGGCCAGGTTGTCGCGGAAGTCGCAGGCTTGCTTGGTGCAGCCGGGCGTGCTCGCGGCGGGGTAGAAGTACACGATCACCTTGCGACCGCGGTAGTCCGACAGCGAGACGTTCTTGCCGTCGGCGTCGGGCAGCGTGAAGTCGGGGGCGGTGTCACCCGGGGAGAGTCGTTGGTTGGTGGTCACCTCCAGCACGGTATCCGAAGGTCGGGACCGCAGATCCGCGCACGGCCGGATCGCGCCGCGTGGCGGCGGATAGACTCGTCCGCGAGCCCCGGGTACTGCGCGAACGGCTGAGCGTGCGGCGTGATTCTGCACCGGGTGCGGCAATCGACAACAGGAGGGTGGAACGTGGCAAGGGATACCGAGCGGATCGAGCAGGAGATCGAGGCCGCCCGCACTCGGCTGGCGAGCACGCTCGACGAACTCGCGGTACGCGCGGACCCGCATCGCATCGCGGACGACACCAAGCAGATCGTGGTTTCGAAGCTGAACGAGCCGAAGGTGAAATACAGCCTGATCGGCGCCGCCGCCGTCTTCGTCGGGCTGGTGCTGCTCAAGATCTTCCGCTGAGCTGGAGAAACGACGACACCCGGTGGGCAGCTGCCCACCGGGTGTCGTCGTTTCGCGGTCGGTTCAGACCGTCGGGCAGGCGAAGCCGTCGCCGTCGGGATCCAGGTGCGGGCCGAAGCCGGGTTCGCCGCGGAACAGCGGCGCGCGACCGGCGGCACGGGCGTCGTCGCAGTTGGCGAAGGCGCCACCGGCCGAACCGGTCTGCGACAGACCGGCCGAGCCGGTCGCGGCGGAGCCGGTGTCGACGGCCGAGGAGCCGGTTCCGGCGGATCCGGACGGAGGGGCGGCTAGGGCGGCGGGAGCCGCGAGAAAGGTCAATCCCGCGACGGCCGCGCTGACGGAGAGCCGGCGAACGTTCATGTATTCCTCTATGTGGTTGCTGCGGTGGATGGGCGTCCGACCGGACGCCGCATCCACTGTTGTGACGGGCCGCTCCGTTGTCAACCTCGGGGGGACGGAACTAGGGGATTAGGGGATCACACCCGGTGCGGCCGCTCAGGCGGTCGTCCCGGCGCCGCGGATGTGTTCGGCGGGGATGTTTCCCATGCGTCCGGCCTGGTAGTCCTCCATGGCTTCGATGATCTCGGCGCGCGTGTTCATCACGAACGGCCCGTATTGCACCACCGGTTCCCGGATCGGACGTCCGCCGAGCAGCAGGACTTCCAGCGCTCCGGTCCGATTGTCTTGGCGCGCATCGGCGGTCACGCTGATCGCGTCTCCCTGACCGAAGACGGCGAGCTGCCCCTCGGCCAGTGGCCTGCGCTCCGCGCCGACCGTGCCGCTGCCCGACAGCACGTACGCCATCGCGGTGAATTCTTGCGGCCACGGCGTTTCCAGGATTCCGCCGGGTGTGATCGACGCGTGGGCGTAGGCGATCGGGGTGTATGTCGAACCGGGACCGGTGAATCCGCCGACCTCGCCGGCGATCAGCCGGACCAGCGCGCCGCCGTCGTGCGAACTCACCAGGGTCAGTTCGCGAGCGCGCAGGTCCTGGTAGCGCGGGGTGGCGAATTTGAGCGCGCGCGGCAGGTTCACCCAGAGCTGGATGCCGTGGAACCAGCCGCCCGAGGCGACCATCTCCTCCGGCGGGACCTCGTCGTGCAGGATGCCGGAGCCCGCGGTCATCCATTGGGTGTCGCCTTCGCCGATGACGCCGCCGCCGCCCTGTGAATCGTGGTGCACCATGGTGCCGTCGAGCATGTAGGTGACCGTCTCGAAGCCGCGGTGCGGATGCCACGGCGCGCCCTTGGCCTCGTGCGGTTCATAGGCGACCGGACCCATCTGGTCGAGCAGGATGAAGGGATCGGCCGTGCGCAGATCCATGCTGGGGAACGGCCTGCGCACCTCGAAGCCGGCGCCTTCGCGCTGTCTGTGCGCGGTGACCACGCTGCGCACCGGCCGTTCACGCAGGGTGGCGTCGGTGCGCGGGAGGCGTGGCAGGACCATGATGTCGGGAACGGTGACGGCGGGCATCGGGACCTCCTCGGGAGTTGGTGTCCATGTCAACCAACCGTGACTACACTTCATTCCCATGGTCCGGTGGTTGAGTGACGACGAGCAGGCGACGTGGCAGGCCTACGTGCGGCTGCGCCAGCGTTTGGACGGGGCGATTTCCGCCGGGTTGGCCGAGGACGGCCTGTCCCTGGCGGACTACGAGTTGATGGTGGCGTTGTCGGCGGCCCCCAACGGGTGTCTGCGCGCCAAGGAGCTGGCCACCGAGGTGTGCTGGGAGAAGAGCCGGTTGTCCAAGCATCTGGCCAGGATGGACGCGCGCGGACTGGTCGAGCGGCGGCCCGCCGAGGAGGATGCTCGCGGCATCATCGTGCAGCTCACGCCGGAAGGGCGCGTGGCGCTGGAGCGTGCCGCGCCCAATCACGTCGATCTGGTCCGTCGCGTCTTCGTCGAGCTGATGACGCCGGGTGAGGCGCGGGCGCTGCGCGCGCTGGCGGAGAAGGTGATCGCCGAGGTGGAACAGGTGACCGAGCTCGGCGCCTGATCGCCGGTTGCGGCGCTATCCGGCTTCGGTGCCGTGCCGCCGCCATCGACGCCACCACGGGCGGCGCGCGCGCGGCGCGATGTGTTCGTCCGGCGTCGGGGCGGCCGCGGTGGCCGCACGGCCGGGCTGCGCGCGCCGCGGCCGGTCGGCTTCGCGCGCGTGCCGCCATTGCTCGACGATCTCGTCCGCGTTCACCGGAGCGATCGGGACGAACGGCCCTTGCGGCATCCGCAGCCAGTCCACGATGCGCTTGTTGAGTTCGCTTACGGCGGCGCGCACCTCCCGTTCGCCGGTCGCGTCGCGCACGGTCTCGGGCAGGTGCTCGATATCGCGTCGCAGCACCAGCGACGGAGGAAGCAGCGCGTCACCGCTGACCCCTTCGCGGCGCAGATACGCGCGCAACCACCAGTCCTCGTCGGGGGTCGTGCCGGCTCCGGGAATCGGCTTGCCGGTGCCGGCCAGGTTGTCGAATTCGCCGCGCTCGGCCGCCTCGCGGATCTGTTTGTCGACCCACGATTCGAAGGTCTGCTTCGGCGGCTTGCGCTCGGTCATCGGGACGGCTGGGTCTGCTGGTCCATGAACTCTACTCTACGTAATTCTGTAGTAGACGTGAGAAATGTTGCGGCACAGCATATTTGGCGGATCATCAGGTCCATGGTGTGATCGGCGGCTTCACCCAGAGCAGCTTCTCGTCGGTGTGCTCCCGCCGCGCCGAGGGATGCCGCGGATGGCGGGCGGCCCAGGCGTCCTTCTCGGTCAGCAGTCGCGCCACCGCGGTCCAGGTCTCGTCGGTGCTCGGCGGATTCGTCCCGGCGGCCCTGGCCAGTTTGCGCCGAATCGGCGCGGGCATCGCCAGCACCTCGGGTTCGGTGATGCCTCGGTGCCAGAGGTAGCTCGCCAGCCGGCGCGCCTTCTCGGCGCGGCTCTTGGCGGCCGCGTCGCTGTGTGCGTAGTCGGTCACGGCAAGGTCCAGTGGTCGCAGGTGTGCCGACCATTATGGCCGGAGCTCGGCCCGTCGATCGCCCGGCGCACGGCCGGGAGCCGGAGGGACGCGTCAGGCCGACGGCGCGGATCGGCCGGAAAGCGCCACAGCCTCCCCATCAATGGATGGGGAGGCTGCGTGGCGGGATGGCTCAGTACGCGCTGTTGACGTTGTCCATCGAGCCGTAGCGGTGCGCCGCGTAGTTGCAGGCGGCGACGATGTTGGCGACCGGGTCCCAGATGTCGAAGGGCGTGCCCGCGACGTGGTAGGTGGCGAAGGTGGGGTCGATCACCTGGAGCAGGCCCTTGGACGGGATGCCCATGGCTGCGTTGGAGTCCCACAGGTTGATGGCCTGGGGGTTGCCGGTCGACTCGCGCATGATGTTGCGGTAGATGCCGTTGTAGGTGCCGGGAATGCCGTTCGCCGACATGATGTCCAGCGCCTGGCGGATCCAGCCGTCCAGGTTGTCCGGGTAGACCGGCGGGGCCGGGGCGGGCATCGGGGCAGGCTCGGGAGCGGGCGCGGGAGCCGGGGCGGGCGCGGGTGCGGGCATCGGTGCGGGGATCGCCTCTGCGGCCGGAGCGGCGACCTCGGCGGCGACCGGAGCGGCGACTGCCTCCGGCTGCTGCTCGGCCACCATGGCGATGCGAGACGGGACGCTGTTGTCGGCAACGGACGCCGCGGAGCAGGCGGCCACGGCCACGACACCGGCGGCGGCGAATCCGACGGTGACGGTTTCGCGGAGCGAGGGGCGACGAAGGGCGGAAAGGCGTCTGTCAGGCATTGCGAATCGGTTCCTTGATCGGGGACTTACTCGATCCGGCCGCAGTTGGGCAGCACGGATCCTGCGGCGTACGCTCGTGTGCGTTCGCCGAAACGGCCATGTGCTGTTGTGTGGTTTTGTTGTGGGGGACGCTGATGTCCCCGGAACGCGACGCTTCGTGCGTACGGCACCGGATCGCCCTCGGTGGGGCTCGGCCGCTTGTCGCGTGAGACTCCGCATCCTCGATGCGGAGAGACGGGCGGAAGTATGGGATTGCGGGTCCGTTGCCGGATTCCGCTCCGCCGATCACGTGGCGGGCAGTGCCTGCCGTGTGATCGTTACCGAATCGGTGTCTACAACTCCTCGGGCTGACCAAACTTCAGGTCGCTTTGTGACCTGATTGCAGAATGGTCACGCATGGTTAACAGAGGGTGAACTGATCATGAATGGCAGGTGCTGCCGATCTTGGAACGCCCAGGGCGCGGTTGCCGAATCGTTATCCAAGCTGGGAGTTTGCTGCTAAACCTCTTGTGCTGTACATCACAGAACTTTTCAGCCACCGAGGTGGATTTCAGGGCCGCGACGGGCGTATCGCTGTCCGAATCGGGACAGCAGGTGCATCTGGGAAAGAGGCCAGGTCACGGTGATGTCACGGGAATCGGGACGCCGTGGAGACGAAAGAACCGTGCCCTTGCCAGCCGATGACTGACAAGGGCACGGTTCTCGAATTGTGCGCCATCAGGGACTCGAACCCCGAACCCGCTGATTAAGAGTCAGCTGCTCTGCCAATTGAGCTAATGGCGCTTGCTCCGTGTTCCGGTGCGGGACAAACCTTAACAGGCTGGGGCCGCAGAAGTGAAATCGTGTCCTGACCGGCGCGGATGTGATGTCCTCCCGCGCCGGTAACGCGGGGGTGCGGCGTGTTGATCTAGAGGGTGGTAACGCTGCAGTGACGGACGAGGTGTTCACATTGGCCTGGACGTGACGCACTGGCAGAATGTCCGATTGTGGTTTCGACCGCCCGCGTACACGGCGGGGTGAGCGGCGTGGCGGTCGGCATCCGAAGCCATCGGTGTGTCCTGGAGCACCGAGACTTTGAAACGGGGTTGAAATGAGTGTTGGTCTGGGTCGGCGCGAGCGTAAGCCGGCCAAACGGTGGTCGCTACGCACGTTCGCGGGGCCGGTGATCGTCGTGGCGGTCGCCGCGCTGGCATCGACGGGATGTTCGGCGTCCGACGCCGCCGATGCGGCCCAGGTGGCCATCGACCGCAACCCCATCACGGAATTGATCAAGCCCAAACTGATGTCGCCGGTGAAAGACGGTGAAGTCGGTGTGTCGCCCGGCGTCCCGCTGGCGTTCAAGGTCGAGGACGGCAAGTTCACCAATGTGACCTTGGTCAGTCCGCAGGGCAAGACGGTGGAGGGCAAGCTCGCCGCCGACGGCCGGTCGTGGGAGACCACCGAGGTGCTCGGCTACGGCAAGACCTACCGGCTGAAGGCGGACGCGATCGGGCTCGGCGGCGCGAACTCCGCGACGCTGAGTTTCACCACGAGCTCGCCCGGTAACCAGACCAAGCCCTACCTCGTCCCCGGTGAGGCGGAGGTCGTCGGCATCGGCCAGCCGGTGGCCGTCCAGTTCGACGAGAACATTCCCGACCGGAAGGCCGCGCAGGATGCGATCAAGATCACCACGGAGCCGCCCGTCGAGGGCGCGTTCTATTGGGTGAACAATCGTGAGGTGCGCTGGCGGCCGGAGCATTTCTGGGCGCCGGGGACGAAGGTCACCGTCGATGTGAACGTCTACGGGCGCGATCTCGGCAACGGTCTGTACGGCCAGGACAACATCCACTCGTTCTTCACCATCGGCGACGCGATGGTCTTCACCGCCGACGACAACACCAAGCAGGTGACCGTGGAGCTGAACGGTCAGGTGATCCGCACCATGCCGACCTCGATGGGCAAGGACAGCACGCCCACCGACAACGGCGTCTACATCGTGGCCGACCGGCACGAGAAGATCATCATGGACTCCTCGACCTACGGCGTCGCGGTCAATTCGCCCGACGGGTACAAGACGCCGGTGGACTTCGCGACCCGGCTGTCCTACAGCGGCATCTTCTTCCACTCCGCGCCGTGGTCGGTGGGTGCGCAGGGGTACAGCAACACCAGTCACGGCTGCCTGAACCTCAGCCCGGCGAACGCGCAGTGGGTCTTCCAGAACGCCAAGCGCGGTGACATCACGATCGTGAAGAACACCGTGGGCGGCACCCTGTCCGGTGTGGACGGCTTGGGTGACTGGAACATCCCGTGGCCGGTCTGGAAGGCGGGTAACGCCGAGGACAACCGCTGAGCCGAAACCAAAGCCGAACGGGCCGCCGGAGCGAATCCGGCGGCCCGTTCGGCGTTCACGGTGCGTTCACGGCAGCATGTTGCACCCTAATTGGGCGTCGCCCAGGATCGCGATGGCGCTGCCGGTGGCGGCGCACAGCAGCTTGCTGCCCGCCGAACCGGTGCCGGAGGAACCGGTGGTGGCCAGGCCGCCCGCCGATCCGCTCGACGCCGAGCCGGAGTCGGGCAGCGTGGGCAGTCCGATGCCCGCGACCGCGGTCCCGCTGGATCCGGTGACGAGGGTGGCGCCGACGAAGGCTGCGATTACCGCGGAACGCATCACGAGGTGTGTCTTTCTGGTCGAACCGGGAAGGCGCCCCAGCGACACCGTCCCACGTGCACCGCAGTCTACGGACGAGTGGCGGATTCTGGAGTGGATTTGTTTCACATCGCGGCGAATGGGCGCGCGGTGGAAATGGATTGGGGCGCAGTGGGAAAGCCGTCGTGGCTCGGTGCCGCGGCAGCATCGGCGGCTGCCTGGCGAGCGCCGCCTGCGGTGAAACGGCTGCGATCGGCCTGCTGGCGGGCGTTGCTCGTGGCCAGGACATACTTCGGAAAGCCGCTCGGCACCGCGGTCATACGCACACCGTCGATCAGGTCGTGCTAGGCCGACGACCATTTCGCGCCGTCGCCGACGCTGGGAGGATTCCGCGAAGCCTCCGCTGTGGCGGATGAACAGAGGAAGAAGAGTCTGGTCTGGTGTGCGAACCGCCCCGGAGGACGGTTCGCACACCGCGACACCTGGGGTGAGCGACGGGACTCGAACCCGCGACAGCCAGGATCACAACCTGGTGCTCTACCAACTGAACTACGCTCACCATCGCCGGTGAAGAACCGGCGGGCTAGATATTAGCGTGTCAACCCGCCCTGGCCCTAATCGGCGTCTGGCGACCCGTTGACCTGCGCCGATTCGGACCGCTGCGTGGCGCTCTCGGCCACCTCGGCGGCCACGGCGGCGATTTCGGTGGTGGAAGGGCCCGGCGGTGCGACGAACGCGGTGCGCCGGTAGTACTCCAGCTCGCGGATGGACTCCTGGATGTCGGCCAGGGCGCGATGGCTCAGCCCCTTCTCCGGCTGGCCGAAGTAGATACGCGGGTACCAGCGGCGGCACAGCTCCTTGATCGAGCTCACGTCGACCATCCGGTAGTGCAGATGGGCATCGAGCAGCGGCATGTCCCTGGCGATGAAACCGCGGTCGGTGGCGATCGAGTTGCCGGCCAGCGGCACGGTGCGCGGGGTGGGGATGTACTGGCGGATGTAGTCGAGCACGCGATGCTCGGCCTCTTCGAGGGTGACGGTGGAGCGGCGGACCTCATCGGTCAGCCCGGACCGCGCGTGCATCTCGGCGACCACGGCGGGCATCGCGGCCAGCGCGTCGTCGTCGGCGTGGATGACGATGTCCACGCCCTCGCCGAGGATGTTGAGATCGCTGTCGGTCACGAGTGCGGCCACTTCGATCAGCTTGTCGCTGTCCAAGCGCAAGCCGGTCATCTCGCAATCCATCCACACCATGTATTTGTCGGACACCCGTGCAACATTAGCCGGGCGAAGGGCCGGTGCAGGCGGTACGGCACGGCAACCCCGAAGCCGCCGATGTGGCCATGAACTCGACCAGCGGAGATACAGTTTCTTCTGGTTCGCAACCAGGTGTTTTCGGGGCCGCGGCAAACAGTGAGTGAAGCAGTCGGGTCGAGCCAGGACGGAGACGTGCGATGACCACTCCGCAGGAGAAGGCGGCCGCGGCGCGTAAAGCGGCCGACGAGGCGGCGCGGATCGCGGCGGAGGCGGCAGCCGCCGCGGAGGCGGCGGAACGGGAACTGGCCGAGCAGACAGCGGGCGGAGCCGGTGCGCAGAGGCGGGACGAACCGTCCGAGGGCCAGGCCGCCGCAGGGGAGATCGCCGCAGGCTACGCGTTCGAAGGGGATGCGCTGGATCTGGGCACCGTCGTGGTCGACGGGACGGTGGATCCCGGCGCGCGCATCCGTATCCCGTTGCGGATGATGAACCGGCACGGCTTGGTCGCGGGGGCGACCGGAACGGGAAAGACGAAAACCCTGCAAAGCCTCGCGGAGCAACTGTCGAGCGCCGGGGTTCCGGTGGTGCTGGCCGATGTCAAAGGCGATCTGTCGGGGTTGGCCGAGCCGGGACGAATGAGCGAACGACTCGCCACGCGCATCGCCGAGACGGGCGCGGACTGGGCGCCGACCGGCTTCCCCACCGAGTTCGTCTCGCTGGGCACCGCCGGGGCCGGGCTTCCGATCCGCGCGACGATCAGTTCGTTCGGTCCGGTGCTGCTGAGCAAGGTGCTCGGACTGAACGAGACGCAGGAATCCACCCTCGGCCTGATCTTCCACTGGGCGGACCGCAACGGTCTCGCGCTGCTGGATCTGAAGGACCTGCGCGCCGTGATCACCCACCTGACCAGCCCGGAGGGCAAGGACGACCGGAAAGGTATCGGCGGTGTCTCCTCGGCCACCGCCGGCGTGATCCTGCGCGCACTGGCGAATCTGGAGGCCGACGGCGGCGACACGTTCTTCGGCGAGCCCGAACTCGACCCGGCCGACCTTGTGCGGATGGTGGACGGGAAAGGGGTGATCACGCTCTTCGAGCTGGGCGCGGACGCGGCGCGGCCGGTGATGTTCTCCACCTTCCTGATGTGGGTGCTCGCCGACCTGTTCCAGACCCTGCCGGAGGTCGGCGACGTGGACCGGCCCGTGCTGGTCTTCCTCTTCGACGAGGCGCACCTGCTGTTCTCCGACGCTTCGAAGGCGTTCCTGGATCAGGTGGAGCAGACCGTCAAACTGATCCGGTCCAAAGGGGTGGGTGTGTTCTTCTGCACCCAGCTGCCCACCGACATCCCGAATCCGGTGCTGTCCCAGCTCGGCGCGCGCATCCAGCACGCACTGCGCGCGTTCACCCCGGACGACCAGAAGGCGCTGGCCAAGACCGTCCGTACCTATCCGACGACCGGTGTCTACGACCTGGAGCAGGCCCTGACCTCCCTCGGCACCGGCGAGGCGATCGTGACGGTGCTCTCCGAGCAGGGCGCGCCGGCGCCGGTGGCCTGGACCAGGATGCGGCCGCCGCGGTCGCTGATGGACACCATCGGCGCGGACGCGATCCGCTCGCGGGCGCTGTCCAGCCCGCTGGCCTCGAAGTACGCCGCGACCATCGACCGCGAGTCGGCCTACGAACTGCTGGCCGCAAAGGTCGCCGAGGCGCCGCGGGAGCCGCAACCGGCGCCCGTCCCCGGCCGCAGCGCGACCCGCGTGGAGGAGGAGTCCGCCGCCGAGCGGATCATGCGGAATCCCGCGGTGCGCGGCTTCCTGCGCTCGGCGGCCAGCGCGGCGGGACGTGAGATCACCCGCAGCCTGTTCGGCACCAGGCGCCGCTGAGCGGACGGCCGGATCAGCGCCCGACCTCACGGGCGAGCAGGTCGGTTGTCGTCTCCCTGCGGATCAGTTCGCGGGCGCGGCCGTGGCGAACGGCGATGATCGGAGGACGCCCGACACTGTTGTAGGACGAAGCCAAGCTGTGGTGGTAGGCGCCCGTACACGGCACCGCCAGCACTTCGCCGGGACGCAGATCGGCGGGCAGCCGCACGTCGGCGGCGAGGATGTCGCCCGCCTCGCAGAAGCGACCGGCGACCGTCGCGGTCATCTGCGGGCCGCACGGGTGACGGTTGGCGACCACCGCGTCGTAGCGCGCGCCGTACAGCGCGACGCGCGGGTTGTCGCTCATCCCGCCGTCCACGGTGACGTAGGTGTGCCCGCCCTCGACGTGTTTGATCGAGAGCACTCGGTACAGCGTCACCCCGGCTCGGGCGACGATCGCGCGGCCGGGTTCCAACGCGAGCACCGGGCGCGGGAAATGGTGGCGGGCGCAGGCGGCGTCGAGGGCGTCCTCCAGGATGTCGGCGAGTTCGGCGAGGTTCATTTCGGCGTCGCCGCCGCGATAGGCCACCGCGTGGCCGCCGCCCAGATCCAGCTGGGTCAAGACGACACCGTGGTCTTGCCGCACCTGTGCCATCGCCGCGACCATGCGCCGCACCGCCTCGCCGTAGTGGTCCGGCTGATGGATCTGTGAGCCCAGATGGCAGTGGAAGCCGACCAGGGTGAGGTTCGGCCTGCGCAGCACCCGGTCGATCGCCTCGGCGGCCGAATCGCCGCCGAGCGGAAAGCCGAATTTCTGGTCGTGCACGCCGGTGCGCACGGCCGGGTGACCGTGGACATCGATGCCGGGCGAGAGCCGCAGCAGCACCTGCTGCGATGTCGTGGTCAGGGCGGACAGCAGCGTGATCTCGGTGTGCGAGTCGATCACGATCCGGCCGACCCCGCCGCGCACGGCGGCGGCCAGTTCGTCGAACGACTTCCCGTTGCCGTGCAGGACGATGCGGGCGGGGTCCACCCCGGCCGCCAGCGCGACGGCCAGTTCGCCAGCCGAACACACGTCCACCGAAAGCCCTTCCTGGGTAACCCAATCCAGCACCGCCCGGACAGTCAGGGCCTTGCCCGCGTAGATGATCTCGGCCTCCGGGAAAGCCTTGCGATAGGCCCGGCAGCGCGACCGCACCTCCTGCTCGTCCAAGACGTAGGTGGGCGTGCCGTACTGATCGGCGATATCGGCGAGGGCGACGCCGCCGAGGGTGATCCCGCCGTCGCCGTCGTAATGCGTTTCTCGCGGCCAGACCGTGGCATCCAGGCGCGAAGACGATCCCGAGCGCAAGGACGGGATGATGTCGAGCAGCGTCACGATGTTCTCCTGGGTCGCCCCCGCTTTCTCGAATTGCGGGGCCGATGCCAGGACTACGCCGGGTACCGGGCCGGTGGGCGCGTCGTTTGCGGATCCTTGACCACCCGGCGTCGCTTCTTGACGGCTCGCTGACGCGGTGGGCTCAGCTGCCGAGTTTCCGGTAGAACGCGCCCGCGATGGGGGCGGTGACCGCGCGCGGAGCATACTGTCCCGCCACGCTCATGCCCTTGCTGATCAGGCCGGGGACCACACGCATCTTGTTGCGGGCGAGCGCGTCGATGGACACCTTGGCGGTGTACTCCGAGGAGACCCACATGAAGTCGGGCACCATCCGGTCGACGATGGAGGCCTCGGCGGGGTCAGGGGTCTCGGTGCGGACGGGGCCGGGGGCCAGCAGGGTGACATGCACCCCGGAGCCTTTCAGCTCGCCGCGCAGCGATTCGGAGAACGTGTTGGCGAACGCTTTGCTCGCCGCGTAGGTGGCGTTGTTCGGGATCGGCATGTTGCCCGCGGCCGACCCGCTGATCAGGATGCCGCCGCTGCCGCGGGCGAGCATGCCGGGCAGCACGGCCAATGTCAGATCGTGCACGGCGACGGCGTTGAGCTCCATCTGCGCGCGCTCGTAGGCCGGGTCGAGTTCGGCGATCGCGCCGAAGGTCGCGATGCCCGCGTTGTTGCACAGGACGGCGATCTCGCGGGTCGCCAGTTCTTTCACCAGCACACCGCGCTGGTCGCGGTCGGCCAGATCGACCGCGCGCACCTCGGCGGTGATGCCGTGGGCCAGGGTCAGCCGCTGCGCGAGCTCGGTGAGCAGTTCCTCGCGGCGGGCGACGAGGATCAGCGAGTAGCCGCGGGCGGCGAGTTCGGCGGCGAGCGCGGTGCCGATGCCGGAGGAGGCGCCGGTGACGACCGCGCGGTTCTCGGAGGTGGGGGAGGGCAGGCTCACCCGATGCAGCCTAGGCGACGCGACGCGGTGGCCGGCCGCACGATCCCCGGCGCGGCATCCGTGCCGGGGCCGAGGCGGCCGGCGCGCGGCCCGGCCGCCGTCCGCTCACAGCCGCGCGGCCAGCCGGGTGCCCTGGTCGATGGCGCGCTTGGCGTCCAGTTCGGCGGCCAGATCGGCGCCGCCGATGAGGTGCGGGCTGATCCCCGCGGCGCGCAGCGGGGCCTCCAGATCACGCACGGATTCCTGGCCCGCGCAGACGACGACGTTGTCGACCGGGATCAACTGGGGCCGTTGTCGTTTCTCCCCGAAGCTGATGTGCAGGCCGTTGTCGTCGATGCGTTCGTAGTTGACGCCGCCGATCTGCTCGACGCCCTTGGCCTTCAGCGCGGCGCGGTGCACCCATCCGGATGTCTTGCCCAAATCCTTGCCGAACGGCGTCGACTTGCGTTGCAGCAGAACGACTTCGCGCGCCGCCGGCGCGGGCCGAGGCGTGGTGAGCTGTCCGCGGACCTCCTCGTCGTCGGAGGTGACGCCCCACTCCTGCTTCCACTCGTCCAGCTCGAGCGTGGGATGCCCTTCCACGGTGAGGAATTCGCTCACGTCGTAGCCGATGCCGCCCGCGCCGATCACGGCGACGCGCTTGCCGACCGGCTTCTCCTCCCGCACCAGCTCGGCGTAGGACACCACCATGGGGTGGTCGATACCGGGGATGTCGGGGATCCGCGGCCGCACGCCGGTGGCCAGCACGATTTCGTCGTAGCCGCCAGCGATGAGCTCGTCCGCGCCGACCCGTTTGTTCAAGTGCACCGTGACGCCGGTGAGCTGGAGCATCCGGGTGTAGTACCGGATCGATTCGCTGAACTCCTCTTTGCCCGGGATGCGGCGGGCGATGTCGAACTGGCCGCCGATCTTGTCGTCGGCCTCGAACAACTCGACGCGGTGGCCGCGTTCGGCGAGGTTCACCGCCGCGGAAAGCCCGGCCGGGCCCGCGCCGACCACGGCGACGCGCTTGCCGCGGCGGGTCGGCAGCAGCTTCAGCTCGGTCTCGTGCCCGGCGCGCGGATTGAGCAGGCACGACACGGTCTTGTGCTGGAAGGCGTGATCGAGGCAGGCCTGGTTGCACGCGATGCAGGTGTTGATCTCGTCGACGCGATCCTGCGCGGCCTTGTTCACCCACTGCGGGTCGGTGAGGAAGGGACGGGCCAGCGAGATCAACTGCGCGTCACCGCGGGTCAGGATCTCCTCGGCGACCTCGGGCATGTTGATCCGGTTGGACGCGCACACCGGGATGTTCACCCGCGCGGAGATCTTCGCGGTGAATTCGACGAAGGCGGCGCGGGGCACCGAGGTCACGATGGTGGGCACCCGCGCCTCGTGCCAGCCGATGTCGGTGTTCAGGATGTTCACCCCGGCGGCTTCCAGTTCCGTGGCCAGGGCGACGATCTCGTCGAATGTCTGCCCCTTCTCCACCAGTTCGGCCATCGACAGGCGGAACACGATGATGAAATCCGGGCCGACCGCGGCGCGGGTGCGGCGCACGATCTCCACCGCGATCCGGCGCCGGTTCTCCGGGGAGCCGCCCCACGCGTCGGTGCGCTTGTTGGTGCGCGGCGCGAGGAACTGGTTGATGAAATACCCTTCACCGCCCATGATCTCGCAGCCGTCGTACCCGGCGAACTGAGCGAGTTTCGCGCAGCGGGCGTAGTCGTCGATGGTGCGCTCGATGCCTTTCGCCGACAGCGCGCGCGGCCGGAACGGGTTGATCGGGGCCTTGATGGACGACGCCGACACGCTGCCGGGCATATACGAATAGCGACCGGCGTGCAGGATCTGGATGGCGATCTTGCCGCCGTGCTGGTGCACCGCCCTGGTGATCGTCCGGTGCCGGTACGCCTCGGTCTTGTTGGTCAGCTTGGCGCCGAACGGCAGCAGCCAGCCCGCGCGATTGGGCGCGTAGCCGCCGGTGATGATCAGGCCGACACCGCCGCGGGCGCGCTCGGCGAAGTAGGCGGCCAGCTTGTTGGTGTCCCAAGCGCGGTCCTCCAGCCCGGTGTGCATCGACCCCATCACCACGCGATTGCGCAGGGTGGTGAAGCCGAGATCCAGCGGCTCGAGCAAATGGGGGAACGAACTCATGGCTGCGGTCGCCTTTCTCCGTCCGCGTGCGGGGCTGTCGCGCGCGGGTGCAGTGCTTGCAGAACTTCGTCGCACCATTCGACGAATCCCGCCTCCACGCGGACGCCCGCGCGCAGGACGAGGTACTGGTGCAGGGCCGTCCCGGCGAGCCGGCCGGGGTCGGGGAAGTCGCGCTTCTCGATGTGCCGGTACAGCTCGAGCCGCTGGGCGTGCTGGTCGCGGTGGCGGGCCACCTCGGCACGCAACGCGGTGACATCGCCGTAGGCCGCCGCGCGGATCTTCACGGCGAGTTCGTTGCGCGGAGTGGCGGTATCGCTCGGCGCCGCTATCCAGCGCGCGAGTTCGGCGCGTCCGGTCTCGCTCACCGAGTAGACCTTCTTGTCCGGCCTGCCCTCTTGGACCACCGTCTCGCCGTCCACCCAGCCGGACTCCTCCATGCGCTTGAGCACGCGGTAGATCTGCTGGTGGGTGGCACTCCAGAAGTAACCGATGGACTTGTCGAAGCGGCGCGCCAGCTCGTAACCGGAGCCGGCGCGCTCGGTGAGCGATACCAGCAGCGCATGCTCGAGTGCCATGCGGTGAGAATAGCCGTGACACTCGGTACTATGCAACTGGGTGCATAGCAATGCGGCCGGTCTCGATTTCGGCCGGACTCGTGACGTCCGCGCGCATTAAGCTGCGCGGCATGACCGAGGTGAACGCCAGGGCGACCGTCGGGCAGGCCGCCGGGCGCGGGCAGGTGGTGGCGTGGGGGCTGTGGGATTGGGGGTCTTCTGCGTTCAACGCCGTGATCCTCACCTTCGTCTTCTCGGTGTATCTCACCGACAAGGTGGGTGACGATCTGCCCGGCGGTGTCTCCGCCAGCGCGTGGCTGGGGTGGGCGCTGGGCATCGCGGGGTTGATCGTGGCGTTGACCGCGCCGGTCAGCGGGCAGCGCTTCGACGCATCGGCGAAACGCAAGGGCTCGCTCGGTACCCTGACCGCGCTGACCATCGCGGCGATGACGCTGATGTTCTTCGTGCACGACGACTACCACGACCTGTGGTTCGGCTTGGCGCTGCTGGCGTTCGCGTCGGCCTGCTTCGAACTGGCGAACGTGCCGTACAACGCGATGCTGCGACAGGTCTCCACGCCGCGGACCGTCGGCCGGGTCTCCGGGTTCGGCTGGGCGATGGGCTATTTCGGCGGCATCTTCCTGCTGCTGATCTGCTACTTCGGCTTCATCGCAGGCGAGGGCGACAACCGCGGGCTGCTCGGTGTGCCCACCGACGAGGGGCTCAACATCCGCTTGGTGGCGGTGCTGGCCGCCGTCTGGTTCGCCGCCTTCGCCCTGCCGGTGCTGTTCGCGGTGCCCGAGCTGCCGCGGACGGACGCCGATCCCGGCGCGGCGAGCGCGGGCCTGCTCGGCTCGTATCGGGTGCTGTGGCGCGACCTGCGTGAACTGTGGCGCGTCGACCGGCGCACGGTCGGGTTCCTGGTGGCCAGCGCCGTCTTCCGGGACGGCCTCGCCGGGGTGTTCACCTTCGGCGCGGTGCTGGCCGTGCGGGTCTACGGGATCGCCGACTCGGACGTGCTGCTGTTCGGCATCGCCGCGAATGTCGTTGCGGCGCTGGGCGCGATCGTCGCGGGGCGCTTCGACGACCGGGCCGGGCCCAAGATCGTCATCGTGGTGTCCCTGGCCGCCATGCTGGTGTGCGGGCTGGCGCTGCTCGTGGTGTCGGGGCCGATGATGTTCTGGATCTTCGGGTTGCTGCTCACCGTCTTCGTCGGTCCGGCCCAGGCGGCGGCGCGCTCGTTCCTGACCCGCCTCGCGCCGCCGGGCCGCGAAGGTCAGCTCTTCGGCTTGTACACGACGACCGGACGGGCGGTGTCCTTCCTCGCGCCGAGTCTGTTCGGACTGTTCGTCTGGCTGTTCGGCACGGACCGGGCGGGCATCGTCGGCCTGCTGGTGGTGCTCGCGGCCGGGCTCGCGGTGCTGCTGCCGGTGCGGTCGCCCGATCCGGTCGCCGTGGCGCGCGACGGCGTCGAGGACGCGCGGCCCGTCGAGTGAGCTAGCGCCGCTTCGGTGGCCGCCAGCCGCCCATGCCGAGCGCGATCAACCGCATCTGCTGGACGGTGCGGTCGATGATCGCCTGCTCGTCGCGCGGTGCGGCCGACACGTAGGCGGCGATCCCGTCGGTCACCGTGGTGACCATCAGGTCGGCGGCGATCTCCAGGTCTCGCGGCGTCCAGGAGTCAAGGGCCCGGATCCGGGACAGATCGGCGACCAGTTCGCGCACGATCAGTTGGATCTCCCTGGCGATGGCCGTGCGCAGCGCGGCGGACCCGCCGTGGCGCTCCCTGGTGAGGAAGCCGAACAGTTCCCGTTTGGGGCCCACTTGCGCGAAGACGAAGCGCACCGTGTCCGACAGCCCCGCGTCGGCGTTGCGGCGGACTTCCCGCAGCGCCAGCCGCAGCGCCGTGACGCCGTCGTCGACCAGAGTGGCGCCCAGGTCCTCCAACGACGCGAAGTGCCGGTAGAACGCCGTGGGCACGATGCCCGCCGAGCGGGCGATCTCCCGCAGGCTGAGCGCGGCGAATCCGCGCTCGGCGGCCAGCGCGAGGGTGCCGTCCAGGAGTGCCTGCCTGGTCCGCTCCTTGCGTTCGCCTCGGGTCGCTGCCTGCTCATTCATCCCGGTGAGCATACATCCGTTCACCATTCGACCTATCCCCAGATGTAGTTCGAGTCACATGTTTCGCCGGTTGACACCTAGCCCCGGTCATCGGTCACACTAGTTGAGTGTACAGACGTGCACTGAAATTCGGTCGCACGTCGTCAGCCCGACAAGAGGCACGGAGAACTAATGGTGGATCTCATCAACCTGGTGCAGACCCTGACCTCGCCACACCCGCTGGACCGCTATCTGGAGCTGGTCCGCCCCACCCTCACGGTGCGGGACATGCGGGCCGAAATCACTCACGTGCGCCGCTCGGCGCCGGGTTCGGTCACGCTCACGCTGCGCCCGACCCGGCAGTGGAAGGGCCACGTCGCCGGACAGTACGTCCAGATCGGCGTGGTGATCGATGGTGTGCGGCACACGCGGTGCTATTCGCCGGTGAACCCGGAAGGCGATCGGGATCGCCGCATCCAGCTGACCGTGAAAGCGCATCCGGACGGCTTGGTGTCGCAGTACCTCTACCGCAACGCCGCCCCCGGCATGGTGGTCGACTTGACACCCGCCGACGGCGTGTTCCGGCTGCCCGAGCCGCGGCCGCGGCGTGTGCTGCTGATCAGCGGCGGCAGCGGCATCACGCCGGTGCTGTCCATGCTGCGCACGCTCGCCGCGGAGGAGCATCCGGGCGAGGTCGTCTTCCTGCACTACGCGAAATCGCCCGCCGCGCTGCCGCATCGAGCGGAGCTGGACGCGATCGCGCGACGGCACCCGAACTTCCGCATCGAACTGCGCTACCCGCGCCGCACGCGGGACCTGCCGCCGAAGGTGGATCCCGATGCGCCGTGGGTGGACCTCGCCCAGCCGAAGGGCGACGGATATTTCGGCTACGACGAACTCGAGCGCGTCGCGCCGTGGTTCGCCGACGCGCAGACCTTCGTCTGCGGCCCGCCGGCGCTGATGGACGCGGTGCGCACCATCTACGAGGCCGAGCAACTCGCCGACCGGCTGCACTCCGAGGAGTTCACACTGTCGCTCGCGCCGGTGGACGCCGCCGACGCGCACGGCACCGTCAGCTTCTCGGCCAGCGGCGTGAGCGCGCCGAACAACGGCGCCACGCTGCTCGAGCAGGCCGAAGCCGCCGGCCTGAGTCCCGAGTACGGCTGCCGCATGGGGATCTGCTTTTCCTGCACCGCGGTGCGCCGCTCGGGCTGCACGCGCAATCTGCGCACCGGCGAAACCGACACCGACCCCGACCAGCCGATCCAGCTGTGCGTCAGCGCGCCGGTCGGCGACGTCGACATCGACATCTGATTCACGAAGGGGAACGAATCATGACCATCCTGACCGAAACCGAGAACGGACCGCTGGTCCTGAGCCCGGACCAGATCGAAGAGCTCGGCCGCGAACTCGACGAGCTGCGCGCCGCGATCGTCGCCGACCTCGGCGAACGCGACCGGGAATACCTGTACTCGATCATCAAGGCGCAGCGCGGATTCGAGATCGCCGGGCGCGGCCTGATGTACCTGGGCTTCCTTCCGCCCTTCTGGCTGGCCGCGGTGGCGGCGCTGAGTGTGTCGAAGATCCTGGACAACATGGAGATCGGCCACAACGTGATGCACGGCCAGTACGACTGGATGCGTGAGCCGGGCCTGAATTCCCGTGTCTTCGAATGGGACACCGTCTGCCCGGCCGACCAGTGGAAGCACTCGCACAACTATCTGCACCACACCTACACCAACATCCACAACAAGGACCGCGACATCGGCTACTCCATCCTGCGCATGGACGAGGCGCAGGAGTGGAACGTGCTGCGGCTCGGTCAGCCGCTGTACGCCTTCGTGCTCATGATGCTGTTCGAGTGGGGTGTCATGGGCCACGACCTCGAGGTCGAGAACATCCTGGCGGGGAAGAAGAAGTGGCCGGAGGTCAAGCGGCTGCTGCTCGGCCAGTGGCGCAAGGCCGGCAAGCAGGTGCTCAAGGACTACCTGGTGTTCCCCGCGCTGACCGGGCCGCTGTTCTTCCACACCTTGGCCGGTAACGCCACCGCCAACCTGGTGCGCAACGTGTGGGCCTTCGCCATCATCTTCTGCGGTCACTTCCCGGCCGGCGTACAGACGTTCACCGAGGAGGAGACCGCGGACGAGACCCGCGGCGAGTGGTACATCCGGCAGATGCTCGGCTCGGCCAACATCACCGGCAGCAAGCTGTTCCACATCATGTCCGGTAATTTGTCGCATCAGATCGAACACCATCTGTTTCCCGACCTGCCCGCGAGCCGTTATCCGGAGATGGCGCCGACCGTGCGCGCATTGTGTGAGAAGTACGGTTTGCCGTACAACACCGGCCCGCTCGGTAAGCAGATCGGCTCGGTGTGGAAGAAGATTTTCAAGCTGGCACTTCCGCCGCGCTGGGTCGAGAGCGAGCCGTCCCCCGGTGTTATCGTGATGCGTCAGCGAAAGGCGAGCGAAGCGGGCGTGTGAATGATCGGGAAATTCGAGAGCCGCAAGGATCTCATTCAGGAATTGACGTCCTCCGGCGCCAAGCACGTCGGCAATATCGCCAACATCATCACGGGGACCGTCGCCGAGGTCACCAGGGAGATCGGTGAGTGGATCACCGACGCCATCGAGATGAACGAAGCGGCGGCCGCGGCGCGCAGGGACGCGCAGGCGCAGCGGGATCTCGATCGTGACCTCGGTGACGAGGCCGAGGTCACGGTGCCGAAACCGCGGGCGGACGCGACCGAGGCGTTTCTGGACGCCGAGGTGGTCGAGCCCGGGGTGGACGAGCCGCGCTGATCACCACACCGGCAGCCTGCGCCGGTGCTGGAGGACGTCGGTGATCAGATCCTGATACCCGTCGAGCAGCTCGGCCAGCCTGGACCACTGCAGGTGGGCCTCCCCGCCCGCCTGCGCCGGGTGCGGCCCGGTCGTGATCTCCTCGTCCAAAGAGTGACGAGCCGCAACCCATTTGGCCGCGATTCGGTCGACGACCGCGCCGAGCGTCTCGGTATGCAGGGAAGCGCCTTCCCGGTGCTGCACGTTCGCGGCCACCCAGGCGTCGATCCGCCCGATCCATTCGGTGCGGCAGCCGTCGATGTCCTCCACTTGCTGGGTGCACGCCGCGACGCGGGTGCTCGATGCCTCCGGGGCGTGTGCCCGCTCGAGCGCCCGCTGCCGTCGCTCATGGCAGTCGACGAGTTTCCGCGCCGCGTGCAGCACGCTGTGCCGGTGCTGGTTGTCGCCTGGTTCGCGAATCGCGCGAAGGAGTGCGGCGGGCGGCGGAAGCTCTTCGGCTCCGAAACTGCGCTGAGCGTATTCGGTGGGCATGACCTACCTCTGCGACACGACGAATCCTGGATACGCCAGGGCCGAGGGGGATTTCGGGGAGGGGCGCCCCTCGGCTCCGGCGCAGTCCCGCACCCGGCTGCCATCCCACGTTCCACCGGCACGGCAGAGAAACCGGGAATTCCGCGACGATGCGAGAGAAGACGGTCCGAGAAATCAGGACACTTTCCAGGAAAGCGCGGTAGCCGAAGCCGCGCAACACTCTGGTCTGCGAATCCGAAAGCTGCCGGGAAATCGTTATGTTCCGTTACGGATCGGTCAACCGGGCGCCGGCGTTCTCGGAATTGCCGAGCGTATGAGCGGCAACCGATTCGGCGCGAGCGCTGCGCGCCGGTGCGCGATCGGCTAGCCTCGGTATTCGTGCCCGCCTACGTGTCATCGCCGGAGCTGACATTCGGCTTCATGTTCGCGCTGGAAGACCCTGAGCGAATCGCGGAGGTCGTGCGTAACCTGATCGTCCGCAAGACCGTCTCGGTGTTCCGGCTCGCCCGGCTGTCCGACGACGACGGTCCGCCGGAGCGCTACGTGGTCAACTGGGCGGTCATCCCGCAGATCTCGATCACCACCGCCGCGCCGGACGAGGAGGAGCTGCGCACCACCCGCACCATGCTGGTCAACGCCTTTCTCAGTGAGGACGGCGAGGTCAGCCTGTATTCGGCGCAGGCGAGCGGACCGGCCTGAGGCCGGCCGACCCGGATGACGCGCGTCCGGGACGGCCGGAGGCGTTCAGCCGATCGGGACGGGCGCGTCGAGCCGTCCGGACCGGGCGAGCGCGAACAGCCCCGCCGCCGCGACGGCGCCGACGGCGACGAGCGCGGCCCACGACAGTGCACTCATTCCGGCTTCCCTGGTGCGGTCCAGCAGCGTTCCGATGCCGAGATTCCCGAGCAGGATGCCGACGCCGACAATGGTGTTGTACAGGCCGTAGTGGGTCGCCACCAGGCGGTTGCCCGACAGCGCGACCACGGTGTCCATCTCGAACGGAAACACCGCTGCCGCACCGATTCCCAGGACGGCGGCGGTCACCAGCAGTGCGCCGATCGCGGGCCACACACCGATACCGGTGCCGGGGATCAACACCAGCGGAACGAACGCGGACGCGAGTATCGCCATGCCGATCGCGAGGCTGTGCGCGCGGCCCCATCGCCGACCGAACCAGCGGGTGATGCGCAGTTGCCCGGCGATCGCGATCAACCCCGACAGCACGAACACCGCCGTCATCAGCATCGTCGCCGAGTCGGCCGCGATCCGCGCGGCGTGCACGGGTAACGCCAGATAGACCTGGAAGGCGAGGACCGAGGAACTGATCATCGCCCCCGCGAACAGCAGGAACGGGCGGTTGGCCAGCACCACGCGCCAATCGTCCAGCACCGAGGTGGTTTTCGGCTCCGCCCGGTGTTGCGGGAGCGCGCGTAACTGGGCCACGGTCAGCACGCCGAACACCACGGCGGCGCCCGTGGCGGTCGCGCGGAAGTCGACGGCCATCAGCGCGAGCCCCGCGATCGGTCCGAACAGGATGCCGGCCTGGTAGAAGACGTTGAACACGGCGAACGCCTCCACCCGGCGCTCACCCGAGTCCGCGGCCAGATACGCGCGGACCGCGGGGTTGAACAGCGCGCCCGCGAAGCCGGTCGCGGCCGAGGCCACCAGCAGCGCCGGCAGCGTGTCGGCGACCGCGAGCAGCGCGAAACCGGCCGTGCGCAACAGACATCCGGCCACGATGAGCGGTTTGTAGCCGAGCCGGTCGGCCAGCGTGCCGCCGACGAGGAACATGCCCTGCTGGGCGAAGTTGCGGATGCCGAGGACCAGCCCCACCGCCCACGCGGCGAGTCCGAGCGAGGCGGCCAGGTAACCGGCCAGGTAGGGCATCAGCATGTAGAAACCGGTGTTGATGGCGAACTGATTGACCATCAGCATGCGGCTGGGCCGGTTGAAGCCGCGGAAGGTGGTGATCAGGCCGGTCATCGCGTCCGCTCCTTCCCGGCGGCGCCACGGGGATCGACGACCGTCGTGCATCGGGTCCACGAGACCGCGACGGCCTCGCCGGGATGCGCGATACGCCGCGGTGCGGCGGGCGGTGCGACGCCGAGCAGGCCGTGCTCGCGGCAGTAGTCGTCGTTGTACACGGTGTCGAAGTAGCGCAGCGGACCGTCGGGGAAGACCGCGGCGATCCGCGTGGCCGGATCGCCGGTGCGGGCCAGCCAGCCCGCGACCAGGGCGACCGCGCCGACGCTCCAGCCGCCGCTGGCGTGGTGGGTCGCCGCGAGCCTGCGGCAGGCCCACACCGCCTCCGCGGGCGCGACCCAGTGGACCTCGTCGAACGCCGAATAGTCGACGTTGTCCGGATGGATACTCGAACCCAGCCCGCGCATCAGCCGCGGTCCCGCGGGCTGTCCGAAGATCGTGGACGCCACGGTGTCGACGCCGACCAAGCGCAGGTGCGGAAAGTACCGGCGCAGCGTGCGCGTGATACCCGCGGAATGGCCGCCCGTGCCGACCGAACAGACCAGGACGTCGATCCGTCCCAGCTGGGCGACCAGCTCGAGCGCAAGGGACTGGTAGGCGTCGCTGTTGTCGGGGTTGCGGTACTGGTCCGGGCACCACGCCCGAGGTTCGCGCGCCAGCAGTTCGGCGACGCGGTCGCGGCGCGCCTGCTGCCAGCCTCCGGTCGGGTGCGGCTCGGTGACCAGTTCCACCCGCGCGCCGTAGGCCGCGAGCATGCGGTGCATGAGCGGCTCCATCCCGGGATCGGTGACCAGCGTGACCGGGTGGCGGTACACCATGCCGGCCAGCGCCAGGCCCGAACCGAGCGTGCCGCTGGTGGATTCGATGATCGGTGCGCCCGGTGCGAGGTCACCGCGCGCGATGGCGCGCTCGACCATGTGCAGCGCGGGCCGGTCCTTCATCCCGCCGGGGTTGGCGCCCTCCAGTTTGGCCCAGAAGCCGCGGCCGTCCGGTCGCGTCGCGCCGTCGAGCGGTTCGGTGATCCAGAGCACCGGCGTGTTACCCACCATGGTGGCCGGACGCGGACAGCGCTGGGCCGCCGTCAGGAGACTCGCCGGGCTGGCGAGCGGCAACGTCTCGCCTGGAGCCGGATCGGGCACAGCCGGGTTCTGCAGCGCAGAAGTCATGAGGAATCGTCGATTCTGTGCGGTCGCCGTGCGGCGACGGTGTGAGTGCGGGACTTCGCACGAACACCGGCCGGGCCCCGGCAGGCTCCGGCCTGACGCTGACCGATCAGTTCCGATCGATGCCGAATCGAGTGAGTCTGTCTCTGCCCGGATATACCGGGAGGGTCGCGACCGGGGGCGCGCGCACACCGCCCGCGAGCGCGGACACGGGCCTCATGAGCAACACCGACACGGACGCGAGCAGCAACAACAGCAGCAGCGAGACAGCGCGCGGCAGGGCGGCGAGTACCCCATCGGCCGGCACGTGCGGGTCCGGCTCGGCGACGTGCTGATGCCGGTCGGCGAGGATCGCCGGGGAGACGGTGGAGACCATGACCGGCCCGGCGGCTTCGATGTGGGCGTGCGAGGCGACGACGTGGCCGAAGACATGGCACTGGGGCACCGCCATGGCGACCACCCAGACGGTGTACGCGAGTACCACGATCACCCGGATCACCGGTAGTCGCAGCGCGCCGAACGTCACGCCTTCCGATGGTACAAGTCCGTCCGCACCGGGATCGGCGGGTGGGAACGACGATGCGAGTGATATCCGCTGCGGCGCAACGCGGGTCGTTCGCCGAAGACCGTCGTGCACCCCGATTCGTTGGCGTGTCGGTATCAGATGGTGCCGTTCGCGGGCAGCCGGATACGCGACAATCAGGACACCTACTGGTTGTGGCATGGATCACAGCAACCATAAGGAGCGTTGCTCATGGAACTCGAGAAGCCCGCCGCGCCGTCCAGCCCGATTCGTGTTCGAGGCGATCTGGACCCCGCGTTGTCCCGGTGGCTGTGGCTGGTCAAATGGCTACTGGCGATTCCGCACTACGTTGTGCTGTTCTTCCTGCACATCGCGTACGCGGTGCTCACGGTCGTCGCCTTCGTCGCCATCCTGGTCACCGGCAGGTATCCGCGGCGGCTGTTCGACTTCAACGTCGGCGTCATGCGCTGGGGATGGCGGGTGACCTTCTACGCGCTCTCGGTACTCGGCACCGACAAGTACCCGCCGTTCAGCCTGCAACCGAACGCGGAGTACCCGGCCGACTTGGAGATCGACTATCCGGAGACGTTGCACCGCGGCTTGGTGCTGGTGAAGTGGTGGTTGCTCGCCATTCCGCACTATCTGATCGTCGGCGCGGTGGTCAGCGGCGGCATCGCGGTCGCGGGGAGCGATGGTGACGACTGGGGCGGCGCTTCGATCTCGTTGCTGAGCATCCTGCTGATCGTCGCGGTGATCGCGCTGCTGTTCTCGGCGCGCTACCCCCAGGGGCTCTACGACTTCGTGATGGGCGTCAACCGCTGGATCATTCGGGTGCAGGCCTACGCCAGCCTGATGCGGGACGAGTACCCGCCCTTCCGGCTCGACCAAGGCGCTCGCGAGTCCGACCGAACCTGATCGCCACCGAATCCGCCCGCCGAGGTCAGCGGGCGGATTCGTATATCCGCCTGACCACGTCCTCGATCTCGGGTTCTTCGATCGACAGGTCCCGCACTTCGGCGCGGTCGGACACCGCGGCCAGCAATTGCGCGGCCGTGATCCGCTCCGGATCGAAGGCCAGCCGCTGCCGCATGCCGTCGCCTTCGCTGCCGAGCAGCTGGGCCGAGGGCAGATCGTCGAGGTCGGGCGCAGGTTCGGCCAGATCGACCACCAGCACGCGGCGCGCTCCGACGGTGGCCGCCAAGCCGGCCAGCGACCCGTCGTACACCAAACGGCCGTGGTCGACGACGAGCACACGCTCGCAGAGTCTCTCGATGTCGCCCATGTCGTGTGTGGTGAGCAGGAGCGTGGTGCCACGCTCGGCCCGCTCGGCGCGCAGGAATTCGCGCAACCGCTGTTTGGACAGCACGTCCAGGCCGATCGTCGGCTCGTCCAGGATCACCAGCTCGGGTGAATGCAGCAGTGCGGCGGCGACTTCCGCGCGCATGCGCTGGCCCAGCGAGAGTTGGCGCACGGGTGTGTCGAGTGTGTCGGCCATTTCCAGCTGCTCGATCAGTTCGTGCGCGCGCTCGCGCGCGGCGGCGGGCTCCAGCCGGTGGATCGCGGCGAGTATCGAGAACGATTCGCGCAGCGGCAGATCCCACCACAGCTGAGAGCGCTGGCCGAACACGACGCCGATCCGCCCGGCCAGTTCGCGTCGCTGCCGCACCGGGTCCAGCCCGCAGGTGCGCACGGCGCCGGAGGTGGGGACCAGGATGCCGGTGAGCATTTTGATCGTGGTGGACTTGCCCGCACCGTTGGCGCCGATGTAGCCGACGGCGGCGCCCCGCTCGATCCGGACGGTCATCCCGTCGACCGCGGTGAGCGTCTCGCGGCGCCTGCGCCAGCGGCGGCCGTCCTTGCGATACAGAGTGAATTGCCTCGTGAGGCCCTCCATCTCGATGATCGGCTCCTGGCTGCCGAACCGGTCGGTGCTCATCCGCCGCCTCCCTGGTAGTGCCGAGTGCCCGATCGCCACAAACCCAGCGCCAGCAGCCAGACCCACAGCGCCGCCACCGGCGTGAGCCAGGCCAGCCAGGTGGGCAGCAGCGGCGGCCCTGGCAGGTCGAGCAGCGCGAGGGTGGGCAGGTAGGCGGTGAACGAGACCGGGATCGCGAACCCGAACAGCAGTCGCATGGGTGTGGGGAACACCGAGGCGGGTTGCGTCGCGGCGAACGAGCCGCCGTAGGTGAAACTGTTGGTGAGCTCGGAACCGTCGATCAGATAGAACTGCAATCCCGCCGCGCAGACGAATACCCCACCGAACAGCGCGATACCTCCGACGAGCGTAAGTGTCAGCAGCGCGGTGGTTTCCGGGGTCCAGGCGATGTCGTTGCGCGCCGCACCGGCCGCGAGCGCGACGATCGAGACCGAGGCGCGCGCGAACCGGCGCAGGGAGATGTCGCTGGTGATCAGTTGCAGCAGCAGCGGTTGCGGTCGCAGGTGGTATGCGTCGAGCTGGCCCATCCTGATCAGCACCGGCAGCGTGTCGAGATGGCCGAACAGCACTTGGGACAGCGCGAAACTCGTGTTGCTCAGACCGAACAACAGCAGCGCGGCGTCCAGGTCGAGCCCGCCGAGGACACGCGCGGTGCGGAAGATCAGCCACACTTCGGCCAATTCGACCAAGCCGACCAGGAACGCGCTCAAAAGCTCACTGGCGAAGGACAATCGGTAACTGCGCTGCGCCCGGATCCTGGAGCGCAGAACTGCGACATACGGCGTCGACCACGATCCGGAGCGCGCGGTGGCGTCAACCACCCTGCACCTCCAGCCTGCGGCGACCCGCGATCAGCAGCACGCGCCCCGCGATCGCGGTCACCAGCACCCAGAACACCTGGACGCCGACGACCGTCAGCGCCTCCGCGCCGGTGAGCCGCCCCGAGAGCACGTCGATCGGGGATTGCAGCATCGACGGAAAGGGACTGGCCGCCGCGATGGCGCCCAGCCACGACGGGAACATGTGCACCGGCACGAACAGGCCGGCAAGGAACGTGCCGCCGGTGTAGTACAGCACCCGGATGCCACGGGTCTCCACGACCCAGAAGCCGATCAGCACCACGAGGAACCGGCACAGGAACGAAACCACCACGGCGAGCAGGATGCTCACCGCTCCGAGCAGGTAGGGACCCGGCGTGACCGGCATCGCCAGCCCGAAGGTGAGCGTGCCCACCAGCACGCTCGGCACTCCGCGTGGGAGGAAGGTGCAGGCCGCGCGCCCGACATCGTCGGCGAGATAACCGCATTGGATATCGACCGGGCGCAGGAAATCGATCGCGATGTCGCCGTTCTTCACCCGATCGTCCAGTGGCCCCAGCGGCCCCATGAACTGCAGCGCGCCGAGCAGACCCTGGGAGAGCCACACGTAGGCGCCGATGCTGCCCCGGTCGTACCCGCCGAAGTCGCCCGCGGCGTCCACCGCCGCGGCGAGGACGGCCGCGCGGACGAACCCGAACACACAGTTGGTGAACAGCCCCGCGAACATGGCCATCTTGTATTGCCACTGTCTGCGGAATCCGGCGCCCACGAGCGATGCGTAAAGGGCGACGGCGCTGCGAAATCGTTCCTCGACGGCACGCTGTCCGCCCCCCTCCGGTCTGCCGCGCACAAGGAGTCGACTCTACCGGCCCCGCTCGGCCCGGGAAAGGCTTCGACGCGGTTTCGGAGAAAAGGCCACATCGGGATGCCACCGATGTTAGAAACACTCTCACTTCAGATTGTGGAGCGCTCGCGCACGACGAGTAAGGAACGCCGATGACCGTCGCCGAGATGACCGTTTTCGAGGCACTCGAATCGAACGTGCGCGGGTACTGTCGCTGCTGGCCCGCCGTCTTCGACACCGCCAGCGGCGCGTGGTTGCGCGACGAGACCGGCAAGGAGTACCTGGATTTCTTCGCCGGGGCGGGTTCGCTCAACTACGGTCACAACAATCCCGTGCTCAAGCGGGCATTGCTGGACTACATCGCCGGGGACGGCATCACGCACGGGCTGGACATGTCGACCATCGCCAAGCGGCGGTTGCTGGAAGCGTTGCGCGACACCGTCTTCACCCCGCGCGGACTGGACTGGAAAGTCCAGTTCCCCGGGCCGACCGGAGCCAACGCGGTCGAGGCAGCGTTGAAGCTGGCGCGCAAGGTGACCGGGCGGCAGACGGTGCTGAGCTTCACCAACGCTTTCCACGGGATGTCGCTGGGCGCGCTGGCGGTCACCGGGAACGCCGCCAAGCGGTCGGGCGCCGGGGTGCCGCTCGGGCATGCGCTGCCGATGCCCTATGACGGGTATCTCGGTGGCGCCGACGATCTGCTGTGGATGCGTAAGGCGCTGGACGACCCGTCGTCGGGATTGGACAAGCCCGCGGCGGTGATCGTGGAGACGGTGCAGGGTGAAGGCGGCATCAATGTGGCCAGGGCGGAGTGGTTGCGTGGGCTGGCCGAGCTGTGTGCGGCCCGCGGCATCCTGTTGATCGTCGACGACGTGCAGATGGGCTGCGGGCGTACGGGGCCGTTCTTCTCCTTCGAGGCCGCGGGGATCACGCCCGATATCGTGACGTTGTCGAAGTCGATCGGCGGCTACGGTCTGCCTATGGCGTTGGTGCTGCTGCGGCCGGAACTCGATCAGTGGGCGCCGGGAGAGCACAACGGCACATTCCGAGGCAACAACGCGGCGTTCGTCACCGGGCGTGTCGCGCTGGAGCACTATTGGTCGGATTCCGCACTGGAACTCGCGACCGTGGCCAAGGGGGAGCGGATCGCGCAGGCGCTGCGTGCGGTCGTCTCGGCCTTCCCCGGCGTCTCGACACGGGGACGGGGCCTGGTGCACGGCGTCGTGTTCGAGGACACCTCGCTGGCGGAGAAGGTCGGCCGGGCCGCTTTCGATCGGGGCTTGCTGGTGGAGACGTCCGGTTCGATGGACGAGGTGATCAAGTTGATGCCGCCCCTGACGATCGCCGACGACGAGATCGACCACGGCATCGAGCTACTGACGGCAGCGATGGAAGCGGTTTGCCGGTAGAGATTTTCGGGCGTGTTGCGGAAGTATCTCAGCCCGGCCGAAGTGTCGGTGAGGGGCGAGTAATCGCGCCGCGACGAAGGCAAACGAGTCGCGACATCGTACTAATCCGGACGCAACAGTCCGCTGGTGTCCTGGTAGCCATGCGAATGCCCTCCTGGCTCGGGAAGAGCAAGACAACCAGCAGCATCTACGACAAGATCGGCGGTCACGAGGCGCTCGAGATCGTCGTGGAGGATTTCTATACCCGCGTGCTCGCCGACGACGAGCTGGCGGGCTTCTTCACCGGCACGAACATGTCGCGGTTGAAGGGAAAACAGGTCGAGTTCTTCGCCGCCGCTCTGGGCGGGCCCATCCCGTACACCGGCGCTCCGATGAAGCAGGTCCACCAGGGCCGTGGCATCACCATGCACCACTTCGGCCTGGTGGCGGGTCATCTGGAGGCGTCGCTCACCGCCGCCGGGGTGCCCGCCGATCTGGTTGCCGAGATCCTGGGCGCGATCGCACCGCTGGCCGACGACATCACCTCGTCGCCCGCGAAGATTTGACGGCCGTCCCGCCGGGCGCCGAGCGCTGGCCTCGATCGCGCCGAGACCGGCAGACGCGGGGTGGCCACGCCCGCAACCGGCTCGCAAGTTTCGCGACGACTTCGGCGGGATCCGTGCGGCACGCGCCGTCCGGAGCACATACGGGCGAAAGTTTCGCGTGTTTGAGCCTCGCGCGTCCTGGGTAATAGGACTGGAGACCCACAGCTATAGCTGCGGGTCTCCAGTGTGCTGCGCCCCCGGCAGGAATCGAACCTGCGACCTAGGGATTAGAAGGCCCTTGCTCTATCCAACTGAGCTACGGAGGCAGCGGGTTCTACGATGGCCGACATTGGCCGTGCTGTCCAGCGAGTCGATTATAGCGACCGTCCAGGTGACCGGAATCTCAGCGTTAGCAACGTTTCAGCCATTCCGAGACAGTAGGTGACGCGCCCGTGGTGACGGGCCAAGGATATCGGTACAAACCCGGCCGGGCCACGGAATACTCGCCGACTACGCTCAGTCGTATGTCGTCCGCCCCCACCTCGTCCGCCGCTCCCCGAGCCGAGGCCGCTCGCTCCGGGGCGACGTTCGCGACGATCACCGCGCTGGCCGGCGCCATCGCGGCCGTGGTCGCGGCGCTGGTGGTGGGGTTGTCGGCGGCGCAGGCACTGAGCCTGCTCGGCATCCCCGACCCCGGTGTCCCGACCACCTACGGCCTGCCCGCGGTCCGGGCGCTCGCCGATCTGTCGGCCGCGCTGACGGTCGGCTCGCTGTTGTTCGCGGCCTTCCTGGTACCGCCGCAGCCGAACGGGCTGCTGGACGTCGATGGGTATCGCGCGGTGCGCAGGGCGTCGAATTTCGCGGTGGTCTGGGCGTGCTGCGCGGCGCTGCTGGTGCCGCTGACGGTGTCGGATACCACCGGACGGCCGGTGACCGACGTCCTGCGGCCGCAGGAGCTGTGGCATGCCATCGCCCGGATCGAACTGGCCGGAGCCTGGCGGACGACCGTCGTCTTCGCCCTGATCGTCGCGGTGGGCTGCCGGCTCGCGTTGCGCTGGGGCTGGACTCCGGTCCTGCTGGGGGGCGCGATCGCCACCATGATGCCGCTGGCGTTGACCGGCCATTCGTCCTCGGGCGGGTCGCACGACGTGGCGACCAACAGCCTGATCCTGCACCTGATCGCGTCGGCCGTCTGGGTGGGCGGTCTGTTCGCGGTGCTGGCGCACGCCCTGCGCGGCGGGGCGCACACCGATGTGGCGGCGCGCCGCTTCTCGCTGACCGCCACCGTCGCGTTCGCCGTGATCGCGGTCAGCGGCGTGATCAACTCCTGGGTCCGCGTGCCGCTGGACGAGCTGTTCTCCAGCACCTACGGCAGGCTGGTGCTGGCCAAGGCCGCCGCGCTGATGGTGTTGGGGGTGTTCGGCTATCTGCAGCGCCGCGCGGCGCTGCCCGCCTTGGCCGCCGATCCCGGCGACCGGTCGGCCCTGGTGCGGTACGCGGGCGTCGAGGTGCTGATCTTCGCCGCGACCATCGGCCTCGCGGTCGGGCTCGGCCGCACGCCGCCGCCCCCGCCGGACTCCGTGCCGACCCCCGTCGAGGTGGAGTTGGGCTACGACCTGGCCGGACCGCCCAGTTTCGCCCGCCTGGTGTTGGACTGGCGGTTCGATCTGATCTTCGGAACGCTGTCCGTCGTGCTCGCGGTGCTGTACCTGCTCGGCGTGCGGCGGCTGCGAGCGCGGGGCGACGCGTGGCCGGCCGGGCGGACGGTCGCCTGGCTGTCCGGTTGCGCGGTGCTGCTCGTCACCACCTCCTCCGGCGTCGGCCGGTACTCGCCCGCCATGTTCAGCGTGCATATGGGAGCGCATATGGCGCTGTCCATGCTCGCGCCGATCCTGTTGGCTCTCGGTGGCGCGGTGACGCTGGCGCTGCGGGCGCTGCCCCCGGCGGGCCGCGGTGGCGTGCCCGGTCCGCGGGAGTGGCTGCTTGCCGCGGTGCACAACCCGGTGTCGCGGTTCCTGACCCACCCCATTGTGGCCTCGGCGATCTTCGTCGGCGGCTTCTACGCGCTATACCTGGGCGGCATCTTCGACGCCTACGCCGACTCGCACGCGGCACACCTGCTGATGAACGTGCACTTCCTGCTCAGCGGTTACCTGTTCTACTGGGTGGTGATCGGCATCGATCCCAAGCCGAGGCAGGTGGAGCCGCTGACCAAGCTCGCCATGGTGTTCGGCTCGCTGCCGTTCCACGCGTTCTTCGGCATCGCGCTGATGAGCACGACCACGGTGCTCGGCGGCTGGTTCTACCGCGGCCTCGGCCTGGGCTGGCACGGCGATCTGCTCGGCGATCAGCGCACCGGCGGTAGCCTCGCGTGGGCCAGCGGCGAGGTCCCCCTGGTGGTGGTGATGCTGGCGTTGCTGATCCAATGGTCGCGCAGCGACCAGCGGCTCGCGCAGCGCACCGATCGAGCCGCCGAACGCGACAACGACGCCGCACTCGCCGCACACAACGCGATGTTCGCCGAACTGGCCAAGCGGGATGGAGAAGTGCGTAAGTGAGTGAACGCGCCACCACGGTCCAGCCACACAGACCGGTCGGGCGGGTGGAACGGTCGGACGTGCGATCCGCACGCAGGCGGCTGGCCGGACAGATCCGCAAGACACCGGTCTTCCACACCTCCATCGCGAGCCCGTCCGGCCCCGTGCCGGTGACGATGAAGCTCGAGCACCTGCAGCACGGCGGGACGTTCAAAGTGCGCGGCAGCCTCAACGCGCTGCTCGAGTCGGGCGCGGGCGTCGATGAGGTGGTGATCGCCTCCGGCGGTAACGCCGGTATCGCGGCGGCGCTGGCCGCCGCGCGGCTCGGCAAGTCCTGCACGGTCGTCGTCCCGGAGACGGCGCCGCACACCAAGGTCGCCGCGATGTGGTCGCACGGCGCCGAGGTGCTCTGGCACGGCACCTCCTACGCCGAGGCCTTGCGGCACGCGACGGAGCTGGCCGCCGAACGCGGCGCGCTGCTGCTACACGGCTACGACCTGCCCGCGGTGGTCGCAGGCATCGGCGTGGTCGGGCTCGAACTCGAAGAGCAGGTCCGCGGCAGGCCGCCGGTGCTGGCCGCGGTGGGTGGCGGCGGGCTGGTCGCCGGGATCGCGGCCGCGGTCGGGCGCCGTCAGCGGGTGATCGGTGTGGAGCCCGACGGCGCCGCGATCCTGCGCGCCGCGTTGGGCGCGGAGCGTCCGGTGGACATCGTCGGGTCCGGAATCACCGTCGACTCGCTCGGCCCGACGCGGATCGGTGACATCGCACTAGACCTCGCCCGCCGCCACGGCGTGCGGTCGCTGCTGGTCAGCGACGACGCGATCAGCGCGGCGCGGGAGTATCTGTGGCGCGAGTTCCGCATCCTGGTCGAAGTGTCCGGAGCCACGGCGCTGGCCGCCGTGCACAGCGGCGCCTATGTGCCCGCTCCGGACGAGCGGCCGGTGATCGTCCTCTGCGGCGCCAATACCGACGTGGCGGTGTTCTGACCGCGCGCGGAACGCTCGGTCTTCACATCTGGGGAAGTTGTCCACATTCCTGAATCGAATCGCTCGGGTCCACGGAATCGGCGCACGCTGGAAGAGCCCTCCTGGAGGGGAGGAAATCCCGGGTGATTCCGGATCCGAATGTGAAGGGGCGTGGATATGTACGAGGCGAACGCGACGGTGATCGGAACGATCGCCACTCATCCGGTCAAGCGCGACCTGACCAATGGCGAGCAGGTGGTCACCTTCCGGCTGGCGAGCAATTCCCGCCGACTGGACCACACGTCGGGGCAATGGGTGGACAACGGCACCCTGTACCTCACCGTCAGCTGCTGGCGCAGGCTGGTGGCGGGTGTCGACGCGTCCCTGCGGCGCGGGGATCCGGTCATCGCCTACGGCCAGCTGCGCTCCCATGAATACCGCAGCAAGGACGGCGTGGAACGGCGGGACCTGGAGATGCGCGCCACCGCGGTCGGACCCGACCTGGCCCGCTGTGTCGCGCAACCGACGCGGTTGTCCGACCTGCCGCCGCGGAATACTTCCGGGGTGGTGAGCGCTGAAGGTCGGGTGCCGGTCGCCGACGCGCCGGGGGAGAATAACGCTGCCGTCGGTTCGGCGCCGCCTCACGGCAGTGCACCCGAGCCGGTCGACGCCTGATCCCGCGACCGGTTTTCGTCCCGGCGGCAGGGTAGCTCTGCTTCGTCCTCCCATCTCTCGCACCGATAGGCTTCACACTTATGGCTGAGTTCATCTACCAAATGAAGAAGGTTCGCAAGGCGCACGGCGACAAAGTCGTGCTCGACGATGTCACCTTGAACTTCCTTCCCGGCGCCAAGATCGGCGTCGTCGGCCCGAACGGCGCGGGTAAATCCAGCGTGCTGAAGATCATGGCCGGACTGGACCAGCCCAACAACGGTGACGCGTTCCTCGCCGCGGGCGCCACCGTCGGCATCCTTCAGCAGGAGCCGCCGCTCAACGAGGAGAAGACCGTCCGCGGCAACGTCGAGGAGGGCCTCGGCGAGATCAAGGTGAAGCTGGATCGCTTCAACGAGATCGCCGAGCTGATGGCCACCGACTACTCCGACGAACTCATGGAGGAGATGGGCAAGCTGCAGGAGGAACTGGACCACGCCGACGCGTGGGACCTGGACTCCCAGCTCGAGCAGGCGATGGACGCGCTGCGCTGCCCGCCGCCGGACGAGCCGGTCACCAACCTCTCCGGTGGTGAGCGCCGCCGCGTGGCGCTGTGCAAGCTGCTGCTGAGCAAGCCCGACCTGCTGCTGCTCGACGAGCCGACCAACCACCTCGACGCCGAGAGCGTGAACTGGCTCGAGCAGCACCTGGCGCAGTACCAGGGCGCCGTGCTCGCGGTCACCCACGACCGGTACTTCCTGGACAACGTCGCCCAGTGGATTCTGGAGCTCGACCGCGGCCGCGCCTACCCGTACGAGGGCAACTACTCCACCTACCTGGAGAAGAAGGCCGAGCGGCTCGAGGTGCAGGGCAAGAAGGACCAGAAGCTGCAGAAGCGGCTCAAGGAAGAACTCGCCTGGGTCCGTTCCGGCGCCAAGGCCAGGCAGGCCAAGAACAAGGCCCGCCTCGGCCGGTACGAGGAGATGGCTGCCGAGGCGGAGAAGATGCGGAAGCTGGACTTCGAGGAGATCCAGATTCCCGCGGGCCCGCGCCTGGGCAACGTGGTGGTGGAGGTCGAGCACCTGGACAAGGGCTTCGGCGACCGTCAGCTGATCAAGGACCTGTCGTTCACCCTGCCGCGCAACGGCATCGTCGGCGTGATCGGGCCCAACGGCGTCGGTAAGACGACGCTGTTCAAGACCATCGTCGGGCTCGAGTCGCCGGACAGCGGCGAGGTGAAGGTCGGCGAGACGGTCAAGCTCAGCTACGTCGACCAGAACCGCGCGGGCATCGACCCCAAGAAGACGGTGTGGCAGGTGGTCTCCGACGGCCTCGACTACATCGAGGTCGGCCAGCAGGAAATGCCGTCGCGCGCCTACGTGAGCGCGTTCGGCTTCAAGGGCCCCGACCAGCAGAAGCCCGCGGGCGTCCTGTCCGGCGGTGAACGCAACCGGCTGAACCTGGCGATGACGCTCAAGCAGGGCGGCAATCTGATCCTGCTGGACGAGCCGACCAACGACCTCGACGTCGAGACCCTCGGCTCGCTGGAGAACGCGCTGGAGAAGTTCCCCGGCTGCGCCGTGGTCATCTCCCACGACCGCTGGTTCCTCGACCGCACCTGCACCCACATCCTGGCGTGGGAGGGCGATTCCGACAACGAGGCCAAGTGGTTCTGGTTCGAAGGTAACTTCGAAGCGTACGAGGCCAACAAGGTCGAGCGGCTCGGCCCGGAAGCGGCTCGCCCGCACCGGGTTACGCACCGCAAGCTCACCCGCGGCTGAGTTCGCCCGCACAGGGCGGGTGCGCGGTGTGGCCGCACCCGCCCTATGCGACGCACGGCCTTGGATCTTCTGGGCGGCCCGGGGTGCCGGCCGCCGCAGCGGTTCGAGGTCGTCGTTCGGCGAAGGATCTCGCCCGTGGAGCTCTCGGGCTGAATGCTCGCATACGAGTGCGGTGCGTTTGGGGGTTGATAGGGGGCAGGACGAGGGCGGGGGACGCGTATGAGCCAGGCCGGGGCACGGGGCTGCAACCGCGCTGCGACAGCGTGATCCTGTCCGGCCCGTGGCGAGCAGGGACAGTGGTTCGGCTCTGTTCATCGCCGGTGGTTGTGCGACCGATGGCGCTGCCCGGCATCTCCGCGGAGATCGCCGCGCGGGTTACGTGCAGGGCGTTCGACACGGCTGCCTGCGGCGACTCCGGACAATATCGCCGAGGTGCGCTCGCAGGGGTACCGCTGCCTGCTTCGACGAGCGGGCGCTGCCTGGCGTTTGCTGGTGTGGCGTGCGGTGCGGGTAGGCCCCGAAATTCGGGTCGGAAGCAGGGGATGAGAGCTGCGGTGGGGTGGAGCGAAAAGTCTTTCCGGGGAACGCGGAACAGGAGTGACACCTACCCGCGCGTAGCTCGCTAGGGTGGGAGTTGTGAATGCGCAGGCGCAGTTCGAGCAATCGGTGGCATCGACCGCCGACGCGGTGGCCGAGCTGACCCGAGGTACCGGTGCGGCGCCGCTGCCGCCGCGGATACGACCTGTAGCGCTCACCTGACATTCGCGGGTCCGACTTCTGTGCTGTGCCCGAGGTTGTCGCGTGCGATCTCGGCATACGAGCGGCGAACTCCGCCGTCGTGGTGAACCACCGGATGTGAAAAGGGAATTCACCCACGCGTCATCGGCGCACAGTTACCCTCGGACCGGCGTCACTTTGTTACGGAACCGATATCCGAGGGAGTTGGCGAAAAATGACCGTCTCGTCCGAATTGTCCAGCGCGGCGTGGGCCGCGGGTTTGCCGCAGTCGCTGCGCGGCGAACTCGCGACGCTCGAGGAGGCGTACTTCCGCCACGTCGACGCGGGCGATGTGGACTGTGCGATCACCGGCATCACCCAGATCTTCCGAAGGCATCTGGAGTTGGCCGTCACCCGCCGCCCCGGTCGCGCGCTCGTGCGGGTGTATCACCCGGACGATCGCTCCGGAATCGGTGCGGCGGTGCAGATCGTCACCGACGACATGCCGCTGCTGGTCGAGTCGATCAGCTCGTCGCTGAGCCGCCTCGGTGTCAGTGTCAGCGAGATCATCCACCCGATCTTCGAGGTCGAGCGAGACGAAGAGGGACGGCTGACGCACGCCGCCGCGCACGAGGTGGACGGCACCGGTGGCGCGGGGCTGCGCGAGTCCTGGATGCATGTGCAATTGCACCCGTCGACCAGCGCAGCGCTGCTGGCCAAGGTCGAGTCCGCGGTGCCGGACGTGGTGGACGACGTGCGTCAGGTGATCGGTGACACCGAGGCCATCGAAGCCGTGCAGAGCAAGCTCGCCGACGATCTGGAACAGGCCGCGCGATCCGGGTCGGCGCCTTTCCCGGCCACCGAACTGACCGACACCGCCGCCTTGCTGCGCTGGCTGGCCGGGGGCAACTTCACCCTGCTCGGATACGCGCGCTACCGGCTGAGCTCCGACCAGGGCCGGGAGTTGTCCACCGTCGTGCCCGACACCTGCCTCGGCGTGCTGCGCCCGGACGTCGGCACCGACTTTCACGTGCCGGTCAACGGCGGTGACCGTCCGCTGCTCACGCTGACCCAGGGTCTGGTCCCCGCCACCGTGCACCGTGCGGTGTACCCGTACTTCGTCGGCGTAGCGGATTTCGACGCCGAGGGAACGATCGTCGGCGAACACCTGTTCATCGGCGTCTTCACCGTCACCGCCGTGCACGAGAACGTCCTGGACATCCCGGTGATCGAACGCCGGGTCCGCTCGGCGATCGAGGCGAGCGGATTCGACCTGGATTCGTTCTCCGGTCAGGCCATGCTCGAGGTGATCCAGTCCTTCCCGCGCACCGAACTGTTCTCCGCCGACGGTGACACGCTGCGCCGCACCGCCACCGCCGTGCTGAGCGTCGGCCTGCGGCGCCAGGTGCGCCTGTTCCTGCGCGCGGACACCTACGGCCGCTATGTCGCCTGCCTGGTCTATCTGCCGCGTGATCGGTACACCACCAGCGCGCGACTCGAGATGCAGGAGATCCTGGTCCGCGAACTGGGCGGCGTGTCCATCGACTACTCCGCGCGGGTGGGCGAAAGCGAATTGGCGCGAGTGTATTTCACCGTGCGCATGCCGGAGGCCGAACTCGGTGTTCCGCGTCGTACGCCGCCCGCCGTCGACACCTCCGAGCCCAACCGGCTGCGTTTGCAGAGCCTGCTCGCCGAAGCCAGCCGCACCTGGGACGACCGGCTGAACGACGAGGTGAGCACGTCGACGGTGCTCGATCCCGCGGTGGTGCAGCGGTACGCGGAAGCCTTCCCCGAGGGCTACAAACAGGATTTCGCCGCGGACCGCGCGCTGAAGGACATCGTGCGCCTCGACCGTCTGCGCGACGGCGACATCGACCAATTCCTGTACCGGAAGCCCGATTCGGCGCCGGGTTCGTGGCGTTTCACGCTCTACGTCGGAGGCAGCGGCATCTCGTTGAGCCAGGTGCTCCCGCTGTTGCAGAGTCTCGGCGTGGAGGTGGTCGACGAGCGGCCGTACCAGATCGAGCTGGAGGCCGCGGCCGACAGCGCCGGCGGTGAGCGGTGGATCTACGACTTCGGCCTGCTCGCTCGCCCGGAGTTGCTGCGCAGTTCGCTCGATCGCGATCTGGACGCCGAACTGCTCGAGTCCTCCAAACGCGCCGACGTGCTGGAGGCGGAGGTGCGTGGGCTGCGGGAACGGTTCGTGGAAGCCTTCGGGGCCATGTGGTACGGCCGCGCGGAGGCGGACGGCATGAACGAGCTGGTGCTGCGCGCCCGGCTGCCGTGGCGGGCCGTGTCGATCCTGCGCACCTACGCGAAGTACCTGCAGCAGGCCGGTTTTCCGTACAGCCAGGCCAATATCTGCCGCGTGCTGCTCACCTATCCGGATATCGCGCGCCTTTTCGTCGACCTGTTCGCGGCGCGCTTCGACCCCGACACGGTGTCCGCCGAGCATGCCACGGAGCTGGAAACCCAGGTGCGGGGGCGGATCGACGAGGTGGTCAGTCTGGATGCCGACCGCATCCTGCGCGCGATCCTCGGCCTGATCAAGGCGACCTTGCGGACCAATTACTACGTGACCGACGCGGAAGGCAGGCCGCGCGACTTCGTCTCGGTGAAGGTGGAACCACGGGAGATCGCCGAACTGCCGAAGCCGAAGCCGCAGTTCGAGATCTTCGTCTACTCGCCGCGGGTGGAAGGCGTGCACCTGCGCTTCGGTCCGGTGGCGCGCGGTGGTCTGCGGTGGTCGGACCGGCTGGAGGATTTCCGCACGGAGATCTTGGGTCTGGTGAAGGCGCAGGCGGTGAAGAACGCGGTGATCGTGCCGGTCGGCGCCAAGGGCGGTTTCGTGGTGAAGCAGCCGCCCGCGTCCACCGGCGATCCGGTCGCCGACCGGCAGGCGTTGGGTGCGGAAGGCGTCGCCTGCTACCGCACGTTCATCTCCGGCCTGCTGGATGTCACCGACAACGTGGATCGCGCGAGCGGGGAGGTCTTGCCCCCGGCCCGGGTGGTGCGGCGCGATGGGGACGACACCTACCTGGTCGTGGCGGCGGACAAGGGGACCGCGACGTTCTCCGACATCGCCAACGAGGTGGCGCAGAGTTATGGCTTCTGGTTGGGTGACGCGTTCGCCTCCGGCGGTTCGGCGGGGTACGACCACAAGGCGATGGGCATCACCGCCAAGGGTGCGTGGGAGAGCGTCAAGCGTCATTTCCGTGAGATGGAGATCGACACGCAAACCCAGGACTTCACCGTGGTCGGCATCGGTGACATGAGTGGTGACGTGTTCGGCAACGGGATGTTGTTGTCCGAGCACATTCGTCTGGTGGCCGCTTTCGACCACCGCCACATCTTCCTCGATCCCGACCCGGACGCGGCTCGCTCGTACCGGGAGCGGCAGCGGATGTTCGCGTTGCCGAGGTCGTCGTGGGCGGATTACGACACCTCGCTGATCAGTCCCGGCGGCGGGGTGTGGGATCGCACCGTGAAGGCCGTGCCGATCAGCCCGCAGGCCAGGGCGGCCCTCGGACTGGGCGATGATGTCGTGTCGCTGTCGCCGCCGGATCTGGTGCGCGCGATCCTGCTGGCTCCGGTCGATCTGCTGTGGAACGGCGGCATCGGCACCTACATCAAGGCCAGCACGGAGACCAACGCGGAGGTGGGCGACAAGTCCAACGACGCGGTCCGGGTCAACGGAAACCAACTGCGGGCCAAGGTGATCGGCGAGGGCGGCAACCTCGGCGCCACGGCGCTGGGCCGCATCGAGTTCAACCGCAACGGCGGCAAGATCAATACCGACGCGCTGGACAACTCGGCCGGCGTGGACTGCTCCGATCACGAGGTGAACATCAAGATCCTGCTCGACGCCGTGGTCTCCGGCGGTCAGTTGCCGCAGGATGAGCGCAATCCGCTGCTGGCCTCGATGACCGACGAGGTTGCCCGGATGGTCCTGCAGGACAATGTGGCGCAGAACTTCCTCATGGGCCTCTCGCGCACCGAGGCGCCGCAGATGCTGAGCGTGCAGACGCGGCTGATCGAGGAACTCGAGGAGCGGCGCGGCCTGGACCGCGAACTCGAGGCGCTGCCGTCGGATCAGGAGATGAAGCGCAGGCTGGAGGAAGGCTCCGGACTGGCCTCACCGGAGCTGGCCAATCTGATGGCGCATGTGAAGCTGTCGCTGAAGTCCGATCTGCTCGGGTCCGATCTGCCCGACAGCCAGTACTTCGCGGCCCGGCTGCCGGAGTACTTCCCCACACCGCTGCGGGATCGTTTCGCGGCGGCGATCAAGCGGCACCGGCTGCGCCGGGAGATCGTCACCACCATGATCGTCAACGAGATGGTGGACTACGGCGGCATCACCTACGCCCACCGGTTGAACGAGGAGGTCGGCGCCACCACCACCGACGCGGTGCGCGCTTTCGCCGCGGCGAGCGGGATCTTCGACCTGCACGAGCGATGGGCGCGAATCCGCGCTTGCGACGCGCCCACCCCGGTGCGCGACCTGATGGAACTGGAGACGAAGCGGACCCTGGACCGGGCGTCCCGGTGGCTGCTGAGCAACCGCCCGCAGCCGATCGCGGTGGGCTCCGAGATCAGCCGGTACCGCGCCGACGTGCGGGAACTCGCACCGAAGGTGCCGGGATGGCTGCGCGGGCACCACGTGTTCACCCTGACCGACCGGTCCGCCGAGCTGATCGCTCGCGGCGCGCCGACCGACCTGGCCACCGAGGTCTTCGGCCTGCTGCACCTGTTCCCGCTGCTGGACATCGTGGACATCGCCGACATCACCGACCGGGACGGTGACGAGGTCGGTTCGCTGTACTACGCGCTCAACGATCACCTCAAGATCGACTGGCTGCTGCAGGCGGTCAGCCACCTCGAACGCGGCGACCGCTGGCACGCGCTGGCGCGGCTGGCCCTGCGCGACGACATGTACGGGTCGCTGCGCTCCCTCACGCTCGATGTGCTCTCCGGCGGCGACCCCGAGGAGACGGCGGACGAGAAGATTGCATACTGGGAGTCGAAGAATCAGTCCCGCCTCGGGCGAGCCAGGGCGGCGCTGTCGGAATTGTTCGAGTCCGGAACCCACGATCTCGCCACGTTGTCGGTTGCAGCGCGGCAAGTGCGGAGCATGGTGAGCGGGGTGGGCGCTCAATCGGAGGTACCACGTTGACGAGTTCGGTGAGCGGAAGCGGGAAGGCCGCGGGCAGCCTGGTGCTGCCGCGGCGGTTCCACGCCAAGGTGGACGTCAGGTGGTCGGACATGGACGTGTTCCAGCACGTCAACCATGCCCGGATGGTGACGCTGCTGGAAGAGGCGCGGATTCCGTGGCTGTTCGAGGACGGCCGCCCGACCGCGCCGCTGCGTGAGGGTTGTGTCCTCGCCGACCTGCGGGTGCGCTACCGCGGTCAATTGCGGCACGAGGACACGCCGCTGGACATCGCCATGTGGATCGAGCAGTTGCGCGCGGTCGATTTCACCATCGGCTACGAGGTGCGTGCGGCGGGCGCGCAGCCCGATTCGCCCGCCGCCGTGGTGGCCTCCACGCAGATCGCGGCGTTCGACATGCGAGCACAGCGATTGCGCAGGCTCACCGACGCCGAGCGTGATTACCTGTCGGAATGGATGGAGTGAACGACCGCGCGCCGATGGTGGCCGAGTGCTGACGGCGGAGCAGCCGTGATGACGGAACAACGAGTGCTGCGCGTGCCCGATCCGGCGGAGCGGGAGAATCTCGCGACGTTCCTGACCAGGGCCGTGCGGCTGGACCCAGCGGCGGTGGTGCGCTTGCGCCGCCGCGGGGAGAAGTACGTTTCGGCCTGGGTGGCGACGGGCTTCGAGGCGCTGGCGATGCGCACCGTGGTCGCCGAACTGGGCGTCGACGACGTGACGGTCGGCGCCGACCTGGTGCTCGCCGGTTCGGCTGTCGGCGGTCCGATCGACCTCGGATTTTCGATGGACTCCGCGTGGCGCGGCGCGCTGCCACCCACCGACGGTTTCGTGCACGTCGACGATGTGCCCGCGCGCACGCTGGTCGAACTCGCCGAGCAGGGTGCGCAGCTGGCGCGGGAACACGGCAGCGGTCACGGTCCGCCCGCCTCGCTGCTGGATCAGGCGGTGCTGACCGTGTCCGGCGGAGGCACTCGGGTGCAGGTGCCGATGCGCGTGGTCTTCGCGCTCACGGCGATGGACTTCATCCCGCACTCGGGGGAGAAGGCCGACCCCCGGCGTATTCCACCCGCCGAGATCGTCCGTGTCCGCGCGACCAGAACGTGGCTGCGGCTCGACGCCCGCTACGGTTCGGTGGCTCGTCGGCTCGGCGGTGGGATTCCCTTACTGCCGCAGTGAGTTTCGCCAGGGTGCTCAGGGGTATGCGGGGCAGGTGATTCGCGCGGGGACACAAGCGCTTCGCCGTGCAAGTGGCTATGTAGATAGCTTCCTCGGCCCGGCCGACTCACCCCACGAGCCATAGCCAGCGGCGACGCAGGCTATGCACTTCTCGTGCCGTTCCGCGTGCCAGGCGAAGGCCCGAACGTAGCAGATCGCGAGGTCGAGGCCGGTTCCGGCAGCGTTGGTCCCGAGAGTCCTCCAGCCGGTCGAGGGTTGGATTCGGGTGGCCCGGAAGGCGGATCAGATCAGCTGTTACGTTTCCGCGCACCCCTTTCGCGGTGAAGGGTTCCACCGTGATTTCTCGCGTAGCAAACAATTGCTCGGAAGCGATCGATGGGTAGGCGGCGCCGTCGGCAGGAGGGGACGGCGCCGCCTGCCTCTGTGCGAAACCGGCTGTCGCGCATCCCGGCTAGGCGACGCCGAGCAGGCGGATGAATGCCGTTGTCGCGGCGGCGGCGAGAATCACCAGCAGGATCGGTTGCCGGAACCAGGCCACCAGCCCACCGGCGAGAACGCCTGCGGGCACGGCGAATCCGAGGTCCGCGGTGCCCAGCGGCAGGGTGGTGACGGCCACGAGCGCGGTGAGCAATACGACGGCGCCGATCTCCAGCAGGCGCACCACACGCGCGGGCAGGCGTACTCGGTCGCGGAGTGCGGGTCCGGCCCAGCGGAAGGCGTAGGTGCCCGCGGCGAGTGCGACGACTCCGGCGGCCAGCATCACGCCGCTCCCGACACGGTCGCCTGCCGCGGCTTCTCCCGCGCCGCGACCAGCACCCCGGACAGGGCGAGCAGCACCGGCAGCCCCGTAGGCAGGAACGGCGCACTGACCAGAGCGACCGCGGTGCCGACCGCCACCGCGGCGAGGGTGGTGCGCTCCCGCAGCGCGGGCAGCACCAAGGCGAGCAGAACCGCGGGGAACACGGCATCGAGTCCCAGCGCCGAGGTGTCGGTGACCACCGATCCGATCAGCGCTCCGACGGCGGCGCCGCCCGGCCAGGCGAGCAGCACCCCCGCGCCGGTGATCCAGTAGGCCGCGCGCCTGCGTCGCGCGTCCGGTTGCGCGATGGTCATCGCGACGGACTCGTCGTTCATGAGATGGACCCCTAGCGAGCGCCGCCAACCCATGCCGACCGCATCGGGTACCGACAGCCCGTAAGGCACGTGCCGGGCGTTGACCAGCAGCCCGGCCAGCACCGCCGCGATGGGATTGCCCCCGGCCGCCACGATCCCGAGAAACAGGAACTCCGAACTCCCGGCGAGCACCACGCACCCGAGCAGCACCGGCAGCCAGACCGGAAAGCCCGCCGCGACCGCGGTCGCCCCGTAGGAAATCCCGATCACCCCGACGGCGAGGCAGACCGCCCCGATCCCGAGCAGCGCATCCCGATCCAGTGTTCGCCATATCGAACGCATGTTGTTTATAGTGGACACAGCGCCGCGCTTCGTCAACATGGTTTCCCCGGCGAAAGCTTCGTCCGGGCAAGCACCGGCGGGGCCGGGCCATTCTGCGGCAGGCGTGTCGCGGAGCATGGTGCCAGGGAGCCGGATCACCGGCGGTGCGCGAGAAGGATGGTTGCGAGATGCCCGGCGCTTCTGTTCCGGGGTGAGCCTGATCGGCACCGTGGCGGCCTCGCCCGTCCCGCTGCCTCGGTCACGCGGTTCTGGGCCGCAGGCAACCAAGGCTCGCGCCGCAACCGAGCCAGGCCGCCCAGCGCAACACCAGGCCGCCGGCGCAGCAAGAGACGCCCACAGCGCCAACAGTCCCTCGCGCAGCAAGTGCCTCGCGCTGCAGCAGGTCGTTCGCAACAGCAGGCCGGTGGCGCGACAGCGGGTGGTATCGCACGGCAGGCGTTCCCGCCGAAGCGTCAGCGCCGGGTGGAACCGCAGGACGAGACCCCACAGCCCGACCGCAGGTTCCGAGCGGAGCGAGACCTGGCATTGTCGAACACGCCGCGACGAAGTCGCGGCCGAACAAGCACAGCGAACACCAGCGCCGCAGGCGCTGGAAGAACCAACGGAGCGGGAGATGACGCAGCAAGACGCGACGACGACCCCGAAGGCGGTGATCGCCGCCGCCCTCCGCCGCGAGCGCACTCGGGCCGGACTGTCGTTGAGCGAGGTCGCCAGCCGGGCGGGCATCGCGAAATCCACCCTGTCGCAACTGGAGTCGGGAACCGGGAACCCGAGCCTGGAGACCTTGTGGGCGTTGTGCGTCACGCTGGACATGCCGTTCTCCCGCTTGCTCGACCCGCCGCGCCCGAACGTGCACGTCATTCGCGCCGGTGAGGGCCCGGTCGTGGCGGCGGAGCGATCGGAGTACCGTGCGACGCTGCTGGCGGCCGGACCGGCCAATTCTCGCCGCGACCTGTTCCGCATCACCGCCGAACCGGGGCATGCCCGCCGATCGGATCCGCATATCGCCGGTGTGGTCGAGCATGTGCTGCTGGCGGAAGGACGTGCACTGGTCGGCCCCGTCGACGCGCCTGTCGAATTACACCCGGGCGATTACATCGCGTACCCGGGTGATCAGCCGCATGTCTTCGAGGCACTGGCGTCGCCGACCTGGGCGACGCTGGTGGTGGAGTACACCTGATCGATCAGGCGGCGCCTTCGCCGAGATACTGCAACCACACCGGGTCGAGATCGGCAGTGGTGGACAGCAGGCGCCAGTGCGGGCCCTTGGGGGAGACCAGCGGGGCGCGCAGCGTCCAGCCCAGCTCACTGAGCAGTTTGTCGGCTTTGCGATGGTTGCACGGCGCGCAGCTGGCGACGCAGTTCTCCCAAGAATGTTCCCCGCCGCGGCTGCGCGGGATGACGTGGTCGATCGTCTCGGCCTTGCCGCCGCAGTAACCGCAGCGGTAGCGATCGCGGTGCATGAGGGCGGCGCGGGTCATCGGCACCCTGGCGCGGTACGGAACGTGCACGTAGGTGCGCAGGCGGATCACCGAGGGAATGGTCACCGACGTGTCGGCGGAGTGCACTACCGGTCCCTCGTCGTTGTGGTGGACGGCGTCGGCCTTGTCGCAGATGAGCAGCACGATCGCGCGGCGCGCGGACAATGCGGTGAGCGGCTCGTAGGTGGCGTTCAACAGCAGCACCCTGGTCTTGAGCCAGTTCGTGCCCTCGGACGGCGGGGCGGTGGGGCGGGGTCCGTGGTCGTGATGACCACGATGTCCACCCGGATATCGTTCGGACAAGATGTGCAGCGGAGTAGCCCCCGACCCACGATTGTGGACGTCGGCGGGCTGGAGTTGTCGGTGCGCTCGCGCCTCTGATCGGGCGCCGTGCCGCTGCTTCATCTCGACCTCGATTTCATGATTGGCAGGATCATGTGGTATCTGCAAAGCAGAGACTGTCACCCAGTTGACCATGGAATGTCGGGCATTGCACGGTGATTTTCGACAATGTCCGGTTAACTGTGGCTGAAGTGCCATTCCGGCGCGATGTTCCGGTTGCCGATCGGCGGTGCGAGGGCGGTGCGGCGGCGGTGCCGGGGCGCGGGCACAATGGACAGCGGCGCATCCGGTGAAGCGAGAGGGTCTATGACTTCGGGCGAGCAAACGGCGACGTCGTTCTACGAGGCGGTCGGTGGGGCGGAGACGTTCCGGCGGCTCGTCGCGACGTTCTATCGCGAGGTGGCCGCCGACGAAGTGCTGCGTCCGCTGTATCCGGAAGAGGATCTCGGTCCGGCGGAGCGTCGTTTGCGGATGTTCCTGGAGCAGTACTGGGGCGGTCCGCGCACCTACTCCGACGAGCGCGGCCACCCCCGGCTGCGCATGCGGCACATGCCGTTCACCATCGGGCCGATCGAGCGCGACGCGTGGCTGCGGTGCATGCATATCGCGGTCGCGGAGATCGAGCCGGAAACCTTGGACGACGAGCACCGCAAGGCGCTGCTCGACTACCTGGAGATGGCGGCCAACTCATTGGTGAACGCGCCGTTCTGACCACGCGCCCAGCACGGCGGCGATGGTGTGTTTTCTACCGCGTTGTGGTGGTGAAAAATTCGCTGATGAACAACGGGTGACGCGGTGCTTGCCCGCGAGAGACGGAGCTGAGCACCGTTTTTCGCTCATCCCGGTGACGGTGCTGAATATTTGCCCACGATTCGAAGCGGGGTGACGCCTGAAGGCTTTCGCGTCGGAACTTTGGCACTATTGCGGATGTGAGTGATGCACCAGCCTTAACGGCGCCGGTGGATCGTGCCACGCAGTCGTGGTGGCGGTCGGCCGTGTTCTACCAGGTTTATCCGAGATCCTTCGCGGACTCGAGCGGAGACGGGATCGGCGATCTCGGGGGAGTCCGGGACAAACTGGGCTATCTCGAACTGCTCGGCGTCGATGCCCTGTGGATCTGCCCCGTGATGCGTTCGCCGATGGCCGACGGTGGCTACGACGTTGCCGACCCCCGCGACATCGATCAGCTCTTCGGCGGGCTCGCCGCGATGGACGCGCTGATCGCCGAGGCGCACGCCCGCCGGATCAAGGTCACCATGGACTTGGTGCCCAATCACACCAGCGACCAGCATCCGTGGTTCCGCGCGGCGCTGGCGGCGGCTCCCGGCAGCCCGGAGCGCGACCGCTACATCTTCCGCGACGGCCGTGGCCCCGGTGGCGCCGAGCCGCCGAACAATTGGCCCAGCATCTTCGGCGGCCCGGCCTGGACCAGGATCACCGAACCCGACGGCACGCCCGGCCAGTGGTACCTGCACCTGTTCGCTCGTGAACAGCCCGACCTGAACTGGTCGAATCCCGAGGTCGCCGCCGATTTCGAGCAGACGCTGCGGTTCTGGCTCGACCGCGGGGTGGACGGATTCCGGATCGACGTCGCGCACGGCATGGCCAAACCCGACGGTCTGCCCGACATGCCGGAGCTGTCCGTCTCGGCCCTGCTCGCGCACGACGACAGCGACCCGCGCTTCAACAATCCCGCCGTGCACGACATCCACCGCCGGATCCGCAAGGTGGTCGACGAGTACCCGGACGCGGTGCTCATCGGCGAAGTGTGGGTCGAGGACAACGCCCGTTTCGGCGAGTACGTACGCGCCGACGAACTGCACCTCGCGTTCAACTTCCGCCTCGCGGAATCGGCGTTCGACGCCGACGCGGTGCGCGACGCCGTGGACAACTCGCTGGCCGCCGTCGCGCCGGTCTTCGCCGTGCCCACCTGGACGCTGTCCAACCACGACATCGAGCGGGAGGTCACCCGGTACGGCGGCGGCGCGCTCGGCGTCGCGCGGGCACGGGCGATGATCCTGCTGGAACTCGCGCTGCCCGGCGCGGTGTTCATCTACAACGGCGCCGAACTGGGCCTGCCCAACGTCGACGACCTGCCGGACGAGGTCTTGCAGGATCCGGTGTGGGAGCGCTCCGGCCACACCCAGCGCGGCCGCGACGGCTGCCGGGTGCCGCTGCCGTGGGAAGGCGCAGCGCCGCCGTACGGGTTCACCACCGGGACGCCGTGGCTGCCGATGCCGCTCGGCTGGGCGCCGTTGACCGTGGAAGCCCAGCTCGAGGAGCTGGGATCGACCTTGTCGCTGTATCGCCTTGCGATCGAGTTGCGTGCCCAGCGGCCGGAGTTCGCCGGGGACCGGATCGAGTGGTACGGCAGCCCGCCGGGTTGTCTCGCGTTCCGCAGGCCGGGTGGACTGGTGTGCGTGCTCAACGCCTCGGACCTGCCGATCCAGCTCCCGCCGGGAGACGTTCTGCTGTCCAGCGCGCCGACCGACGGCGGCCAGCTGCCGCCGAACGCGGCCGCATGGTTGGTTTGAGGAAAACCGGAAAGACCCAGCTCACGGTGGGTGCACCGGACACGGGCGGCACTCCGGCTCGACCGGACGGAGAACTACTACAGAGGATCGTCTACCTTTGATCCGTGAGCATTCTCGAGACAGTGCTGATCTTCGCCGGCATACCGCTGGTGATCTACGGCATCATCGCCGGATTGTCGTTCCTCGGTAAGCCGCTGCCTGGCGAGAAGCCGGTCCACTTCACCCTCGGTCAGAAGTGGACCGCGTCGCCGGTGCTGTGGAGTGCCACCGAAGAGGTGATCGGTTCGGGTCACCACTTCGCGGATACACCGCATGAACCCCATGCGGCCATCGAGTCCACCGCGGTGGAGCTGATCGGAGGACGGGCAAGTGGCAGGTTCTAAGTGGCCCGCGGTGGTCGAAGCCGATCTGCCGCACGGATACGCGATCACCAGTAGCGGCCGCGTCTCCGGCGTGCACGAGGCGGGCGACGTGTTCAAGGAAGCGCCGTTCGACGACGTCGAGCGGCTCACCATGGACAACGTGCTCACCGAGGCGACCCGCGCGACGAAGGTGCGTTTCAACGTCTACATCGGCGATCTGGGCGAGGACCCGGCCGCCGCGGCGGACGCGATCTTCCCCGGCACGCCCGAGGCGGCGCACTCGGTGCTCATCGCCGTCTCGCCGAACGAGAAGGCGATCGAGGTGCGCTCGGGCCGGGCCGTCGCCGACCGTGCGAACGATCGGGTCTGCCAGCTCGGCGTCACCGCCGCGCTGAGCTCGTTCCGGCAGGGCCAGCTGATCGATGGCGTGGTCTCCGCCGTCCGCGTGATGGCCGCCGCCATCGGCAGGTAGGGACAGCGAAACCCCGTACCGGCGCGTCCACCCGTCCAGGTGGACGCGCCGGTTTCGTTCTACGGCTGCGCGTCGAAGGCGCGGGCGCGCAGCGAGCGTTCGATGCCCGCCTTGCCCTCGCTGACCAGCCGGCGCAGCGCGGGCGGGTGATCGCCGGCGAGGAACTTGTCGGCGACGGCTACCGCGTCCTCGCTGATCGCCCAGTGCGGGTAGAGGCCGACCACCACGGTCTGGGCGACCTCGCTGGAGCGCCGCTCCCAGACGCCGGGCACCTCGGCGAAATACCGCTCCACGTAGTCGGCGAGCAGCTCACCCTGCCCGGCGGGCGCGAAACCGCTGACGATCGAGCGCGCGGTGACATTGGGCACCGAGTCGTCGCCCATCACCGTCGTCCACGCCTGCTCCTTCACCTCGGCGATCGGGCGCGCCGTCGCCGCGGCGGCCGCCTGCCGCTTGCCCGCCGCCGTGGGATCGTTGGCCAGCTCCTCGTCGATGACCGGCGTGTGCAGCCCCTCGGCGTCGATCTCACCCGCCGCCGCGAGCGCCGTCACGATCCGCCAGCGCAGGTCGGTGTCGACCACCAGGCCGGGCAGGCCGACCTTCGCCGGGTCGCCGTCGCGCAGCTCGCTGAGCACCTCGGTGTGCCAGGCCGATAGCTTCGCGCCGGTCAGCGCGTTGACGAAGGCGAGCTGGTGGTCGGAGCCCGGTTCGGCTTCGCGCGCCAGCTCCAGCAGCCGGTTCGCGTATTCCGGCCAGCCGGTGGTCGCGGCCCATTCCGGCTCGGCGTAGCTGCCGAGCGCGGTGTTGGCCTGCATCAGCAACCGTTGCACCACACCGATCTCGCTCTCGGCGCCGACACCGCGCTGGACCAGCGCGACGAAATCGCGGGCACGGAACTCCGCCTGGCGTGTCATCTCCCAGGCCGCCGACCAGGCCAGCGTGCGCGGCAGCGGCTCCGCGATGTCGGCGATGCGGTTGACCAGCACGTCGAGCGAATCGGCGTCGAGCCGGATCGAGCAGTAGGTGAGGTCGTCGTCGTTGACCAGCACGAATTGGCCGCGCGGCACGCCGACCAGCTCGGGTACCTCGGTGCGCTCGGCGGCGTCGAGGTCGAGTTCGACGCGCTCGGTGCGCACCAGTTTTCCGTCCTGATCGTCGTAGACGCCGATCGCCAGACGGTGCACGCGCCGCTCGCCCGCGCCCGGCTGCGCGCCCTCCTGCACGACCGCGAACGAGCTGAACCTGCCTTCGGCGTCCACCTCGAACTCGGGGCGCAGGATGTTGAGGCCGGTGGTCTTGAGCCACTGCGCGCCCCAGGTGGACAGGTCGCGGCCGGACGACTTCTCCAGCGCCGACAGCAGGTCGTCGAAGGTGGCGTTGTCATAGGCGTGGTCGGCGAAGTACGCGCGCAGGCCGGCCAGGAACGGCTCCAGGCCGACGTAGGCGACGAGTTGCTTGAGGACGCTGGCGCCCTTGGCGTAGGTGATGCCGTCGAAGTTGACCTCGACCGCGGCGAGGTCGGGGATGTCCGCGGCGATCGGGTGCGTGGACGGCAGCTGGTCCTGCCGGTAGGCCCAGGACTTCTCCACGTTCGCGAAGGTGGTCCATGCGTTGGTGTACTCGGTGGCCTCGGACTGGCACAGCACCGAAGCGAAGGTGGCGAAGGACTCGTTCAGCCACAGGTCGTCCCACCACTTCATGGTGACCAGGTCGCCGAACCACATGTGCGCCATCTCGTGCAGCACGGTCTCGGCGCGGCGCTCGTAGGACGCCCTGGTGACCTTGGACCGGAAGACGTAGTCCTCCAGGAAGGTCACCGCGCCCGCGTTCTCCATCGCGCCGGCGTTGAACTCGGGGACGAACAGCTGGTCGTACTTGCCGAACGCGTACGGGACGCCGAAGTTGCGGTGGTAGAAGCCGAAACCCTGCTTGGTCTCGGTGAACAGCCGCTCGGCATCCATGTGCTCGGCCAGCGACGCGCGGCAGTAGATGCCGAGGGGGATGTCGCCGTGCTCGTCGGTGTAGACGTCGGTCCATTGCGCGTACGGGCCCGCGATGAGCGCGACGAGGTAGGTGCTCATCTTCGGGGTGGTGCGGAAGACGTGCTTGCCCGGCTCAGCGACGAGCGTCTGCACGACGGCCGCGTTGGAGATGACCTGCCAGTCCTCCGGCGCGGTGACGGCGATGTCGAAGGTGGCTTTGAGGTCGGGCTGGTCGAAGCAGGCGAACATCCGCTTGGCGTCGGCGGTTTCGAACTGCGAGTACAGGTAGACGGCGTCGTCGGCGGGGTCGACGAACCGGTGCAGGCCCTCGCCGGTGTGCGAGTACTCGCAATCGGCTTCCACCACCAGCTCGTTGCGCTCGGCCAGGTCGTTCAGCGTGATGCCGGTCGACTCGTCGTAATCGGAGACGTCCAGCGCGGTCCCGTTGAGCACCGCCGAGCGCACGCCGCGCGCCACGATGTCGATGAACGTGCTCGCACCCGGTTCCGCGGTGAAGGTCACGGTGCTGCGGGAGAAGAAGGTCTGCTCGCCCGGCTTGCCCGCGCCGTCGGTGAGATCCAGCTCGACGCGGTAGTTCTCGACCGACACCGTCGCGGCGCGTTCGATCGCCTGGTCGCGAGTGAGATTGGGTGCGGACATAAGGCTCCTTCGTGGTCGAAGAACTGGCACGGGCGACACCCACGATGCCATTCGTCATGGCAGTTCGCGCGGGAGTTTCCCGATCAACCCTAGTGTTCACGGGCACTCGCGCGCCGGTTCGGCGGCGCGACCGCGACGGCGCGGCGGGCGCGCTCGGGGACGGCGGTATTGTGCCTGGTACAGCGCAGGTTCACCCCACGGATTCGGAGGCTCGACGTTGAAGCATGTGCACGCCGGGAAGGTGCGTGACCTGTACGAGGACGGCGACACGCTGCTGCTGGTCGCCTCCGACCGGGTGTCGGTGTACGACGTGGTGCTGCCGACGCCGATCCCGGACAAGGGCGCTCTGCTCACGCAGCTGTCGAACTGGTGGTTCGAGTACTTCACCGACGTGCCCAACCACGTCGTCTCGGCCACCGACGTGCCCGCCGAGTTCGCCGGTCGCGGCATCCGGGTCAAGCCGCTGAAGATGGTGCAGGTGGAATGCATCGCGCGCGGCTACCTGACCGGGTCGGGGCTGGTGGAGTACCGGCAGACGGGCTCGGTGTGCGGGATCGCGCTGCCGCCCGGCCTGCGTGAGGGCGACAAGCTGCCCGAGCCGATCTTCACGCCGACCACCAAGGCGTCCGAGGGGCACGACGAGTCGATCACCTTCGCGGACGTGGTGAACCAGGAGGGGCGTGAGGTCGCCGAGCGGCTGCGCGAGCTGACCTTGCACATCTACGCCCGAGGCGCCGAGCACGCCGCCGAACGCGGTGTGATCGTCGCCGATACGAAGGTCGAATTCGGCTGGGACGGTGATGTGCTCACCCTCGGCGACGAAGTGCTGACGTCGGATTCGTCGCGGTTCTGGCCCGCCGACGAGTGGGAGCCCGGCCGCGCGCAACGCTCGTTCGACAAGCAGTTCGTCCGCGACTGGGCCACCTCGACGGGCTGGAACAAGGAGGCGCCAGGCCCGGAGATCCCGGCCGAGATCGTCGCGGCGACCCGGCAGAAGTATGTGGAGGCCTACGAACTCGTCACCGGCCGCAGCTGGGCGGGCCTGGCGCGCTGACGGTCAGTCCGCGAGCAACTCGGCCAGCCGGTCCAGACAGGGTCGCTGCCCCGCGACGAGCTTGTCTCGCGCGGTGGCCGTATCGAACCACTCCGCGCGGTCGACCTCGGGGAACTCCGCGAGGCGACCGGAACGCGGCGGCCATTCCAACTGGAAGGTCCCCGGTACCACGGCGGCGGGATCGAGATCGCCTTCGACCGCCCACACGGTGAGGATCTTCTTGCCGCCGCTGTAGCGCACCTCGCCCAACGGCAGCCAGGTGCCAGCCGGGACCGGCAGCCCGAGCTCCTCGGCGAACTCGCGGCGCGCCGCGGCCTCGGCGTCCTCCGTCTCCGGCTCGTACTCGCCTTTCGGAATCGACCACGCGCCGAGGTCTTTTCGCGCCCAGAACGGACCGCCCATGTGTCCGAGCAACACCTCGGCGGCGCCATCGGAGTTCCGGCGGAAAAGAAGGACTCCCGCACTGTGTTTGCCTGCCACCCGGGATAGTCTGCCCGGTCGCGACCGGCCGAGTGCCCTCGCGTGGCGGTGCCCGGCGCGTCGCCGGAGCAGACGCTTCCGACGAACGTATCGCCGGCTTCCGGTGACGCCGAACCGGGAATGGCGCGGCCGCCCACCTGAAGCAAGGAATCCGCTCAGTCGGTGAGGTTCACCCGCGCTTCGTGCCGCAGCCGTGCCGCACGGATGGTCAGATAGTCGCGCTCGGGCACGCTCGTCGTGCGCGCGGCCGCCTTGGTGTAGCAGTCGATGGCCGCGTCGACCGCACCGGCCATCTCGTACAGATGGCCGCGCACGGCGTCGAGCCGGTGCGTGCCGGACAGGTGGTCGTCGAGGGTCTCGACCAGCGCGAGACCCGCTTGTGGCCCCGCCACCATCGCCGTCGCCACCGCCCGGTTGAGCGTCACCATCGGATTGTCCGAGAGCCGTTCGAGCCGGTCGTACAGCGCGAGGATCTTGGTCCACTCGGTGTCCTCCGAGCGCGGAGCCTGCGCGTGCAGGACCGCTATGGCCGCCTGGATCTGGTACGGCCCGCGCAAGCCGCCTGCGAGCGTGCCGGTGACCAGGGTCGTCCCTTCGGTGATCAGCGCACGATCCCACCGCGCGCGATCCTGCTCGGCCAGCGGGATGAGTTCGCCGTGCGCGCCGGTGCGTGCGGCCCGGCGGGCGTCGGTGAGCAGCATCAGCGCGAGCAAACCGGTGACCTCGCTGTCTTCGGGCAACAGCCGGTGCACCGCTCGGGTGAGCCGGATCGCCTCGTCGGACAGGTCCGTCCGCTGCAACGTGTGCCCCGAGCTGCTGGTATGGCCCTCGTTGAAGATCAGGTACAGCACGTGCAGCACCGCGCCGAGCCGCTCGCGCCACCGCTGATCGCCCGGCTGCGCGAAGGGACGCTCGACCGTGGCCAGTTTCTTCTTCGCCCGCGTGATGCGCTGCGCCATCGTCGCTTCCGGCAGCAGGAAGGCGCGGGCGATCTGGTCGGTGCCGAGACCGCCCACCGCGCGCAGCGTCAGCGCGATGGCGGCGGCGGGCGTCAGCGCCGGATGGCAGCACAGGAACAGCATGGTGAGGGTGTCGTCGTGATCGACGGGCACGGCGTCGGTGACCTCGCGGTCGAAAGCCGTGGTCTCCCTGCGCCGCCGAGCCACCTCCGCGCGCACGGCGTCGGCCATCCGGCGCTGCGCGACCTGGATCAGCCAGGCCCGCGGATGGTCCGGCAGGCCCTCCCTCGGCCACTGGGTCGCGGCCGCGAGCAGCGCTTCCTGCAGCGCGTCTTCCGCGGTGTCGAAGTCACCGAACCGGCGGACGAGCGTTCCGAGGACCTGCGGCGCCAGTGTGCGCAGCAGGTCCTCGGTGCTCGCCGGGAGCGGTGTGTCGTCGGGCACCGCACTCCGGTCGCTCATTGCTCGGTGGCGGGGGCGCCCATCACCGCGCGAACTTCGATGTACTCGCCGATCGGTTTACCGCCGGGGCCGGGTGCGGCGGAGGCCTGCGCGGCGATCTCGTAGGCCCGCTCGGGGCTGTCCACGTCGACGATCCAGTACCCCGCCAAGAACTCTTTGGTCTCCGGGAAGGGCCCGTCCGTGACCACCGGCGCCGACCGGCCGTCCGAACTGACGATCCGCGCCTCCTCCGGACCGGCCAATCCCTGCGCGTCCACCAACTCGCCCGCCTCGGCCAGTTGCGCACCCAGCGCGCGCTGGAAGTCTATGTGGGCCCGGATCTCTTCCGGGGACCATTCGTTGATCGGTGTGTCGCAGTACGCGGTCGGCCCGTAGGTCTTCAGCAGCATGTACTTCATGATCGGTTTCCTCTCCGGCGTTCGGTCGGATGCAGCGCGCGGGTGGCGCTCGCGATGGGGTCGGAGCGCGGCGCGCGCATTCGACACATCGCGGAGGTGATCCACGTCACAGCGGCGCCGAGGTGTCGGCCAGCCGATCCGGATCCACCGGTTCGCCCGCCAGAATCAATTCCTTGATCCGGTCGGTGACGTCCCAGACGTTCACGTTCATCCCGGCCAGCACCCGGTTGTCGGCGTCCAGCCAGAACGCCACGAATTCACGTGCCGCCTTGTCGCCGCGCACGACGACCCTGGCGTGCTCGCCCGGCGCGGCGAACCCGGTGTACTCCATGCCCAGGTCGTACTGATCGGTGAAGAAGTAGGGCAGCCGGTCGTAGGAAGCCTGCTTGCCGAGCATGGTCGCGGCGGCGACCGCGGGCTGATTGAGCGCGTTCGCCCAGTGCTCGACCCGGACCCGCCTGCCGAGCACCGGGTGCTGCTGGGCGGCGATGTCGCCGACCGCGACGATGTCCGGATCACTGGTGGCCAAGCGCTCGTCGACGAGCACGCCGTCGTCCACGGCGAGTCCGGCGTCGGCGGCCAGTTCCACGTTCGGGCGCGCGCCGACGGCGACCAGCACCGCGTCGGCCTCGATCGTGCTGCCGTCGCCGAGGCGCACGCCGTTGGCGACCGCGGTGGCGATGGCGTCCTCGGTGGTGATCGCCTCGACCTGCGCGCCGAACCGGAAGTCGACGCCGTTGGCGCGGTGCAGGTCGGCGAACACCTCGCCCATCTCCGGCCCCAGCACCGCCAGCAGCGGCAGGCCGGCGCGTTCGACGATGGTCACCGCCACGCCCGCCGCCCTGGCCGCGGCGGCGACCTCCAGGCCGATCCAGCCCGCGCCGATGATGACCAGCCGCCGCGTCGCGCCGCTGAACAGCTCGATCAACGTGTCGGAGTCCTCGATGGTGCGCAAGGTGTACACGTTGGGCGCGTCGGCGCCGGGAACGGGCAGGGTCCGGGGCGTGGAGCCGGTGGCGAGCGCGAGCTTGTCGTAGGAGAGCGTGGAACCGTCGGGCAGGGTGACCGTCTTGGCCGCGGGGTCCAGCCCGGTGACGGTGGTGCCCAGCCGGACCTCGATGTGGTGATCGCGGTACCACTGAGCCGGATCGATCGTGAACTCCGGCAGCGACTTCTTCCCGGCCAGATGCTCCTTCGACAGCGGCGGTCGATCGTAGGGCAGGTGCTCCTCGGCGCCGATCAGCGTCACGGTTCCCTCGAAGTCGTTGGCGCGCAACGCTTCCGCGACCTTGGCCGCGCCCAGTCCGCCGCCGACGATGACGAAACGCTGGTCAGAACTCATCGCGGACTCCTTCTCCGAAGGGAACCAAGCTCCTGCCGGTCAACCCTACTGGCAGCCGTGCGCGCGGCTCGGGAAAACGGGCGCCGCGGGTGGGAACGAATCGCGAGCCGCCGTGGTTGCTCGGTAGGGCGGCGCAGTGTGCGGCCGCCTGTCCGCATGCGATCGAGAGGAAGCCGCCCGTGACCGACGAAGCCACCAAGGACGTCGCCGATTTCTGGTTCGACCCGCTGTGCCCGTGGTGTTGGATCACGTCGCGCTGGATCCTCGAGGTCCAGCAGGTGCGCGACATCGAAGCCCGATTCCACGTGATGAGCCTGTCGGTGCTGAACGAGGGCAAGGATGTGCCGCCGCAGTACCAGGAACTACTGGACACGGGGTGGGGCCCGGTCCGCGTCGCGATCGCCGCGGCGCAGGAGCACGGCGACAAGGTGCTGTCGCCGCTGTACACGGCGATGGGCACGCGCATCCACAATCGGCGGGCGGAATACGAACGCGAGAGCCGCAAGGAGACCCTCGCCGCGGTGATCGCCGACGCGCTGGCGGAGGTCGGCCTGCCCGCCGAGCTGGCCGCGGCCGCCGAGAGCACCGACTACGACGAGGCGCTGCGCAAGAGCCATCACGAGGGGATGGACAAGGTGGGGCCGGATGTGGGCACCCCGACCATCCACATCAACGGCACGGCGTTCTTCGGTCCGGTCCTGTCGCGGATCCCCCGCGGCGAGGAGGCGGGCAAGCTCTGGGACGCTGCGGTGGCGCTGGCGTCCTACCCGCACTTCTTCGAGCTGAAGCGCACGCGGACCGAAGATCCGTCGTTCGACTGAGCACCGTGCCCGGGTGCCGTCGCGCGGCACCCGGCCCGGTCACAGCACGGACTTCGGCGGGCCTGCCGGCGCCTGGCCGTAGGAACTCGCGTAGCCGCCCGTGGGCACAGCGGCGCCCGCGGGCGGCGCGGGGCGCAGGAACAGTTTCCCGTGCCTGCTGCGATCGCGCAGCGCCCACATCCGCCAGGTGAGCACCGGGTGGCTGGACAGAGCGTTCACCATCCAGACGAAGAACCCCTTCTCGACGGCCGCCCGATCGGCCATCTCGTCGAAGCCGACCAGCCGGTTCATGTACTTGCCCGCGGCGAGCGTGCCCATGGCGGCGGACGCGCCGGTGTGGCGATTGCAGAAGCCGTGGTTGTCGGCGGTGTACTCCTGCGCGCGGATCAAGCTGTTGCCGATGATCGGCAGGAACGGCACGAGGAACATGCCCAGCTGCCGCCAGTACGACGTGTGCCCGGCCGCGATGTGACCCACCTCGTGGCCGATGATGAACGCCAGCGCGTCGGGTTCCCGTGCGGCGCCGCCGATCTCGAACAGGTCGCTGTAGACGACCACGTAGCGCCGGAACCCGTGCCCGCTGGCGAACGCGTTGATCTGGCCGTTGCCGAGCACCACGTACGCGTCCGGCACCTTCGCCATGCCGAAGCGAGCGGCGGCGTCCACCACCATCTGATAGCCCTCGGGGAACTGCGTGGGCGACATCTTCACGCCGTTTACCCGCTGGCCCGCGTAGTTGATGCCGCGACCGAACCACAGCAGCAGCGGGGCGGCCGCGAACGCGAGGACGTACTGGTCGAAGTTACCGGTGGCGAGCAGCAGCAGCGCGATCAGATACGCGAGCACGGTGAGCACCACCACGACGACGAGCATGGGGATCTCCCAACTGTGCCGGGCGGGCATGCCGAACGGTGACAGGCCGCGCGGCTGCCGCTGCGGCGGCGCCACGGGCGGCGCCGGGGCGCCGGGGTAGGACCCGTAGGGCGCCGGGTACGCAGCCGGGGGCGCGGACGGATACGAGCCCGAGGTGTACTGCTGGCCGTAGGACGCGGCAGGCGTGCTCTGAGCCGGGACCCACCCGCCCTGCGGGGCGTACGGGTCGGCCTGTCGGCCCGCCTGGTCGGACGGCTGGGGTTCGAACGGCTGCATGGGATGAACTCTATTCAGTTGCCGGGAAGTGGGTCGGCGCGTCGGCCGTGTACGCGGGCGCTGTGGCCGTGAACACAACTGGCGCATCAGTCGATTCGCGCAGGCCCGCCGCGGTGTTAATGGCGGGGCAAACCCTCTCGCCGCCGCGACGCGGTCACCTGACACAATGCCTGGCATGCGCGTTTACCTGGGTGCCGACCATGCCGGTTTCGAACTGAAGAATCACGTCAAGGCCCATCTGGAGCAGGCGGGCCACGAGGTCGTCGACTGCGGCGCGCTCGAGTACGACGCGCTGGACGACTACCCCGCCTTCTGCATCGAGGCGGCCCGCCGGACCGTCGCCGACCCCGGCAGTCTCGGCCTGGTGTTCGGCGGCAGCGGCAACGGCGAGCAGATCGCCGCGAACAAGGTGCCCGGCGCCCGCTGCGCGCTGGCCTGGAGCGTGGAGACCGCGAAGCTGGCCCGCGAGCACAACAACGCGCAGCTGATCGGCATCGGCGGCCGCATGCACTCGACCGAGGAGGCGCTGGCCATCGTCGACGCGTTCGTCGCCACCGCGTGGTCGGGCGAGGAGCGCCACCAGCGGCGCATCGATATCCTGGCCGAGTACGAGAAGACCGGCGTCGCCCCGGCGGTGCCCGCGTACTGAGCGCACCGGGATCGTAACCGGCTGTGCCGGAAGGACATACGCTGCACCGCCTCGCGCGGCTGCATCAGCGTCGCCTCGCGGGCGGTGTGGTGCGCGTATCGAGCCCGCAGGGCAAATTCGCCGCGGGCGCTGCCCGGGTGGACGGGCAGGTGCTGACCAGAGCCGAGGCGTGGGGCAAGCACCTGCTGCACCACTACGACTCCGGCTTGGTGGTGCACGTGCATCTCGGCCTGTACGGCACGTTCACCGAATCCGCGGTGCCGATGGGGGAGCCGGTCGGGCAGGTCAGGATGCGCCTGTTCGGGCAGCGGGACGGGCAGCCCGGCTTCGGCACCGATCTGCGCGGACCTACCGCCTGCGAGATCCTGCTTCCGCCCGAGGTGACGGCGCTCACCGACCGGCTCGGGCCCGATCCGCTGCGGCGCGGCGCCGATCCGGACCGGGCGTGGCGGCGCATCCATCGTTCCCGTAGGCCGATCGGCGCGCTGCTGATGGATCAGCAGGTGGTCGCCGGGGTCGGCAACGTCTATCGAGCGGAATTGTTGTTCCGCCACCGGATCTCGCCCCACCGTCCCGGCACGGAACTGTCCGCGGGCGAATGGGCCGACATGTGGTCGGATCTGGTCGCGCTCATGCGGGTGGGGGTGCGCGTCGGAAAGATGGTCGTGGTGCGGCCAGAACACGATCACGGCGAGCCCTCCTACGCCCCGGATCGTCCGCGCACCTACGTCTATCGCCGTCAGGGCGCCCCGTGCCGTCTGTGCGGCACGCCGATCGCCCATCAGGTGATGCAGGCGCGGAATCTCTTCTGGTGCCCCACCTGTCAACCCGGCTGACCCCGGCCGGGTTGACAGGTGGCAGCCCGGGTCAGCCTGCGACGGCGGTATCGATGTCCGGCTGGTCCGCCAGCGCGAAGCGGCGGCCACCCGCCGTCTTCGCGGAGTACATCGCGCGATCGGCGCGGCGGAGCAGATCGGTGAAATCGAGCGGGCTGCCCGGCGGGTTGTAGGCGGTGCCGACGCTCGCCGACACCGGAACGGGGCCTGCCGAGGACCAGACCGGGTCGCGCAGCGCGGCCACGATCCGGTGCGCGAGGTCACCGAGGTTGTTGTGGTGCGGGTTGGTCGCGAGCACGAATTCGTCGCCGCCGTACCGGCAGATCACCGTGTCCGGCGGACACGCTTCGCGCAGCCTGCCCGCCAGTTCGACCAGCACCTCGTCACCGATCGCGTGCCCGTAGCCGTCGTTGATCTGCTTGAACCGGTCCAGGTCGATCAGCAGCAGCCCGACGCCGCGCGTCGGGTCGGTGGCCATCAGGCGCACCTTGTCCTGCAGCAGCGTCCGGTTGGCCAGATCGGTGAGCGCGTCGTGGGTGGCCTCGTGGCGCAACCGGTGCTGCAGCGCGGCGATCTCCTGCACACGCAACGACACCTTGGCCGACAGGTTCTGCTCCTGCTGCGCGAGCGCGCGCTCCTGCAGCGCCTGGGCGTAACTATCGATGGCCTGGCTGGCGATGAAGGGCCAGCGCGTGGCCACCAGGGAACCGGGAGCGCCGGAGGGGAAACCGAGCAGCCAGCGCGTGGCCTGCGCCAGCATCCGGATGCGGTCGAACGGCGCCTCGGCCAGTCGCGCGCCGAGCATCCGTGCTTCCGGGACCGGGAACGGCTCGGACCTGGCGAGCGTGAGCAGGCGCTCGACGATTTCGATCAGCACCGGTTCCAACTGCTGGGGCGCCGCGCCCGAACCGGGCTCGGCGCAGACCGCACGGGCCCATGCTCGGGCCATGGCGGCTACCGGGGGCTCGATGTCGGTCGACATCGGACTCACCCGGTGTGGGCGACGTCGGTACCCGGGTGCCCTGTAGTCACACAGGCGCCGGCGTCACCCTGATCGTTCCCACTGCTACGCGGTTGTGTCCACCTGGTTCGGCGCACGGTCACCGCCCCCTTTCCAGATACCCCCGTCCGGCAAAAAGGATCCTAGCAAGCCACTCGGCATCGAAAAGCGGCGATTTGCAACGTGTTCTCGACGCCAGGCGAATGGCGATCGGGTATGTGATCGTTCCCGTCGCGTTGGTGTTACACCCGATTCCGGTTCGCCGCAAAATCGCGCCGCGACGCGCTGGCGACACGCGGTGCGAGGTGTGCGGAGAGTGGGGCGTGAGCCGCGGTGACGGTCCGGACCGGCCCCGCGCCGCCTGCCTCACGAGAATCGGTTCTCGCACGCGACGTCCTCGTCTTCCCTGTCGAGTTGCGGATGGTTGTTCCTGGCGTGTTGCGGGTCGCCCGCACGTGGTCGTCCGGCCGGGGCGGCTCGGGGTGTGTCCGCCGTCGCGAGGCACGAGGCCGGATACCTCCGGGAACGGGATGAGGGCGCCTTCCCGTCGCCGCCCTGCCGGGAGCCGGGTTGCCGTGCGATCGGCCGAGTGTTCGCCGGACGCACTTCTCGGCGCGCACCGCCCGCTATGCCCGGTGGGGCGGCCGTGGCCGCCCCATACGCCGAGCGCGTCGGCTGTGGCGGCGAGTCCTGCGGTCCTCATCGGAATTCCCTCGAGCGAAGTTCCTGGCGTGACATGTGTGTCATCCGAGTTTCGCCCACCGGAATCCGACACGCCAGAGTTTCAATGAAAAATCACCTTTAAAATTTCCGATCGGCGCGGTATCGAGTGCCGACGGGCCTGGCGTGCGACACTGGTGCGGCAACCCTTGAGCGCTCCGCCGGGCAACCTGCGACATCGCGCTGCGCGGGGGGCTGATTGGCGTTTCGCAAGCCGGGTTCGGTACAGTCGGATCGCACACGACATCGTGGCGATCCCATCGGTGTCGTATGCCTGCGGGTGTAGTTCAATGGTAGAACCTCAGCCTTCCAAGCTGATGGTGCGGGTTCGATTCCCGTCACCCGCTCCACGGAGTATTCATCCTCGCCTGCGGTTCCGGTCGCAGGCGAGGGCCACGGGGTGTAGCGCAGCTTGGTAGCGCATCCGCTTTGGGAGCGGAGGGTCGCAGGTTCAAATCCTGTCACCCCGACCATCGTTCGGGGGCGAGGTTCGCACAGGGCTGATCGGTAGTCGGCGGTGGGGTCGCGGGCGCGGTCCGCTTTGAGATGAGCATGGCCATCGCGGCGCCGGCCTTCCGCGGATCGGTATACCTACGTATCGCAGAGGAATTCACGCGGGCGGGAACGGGTGGACAACGCGCAGCCGCTACGAACGCCCGGATCACCGCTTCCGTCTTCGGGTCGGCCGCCGGGCACCCTGTGGCAACCCTTCGGCACCGGTCCTGCGTAGCCGAGTTCGGCGATTCGCCGAGCCCCGCGTTGGACGGGCTACGAGCCATTCCGTCCGCCGTCCCCGGCGCAGCACTCGAAAGGCCCGAAGGATTTCGTCTACTTAAGTATTGGACGGTGCCGGAAGGAAATTGGAGAACGGTCGGTGCGCGGCGCGCGCTGTCACTGTTCGGCTTGCGCTTGCGGGGTGGTCGCCACCGGCGGCAGCTCCGAGTGCCGGGCGAATGCCTGATCGATCAGTTCCGACGTGGCGCGGGTGACGATCAACCGGGCGATCGCCAGGTCGGTCTCCAGTTTGGTGCGGTCGCGCGGGGTGCGTGCGGACTCTTCGTAGGTCTGCCCGGCCAAGCGGAAGAACAGCTCGGTGGCGAACCGGTCGGCGATGCGATCGCAATCGGCGCGCAGGCGTTCGACCAGCTGGAACGTGTCCTGCATCGGCAGCCCGGTGTCGTGCAGCCTGGTCGCCAGATCGCAGCACCGCGGATTCGTGACCCGATACGCCTCGAGCGGGTCTTCGCTGGAGGCCAGCGCCTGCTTCGCGTAGTCGGGCAACTCGGCGTAGCTGTCCTGTGGCTCGGTGGTGGCTTCCGATTCCGGCTCAGCCGCGTTCTGGTTCTTCACGCCGAGCACATCGGCGAGTCCGTCACCGCGGTCCCAGGCTTCGAGCAGTTCCCTGATCCCGTTCAGCTTCATGCCCCGCCCCAGCAAGCGGCTGATCGTCTGCAGCCGGTTGAGGTGGTCCGACCCGTAATACCCGATCCGCCCGCGCACCTCCGGCGAGGGCAGGAGACCTCGCTCGTGGTACACGCGGACGCTGCGCACGGTGGTGTCGGCTGCCCGCGCCAGTTCGTCGATCGTGAATTCAGAGTCCGCAGCCATGTTTAAAAGGAAACCATAGTAGAGCCCCCGTGGAAAACGGTCCGTTTCATAACGTGCCGTTAAAGACGGTAGCTGGGTGTTGCTTCAAGGTCAACGAGCCGTTACATAGCGGCACAAAGGGTTGTGGTCTGGGCAACAGTGGGCTACCGTGCGTAGACCAGCTTATCGCGGCTGGGTTCCGGGGACTGTTGAGCAGCCCTGATGACGTCCGATCCATGGGCCACGCACCTGCCAGAGGTGTGTGCTCGGCATCCCCGGAGATGGCTATGAGCATTACGCGAACCCTTCCGATGGACACGGGATCCATTGCACCGGCAAAGATCTCGTCGATTCCGGCAAAGTCGAACCAGCGGCCCCCGTGCGCCGACGTCCCGGACAACTGGGACATGGACACCGGGAATCCGGATGCCTGGCGAGCGGCAGTGCGCACCTGCCAGAGTTGCCCCTTGCTCGCGCAGTGCCGCCAATTGGCGCAGGCGCTGACCACCCGCGGTGACGGTCCGCGCGCGATGATCTGGGCGGGCGTCGCCTATGACAACTCCGGCAGCGTCATCGAGAACCTGGACCGCCACCGCGCCGCGCCGATCGACCACAAGCGCCCGATGCGCATCATCCGCAACGGACCGCGTCCGCTGCGCACCGTATCCACTCTTCCCGCTCCCCGCAGGCACATCGTGCTCGGGCAACCCCTCAAGCCGACCGGAACCGACGGTCTGTGACTATGCTGCGTGCGGTCTTTCGCGTCGAGTCCTCCGGTGGTGCGTAACTCATGACAGTCCTGGCATTGGCAATCGGTTCGTCGGGCTTCGCGGCCAGCCGTATCGCCGACGACGTCGATACCGAGGACATCCGGAGGATTCCGATCCCGGAGGCCGACGCCTGGGATGAATGCAGCCAACTGCTGCTCGAGGTCGCCGGCGGTGGCGAGGTCACCGACCTCGGCATCGCTTCGGCCGGCCCGATCGACATGGCGGCCGGTGTGATCGCGCCGCCGGACGTTCCGCAGTGGCGAACCGGCTTCGGCATCGTGGAAGCCGCGCGGAAACTGTTCCCGAAAGCGACCGTTCGGCTCGCGCTGGACGGCGTCTGCCTGGCGATGGCGGAGCGAACTTTCGGCGCGACGGGCGCCGTGATGGACAGCTTGGCGATCGATGTCTCCGATCGCATCGCCGGCGGGGTCACGGTGGGCGGCTTCGCCCTGGTGGGACGGACCGGCAACGCCGGGCACGTAGGCCATGTCCTGGTGCCGGGCTTCGACGACCGGTGCGCCTGCGGCGGCCGCGGCTGCTTGGAAGCCGTCGCCGGTGGCCTGGCGGTGGTGCGCTGGGCGCAGGAGCAGGGCTGGGCGGGCACATCGATCCCGGAGCTGCTCGAGGCCGCCCGCGTCGGCGAGGACATCCCGGCCGCGGCGCTCGGCCGGGCGGGCACGGCGCTCGGCCGGGCGATCGCCTCGGTGGCTGCGCTGCTCGACCTCGATCTCGTCGTGCTCGGCGGCTCGCTCGCCGAGGCGGGGCCCGCGCTGTGGAAGCCGCTCGGCGAAGCGGTCGCCACGCACGCCAGGCTCAGCTTCCTGCCCGGATTGCGGGTGGTTCCTTCGCGGCTCGGCGACGCCGCGACGATCATGGGCGCGGGCGTGCTCGCCCTCGCCGGCGCGGCCGCCGCCTGATCGACCGCGGGGAAGGCTCATGGCGAGAGGGACCGCGCGCCGCCGCGCGTGGCATTAGCCAAGAGAGTGCCATCGGCTCCCGGGTGCGGCGCCCGTTGTTCTCGCGCACCGGTTTGCGATGGATGTGCCGTTGGGCCGCGCGCCGGTCGAGGAGCGGGTCTGTCGTAACTCCACGTGAACAAAATGAACACCCGCGCGCGTGTCCGGTGAACATGACGCAGACTGCAGGAGAACCGGCCGCCATGTCACGGGTTGATTGAGCCGCTAAATAACGGTACATTGCCTGAGTCGCAAGAGGTCTCATCCGGGTTGAGGCGGATCCGGAGGAACGGCTGGTCGGGCAAGTGCGAAGCGAAGTGGCGCAGTGATTCCATGGGTGACTATCGAGACGTTGGCGCCGGACGGCATGTCCGTCGCCTCGGTGGGGGATGCACCGCGTGAGTTCGCGAGCTGGCAGCGAGTACTGCAGCGAACGCTGTCCAAGACGCCCGCGTTGTACGACAAACTCACCACCGCGGCGCTGACGGAGGCGATCCATACCGCGCACGATCAAGCGCAGGACGTCGACCTGGCCATCCAGACGCGCGCGGGAAGGCATCAACTGCTCATCCGCCCCATCTTCGGCCCGGCCGGCGACGTGCACGCGGTGCGGCTGTGGCTGGGCCCGGCGTCCGAACGGGTGCCCGCGTTGCGCCCGGCGGTGGGCGCCATCTGGGACCTGAGCAGTCAAACCATTCAGCAACCGAGCGGCATCACGCGGCTGTCCGGCAGCACCGCCGAACAGTACGTTCCGCGGATGTCGATCGCGGAACTGTTCCACCGGGTGTCGAGTTTCGATCGGCACGCGGAGGTTCTCGATCTGCTGTACGACCCCAAACCCGGTGAGCGCATGCAATTCGACACCACCGTGGTGCACGGATTCGGGCGTCCGGCCCAGTGGCGGATCACCATTCGCGCCCGGGACGACGAGCGCACCCGTGGCGCCTGGTGGCTGATCGAGGACGTGACGTCGGAGAACGCTCCGGCGGCGTGGCCGACCTTGGAGCGAATCGGATTGCGCGAGGCGCATCGCCGCGCGGGCACGCATCTGGCCGTTGTCCAGCTCGAGCACACCAGCATCTCGCACTGGCTCACCGATCCCGCGCCGTGGGTCCGGTGGGACTATCTCTTCCGGCCCGTCGACGTCTTCCATCCCGAGGACCGTCCGCGGCTGGTGGAACTCGGCGACCGGCTGCGGTCGGGCGACAGCGCCGGTGTGACGTTGCGGGTGCTCAACTACGGCGGCGGTTACACGCCGACCTCGCTGCTGCTGTATCCCTATCCCGGGTACTCCAGCAGACAGCTGGCGATCGCGCAGCTGGTGCGCGTGGCCGACGACGTTCCGTTGCTGGAAACCCATCGTCAGGTCCTCGAGCCGCGGCAGCGCAGCGCGCCGATCGGCTATGACGAACAATTGCGGCATTGGCTCGCGGGGAGAATGAAAAGCAGCCCGGCCTGCTGATGATTAGTTCCCACGGATGGGAACTACCGGCCGGTTAAGAAGGCCTGTGCTCTCTACCATTTCGGGAGTGAGGACAGTGGTTCGGGGACCGGCAGATTCGGGTGAGGCGCTGCTTCGCCGGATGGCCGCCCGCCGCCGTCGCGACAACATCGTGGTCGCGGTGCTCGCCGTGCTCGCCGTGCTCGGCGGTGGCCACGCGATCCTCAGCGTCTTCGATTCGGGCCCGCCCGCGCCGTCGGACGATTCGACGACGGCAATCGTCGGGCATGCGCAATTGGCCGGTTCTTTCGCCGAGCAGTTCGTCGTCGCCTATCTCACCGCCGTTGGGGGACAGCAGGATCGAATCGGCGAATTCGTCGGTTCCAATCAGCAGATCACTTTGCCTTCGTCCGCACGTCAGGTCTCCGACCCCGCGGTCGTCTACGTTTCGCGCGCGGTCGCGGCGGGCGGGCTGGAAGTGTGGTCGGTGACGGTGTCGGTCCGCGTCGGCAAACCCGGAGCCGCCGCATCCGACCAGCGGCAGTTCTACCGGGTCGCGGTGTCGCTGACCGATGGGCGGCTGCGTGCGCTGTCCACGCCCGCTGTGGTCCAGCCCCCCGGCAAGGGCGTTGACCTCAAACTGGCCTACGGAGCGCCCTGTGCACCGGATACGCCACTCGGCCAGGTCGCCTCGGGTTTCCTCAGCGCCATGCTGACCGGAAACGGCGACGTCGCCCGCTACACCGTCCCGGATTCCGGGCTGGCCGCGCTGAAGCCGTCCCCGTTCACCGCCGTCGAGCTGACCTCGCTCACCACGGACGATTCCAGCTGTGGCTCCGGCGGCGCGAAGGCCCAAGTACTGGCCACCGTCAACCCCAAAGCCGACACCGGCGCCACCGCGACATTGGCTTACCCGCTCACCATGATCCGCAACGCGGGCCAGTGGCAGGTGGTGTCCATCGATCCGATCCCCGCATTGTCGAGTCCGCTTGCGGTGGTGGTCGGCGGGGATGCGCGCGGCGGAGCGCCACCTACGTCGACCACGACTTCCTCGCCGACGGTGACGATTCCGCCGGCGACACAGAACTGATCCGAGAGGCAGCCCGATGGGTAATCTGAGCAACATCCTCTATGGCATTCTGATCTTTGTCCGGTGGGGCGGAATGATCATCATCGCCATCGTCACGATCGGTGTGGTGATCTCCGAGGCGGCGAAATCCCGGCTGTCGCCGTCGCGGATCATCGTCGTCTTCGGATCGGGCTTGATGGCCGGGGTGGTGATCTGGATTCTGCCCACGACCATCAACTACGCCCGAACGGATGCCAACCTCATCGTCCCCGATCACCCCATCGGTGGCTATCGATGACGACCCAAGTCATCAAGGTCTTCACGCCGGTCAAACGTGTGCCGACGATGATCGGCAAGGCCCAGAACGGGCAGAAACTCCCGTTCGGTCCCTACACCCTGCCCCAGGTCGCGGCCGGCGTGGTGATGATGTCGGTGTCGTCGGTGTTCGCCATGACGCTGCCGGTCAACCCGGCCGTCACGTTCATCACGGGGCTGGCCCTGACGATCTTGGCGGTGTTCGTGCTCGGACTAGTGCCGTACACGGGCGTCCGGATGACCTCACGCGCCCTGTGGCTGGGCAGGCTCATCGTCTACCGCAAGCCGGTGTCCGCCTCCGGCATGCCGGTTACCAGCGACTCCTCGCGCAACACCGTTTTCGTCGACGAGAGCGTAGTCCTCTTGCTGCCCGACCGCTCCGATGAGGCGATGGCCGCCGCGCCGAAGTCCGGTGTCCGGCTGCTCGAGGTGATGAGTGGTGGCGGAAAGGTCACCGACCTGTGGCAGCGACTGAACGGCAACGACGAAGACAACGGTAACGGCAGCGGCCAGGCCCCCGGAGGACGCCCCTGATGGCACTCGGACGAGATCTACAGCCCACCGCCGCGATTCGCGGCAATCTCCAGTTCACCCATTCCGGTCTGGTCACCGCGACGTACTTCATCAATCCCCTCGGCTACGGATTGCGTAAGGCCAGCGACAAGTACGACGTGAAGCTGGCGCATCACGCCCTGGTCAACAACTTGCCGAACGGGTCGCTGCTGCTCGGTATCCAGGCGCGGCTGAACACCATCGACGTGCTCACCAAGATGGTGGAGGGCGTTGACCTCGACGAGTGCGAGGACTACGCCGACGAGGTGGTCGCCTCCTACGAGCGCGTGCACGCGATCATGCCGCAAACCCGGATCTTCCTGCTGTCGATCCCGGTCGGGGCCAGCAACTCGAGCATTTCCGCGCTGTCGCGCCTGTGGCGCGGCAGCACCGCCACCATCGACGCGACCGCGATCTCCCGCGCCGACCTGGACGAGTACGACGAGAAGGCGAACGAGATCCTGTCCAGGATCGGCGGCGACTTCGATCCGGTGCCGGTGCCCGCGGCCCTGTTCCAATGGCTGTGGGAACACTATCTCTCGCGCGGTGCGGCGGGGGACCCGGTGGCGCCCACCCGGGCCGGCGCGCTGGACGACGCGACGGCGGCGGTGTTCCGCTCCGCGGCGCTGGACGAGGGGGCCCAGGCCGACAGCAACCGGCGTATCCGGCCGTCGTTCGTCCCCGTGATCAAGGTGGTCCAGCCGGATTTCGATTACCGCCCGTCGTATCAGGCCATGCTGACGCCGCACTCGTTCCCGTACGCGGGCATGACGTTTCCCGGCGGCAGCGAGTTCCTCAACGTGCTGGAGGGCCTCGGCGACGTCACGGTGGACTGGGGCATGCGGATCTCCACCAAGCCCGCCGACGAGGTGCTCAAGAACAACGAACTCAGCTTGCGCAGGCTCGGCGAGCAGATGGATCAACGGGATCAGGAGATCTCGTTCGCGCAGAACACGCTGGCGTCGAAGGCGCAGATGCTCAGCGAGTACAACCAGCACTTCGAAGTCAACGGCGGTGAATCGGAGGTCTCCTTCACCACCGTGATCGCCATCGGCGGACCCACGCGGGACGCCACGATGGACGCGGTCAACACGCTCAAGCGGCGCTACAAGCGGTTCCAGGTCGACGTGACCGCGCCGGTCGGCGCTCAGGTCGACCTGTGGTCGATGCTGGTTCCCGGCAGTCCGCCGCGACGCGCCTTCGACGATTTCGCCCATATCGTCCCCTCGGACATGTGGGCCGGATTCGTGCCGTTCACCACCAGCCAGATCGGCGACGACAGCGGGCCGGTGATCGGCGTCAACCTGCTGTCGGGCCATTTCGAGCCGATCCACTTCGGCATCATGGAGGCCGCGCTGCACGACCTGTCCGCCTCGTTCGCCGTGACGGGCGAACTCGGTTCGGGCAAGTCGTATTTCCTCAAGCTGATGGCGGTGCTCGTGCACGACATGGGCGGTCAGTTCCTCGCCATCGACCGCAGTCAGGTCGGGGAATGGGAGCACTTCGCGCGATCGATCGATGACGCGGTCATCATCGATCTGGCCAATCCGACGGTCTCCCTGGATCCACTGCGGCTGTTCAACCCGCGGATCGCGGGCGAGCGCGCGCTGGATTCGATCCTTCCGCTGCTGGATCTGTCACCGACCTCGGGCGCGGGCGCGGCGGCGAGCAATCTGCTGTCACCGCGAGGCATGGCCGAGCACAAGATCAAGAGCCTGCTCGACCTGTTCCATGTCGTGCGCCGCCTGCGGGAGCACCCGGAGCGAGGGGAGGAGTACGCCGATCTCGCGGCCCGGCTGGGCACCGTGGTGGAGCGGGTGCCGGTGCTGTTCGATCCCAAGCTGCGACCGCTGCGCCTCGACGCCGCCGCCACCGTTGTGCGCAGCCACAACCTGCAACTGCCGAGCGCGGAGGAACTCACCACCCCCCACCTGTACAACCGGTTGCCGCTGACGAAGCGGCTCGGCACGGCGCTGTACGAACTGGTCGGCGTCGCGGCGCGGGAGGCGTTCCTCTCCGACAACGGCAGGTTCGGCCTGCTGGTCGGCGACGAGGCGCACCACTTCACGCAGACGCAGGTCGGCTCGGCGGTCACCTCGGACTTCAGCCGCGACGGCCGTAAGCACCTGGCCGCGATCGGGCTCGCCTCGCACGACCCGGCCACCGACTTCCAAGGCGCGGCGCACAATCTCATCCCGAACCGGTTCGTCTTCCGCCAGCGCGACGAGACGCTGGCGCGCAACAGCCTCGAGTGGCTGGGCGTCGATCTGGAGGAAGCGCCGTTCCTGTTGCAGATCCTGCGCGAGGAGACCTCGCCGCCGGTCGGGCCCGGCCGTCAGATTCCCGAGGAGCGCCGCGGCGAGATGTTCATGCGCGACGCGCTGAACCGCATCGGGCGAGGCAAGGTGCTCGGTCCTGCGCGTCCGGACCGCGCCGCGGCGATCACCAGTACGCCGACCAGTGCCAATGGCATGCGTTCGGCGCTGCCGGAGCGGTCGGTGCGCTGATGAGATCTCCGCTCGGGTCGAGCACGCGCGCACGTCAGGCGTCCTTCGGCATGCCGTGGGAACCGCAGTTCTGGGACGCGGAACGCTGGCGGCCGCAAATGATGTTCCGGCGCTTCCGGTCCTGGATCGCCGCGTCGCGCCGTCGCCGTCGGGTCGCGTGGATCGTCCTCGCGCTCTTCGTGCTGTTCGTCTGCCCTGGCCTGGTGCACGCGGTGTCGATCGCGCAGACCGGCACCCCGACTCAGGGAGCCGCGCCCAACAGCGCGACCAGCTGGATGAATGTCAAAGACTCCTTCGGGGTGAATGTCTCGAGCTATCGCTTGGTGGTCGATCAGGGCGGAGTGTTCAACCTGGGCAATTTCGCGCTGTGGATCATCCTCATGCCGCTGTTCGCGGTCTGGCTGCTCTGTTCGACCACGGGGGTCTGGCTACCCGGCGAGGCGATGAGTTTCGGGTGGTTGAATCTGATCACCGCGCCGTTGCGCGGTATGGCCCAGAACTTCACGGGGACCATCGCGACGCCCCTGCTGGCGGGGACGGCGGCGACGATCGGCGCGTTCTTCGTGGCCTATTTCCTCGTGCGCTTCTTGATCGCCAAGGCGGTGATGCAGATCGTCACCATGATCGTGGTCGCGATCGTGGGCGTGCCGATCCTGGCCGACCCGTTGGCCGAGGCGCTGTCGGCCGACGGCTTCCTGGTGCAAGGGCGTGATCTGGGGCTCTCGGTCGCGGCGGGATTGAACGGGAACAACAATCCGAATCCGGACCAATTGGTCAGCACGCTGCAGGCGACCATGGCGGACAACTTCGTACGGCTTCCCCTGCAGGTGTGGAATTTCGGGCACGTGGTGGACAGCAGTCCGTCCTGCCGGGCGGCGTGGTCGTCCGGCATGACGGCCGGCAGCGACGACCGCGTGAAGAACGGCATGAAATCGTGCGGCGACAGCGCGGCCTATGCCGCGGTGGAGAATCCGAGCGTCGGTCAGATCGGCGCCGGACTGCTGCTGTTGCTGTGCGCGATCATTCTCCTCGCCTTCGCCGCGTACTTGTCCATCAAGATCATGTGGGCGGTACTCGATCTCATCTATTACGGGTTCGCGTCGGTCTTCGGGTTCGCCGCGGGGGGATACATCTACGGTCCGACGCAGACGTTCACCGTTCGCTGCGTGGTCCACGGCTTCATCGCCGCGGGCAAGATGGCCTTCTTCGTCATCGCTCTCGGTGTCTACGAACTCTTGCTGGGTAGCCTGTTCCGAGCGGCGAACGGCCAGGTCATGGTGGTGTTCGTCATCGGGGCCGGCGTAGAGATCGTCGCCATCATCCAGGTGCGGCGGCTGAGCAGGAATATCGACGAGGCCAACGACTGGGTGACCAACCGGATCGGGGCGGCGATCCAGAGCGGCGGATCGACAGGGGGCGGTGGCGGCGGCGGAGGCGGCTCCGCGCTGGGCATGGGCATGGGCATGGGCAATTCGAATGTGGCCAGCTCGATGACTCCGCTCGCGATGGTCGGCGCGATCAGCACCATCAACAGCTCGCCGCTCACCGCGTGGCTCGCCGGTGGTCGCCTCAACCCGCTGAATCCCTTCTCACGGGTCGACTACATCGACAAGAAGAACAAGGCGAAGGGACTGAAGACCAAGGACCTGCGCGAGGCCGCGCACGCTGGACTGTACGACCGTGTCGCGGCGGCGAACGCGGCGCGGCGCGGTATCCGCCGCTCCGGCAACAGCCAGCGCAGTGAGCGGGGCGCCGCGTTCGCCATGGAGAATGTCACGCACCTGTTGGGTAGCGGCGGCCCGCAGTCCGGTGGATATCACGCCCTGCTGATGGCAGGTGTCCCCGAGCACATCGCCCAACGGGCTATCGAGGCGCGAACGGACATCATTCGGCACGCCGACGCGGAGCCGCTCGCCTCGAAGCACCTGGCGAACGTGGTTGCCGCGCACAAGCATCTGGAGAATGCGTTCAACTCGAACGACCGGCACATGTACATGGCGAGGCTGCACGGGCTGGAGGCCAGTGTCGATCGGTATCGAGGTGACTATCCGGGCGGCGTCTCCTTCGAAAGGTCCGCACTGAACCGCCTCGGCCTTTCCTACATCCGGAACCCGGAAGAGAAGTTCATCAAAGATCTGCAGACCATCGCGAGCGGTCCGGCTGCGGGTAACCACATCGAACTCGGCGGCCAGCGAGTTTTCATGACGGCGAACGAAGCCGACCGTATGCGAAGCTGGATCTCGAACGAGCATGCGCTCCGTGTTCAGGCGGCCACCAATTGGGTGGCGGAGAATCCGAACGACTTCCAACGGATCCGTGCGCTTCGCTCCGAGGTCGACAAGGCCGCCCAAACCGACCAATGGGCAGCGGGCCGGAGTATCACGGGCGCGGTGTCGCTCCCGCAACCGAGCGCCGCTCGCCGCCTCCCGACGCCCGCGGGCAACCGCGATCGCAACGAGCCCATCCCGGAGCGGTTGCTGGACGCGATCAGGTTCCAGCGCGCCCACCCCTGATCGGATTCGCGTTCGCGCGACCTGGTGACACGCACAGAAAGGTAGTCGATGATCGGTCGTCTGTTGACGTTCGTCCTGATGCCGCTCTGGGTATGGGTGGTGCTGGGTGGCGTGAGTGTCGTGTCCCTGCTCCTGATGGTCCTGGTGCTGGTCATCGGCGGTGCGACCTCGTCGGTCGCCGCGGACCTGCATTACCAGTGCGACAGCGCGGTTGGTCCCGATCCCTCCGTGACGGTGACCGCTACCGCCTTGCCCGCGGCGCCGAGGACGCAGGGCGCTCCGGTGGCCGGTGTGACGACCGCTCCGACCACCAACCCCTACGCGAAACTGGAGATCGAAGCGGACGACACCAATGTGTCGGACTGGCAGCGCGCCTGCGTGTCAGCGCTGAAAGACGCGCCGTATCAGAATTCTCCGTTGCTGGAGGGCAGCTCGGGAATCGGTGCGGCGTGCGCGCGTCAACTCGCGCTGGCGAGGGTCTCGGCGACCGGAGACGTGAACGGCTCCGGGGACGGCCAGACCGCCGCGGAGTTCACCAGGTCGGTGATCTATCAGGCCTCGGTCGCGCGATCGACGGGACGGTGCGAAGCGACCTCGGGCACGGCGGCGCAGGCAGGGGGCCGATCGAGCGGTTCGGAGCGGCGGGCGTGCGGTCAGCTCGACGGCGCGGGGGTCGTCGAGCTGCCGAACACCATCGCGGCACAGGGTGCGTGCGGTCAGCGGGTCGATCCTTCCGCGGTATCGGCGGGAGACCTCGTCTTCTGGAGTTATCGAAGCAACGCTCCGACCCGGGTCGGCATCGCGGTCAGCGATTCCCGGCTGGTCACCACCGATGCGTCGACCGGCGGTTTCGTGGAGTTGGTCATCCCGAGCACGACCGACGTGCGGGTGAAGCGAGTGCTCGGCAGCGAGAGGTGACGAGTAGACGATGCCGCCGACAGAAGTAGAACCGAGGACGGATACGGGGGAGGAGTCCGGCGCGCCGGCGGGGCCGGTGACACCGTGGTCGCACCCGCCGGATCAGCAACGGCCGCGACCGGGCGGGGTGCCGGGGCAGTCCGGCGGTCCGTCTCCCGGATCGGAGCGGTCCGACTCGCCGGAGCCGGGCCGATCGGCGCCGGTTCAGCCGAACAGCGCCGGTGAGCCCGGTGTTTCCGGCCCGTCTCAGCCGGGTCCGTCCGGCCAGGCGGCAGCGCCGGGGCACTCCGGAACAACGCCGAGCACCTCCGGTCAGGGCGCTGCGCCCGGTGATGGCACAGCGGCGCCGGGTGGTGCCGTGACTCCGCAGATCCAGCGGGTGCCGCCGGTGGATCATGAGCCGCCGCCGGTGGATCCGGAGTTGGTGGCGGATGTGGTGCCGGTAGCGGCGACGACCGGGGCCATGGCGATGGCGATGCTGCCGATGATCGCCTCGGCGTTGGCGGGGCTCGGCAGTGGCGGCGGTGGTTCGGCTCCGGTGGCGTCGGATGGTTCCGGCGACGGCGGGTTGTCGCCGGAGGCGGCGAAGGCGCTGGATGTGTTGAAACAGTTGGAGGGCGTGTACGGGGAGGCGGATCCGACGGATCCGCGGGCCGGACAGTTGCCGCAGCATTCGGCCATTTCGTCGGGTAGTGGGGCGGGGGCGCGGTCGCTACGGGCCGAGCAGTTGTTCCAGCAGAACGCGGCGGAGGCGTTGAGCGATGTGGACGACCAGTTGACCTCGTATATGCGGGGTTTGGCGGGGACGAACAAGATCGACAAAACGGAGATCAGCGGACTGGCGCGCCAGGCGAACACGGCGCTGGCGGAGCTGGGGCCGCAGGCATATACGAGGGCCGGGCGGCAGAAGGCGCACCAGATCCTGGCCGCGGCCTTGCAGAGGGCGCATGCGATCGTCTCGGGTGGGCAGGAGACCACCAGTGATATCGCCGTCGCCATCAATCGGCTGACCAATCAGTATCTGGGCGACATCGCGGGGAAGCGCTCCACGTGATCCGCGAGCACGGCCGGTATCTCGGACGGCCGAATGCTCGGGCTGGTCGGCGGGGCACAAGTCATCCGGTGTTCCCGTAAGCGGGAACACGGCGGGACTGCACCTGGATCAAGCTGCGGATACGCTTCGAGGCGAGCCTCGGGGAAGAGTCCGTCCGAGTCGGATGAGCCGGCAGCGGGCAAGGCGGCACCAGGGCGATAGGCGGGTCCGGTGCGGGTACCGAAGCGTCTGGCGGAAGGTGGATCATGGCTGCCTCTGTGGTCACCGCGCGTAGCCCGCGGGCGTCTCGGGGGCACTGATGGCACCGGTGAATCGCACCCCGCCCGACGCGGATCCCGACGATCCCGGCGGTGTTCGCGACGGGCGGGCGAGCGCCACCACGTCCGCTCCGCGCCGTTCCGGCAAGTCCGCGACGCGCACCGCTCCCACACCGATTCCGCGGCCACCGGCAGGTGCGCCGACCGCGGCGCCGCAGGCAGGCGCGGCGGCGCAGGGGCGAGCCCAGAATGCGCCCACGGTATCCGAAACAGCGTCCGCGCCATCGGTTTCGACAGCCGCGCCACGGTCGGATGCGCTCGGCATGGCCGGTTCGTCCACACCGATGGCGGCCGCGGCGATGGGCGCGTTGGCGGCCATCGCGGCCCAGTACGGTGACCACACGCCGACCGCCGCCACGGGGCAGCCGTACGCGCCGCCGGATCTGGGCGCCGGGCGGCCGAGCGGACCCGTCGCGTGGGACGGCGCGCTCGGCTCGCAGTACGCCATGAGCGATCAGAATCGAGCACGCCACGGCGACGCGACGCAATCGATGAACGCCGAGCTGGAACGCATCCTCGGCGGCGCGGTCGACAGCACCACGCAGGGTCGCGCCGCGATCGGCGCGATCATCGCCGAGGTGAACACCGCTCTGACCGCGCTCGGAACCATCCAGGACGCGAACGCGAGCAGGCAGCTGGTGATCTCGACCATGGAGAACGCCTTGCAGCGCGCGGGTTCCGTGCTCGGTCAAGGGCAGACCGCGGCAGTGCTCACCGCCGATCGGGTGGCCGCGCTGGCCGACAGCTACTTGCGTGAGTCGCGACCGTCGGCGCCGCGCCGATCCCGCCGCACCTCGCACTCCGGCCTGCGCAGCGGCGGTCCGCCACGCACGCGGCCGTCCGGGCAACAGGGCCAATGGATCAACGAGGCGTTGCAGGTACTGCGTCAGCACGGGTACGACACGCGCCAGATCGATCCGGCCGATATCGCGGCGATCATCCAGCACGAGTCCGGTGGCAACCCGAACGCCATCAATCTCTGGGACAGCAACGCGGCGGCGGGAATCCCGTCGAAAGGCCTGATGCAGACCATCGATCCGACGTTCAACGCGTATTCGCTTCCCGGGCACCGTGATATCTGGAATCCGGTGGACAACATCGTCGCGGGCGTTCGCTATGCCATCGATCGTTACGGATCGGTCAGTAATGTGCCGGGAATCGTGCAGATGCGCGGCGGAGGTTCGTACGTGGGATATTGATGCCGCCACCGGTCGTGAGTTCGGCCATCGCTCGCCCGCCCCGTGTCCCGCTGCCGAGGGCAGGTCCGCGGAGCTGCGACGCGCCGGGAGCCGCCTCGCGCAGCCCAGGCTCGGAGTCGAGATTCACCGCTCCTGATGCCGCGCGACCGCCCGACCGAACCGCAATGCGGACCCGCGACCGGCACCGGGCCAACCCGGATCCCGGCCGTCCTGCGTCGACCGACGGCCCGGTGCGGGCAGCTACGGAGGACGGGGCGACGGGAGCGCCTGCCGCGCCGGTACAGCAGGCGTGCTGGGTGATTCGTGCGGTTCGGTATGCGTTCCGCGGGGCACGTGGTCAGGCCGTACGAAGGAAACCCCGGTTCCCATCAGTGGGAATCATCGACAATGGTGATGTCGAGAGGACTCCCGAGCATGGTCGATGTGCAGCCGCAGGACCAGGTCGCCTTACCTCGTCTACCTGCGGCGACAGCGAACGGCTTGGCTCGATAGATACTCGCTGCGCGTCGAATGGGTGAAATCGCATGGGCTTGTTCGGTCTCGAATGGAAAGATGTCGTCTCGGGCGTAGCCAGCGGTGTCGGATTCATGGTCGGCGGTCCGGTCGGCTCCGCGATCATCGGCGGCGCGGTCAGCGGCATCTGGACCGGCATCGAGCGGGGGTCCTTCGAAGAGGGTTTGCAGGCCGGCTTGATCGGCGCGGCGGTCAGCGCGATACCCGGCGGTGTGGTCGGCGGTGCGACGAGGGGCCTGACCGGTGGTGGGCTTCAGGCCTTGGGCATGGCCGTCCGTGATGCCGGCCAGCTCATGACCCAGCGGGGCTTGGGGGGACTCGGGTCACGGTTGGCTCTGTCCAAGATGTATATGCCGCGATTGGGTGCAGGCGCGGCGGTCGCGGGCCTCGGTAACGCTCTTGCCAGTAAAACGTACGACGCCGTGCATCCCGTGCCGGGGCCTCAGCAGCCCAAGCAGCAGGATATTCCCGATACGCTGCCCACCCGGCCTGCGGGTGCGCAGTACAGGGGTACCAGTTCTGACGCACTGGTGTATGCATGAGCGACGACATGCCGATGCTGGTGGTTCCGGATGTCTATTCGCCCAAGTGGCCGGCGAAAAGGCTCAAACTTTTCGCCACCATTCACGATTGGCTGGATGTAGACAAAGGGGATGACAAGTCCCTGCACACGATTCTCCAAGAGGACTGGAGCGCTCTCGGTGACGGCGAGAAGGACGACGTGCCCGACAGCGGCACGGTGCCGCAAGTCGAACTGAACAGTACGCACATCAGATCGTTGTTGTTCACCAACTACGCCAATGTCAACAGCGCGCTCAAGGACAATTTCGACCAAATGCTGGAGCGGGATGCGAAGCTCGCCGCGAAGGTCAACGATTCGAAGATTTCCGTCGACAACGCCAGGAGCAGTCTGAAGAAACTGATCTCGTTCCTGAACACGGAGGCCGCGAGACCGCCTGCCGATATGGACGAGAACAAGCATGTCATGACGTATGTGTCGAGTGGCCTGGAGGCGGCGCTGGGCACCATGGACACCGCGAAGACCGAACAAGAGAAGACGGCGGACGGCATCGATGAGCAATCGGCCGCCAACAAGGAACTCGCCGACCGGATAAAGGCGCTGGAGGCAGCCCAGAAAGCCGGGGCGGCCCAACCGGACGATATCAAGCAGCCGCAGGTCCCCGGCGTCAACGACGGCACGAAACCGAACGATGTCGGCAACCCGGATCCGGGCGATGTCACGAAGAACCCCAACGGCACCGACGACGGCACCAAGCCGAAGGACGTGGACCCCTCCGACCTGGGCGACTCCACGAAGGACAACACCGGCACCGACAGCACGAAGCCGCAAGATGTCGACACCTCCGGCCTGGGCAACGGGACAACCCCCGGGACGAACGGTCTCGGGGACACCTCCGGCGTAGGTACACCCGCCGCTTACACGCCGACGTCCAGCCCGACTCCCGGCATGGATCTGGGTTCCCTGCTCGCGCAGCAGATGATGATGCGAAACCTCGCCGACCAGGACATGAACAACCGGCGGCGGGACCTCGATCCCAGCCGCTACGACGACGAGATCGACCCGGTCGCCCCGCAGCCGGTGGCGTCGCCGGTCACCGCGCAGCCTGCGGCCGCGCAGCCCGCCTCGACAGCTCCGGCGTCGACGCAGCATGCCGCAGCGCCCGCGAGCGCGACGTCTACCCAGCCCACGGCGGCGCCCGGCCGCACGCCGGGCGAGGACGGCAGCGTCGTCTACACGTTCCCGAACGGGAAGACGCAGAAGGTGTCCGTCACCACCGCCCAAGGTCTCGACGCCGCGTTCGGCAACCACAGCGGCACCGACGCGCAGAAGGCCTACGAGAAGACGCCGGCGAAGTGGTCGGACAAGAAGCAGATCGGCCAGCGGGTGGGTGACTTCCAGCTGATGACCGGTGACGTCGCCACGTGGACGAACTCGACCGCGATCCTCGTCGTGTGGCCGCCCGAGGAAGGTGGCACGGAGGCAGGCACATTGGAGGTCATCGTCAAGGGCGAGCTGAAGCCGTTCGACCCGAAGATGCCCGAGATCGCTTCGGACACGAACTTGTTCGAAGGATTCGCGCATCCGAACGGCATCGAGGTGACCGCGCCGGCGGACGGGGCCGCGCCTCAGACGACGCCGGGCACGGCCGATCAGCCCGCGGACGCGGCAATGCCGGTTGCCGCGATGCCCGCGGGCTGATCGCGCGGGCCAGCGCGCGGATGAGGAGAGGAGGTCGCGATGGTGCTCAAGGTGGATCCGCAGGAACTCGTCGCCGTGGCGTCGAGACTCGCCGCGGCGGCCCGTGATGCCGGGGCGGCGATGCCCACCGGGTGGGTCGTGCCCGGCGGCGCCGACCCGGTCTCGGCCGCCGCGGTGCCCGCGCTGAACAAGCAGGCCACCTCGCTGCTCAACGGAGTGGCGAGCGTTCTCACCGATGTCCAGCGCACCGCCTACAACATCGGCGCCGCCGCCGCCGACTACACCGATGCCGATGACCGCGGCGCCAGGACCGTGAACGGCAGCGGCGGCGAGATTCTCGCGAATCCGGTGGGTGAAGTGCAGGAGATCGGGCGGCGCAGGATGCCTGCGATCCAGTTCCCCTCCGCCGGCGGCAGTGTCGATCCGTTGACTTTCGCTCAGCAGTTGCACTCCGGCCCTGGAACGAGCGCGGCCAAAGGTTTCGCGGACTCACTGCGCCGATTCGCCGGGAGCGCGCATCTGGCGGCCATCGAGGAAGTGAGCGCCGCGTCGAAGTCGATGCAGAACTGGGAACCGGTCGGCACGGCGGCGGCGGGGGAACTCGACCAGCGGCGCGGGTTCCTCGACCAGCTCGGCACCGGACTCGGGCTCCTGGCCGACGGCATCGATACCTACAGCAACGCGTTCCAGACCGCGAAAGCCAAACACCCCACGCCGGAAGAGATCATCGCCACCCGCAAAGAACTCCTCACGGCGATGCGCTCCAAGAACGAAGCCGCCATCGCGGCCGCGATGGCGAAATTCAACGAGCAGAACGCGCGTTCGGCGGAGACGATCACCGGCTACTCCACCGAGGTCGGCGCGAAAGTCGGCGAGAGCGAAGCGGGCAGTTCGACCGGCAGCGACGGCAAGACCGGCAGCGGCAGTGGCGACAGCAGCAGCAACATGCTGAGCCAGATGCTGCCCGCCCTGATGAGTGCGATGTCGGCGGCCGGAACGCCGCTGAGCCAGCTCGGGCAGTCGGATTCGGAGGCATACGACGACTACGGCCTCGACGACTACGGCTACGACGACCTCGGAATCCCGAGCGGGCTCGGCACGGGCAGTCCCAGCGGAATGCCCGTCGGCAGCCCCGGCGCCGGTATCCCGGACGTCGAGGCCGAGACCGTTCAGGCGACCGCGTTGCCGGTGGCCTCGGCGGCCAGTCTGGGTTCCGGTCTGCCGCGCACCTCGGTGATCGAACCCCTCGGCACGTCCTCGGCATCCGGCGCGACGGCCGCGCGAGGCAGCGGTTCGCCGATGATGCCGTACATGCCGATGTCGCCGGGCATGGGCAACTCGAGCGGCGGCAACGACCGCAACCGCGTGGTGGCGTGGCATCCCGACCGCCTGATGTACGTCGACGACACACCGCACACCGAAGCGGTGATCGGTGAGCGGCCGACCATCGCGCCGACCGTGACCCCGCCGACGCCCACACCGGGCAACCAGACCCCGACCCAGACCGGAGGTAACGCATGATGAGGGAGTGCCGCGAACGAACAACCGGCACAGCCGCCATCGCGGTGATGACGGAGCCGAGCGCGGGCGAGGTGGCGTCGTGAGTTCCGTCCACCCGGACGTGCAGGCGGCTCTGGACGCCGCCCGCAGCCTGCGGCACCGGATCGCGGAGATGCGGGAGAAGATCGACAACATCCGCGCCCGCAGACCGTCGCCGAGCGGTGCGGTCATTCCGGAAGTCGATGCCATGGGCAGGCTGACCGACCTCTACCTCGCACCCGGGACCGCCGCGCGGCTCACCTGTCCCGAACTGGTCGCCGAGATCATGGCCGCCATCAGGGAGAGCACCGCCGACGCGGCGCGGCAGTACCAGAGCGTCATGGAGGCGCCCGTCGAAGAACCCGGAACGGTCGCGAGCGCTTGGGGGCGGACCGGATGACCGAGCCCGCCCCTGAGGTCACCGTCGCCGACACCGTGCGGTGGCTGCACGACGAGGGGCTGGTCCGGCTGGCCGGCGTGGCGGACGGCATCTCGGAGACGATCGTCGCCTACACGATCGACGTCGCCACCGGGACCGTCTCCGCGCATCCCGCGACCGGGGGCGGGGTCGGCGCGGACGTGGTGTCCCTGGCCGCCGACGACCTGCCGTACCCGGTCGGCACGGCACGGCGTCTGGTGATCGCCGGTGTCACGAGTACGGACGCGGTGCTGGTGATCGATTTGGCGGCGACTCTGACGATCGCGATCAACGCCGACCGCCCGGAGCACACGGCCCGATCGTGGGTGCTGCAACTGCTGTTGAATCCGGAGATCACCATCACCACCAACAGCGCCGACGTCGCGATCGGCAGCAGTGCCAGACTGCGGCAGAGTTTCATCCCTGGCGGCGGCGCGACACTGGTCAACGTCGACGACACCCGCCCGCCGTTGACCGCGGTGACGTTGAATCCGTCCACCGAAGGCCCCGACCATCTGGACGTGGCCCCCGACGGCACCGGCGAGCTGTATCTCGGCGCCCGGTTCTGGCAGATGCGCCAGGTCATGCGCATCGAGGACGCCGCCTGGTCCGCACTGGCGGCACGCCTGGAATCGGTGACCGACGATGCCGATTACCTGATCAATCCCCGTCCCGGCGACCAATTCTCGGAGAGCAGCCGATGACCGACATGCATTCGATCCACATGGACGACTACGACTACGACGACATCGATGAGGTCGACGAGCCGGTGGCGGCCGAGCCGGACTGGCGGAACATGACCTACGAGGTGTTCAACCCCGACCACACCGTCGGCGTCGGATGCGACCGGGACGGCGAGATCATCGGTCTGTACATCACCGACGACGCCCGCGACAACGGCGACGAGTGGCTGGCCGCCCAGATCGTCAAGCTCGCGCGGCTGGCGCACGCGAAGTCCCGCGTGGGGCTGCGTGCCGAGATGGAGTACAAGGGCACCCGCTCGTACACGATCGATTCGTTCGACCTTCCCACCGAGGCGTCGTATCGCGCCATGGAGCAAGCCGAGTTCCGCCAGACCTGAGTGCCGACCGCCGCAACGGCGAGACAGGACAGCGACATGACCGACAAGTTCGATACCGACGACCCCCACGAGGTGGTCGCCGTCGCGCAGAAATTCCGGACCGCGATCAACACCGTCGGCAGCCAGGTCGGGCAGATCAGCGGTGATTTCGTCGTGCCACGGCGGCCCGAATCGGAGATCGATCGGCGGTTGACGGCGCACACGCAGTGGATGAAGACGACTTTCGAGCGCGCCGTACGGGCCAACGGCCGCCGGGTGGACGCGACGATAGAGGTCACCACCCAGGTGACGTACACCCACGGCGATGCCGATCGCGCGGGCGCCGCCGCGGTGCGCCGTCGCGCCGAATCCGTCTGACTCGCGCATGGAGCCCGAGCGCGACAGTCCGTACTGGGATGCCATCGTCGGCGACAACTGGCCTGCGATCTCCCCGGGGGACTGGAGCGCGCTGGAACGTCTCGCGCGCGACGGCGCGGGGGCGTTGGATCTGCTCGACGCCGACGGCAGACGGCGTGAGTTCGACGATCGGGTTCGTTCCAGCGCCGGTCTGCTTCCGGTCAAGCTCGACATGCTGCGCCAGCGGATGAACCCGCAGGCGTTCGCCGACGCGCTGGAAGCCGCGGCGGACACCTTCCGAGACTTCTCCGATCTGGTGTACCGCACCCGGCACAAGATCCTGGACATCGTCGACGACACCACCGCGCGGATCAACGCGATCAAACGACGGGCCGCGGCGGAGGAGGACGAATCCGATGCCCAGGCCCTCCGCAACCGGATTCCCGGGATGATCGCCGCGGCGAGGGAAGACGTGGAGGACGTCGTCCGCGCGGCGCTCAACTCGATCAGCCCGCAGGGCCTGCCCAGTCTCGCCGCCATCGCCGACGCACTGGGGCAGCCGGGACCTTGGGAGCCGGGCCACCGCTATGCGGACGACCACAGCGGGACCGACAACGGGCAGCACCGGCAGGCCACCGACCACTCGGGCGATCCACGGCACGACGGCTCGCCGCGGACCGATCGGCCGAAGGACGATTCGCCGGTCGTGGTGTCTCCGGAACACCCCGCCGATCAACCGGCCGCCGACCCCGTCGATCCGCTGCTCGGTGACGAACCCGGACAGCAGACGGATCCCGTTGCGACGGAAGAGATCCCGGTCGACCCCTCGTCGACGGGCGACCAGTACACGCCCGGAGGGACGACGACCGTCCCGGTGAGCAATCTGCCGGGCGGGACATCCGATCACGGACCCGGCCTGCCCGCCGCCGGTGTCACGCCTCGCGGGCAGATTCCCGGCGCCGACCCGTTCGTTCCGGGCCGGTCCGCGCCGGTGGACGGCCCCGACGGGGTCGTGCCGGCGCACACCTCGGACGGGGCGGTGCAGGCAGACGACAACCATCAGAGTGTCGCGGACACGAATACGCGTGATGCGCAGGGAAGGGATCCGGATGCTTCCGGTCACGGCGCCGAACCCGCGACACCCGATGACTCGTCCACCGCTGCGGCAGCGGAACCGCACGACGCCGCCGAAGCGGGCCGGTTCACGAGTACCGCTGTGTCCGCGGCAGATCCGGCCGCGTCGATGCCGCCGCCGGTGATCCTTCCGCCACCCGTCGTGGCGCCCGGTTCCATCGCATCGTCCGCACCGGCCGCCTCGGTCGCTCCCCCTGGATCGCCGGTGTCCGCTCCGGCGGCGCAGGGGAGTTCGACGCCGCCGCAAGCCCAGGCGAAGCAGACCGCAGCGGCCCCGCCGAGCGACGCGCGTCCGGCTGCCGTCGCGCCCAAGGTCACGGCGGTGAGTTCGGGGCCGCCCCCCGGCGCGGGCGGCGCGGGCAAGGCGCAGCCGCCGGAGCGAATCGAGCAGCGCGCGGACGCCGCGAAGGACGAAGACGACGGCGACGAGTCGATCCGCACTGCGGTCGGCGCCGCGATGGTGTCGGCGGCCGCCCCCGCGTTCGTGCTCGGCGAGCGAGTGGACGGCGACCTGGTGCTGGCCCGCACATTGCTCGGCGGAATCCTGGCCGCTGGTGGCGACGCGGTCCTCGGGCTCGGGTGGGCGGTGTCGGTGATGCGCAATCCCAGCGGCATCACCGCGTTCGTCACCTCGAACGAGGGCCGTGGCTGGCTGCCTGCGGGCTTGTTCCTGCCGCGTGAGTTGTCCACGCCGTGGGTGTGGGAGGTGGCCGAGAACGCTTGGGAGGGGGTCGCCGACCCCGCACGCGTGCTGGCCGAATTCGGGATCGCCTGGGGACGCAAGTCCGGCGCCCGGCTGACCGCTGTCGCCTCATCGGTGGAAGTCGATGCCGGGCTGCGACGGCAGTTGGGCGAGGTGCCGATCGAGGGCTCGGTGGCCGCCTCGTCGGCGATGGATTTCAGCGCACCGAAGCCGACCCTGGCCGACCGTCTCGAATTGGTCGGCGCGCCGGCGCTGGTCCGGCGTGCCGTGACCACACCCGAGGCGGAGATCGGGGTGCGGCGCTGGGAATTGGCCTCGGACGCGCACGTCCGCGTCCACAAGGCCGGGCTGGGCTCGCCGGCCGCGCTGGGGGCGCCCGCTGCCCGCGAGCGGATTCTCGGTGCGCTGCGGCGGGGCCGTGAAGTGCCGCAGGAGTGGTGGGACGAGCTGCGGGACGCCGACGACCTGCTCACCGCGTCGATGCTGTCGCGGCGCGCCGACGTGTCCAGGGTCGCGCTGGGTGAGTTGCGTGCCGACCATGCCGAAGGGCGGTCGGCGTCGGAGGCGGGCGCTCTGCGCGCCATGGTCTTCGAGCGGCGATGCGATGAACTCGTGCTGCTGCTGGCGGAGGACGCGACTCGGCAGAGCATGCGCGACGCGGTGTACGCACACGCCCAGATCGTGGGCCACCCGGCTTTCGTCGCGCCGGCCCCCGCCCCCGCCGCTCCGGCGCCGCGTCGCCCGACCATCACGGCGGGGCCGGGGCGCTGAGCAGGGCGGAGTCGGATCCCGAGCGCCACCGCGAAAGACTCCCCATGTATGGGAAGGATCGACAATGGGGAGACGTGTGGTGGGAAAGGATCTGATCGAACATGCCGGAAAACAGCATGGAAGTCGACCCTGTGGTTCTGCGCCAGCTGGAGGAACAGCACCGCCGAGTCGGGCGCGACATCACAGAGTGGGCTAAACCGCCGACGGAGTGGCTCGCGAATTTCCTGCCCACTTACGGCAAGATCGCTTACCCGGTCTACGAAGCGCTGGTGCGGTATTACGACGCCCGCCAGCGTGCGGGGGAGGCGCTGGCCAAAGAGCACGAGCGCACGGCCGACTCGTTGCGTGCGTCCGCCGACGCGTACGAGCAAGCCGACGAGGATTTCGCCAATCAGATCCGTAAGTCCAACGACCTGTTCGATCAGCCGTCCCCGACGGGCCCCGGCACCAGCCACAGCCTTCCGTACCCGAGCCAATCCACGCCGACGCCCTCCGCTGCCACGCCCGGCGACGGACCGGCGACGGCCGACCCGTCCTCGGCCCAGCCGTCTGCCACCGATCCCACGACCGCCAGGCCCACCTCGACCGCGCCCGACGGCACCCAGGCCGACCCCGTGGGCACCTCGCCCGGTGGACCCAACGGGACATCTCCCACGGGCACGGGCGTGCCCGGCGCTCCCGGCGCTCCTGGCGAGCAGGTCGGCACCAACGGCGCGGGTACGCCGAACGCGAACGGAACGACACCTCCTCCGGGCGGACCGTCGAGCTCCGGAGTGACGGCGCCCGCGGCGGCGGGCATGCCGCCGGGCGGTGTCGGCCCCTTGAACGCAGGCCCGGAGGATCGAGGCGCCACACAGCCGGCCGACGGCGCGGGGCGGTCGGACGCGTCGCCGATTCCGGTGCCTGCCGCGAGTCCGTTCGCCGCCGCCGTCGCCTCGGCGAAGGACAAGGAGGCCGAACCCGCGTACGTGGTCGGCAGCCAGGTGAACGACGACCTGGTGCTGGCCAGAACGCTGCTCGGCAGCGTGCTCGCCGCCGTGGACTCGCCGGTGGGCATGGCCTGGTCGGTCGCCGTGATGCGCGGTCCAGGCGGGGTCGGCGTCTTCATCACGTCGAACGAGGGCCGCGGCTGGTTGCCCGCGGGGCTGTACCTGCCGCGTGAGGTGTCCACCCCGTGGAACTGGGACGAGCTGCTCTCCGCCGACGACGGCGCCGGATCGCCGTGGGAGGGCGTCACGGATCCGGCCCGGATCCTGGCGGAGTTCGGTCTGGCCTGGGGCGCGAAGGCGAACGCGAGCCTGTCGGCCCTCGTCTCGTCCGGACCGATCGATCCCGGCTTGCGTTCGCGGTTCGGCGAGGCGGCGATGGAAGGACTCGTGGGCCCCTCTTACGACGTCGACCTGCGCCAGTTCACCCCGGACACGGCCGACCGCCTCGGGCTCGCCGGTTCGATCGCCGGACTCGAGCACGTCTCCTCGGTACCCGACACGGGGGTGCGGTCGCGTTGCGTGGAACTGGCCGTGGACGCCCACGGACAGCTCGGGCGCTCCGGACCCGCACCCGCGGAAGCCGCTACCTCGCGCCGGGTCCGGGAACGGATTCTCGCCGATCTGCAAGCCGGACGGCCGGTGGCGCGCGAACTGTGGGACGAATTGCGCGACGCCGACGATCTGCTGGCCGCGTCGATGCTCGGACAGCGGGTCGACGTGGGCCGGGTCGAGGTCGGTCAGCTGCGGCTGGACGCGGGAACCTCCCCGTTGCGGAACATGGTCTTCGAGCGGCGCTGCAACGAGTTGGTGCTGCTGCTGGCCGACGAGCCGAGCAGGCAGACGCTGCGAGACGCCGTCTACGCGCACGAACAGATCACGCTGCATCCGCAATTCGTCTCCACACCGGCGCCCGTGTCCACCACCGCGCAGCCCGAGCGCGTCGCCCGCCCCGCCGCGGTTCCCTCGGTCACCGCACCGGAGGTCGCCGGAGGGCCGCCGCCCACCGTGGTGGCTCCGCCGTCCACCGTCGTCGCGCCGCCCACCTCACCGCCATCGGCGAACTCGCAGCGATCGTGAATCGCCGGTCGTGACATCGTTTCGGTGCTCCGGGCCGTGGTGGGGCGCTCCCCGCGACCCGGACACCGGAACGGCCCTTGTCACGAGGGGCCGCACGAGAAGACGGTGTGCCGTGGCTGCTCGACGGCACACCGTCCCGCAGGGCGAGTAGAACGATTTCGATCAAGTACGCGACTGCCGCTGGCGCCGGCATCGTGCCGGCGAGCGACCGCCGCGGTCAGGGCGAAGACGCTGCCGGATGACGGCCGAGCGCGCGAATCACGCCGGAGCGCTGGATCCTTCCCAACCGAGTGATCGGCCCTCGCGTCAGCGTGGTCGAGCGCGCGAATCACGCCGTATCTTCGGACGGGTCGTTCCGAGCGGGGGTGGTCGACGCTCACGTCAACGTGGTCGGCGGCACGCACCGAATGCTTCCGAGCGCCGCGCGAAAGATCGCTCGGCGCGACGGCTACACCTCGATGACGGCGCCCGCGTCCTGATCGGGCTGTTCGTCGGTCGTCGCGTCCTGCGTGGACCCGTTGGCCGGCCGATCGGCCGCCGACACGTCCCTGGTCCGCCGGGCCTGGACCACGCTGGGCGTCGTGCCCGCGGTGGAAGTCCCATCCGGCTCGGGCGGCGGCGCGGTATTCGCGGCGGGGGCGGCGGTGATGCCGCCGGGTTGTGCGGTGGCTGTTTCCACAGCGGCGGGTTGCGCATTCGGATCGCCCGGCTGCGGTGCGGCGGCGGGGGCGGCTTGAGTGCCGGGCGGCTGTGTCTGACCCGGCTGGCCCGGCTGTGGCTGGCCGTTCTTCCGGTCTTCCTCTGCCTTCTTCTGCTTCTGCTCTTCGGCGTTCTGCAACATCTGCGGTATCTGCTGGACCAGCGGTAACGCCATCATCGGCAGCATCGCCAACGACGAGAGGAGCGAGGACAACCCGCCGTCGCCGCCGCCACCGGAGCCGGCCGCGCCGCCGGTGCCGCCGGCGGCACCGCCGCTGCCGGAGCCGTTCGATCCGCCGGAGCCGCTGTTGCCGCTCCCGCCGCCGTTGGCCATCTGCTCGTTCAGTTCGGCGATCGCGATGACCTTGTCGTACACCGCGTCCACGGCTTGGGCGACCGCCTTCAGCAGGGACAGCTCCTGCGCCGATTTCAGTTTGCCGGTGCCAACGGCCTTCAGGGTGGTGTTGAGGTCCTCGACGATGTTCTCGATGGAACGCAGTGCCTGTACCTGCTCGGCGGCGACCGTCGCGGAGGTCTTGATCACCTTGTCGTCCATCTGCAGCAGCTGCAGCTGTCTGGCTTCGACTTTGTTGACGGTCGCGCGGTATTCGTCGTCCGCCTTGCCGCTGCCGAGGGTTTCGTAGATCTCGGGCTCGAGCAGGTCGGACACTGCAGGCGGCAGCGTCGTCATGCCGCGGCCGAGGAGGTCGACGGCGGTTTGGATGGCGGTCTCGGCCATGGCGATGTAGGCGCGCAGCCCTTCCGAGGCTCCGGGCGGGCAGTACAGCTTCACCACCCAGAAATGCTTGCCTTTGGAGGTGGTCGTCGTTTTCTTGGCTTCGGTTTCCGTCGCCGTTGTTGCCATACCGCCGCCACCGCCTCTCAGAAGTCACCCCCATTGTCTCGGCTTCCCGATTATGGGAAGTGGCGCATAGTTCGATTACCCACCCAGCGATGGGAATACGGCGGGATCGGCTGGGGCGACACAATAGCTGGAAAGTGTGAGAGGCGGTCGGTGATGAGCGATGGCGAGTTCGAATGGCGCCGGCACTGACGAACGACCTGGACGGTGTGCTCCGCTCGCTGCTCGCGCTGTACGGCGACGGCCAGCCCGCCGGCCAGGCGGCGAGGACCACCGAAGCGCTGGCCGGCGGGCTGTCTCCCCAGGCGGGGGCAGTGGCGCTGCGGTACGGCGAGGCGCAGAGCATGCAGCTGTCGGTCGCGCAATCGCATGCGGGCAAGGACAGCATCGTGAGCAAAGCCGTCGGCGAGTCCGGTGACGGAACGGTCAACGGCCGTGGCCGCCTGAACAACCACATCGCGGATCTGCAGAGCCGGATCCAGGCGATCGCCGCGGTGGGCGACACCCGCTTCAGCGGTCCCGCGCTGCTGGATGCCGCGCAGACCACCATCTCCAACGCCACCAGGCAGGTCGACGCCGACGTCGCCGCCGCACGGCAGCAGGCCGCGCAGATCATGCCGCCCGCGACACCCGCGACCCGGCAGACCCGGCGCGGCACCACCCCGCGCAGGCGGCGACGGACGCGCTCGAGGTCCAGGTCCGCTTCCCGGTTGCGCCGCGGCAGCACCGTGCGTTCGGACGGCACGCGGGGCAGCAACGCGGTGCTCGCCGCGAGCGAATGGCTCGGCACCCCCTATGTCTGGGGCGGTGGCGGCGCGGGTGGTCCCAGCGGCGGCGGATTCGACTGCTCCGGCCTGACCCAGTACGCGATCGCCCAGGCCAGCCACGGCGACGTGGTGCTGCCGCGCACCACCTACGAGCAGATCTACAGCGGCGTCCGAGTGCACCCCGAGGACGTGCGCCCCGGTGACCTGGTGTTCCCCGCCAGCTCGTTCAGCACGCGAGGACCGGAGCACGTGCAGCTGGCCGCGGGCAACGGCATGGTCATCGAGGCGCCGTACACGGGTTCGACGGTGAAGTGGTCGCGGATGCCGAGCGAGGCCGTCGTCGTGCGGGTGCTGTGAGCCGGTGACCGGGGAGGAGAGTGCGGCGTGGCGATCGAGATCCCCAGCGAGGTAGCGCTCTTCCTCAACATCTGCGGCATCCCGTACCCGGACATCGACGAGGACGATGTGCGCGCCTTGGCCGGGCATGTGCGCACATTCGCCGCGCAGGTGCGTGACACGCACGAGTCGGCGACAGGCGTGATCGGCCAGATGGGCGCTTTCTACTCGGGTGAGTCCTACCAGCAGCTGGTCGCCACTTGGTCGCACATGAGCGCCACGCACATGCGGCGACTCGAGGGCGCCTGCGAGCTCGTCGGCGGCGCGCTCGACGTGGCGGCGACCGTGATCACCGTGGTCAAGGCCGCCGTGCTGGCCGAACTCGCCGCGCTGGCCGCGACTTACGCCTCGATCATGGTGACGCCGCCGCTCGCTTCGTCGGCTCCGCTGGTCGCCGCCGCCGCTCGCCGGGTGTGCGAGCAGATGTCGCAGTACCTCATCGGCTACATCGTCGCCGAAGTGGTCGGCAAGGCGATCGAACCGCTGGAGCAGGCGATCGACGACTTGGTCAGGGGGATCGTCTACGACGCCACCCGCGACGCGCTCGGTGTCCCGTCGTCGAGTCGCCCCCAGCCGCTGCACATCGACCCCGACGCCGTGCAGCACTTCGCGAAGGTGCTCGACGACCACGCCGACGACATCATGCGGCACGCCGCGGACTTCGCCGAGAACGTCTCGACACTGGACTTCACGACGTCGACGCTGCTCGACGACGCGGCGCGGCGCGCCGTGGCCGACGCCGGACCGGCAGCTCCGGGCCACACCGCGCGGGACTATCCGCTCGGGCGCGGCGAACAGCGCGCGGGGCTGCCCGCCCCCGCAGCGGCATCCGGTCTGGACGGACAGGGAACCGGCGGTGCGCCTGTCCCGGTCGCGCCGCGCGATGCGGCGAACGCGGTCGGTGTCAGGGAACGGCCCGTCGACAGGCATGTAGCCGATCGGCATGAACCCGAAAGCGGTGCGCGAGTACCGATCCGGGGCGGTGACAGTTCCGCCTTGCCGCCTTCGGCGGAAGGCCCGGTGGCCGACCGTTCTGCCTCGGCCGCATCGGCGCAGAGCCGGGTCGCCGACTCCGCGCGGCACCCGCAGATCTCCGCGGTCGCGCCGAAGGACGCGGCGGACCGGCTCGATGGACTGATGAGCCCTCCTGCGACGTCCGCGCACGCAGGCGCACCTGCCGGAACGGCGGTCGGCGGCGACGCGGTGTCGGAGGTGGCGCAGCGACCCGCGTCCGACTGCGAGCCTCGCCGAAGCGGCTCGGCCACCGAGCCGGTCGCTTCCGCCGGTCAGGAGCCTTCGGCCGATGCGCCGGTCGCGGGAGTCGCGTTCTCCGCGCAGCAGAACCCGGGAGCGACGGCCACCCCTTGGGGACGTGCCGCGCAGCCGTCGGGTACGCCGAACCCCGTGCAGGCGAAGCGCGGTCGTCTGGAGACGATCTCGCCGAAAGTGCGCAGGCCCGCGGTCACCCCGTGGAGCAAGACCCGTCGTTCCCGGGAAGTTCCCGCCGTGGTGCACGCACCGTCCACACGGCCGCGACTGCGCTTGGTCGGGGAGAAGGGCGCCGAAGCGCACGGCGCCGAGCTCGCCGACGCGAACTCGGTGCGATCGCGGGTGGCGGCACCGGCGCCCGAGCACGGGGACGCGCCTCCCACGCGCGGCTGAGCGAGGCCGCCGAAACGCGAAAACCCATTCCCAAGAACGGGAATGGGTTGCTGAGTCGGATCGACGGCAGTGGTAGACGTAGAAGCGCCGTTCGGCGGGAAGTCCTACCCCCACAACGGCCGGTGGCCTGCCGGTGCCACCGGCCGTTGCTTATTGGGTTCAGATCGTCAGGATGAGGGACTGGCGATCTGTGTTCAGACAGTACCCTCTTCTGTCGGAACGTTCAATAGTGTGCACCTAAATAGCGGCAAGAATTTTCGCGGGGTCCTCCGACCTGCTGCGCGGCGGCTGGGGGACCGGATCGCGGCTGGCCAGCCGCCGCCGAAGGGGCCGTCTGCAGGCGGATGATTGCCGGCCCCGAGGTAAACATACCGTTAACCGACGGCACGTTCAAAACTGGCATGTGACGGCACGGTCTCCGCGGTGACGACTGCTTCCCATGACTGGGAAGGCGCTGGACCCGGGGTCCGACGCCGGAATCTATCTTTTGAACAGGCTAGATCGGCGGAAGGGAAGTCCGAGTGTCAGCGGCCGAGGACGCGTTCTACACGGGTGTTCAGAATCTTGGGTTGGTCGCGGGTGGCGTGCGCAACGAGCAGCACGCGGCGGCGGCGTTTCGGGCCGCCACCGACCTCGACCCGGACATGTGCGATGCGTGGCTCGGGCGGGCCATGGCCGGCGAGGTCACCTCGGAGGTGATCTACGGCGCCTACCGCTCGGTGCACAATCTCTACCGCGATCAGCAGCGGGCCGGTCTGGTCGACCGCGCCCTGTGGTGCCAGGTCGAGATCGGCATGTACGGCCTGCGCGTCGCGATGGCCGATCGCGACCAGATCGCGATCGCGCAGGCGTGCTCCTATGCCGAAGGCGGTGAATGGCAGGAAGCCGCGGCGATTCTCGACGAGGTCCCGCGCGACGACGTCTCCGACTTCGTGCGCATGTCGCTGTACTTCCGGACCAAGCAGTGGCCGGAGGTGCTCGCCGCACGCAACGCGCGGCCGGTGCTCGAGGACGGCCTGCTCGACATCGCTGCCGAGCTGATGACCGCCCAGTCGCTGGCCCATCTGGGACGCTTCGGCGAGGCCATGCCGCGCGCGCAGCGGATCGTGGAGGACAGCTCCTCGGGCAATCTGTCCTACATCTGGGCCGACGCGCACTTCCTGCTCGGCATGCTCATGCGGCACAACGGCGATCACGACGCCGCCGACAAGATCCTCAAGGGACTGCAGGGCTCGGCGCTGTGGCCGGAGCGCGAGGAATGGCAGCGCGCGGTGCGCGACAAGACCTACCGCTTCGAGATCGCCACCGCGGAACTCATCGCGTCCAGGACCAACCGGTGGGACCCGAAGACGGGTGACGATCCACGAGAGGCGGCCGCCAGCGCGGCGCGCGCCGAGCGCGAGAGTCTCCTCGCCGAGGCCTCCGACCTGCTGCAGGCGCAGATCGGCATGGACTCGGTCAAGGAGCAGGTCGACCGGCTCAAGTCCGGCGTGCTGATGGACCAGGTGCGCGCCAAGCGAGGGCTCGCGGTGGATTCCAAGTCGCAGCACTTGATCTTCTCGGGGCCCCCCGGCACCGGCAAGACGACCATCGCCCGCGTGATCGCCAAGATCTTCGCCGGTCTGGGCGTCGTGGAGAACGCCGATGTCATCGAGGTGTCACGCAACGACATGGTCGGCACCCACCTGGGCCACACCGCGCCCAAGACCAACGCGCTGATCGACACGGCGCTCGGCGGCGTGCTGTTCATCGACGAGGCGTACACGCTGATCCAGGAAGGTCTTTCCGGCGGCGACGCGTTCGGCAAGGAAGCGGTCGACACGCTGCTGGCCCGGATGGAGAACGACCGCGACAAGCTGGTCGTGATCATCGCCGGTTACGAGGATCAGATCGATCGGTTCCTGGCGTCGAACGACGGCCTGGCTTCCCGTTTCACCAAGCGCATCCGTTTCGCCAGTTACGGTGCCGACGAACTGGTGCAGATCGCCGAGCACATCGCGCGGAAGAAGGATTCGATCCTCTCCGAGGAGGCCCGCGAGGTGCTGCGGCTGCGGTGTGAGGAACTGGCGGGGCAGACCAAGAACGGCAGGCGGCTGATCGACCTGGCCGGCAACGGCCGTTTCGTGCGCAACGTGGTCGAGGCCGCCGAAGCCGAGCGGGACTATCGCTTCACCAGGGAGAACGCCGATATCGCCGCGATGACCGACGAGGAACTCATGACGATCGACGCGTTCGACATCACCGCGGCGCTGGAGGGTTTGGCGCCGAGCACGCGGGTGTGAGGCGTCCGCTGGTCCGCTGTTCCCAGTCGCGGGAATAGCGGTCGTATTCATGCTGTGACCGCTGGTTACGGTTTGGTGAGGGCGGCGGAAGGAACGAGAACCGGTGGCGCGCTTCCGGGTTGTGACCAAACACCAGATCTCCGGCTGGCGTTTTCTGCTGCGCCGGATCGAGCACGCGCTGGTCCGACGCGACGCGTCGATGATCGATGACCCGCAGCGCGGTCGCTCGACCGCGCTGTCCATCGGCATCGCGCTGGCCTGCGTGATCATCGCGGGCGCTGCGGTGCTGGCGTTCTTCAAGCCCGCCAAGAAGGTCGGGGACTCGAACATCGTCGCGGAGAAGGACACCGGGGCCCTGTTCGTGCGCCTGAACAATCGGCTGTTCCCGGCGCTGAATCTGACCTCGGCCCGGCTGATCGTCGGTTCTCCCGACACCCCGGTGAAAGTCTCCCGGGACGAGCTGGCGAAATACCCGCGCGGGCCGTGGGTCGGCATCCCCGGAGCGCCCGCCAGCATCGTCGATACCGACGAGCGGGATTCCTCGTGGACGGTGTGCGACACGGCGCGCACCGGCGCGGCGGCGCCGGTCAACCCCAGCACCGGTCTGCCGACCGTGAGCCGCTCCGCGGTGCGCACGACCGCGATCGGCGGCCCGCTCACCGTGGACGGCGACGCCAATCGCCCGTTGGGGGACGGCGAGGCCCGGTTGCTGCGCGACGACACCACGACCTGGCTGGTGTACGGCGACGCCGAGAAGGGCGTGGTGCGCGCCGCGATCGATCTCGCGAACACCGCGGTGGCCATGGCGCTCGGCATCGATTCGACCGCTCCGGTGATGGCGGCGTCCAAGGGCTTGATCAACGCCATTCCCGAGGCTCCGCCGCTGCGGGTGCCCGAGGTGCCGGGTAAGGGCGAGTCGATCACGCTCAACAACGGATACACCACGCCGGTCGGATCGGTGCTCACCGTGTCGGTGCCGGACCAGGGCGTCTCGTACTACCTCGTCTCCCAGTCGGGACTGGTGCGGATCAGCACGGTGCTCGCGGCGATGGTCCGCAACGCGGACTCGCAGGGTTCGGTGTCCACCCGGACGGTGGGACCCGACGTGATCGCGGCGAATCTCCGCCCTGGACAGTGGCCGGGCACCGCGACCTACCCGCCCCGTCCCATCCGCCTGGTCGACCCCGAACGGTCCGGCGTGACCTGCCTGCACTGGTCGCGCTCGGGGAACGATCCGAACGCGGCCACCGAACTGCTGGTGGGCAGGCAATTGCCGCTCACCAAGGAAGAACAGGGCCGCGCGGTCGACTTGGTGACCTCCGCGGCCTCGCGCGGCACCACCGCGGACGCTGCCTACCTGCCGCGCGACACCGGTCGCTTCGTCCAGGTGACCGGAGCGGAACCGGGGTCGCCGCTGCGGGAATCGCTGTACTGGGTCTCCGACAGCGGCGTCCGCTACGGCATCATCACCGACCCCAGCAGTATCGGCGCCGCCGACCCCACTCTGACCTCGCTCGCGCTGCGGGCCCCGGTCCCGGCGCCGTGGAGCATCATCTCGCTGTTCGCGATCGGACCGGCCCTGTCCCAGAAGGAAGCTCGCATCCAACACGACGGAATTCCGAACAACAAGATCGTCGCGGGGCTCGGGGGTTCGCAGTGACCACCACTCGCCGATTCGTCCGGCCCGCCAGGATGGTGCGCGGCCCCAAAGCTCCCGCCGTGACCGAGTTGCGGCTGCAACCGCCCACCGAGCTGCCCAAACCCGTGCCGCCGTCGCGGCTGCGCATGATCATGCCCGTGGTCATGGTGGCGGCCATGTGCGGGATGATGGTGATGATGTTCCGCGGCGGCGGAACCATGAACCCGATGATGCTGATGTTCCCGGCCATGATGCTGGTGTCGATGTTCGGCATGATGGGCGGCGCGTTCGCCGGCAACTCCAGCGGCGGCGCGGCGAGCCTGAACGAGGAACGCAAGGACTATCTGCGCAGCCTCACCGACAACCGCAAGACGGTGCACGCGGCGGAAGCCGAGCTGCACGCCTTCCTGCGGTACACCCATCCCGGTCCGGATGAGATCGCGCGGTTGATCGGCGGCAAGCGGATGTGGGAGGTGCAGGTCGCCAGTCCGCAGTTCCTGCGCGTGCGGGTCGGTCGCGGGCGCATCGCCAACCAGGTGCGCGTGATCGTCCCGGAAGCCGCACCCACCTCGGATCTGGATCCGGTCGGCGTCGTCGAACTGACCCGCTTCGCCAAGGCCTACTCCACGGTCGGCGGCATGCCGGTCGCGATCAACCTGCTGTCGGCGCCGCAGGTCGGCATCGACGGCGACCCGGAGCTGGTGGCCGGGCTGATTCGCGCGATGATCGCCGAGGTGGTGGTGCTGCACGGCCCGGACCAGGTGGCGGTCGCGGCGGTGCTGTCCGACCCGGACGCGCCGGAATGGTCCTGGCTGAAATGGTTGCCGCACACCCAGCATCCGAGCGAGACCGACGCGATCGGCTCCAGCCGGATGGTCTACCGCACCGTGGCCGAGCTGCGCACCAAGGTGCTCGCCGGACTCAATCGCGGCCCGTTCTCGGCCAATTCGCAGCCCACCCTGGACCGCACGCACTTCCTGCTGATCGTGGACGTCGGGGGACCGGCCAGCGACCGTGACATCTCCGGCATCGACGGCTGCACGTGGCTGCGGCTCGGCCCCGCGGAGCAGAATCTGCCGCGGGCGCTGCGCTTCAAAGTGACCGAGGACCGGTCGCTGAACGAGGTGACCCCGCGCGGATTGCGTCGCGTCGGAGTCGCCGACTCGCTGTCCACGGCGGCGATCACGGCGATGGCGCGCAGCATTTCGCCGTACCGGTTGTCCACCGTGGTCGAAGCGGTGGCCGCCGAGCAGGCCAGCGGCGGCACGTCCTGGGAAGAGATGGTCGGGATCGACGACCCCGGCGCCATCCGGGTCGAGCAGGCGTGGGTCCGGCGTCGCGACCAGGACCGGGCACGCCTGAACATTCCGTTCGGCCATGACCCGGCCGGTGGCGTCGTCTATCTGGACATCAAGGAATCGGCCGAAGAGGGCATGGGCCCGCACGGCATGTGCATCGGCGCGACCGGATCGGGTAAGTCGGAATTCCTACGTACCCTGGTGCTTTCGGCGGTGGCGACGCATTCGCCGGATGTTCTGAACCTGCTGCTCGTCGACTTCAAGGGCGGCGCGACCTTCCTCGGTTTCGACCGGCTGTCGCATGTGACGGCCATCGTGACGAACATGGAGGAAGAAGCCGACCTCGTCACCCGTATGGAAGACGTCATCAACGGTGAAATGGCCCGGCGGCAGCGCATTCTGCGTGACGCGGGGAACTTCGCCAACGTCGCCGATTACGAGCGTGCCAGGGAGCAGGGCGCGGACCTGCGCCCGCTGCCGACATTGCTGATCATCCTCGACGAGTTCGCCGAACTGCTCGAGCAGCATCCCAGCTTCTCGAAGCTCTTCGTGGCCATCGGCCGGTTGGGCCGATCGCTGCGTATCCACCTGCTGCTCGCGTCGCAAAAGGTGCCCGCGAACCGCATGGGTGAGCTGGAGGCCCATCTCTCCTACCGAGTCGCGCTGCGCACCAACCAAACCAGCGACTCGCGTGACGCGATCGGCACCGCGGACGCCTACCACCTGCCGAAAAAGCCCGGAGCGGGCTACCTGCGCGTCGGCTCCGGCGACCTCCAGCGCTTCCAGGCCGCGTACGTGGGTGAGAAGTACGCGCCGCCCGCGCAGATCTCCGCGGCCTCCGCGCAGCGGGCGCGGCGACCCGGTGGCGGGTACCGGCCGCCGCAGCGCTTCACCGCCGGTCATATCGTCGACACCCGGCCCACGGTGGTCGAGCCGATCGTCGTCCAGCAGGCGCCCGAATCCGCCGACGGCGAGTCGATCACGGTGATGGAAGCGGTATTGCAGCAGCTGGCCCGGCACGGCCAGCCCGCGCACAAGATGTGGCTGCCGCCGCTGGGTACGCCACCGACGCTGGAGCGAATGATCCGCGCCGTGCCGCAAGGGGCGTTGCAGATGCCGTTGGCGCTGGTCGACAAGCCTCGGCAGCAGCGCCAGGATGTGTGGTCGGTCGATATGTCCGGCGCGGGCGGGCACATGGCGATCGTCGGCGGCACGCAGTCGGGTAAATCGACCGCGCTGCAGACGTTCATCATGTCCGCGGCGCTGACGCACACCCCGGAGCAGGTGCAGTTCTACTGCCTGGACTTCTCCGGTGGCGGTTTGACGGCGCTGGCGAACCTGCCGCACGTGGGATCGGTCGCCGCGGCCAGGGACGGCGACCGCATCCGGCGCACGATCGCCTTGGTCACGAACCTGCTCGAGAGCAGGCAGTCGATGTTTTCCGAGTTCGGGATCGACTCCATCCGGAAGTTCCGCACACTGCGCGAAGGCCCGACCGCCCCGCCGTGGCACGACCGCGATCCGTACGGCGACATCTTCCTGGTCATCGACGGATGGGACGTCGGTTTCGGTACGAACGGCCCGTACTACGACGAGTACACCCCGGTGATGGAGTCCATCGCCCTGCAGGGCCTGAACTACGGCATCCACTTGGTGGTGAGCAGCTCGCGCTGGATCGCCATCCGCCCGGCGATCAAGGACCTGATGCAGACGCGCGTGGAGATGCGTCTGGGCGACCTGGCCGACACGACCTTCAATGTCCACCGCACCGTGGTCGCGGCGATACCGGCCAACCGGCCCGGTCGCTGCATCTCGACCGACGGCCTGCACATGCTGACGGCGTTGCCGCGTATCGACGGCGTCGGCGAGCCGGATTCGGCGGCCGAGGGTCTCGCCGCCGCCGTCGCCGAAGTCGCGCAGCGTTATCCCGGCAGGCGCGCGCCGCAGGTGCGACTGCTGCCGCCGCAGATCGGCATCGACGAGGTTCGTGCGGGATGGCCGGTGCCGCAGACGCTCGCTCAGCGTCTCGTCGTGCCGTTCGGCGTCCGGGAATCCGATCTGAGTCCGGCGACGATCGATTTCAGCGTGTCGACACATTTCATCGTGCTCGGATCGACGGGGTCGGGGAAGTCGACCACCTTGGCCGCGCTGCTGGAGTCGATCAAACGCCAGTACGATCCGTCGCAGGCGCGCGTGTTGCTGATCGATTACCGGCGTAGGCATCTGGAGACGGTGCCGCAGGAGATGCTCATCGGGCACGTCACCAACGAGCGCGATGTGCGCGAGGCGCTGCCGCCGCTGGTGGAGAAGATGCGCTCGCGGCGCCCACCGGAGAACGTGACCACCCGGCAGCTCGCGGAGCGGTCCTGGTGGTCCGGGCCCGAGGTCTTCGTCGTGATCGACGACTATCACATGATCGCGCAGCGCGGTGCGATGAACCCGCTGGAGCCGCTGAAGGACATCCTGGTCGACGGACGCGACACCGGCTTGCACGTCATCGCCGCCCGCAATATCGCCCAGGCGGATACGGCGTTGTACGACAACGTGATCGGTCAGATGAAGAACCTCAATTCCTCGGGTCTGATCATGGACGGTTCGAAGCTCGACGGCGTGCTGATCAGCGACGTGCGCGCCACCAAGCAGCCGCCGGGCCGCGGAATCTACGTGGAGCCCATGAGTTCTCGGCGTGACCTCGTCCAAGTGGCCTGGATTCCACAGCAGATCTGACCTCGGCGCTCCATCCCAAGGTTGGGAATAAATTACCGTTTTCCTTAGCAGCCGCTCGATCCGAGCTGGTAGTCACGCTCGATTGGAGTCTCGCCATGGCACTCCCGGATCTCGGCATCGCGCCGCCGGACGTGCGGGAGGCCGCGACCGAGTTCAGGCGCATGCTCGGTTCCATCTCCGGCAGCGTCGCCGATTCGCGCAGGTCTGCGAGCCGGTCGCGGGGCGGACAGTCGCGTTCGGCCGCGAGGCGCCATCGCGCCGCAGACGGGACGCCACCGGAACGACGGGAAACTCTCTGTCCGGCGGCGGTGTTCGTCGCCGGAGAAACTCAGGAGGTGCCGGTACTGGAGAGATCCCCTGTATTCGGTGTGGTCGAGGACGTCGATGGCCCGAGCCGCGCATCGACGATTGCGACGCACACGCTGTCAACGTCCTCGGCGAACCCGTCCGAGGCAAGGTAAACGCCTTATAGGATAGGAACAGATATGCCCATCGGCTACACCGGCGACCCGTCCGAGATCAACGCCGCCGCCAAGAAGTTCTTCACGCACGCCGATACCTTCAAGAACCACCAGGGTATTCTCGAGGGCATCAAGATGGAGTACGCGCCCGCTGTCCAGGGCGCGACCGGAAACGCCATCCAGGCGGCGATGCAGGGAGCCCTCGACAAGGGGTCGAAGCTGCACCAGACCTTCATGGAAATCGTCGACGCGCTGAATGCCGCAGGTGCGACGTTCGACAGCCAGGACCAGGAGAACGCGTCGCAGGTCAACAAATACAACCTCAATTTCTGATGCCGGATCCGCAGCAGAAAACAATCAGGAAAGGTTTCGGAAAATGGCTTTGAAGAATGATTACGATGCCGTCGAGGGCCTGGTCATCCGCACCGACCAGGTGCTCAGCAACATGATGGTCGACGCGGGCGAGCGCGACACGCTGGCCAAGCTGCTCGCCGAGAACTTCCAGGGTGACGCCGGTACCTCCAACGGCGACCTGCAGACTCGCGTCAAGCAGCAGATCGACCAGTACAACGAGGCGCTGACCCAGCTGAAGGCGGCCACCAAGGCTGTGTCCGGTATCGACGGTCAGTTCCGCGTCGTCGACACCGGTCAGGCCATGCGGTTCTCGCAGATCGGGATCTAGCGACTCCGCTCGGGTCGCTGTCGCGCGCCCGAGGCGAGACCACGATATCCGCCATCGCCCTCGACGAGTTCGCTCGAACGGACTTCGTCGAGGGCGATCGCATGTCATCGGTCCTATGCGGGGAGGGCGGCCCCCGGGTCGTGTCACGTGACGTGCCGCCCGTGGATGTATGGATCAATTCTGGCCCAACGAGTTTCGGCCGGACAGGGGTGGAATGCGCGTCCCGCACCGCTATCCCCAACACTGGGAATGCCTTAACGTTCTGATTGCACCGCTCGACGCGAGCACGGCGCCCTTCGTTAGGAGCTTTCCATGTACTTCAGTCTCACTCCAGGGCAACTCCCCGCTATCGCCGCGCAACTGAGCACCGGGACGGCCGCGCTGGCCGCGACGACAGGTACGACCGCGGCCGGGTGTGTCCCACTACCGCCGGGCTGCGATTCCGTGAGCGAGAAGATCACCGAGGCATTCTTCGGCTTCGCGACCGACCTCTACGACAAGACGGTCCAGGGAGTGAACCACCGCATCATGGCCGAGCCGCACCTGCCCGAGGTGGACGCCTGCTATTGCGCCGCGGACGCCGCCGGCGACAGTCACATCAGCGCGAGAGGCGTGGCGTTCGGCGAGTAGTCCGAGCCGCTGCGAGCGAGGCCGATGCCATGCCGTTCATGTCGTTCGATTACTTCGCGTTGCCACCGGAAGTGAACATCCACCGGTTGCTGTCCGGCCCCGGCGTGTCCGCGCTCACCACTGCCGCGGCCGCCTATGCCGACTTGGCCGCAGGGTTGGCGGCCACCGCCAGCGGCACGGATGGCTCGACGGCCGAGATGGGCGGGGCGTGGGAAGGACTGTCGTCCGAGCGCGCCCAAGCGGCATTTCGTCAGCACGCGGGCTGGCTGCACAGGCAGGCCGTCGTCGCTATGGATGCCGCGAAATCCGCGGCCGAGCTGGGGATGATCTTCGGCGAGGCCGAGGCAGCCATGCTGGGTGTGGAAGCGTGGCTGGCGGAATGGTATGCGAAACAGGCGGCTCTCGCCGCCGCCAGCACGACGCAGCTGGCCCCGCTGACCCTCGGGGCCATGGCGCTGAGCGAGCTCGAATATCTGGCGATCACGGCAGCGGCGGCGGGGGTGATGGCCGGCTACGATACCGCGGCCTCCGGAGTGCTGGCCGGGTTGCCGACGCCCGAGGTTCCCCTGCCGATCGTCAACGGTGGTTCGGGGCTGGAGTCGGCGCCGAACCTGCTGTCCACGCCGGATATCACGAATCCGCTGGACACCGATACCGGGCACACGACCCAGGACGTGGTGAATCACCAGACCGGTGACACCGGTAGCGATCCGGTCAAATCCAATCCCGATCCCACCGACACCAGCCAGCCGAGTGACACGACGCAGCCCGGCGACACCACGCAACCGGGCGACACGACTCAACCCGGCGACACCACACAGCCCACCGACACCACGCAGCCGGTGGACACCACACAACCCACCGATCAGCTTCCGGACATGAACAACTCGTCGCTGTCGGATTCACTGGCCAATTCGGGGATGGACGGCTCGTTCGACCAGCAAGGTCTCCTCGGAGCGTCGCAGAATTCGACCACGCTGGCGGGCTTGTACGGCGGAGCGGGCACCCTGGTGGCGCTCAACATGACCACCGGAGGACTGAACGCCATGCCCGGCGCCGCCAGCGGTTTCCGGATGCCGTCCAACTGGTCCCTCGGCCGAGGAACCGCGTTCGGCGCGTCGCCGAATCCGACCGGCGGCGGGCCCGCCTCGCGTCCGACCGCACCGCGCGGAGCGACCGCACCCAAGGCGCAGATGCGGCGGCGCAGGCGCGACGAGGACCGCAAGAAGTCGAAGGTGTTCGTGCCCGGTGAGCCGCAGGATGTCCCCGTGCTCGAGCAGCCCCCGGTGATCGGCGTCATCGAATACGGCGACGCCGACCGGCGAGACGAGATCGACGAGCCGGAAAGCGAACAGCTGCTGCTGGTCGGGGTGATCGAAGGCGCCGCGGACGAGCCGGCGACGGCCGACTCGGAGCCCGCGCGGTGAGCCACACCGTAGCCGAGGTCCGGTGCAAGGAGAGGAGGCCTTTCCCCTGGAAGCAGATCCGGTAGCCATCGATCTGAATGTCGATGCCGCCCTCGTGCTGAAAGAGCTGGTCGGCATCGACTCGTATCCGCCGGTGCTGGCGCTGCTACCGAACATCTACCGGCTCGAGGATCGGGAACGGGTGCACGCTGTCGTAGCGCAGCGACTCACCGAGGCGGGCATCATCGACGGTGACCGTGTGCACCCGGTGGTCGAGCACTGGGTGCGGTGCCTGGACCGGCCGGACGTGGAACTGGCGGCCAGGATCATGTCCACCGGATCGGACGGGCAGCCGCGAGCGATGCTGCGGTTCTCGCTGGTGCGCAGCGATGACACCCATGTGCTGGCGTTGCGCTGCGACGATGAGGTGGTGATCCAGACGATGTTCCAGGACGGGCAGAATCTGGACAACCTGACGGCCGCGCTGGCCGCCGCGCTCGGTCCCGCGGAGGCACTGCGCTTCACACCGGTGACCGCCACGGTCGAGCAACTCGGCGAGGTTCCGTCCGACCCGGACGAACGACGACAGGCGTTGCTGGAGTTGGGCGCCCAGCCGCACACCGCAGCGGTCCTGAGCCGGGCGCTCACCGAGGTGGTGCGCCGGGCCGAGATCCTGGTTATCGAGCACCGGGACGGCAGCCAGGCGCGGCCGGAGGTGTCGGTGAGCGTGCTCGACACGACGTCGGGGCGGCTGATCGTCACCCCGAGCAGGGCGATGGATGGAGAGATATGGTCCACGTTCGCCCCTGGGGACGACGCGGCCTTGCGGTCGGGCATCGGTGCGCTCATCGATCTGGTGCCCGGCCGAAGTTGGTTCGACACCAGCAGAACGAGCTGAACGTCGGACAGTGTTTGTCGAGAGGACGACGGAAATGAACCGAGCACCGAGCATCAACGGTCATGCGGCCGAGTCCGCGCGCGCTCGCGGCGGTTACGACGCGTACTTCGCACCGACGAACGACCTGGCCGACGCAGCTGTCGCGCCGGGCCCAGCCCCCGAGACCCGCCAGGACGCCGAGAATTCCACGCCCGCCGACCCCGTGATCGGCGCGCCGCGCGAGCCGCAAGCGCCCCCCGGGGAATCCGGCCCCCGTCCCACGCAGGCGGGGGTGACGCCACCTCCCGTCGCGAGTGGGCCACCCCCACGGCAGGCGAACGCAGCGGCGGCGCACCCCAATACACCTCCGGCTCCGACGAACGCGCCGCCGCAGGCGAGCACGCCCGCGCCGCATCCCCCGGCCGCACCGCCCGGAGCCGCGCAGCAGACGGCGCAACAGCATTCGGCAGGGCAGCGGTCCGCCGAGCAGTACCAGGCCGACTACTCCGCCGCCACGCCGTCCCAGGCGATCGCGCGCAACGAAGCGGCATCCGCGAATCAGGAGTGGTCGTCGAGTTCGGCGACGCCATGGGTGCCCGAGCGCGTCGACCACTCCGCCTACGAGCCGACGCCGCGGATCGAGGTGCTGCCCGCCGCCCTCAGCTCGATCGAACTGCTCGCCGACATCTCCGCCGCGAAGCGGGCCCAGCTGCGCTCCAACTCCGGTGTGCGCGGCGCGCTCAACAAGGTCGGCTTCAACCTCGGCCTCTCCCCGGCCGAGCAGCGCGCCGAGGACCGCAAGGCGCGCATCCGGCGTCAGCTCACCACGACGTATCAGATCGCGGTGATCAGCGTGAAGGGCGGCGTCGGCCGCACCACCACCGCGGCGACGCTCGGCTCCACCTTCGCCAGCCTGCGCCCGGACCGGGTGGTCGCGATCGACGCCAACCCGGACTTCGGCGACCTCTCGACCCGCACCTGCAGGCACCCCTACGGTCTGACCTTGCGCGACCTGGCGCAGTCGCAGAACCTCGACGCCTTCTCGGCGGTGCAATCGTTCACGTCGATCAACTCCGCCGACCTCGCGGTGATCGCGTCGCCGTGGAGCACCGAGGCCACCGAGGCGCTGTCGGGCCGCGAGTACAGCACCGCCGTCGAAGTACTGCGCAAGCACTTCAACCTGCTCGTGGTCGATTGCGGCACCGGTGTGCTGGATTCGGCGACGGCGACGGTGCTGCAGACCAGCGACGCCGTCGTGGTCGTCACCCCGGCCACGGTCGGCGGCGTGACCGGCGCGGTGGCCACCCTGAACTGGCTGAGTTCTCATGGGCTGCAACACCTGATCGCGAAGTCGATCGTCGGCATCGTGCATCACCAGCCGCTGAAGCCGACCGTGGACGTGGACGCGATCGAGAAGCTGTTCGAGACCGCGCAGCGCCCCACCTGTGTGCTGCCCTACGACGCGCATCTGGCCGAGGGCGGCGAGATCGACCTGCGGCTGTTGGAGAAGGAGACCGTGCTCGCGTTCGAGGAACTGGCCGCCTGGCTGGCCGATGGATTCCCTGGATACCTGGCCGGCGGCGCCGACAACTCCGGTGACCGCGGAGGATGGCGATGAGCACTGCCGTCGCGCCCGCGCCTGCCGGGACGCAGCCGTCGGCGGAGGTCGCGCGGGCCAGGATCGCCGTGCTGGTCTCCAGCTATCAGGTCGACGTGGTGGTGCCGACCAAGTTCACCATCGAGACGTTCATCGATGATCTGCTGGTCGTGCTGGCCTCGGCGATCGATGACGAGAACGTCGATTTCACGCCGCCGCAGGGCCAGTGGAGCCTCGCGCGTCCGGGCGAGCCGCCGATCCCGCGCTGGCGCAGCCTGGCCGACCACGACATCACCGACGGCACGGTGCTGATGCTGTCGGTGGTCGAGTCGGCGGAGGTGTTCACGCCGGTGGTCGAGGACATCACCGACGCGCTCGCCATGATCAACGAGCGCGAGTTCGCCGAGTTCGACGCGAAGACCGCCGCGATCGTGGGCTTGACCGTGCTGGGGATCGGGGCGTCGGCGGTGGCCGCCATGCTGGCCTGGTCGTGGACCATGACCGGTTCCACCTTGTGGTGCGGCCTGCCCGCGCTGTTGCTGGGCGGCTTGTGCTGGGCGGCGGCCGCGCAGTCGCGCAGGCGCGACGCCGCGGCGATGATCTCCCTCGGCTTGACGCTGGCGGCGACGCCGCTGCTGTTCGCCGGAGGCGCGATGCTGGTGCCGCCTGCTTACGGCCAGCCGGGTCCGTTCGCCGCGGCCAATCTGGCGGCAGGGGCGGTGGTCGCCGCGGTGGCCGCCGCCACCATGATGCGGTTGAGCGGGGTGGGCATCGCGACCCTGATGGCGGTGACCGTACTCGGCATCGTGCTGACCGCGGCGGCCTTGCCGCTGACCTACGCGGACCTGTCCGTCGGGCAGGTCGCGGGCGGCACCGCTTTCGTCGCGGTCGTGCTGCTGACCATGGCGCCACGCCTGGCCGTGGTCATCGCCCGCATCCGGCCGCCGGATCTGCCCGACCCGGGCAACGAGGTCTCACCGACCACGCTGACCGACATCTTCGACGCGGAGACGGTACGCGAGGGCGACGAGCACACAGCGGTCGGCGAGCAGCAGCGCAATGCCAACGAAGCGGGCATCGAAAGCCGCGCCCGGCTGGCGGTGACCAGCCTGCGCGGCCTGATGGCCGCGATCGCCACGGTGCTCGCGGTCTCCGCCGTGGTCGCGGCCGCGGCGAGCCCGGGTGGTATTCGCGAAATCGTCATGGCCGCCGCGATCGGCGGTCTGCTGGCGATGCGCGCGCGCTGGCATCCGGACCGGGTCCAGGCGATCGCGCTCATCGCCGGATCCGCCGTCACCGTGTGCGGTGTCGGTTTCGTCTTGGTCGGCGCGTACGAGACTCCGGTCGCCCGGTTGGTCGTCGGGCTCGTGGTGGCCTCGGCGGCGTGCGCGGCGTGTCTCGCGGCGCTGCGGCTGCCGGGCAAGCGGTTGTCCCCGGTCACCCGCCGTGTCATCGATCTGGTGGAATACGCGCTCATCCTGGTGGTTCCGGTGATCGCCTTCTGGATCATGGGCGTCTACACCGCGATGCGAGGGATCTGATGAAGGTCGGCAGTGCCGCTGTGGCGGTTCTGGCGGGGGTGATACTGGCCGTTGCGGCCGCCCCCGCCCTCGCCCTGGAACCGCCGCAGGTCGTGGTCGGCGCGCCGCCCGCGGACGACCCGCCGGGGCCAGAGCAGCCGATGAAGCAGGAAAAGGGCTGTCTGGCCGCGGGTGTGCTGCCCGACAGCGACCTCACCCGCACCCCGCCCGCGGAGCTGGCGCTCGATCTGCGCCGGGCCAAGGCGCTGAGCCGGGGCGCGGGGGTGACCGTGGCCGTCATCGACACGGGAGTGCAGCCACATCCGCGCCTGCCCAACCTGATCGGCGGCGGCGACTACCTCGCGGCGGGCGGTGACGGCCTGTCCGACTGCGACGCGCACGGCACGCTGGTGGCCGGGATCATCGGCGCGACGTCCGATCCCGCGGACGGATTCGCCGGCGTGGCCCCGGACGCGCGCATCGTCTCCATCCGCGTCCGCTCCGGCGCGTTCAGCCCCGAACGACCGGGTTCGGACCCGAACCAGCGGAAGGCCGTCGACATCAGGACGCTCGCGCGGGCGATCACGCGCGCCGCGAATCAGGGCGCCTCGGTGATCACGGTGTCGCTGCCGATCTGCCTGCCGGTGGACGCGCAGGTCGATCAGTCCATGCTGTCGGCGGCGATCGGCTACGCGGTGCACGGCCGCGGCGCGCTCATCGTCGCGGGAGCGGGCAACGCCGCCGGCGGCGACAACTGCGTACAGAACCCTGACATCGACCCGACGCGTCCCGCCGACCCGCGCAACTGGCGCGACGTGAAGACCATCTCCACGCCGGGGTGGTTCGGCCCCGACGTGCTCACGGTGGGATTCACCACCGCCAACGGCGCGCCCATGCCCGATTCGCTCACCGGACCGTGGGTTTCGGTCGCCGCCCCCGGCACCGGCATCGAATCGCTCGGTCCAGGCGGCGGTGGCCTGATCAACGGCATCGGTGAGCCGGACAAGCTGGTGCCGGTCGGCGGCGCGTCGTTCGCCGCGGCCTACGTCAGCGGGGTGGCCGCCCTGCTGCGCTCACGCTTCCCCAACGAGACCCCGCGCGAGATCGCCGCCCGCCTGCAGGCCAGTGCGCACGCCCCGGCCCGCGGCATCGACAACGTGGTGGGCGCGGGCGTGATCGACCCGCTCGCCGCCCTGAGTTACCGCACGCCGCCGCAGCAACCCGCGGGCCTGTTCCGGTCCGCGGAACTGCCCATACCTCCCGCGCCGCGGCCCAAGGATCTGCGTCCCGCCATCACCGCGACCGTCGTGATCCTCGCGGCGCTGCTGCTCGGCCTCGCGGGCAGTCACCTCAACTCGGCGATGCGGAGGCGCCGGTGAGCTTTCCGAGCGTACGGGTCGCCGGCGTCGAGCGTGGTCCGTTCGCCGCCTTCGTCGTCGTCGGCAGCCCGCTGCTGGTCGGCCTGTCGGCCAAGACGCCGTGGTGGGTGAGCGCGGTGGTGGTCACGGTGCTGGTGGCGACGGTGACCGTCCGGGTGAACGGGCGGACCGGTATGCGCTGGCTGCTCGACTGGGCGGCCTACCGCACCGGCCGATCCGCGCGGGCCCGCGAACGCACGCAGACCGCCAGGATCGATGACGTGCGGGTCGCCGCCGGCGTCTGCGGCGTCAACGAGGCGGGCAGCACCCTGATCGCGATGATCCAGCTCGCGCCGAATCTGGACCTGCCCACCGTGATCGCCGAGCGGACGCTCTACACCGAGGACACCATTCCGGTCGACCTGCTGCTGCCGATGCTGGACCAGTACGGCATCTCGGTGGACATCGACATCGTCACGACCGGACAGCGCGTGCGTTCCACCGGCAGCTACAGCATGCTCTACGACCAGCTGATCGGCTCGCACCCGGTGGTGGGCGACCGGCTGACCTGGCTGGTGGTCCGCCTCGACCAGGAACGCAACCTCGCCGCGCTGAGCAAGCGCGGGCCGTGCGCGGTGGTCGCCCCCAAAGCACTGGCCAGCGCCACGCATCGGATCGCGGGCCGGCTGCGCGAGCGGGGCATCGCCGCGCACCCGCTGCCCGCGGCCGCCCTGCGGGACGCGACGCGCCTGCTGCACGCCGGAATCGAATTGTCCGACCTGCGCGAAACCTGGAGCAACCTGCAGACGCCGGTGCCGGGCCGGTGTGTGACCAGCTTCCTGATCGACTGGTCCCGGCTGGACGGGGTCGGCCTGGACGACTGTTGGACCTGGAACCGCGGACGAACCACCTTGGTGGTGAGCCTGACCTCCGACACCGAGGGTCCGCGCGCCCTGGTGCGGTTCATCGGTCCGCCCGTCACCACCGAACCGCCGGACTATCTGCGGCTGCTCGGCGGCGACCAGTCCACGGCTCTGCTGGCGTCGCTGCCCACCGGCTCCTCCATCCGCGCCCTGCGCGGCTTCGAGTCCGGCGCCGACATCGCGCCGGAGGACCTCGCCGCCGGGCTGGCCATCGCGATCGGCCCGAACGGCCAGATCCTCGGCGCGATCAGCGGCCAGCCGCGCCACACCCTGGCGCTGCCGCTGTTCGATCCGGCCCGGTTCAACCCGCGCAGACGCACCATCGATGTCCATGCCAAGCTGCCCGTCGCCCAGCAGATCATCCTGCGGGCGATGGTGGTCGGCGCCGACGTGGAGATCCACTCGGCGCGGCCGGACAGCTGGCGTCAACTCGTCACCGCCGTCGGCGACCCGCGCTCCATGCGCTTGGCCGACCCCGGCGACGAGCACACCGGCCCAGCAAATGGGGAGGCGGAGACCACGGCCACCATCGCGGTCTTCGACCATCTGCCGCCGCGTGCGTCCAGCGCGCACACGACGGTCACCATCAGCGAGCCCGGCGGTCCGCGCAGGCGCGCTGTCGATCTCGCGATCAACCAGGTCAGCGCGACCGCGGTGGACGTGAGCATTCCCATGCGCACGGTGCGGGTCGATCTGATCGAGCCGAGAGGCGAAACCCGATATTTCGATACTGTCGACGGTCCGCCCGCGCATCCCGCGGGGGCACCAGGACCCGTGGTTGCACCTCCGCAACCCGGTGGCCGTCGCGTGAGCTGATGGGAGCGGTCGGTTAATGTCTATCACCGTGGTAGCGGACACCCATTCCGATGGCGGCGATCTCCCTCATCAGGACGCCGGGGACGCGCTCACCCCCAGACAGGCCGCCGCGGCCATCTTCTCCAGCCGGTTGTCGGAGCTGATCGCGGAGTCCGTCGTCTCGACCGAGGACGGATCGACGCGGTCGCTGACGCTCTACTCGCTGGCGCAGCACCTGGAGCTGGCCTACCCGGACGTGCCGGTGTCGCAGTCCGGTCTGTACCGGCTGATCCACGGTGACGCGATCCCGCGCCTCGACCTGGTGATCGCGCTGGCGCGGGTGTTCGACGTGCCGCCGGAGTACTTCGTGACCGAGGAGAAGAAGCGCTGATCCGGCCTGCCGGCTGTTCTCTCCAGCGGGAATAGCGCGGTCTCGGCGGGAGGCCGCGGGCGGATACGATCCGGATCATGCCCGTCGAGGACCCGGGAGACGTCTTTCTCCGTCATCGAGGTGCGGTCCTCGACACTCTGCTCGCCGATCCTTCGCTCGGGTCCCCTGCCGCGACTTCGGTGGACAGCGTCGGCTTCAGCCGCGGCGTCGAGGTGGGCGGCGGGGAGAGCAGCGTCGCGTCGATCGGATTACCCGATCTGGACTCGCAGCCGAGCGAGGTCGCGCCGCGGCGGCGCAGCGGTGACGGTCCGAAGGCGAGCGAGCGAATTCTGGCGCTGCTGAACGGGCAGGCGCAGGATGCCACGCCCGCGATGGATTTCGCGAACGACTACTCCTCGGTCGCCGCGCGCACGAACGCGCCCGCCGAGCCGGAGCCGGAGCCGCAACGCCAGCCCGCCGCGACGGGCAACCGGCTTCCGCCCGCGCAGCAGCTCGCCAAGGACGTGCTCACCCAACTGCGCAAACCGAAGGTCGCGCTGATCGTCGCCGCGGTGCTCGCCGTGCTGCTGGTGCTGCTGCTGATCACCACCGGTGGCCAGGAGAACACGTCGAGCAATCAGGTGCTTGTCGTCACGCCGCCGCCGACCTCGGCGGCGCCGACCTCACCCGCCGCGCCGTCGAGCTCGATCATCCAGCCGAAGTCGGCGGAGTCGAAGTGCCCGCCCGGCAGCACCTCGGCGATGGACGCTTTCGGCGGTCAGACCGGCAAGGCATGGTCGTGCGTGCGCGCCTACAAGGTGGACGGTCAGGTCATCACCATCGATCTGGGCAAGACCTACCAGATCGAATCGATCGGCATCGTGCCCGGCTGGGATCACATCAGCGCGGACGGCGTCGACCAGTGGGCGAAATACCGCACGGTGAGCAGGGTTTCCTACCGGTTCGACGACAGCGCCAAGACCGTCTACACGCAGCCGACCCTCGACCAGCGAACCTTGGTGGTGACGAAGATGGAGCCCGCGGTGAGCGCATCGAAGATCGTGCTGACCGTGCTGGAGTCCAAGGGCGAACCGTCGATCAACACCACCGCCATCTCCTCCATCGTCATCACGGGGCGCTGAGGTGTCCGCGCCGCCGGAGCTGGTCTGCCAGTACTGCTCGCACCGCAACACCGGTGCCGATTCCCGCTGCACGCATTGCGGAGCGCCGCTGCGCAGGGCCGTGGACACGATGAAATCCGTCGGGGAGAAGCTGCCCACCCAGGTCGCCGAAGTCGCAGAGAAGGTCGGCGGCGAGGCGAAAAGGTTTGTGGACAAGACGTATCCGCGCTGGCAGTGGCAGGCCGTCGGCGTGCTCGCGCTGCTGATGGTGGTGGCCGTGGTGTGGGGGCTGCGGTCGTGTTCGCCGTCGCTGCCGTCGCTCGCGCAGGGGAGCGCGCCGGTCCGGGCCATGCCCGACATGCTCCGCACAGCGGCGACCTGTCAACCGCTGGATTCCGGAGGGCAGCGGGAGAAGTGCGTCGTCGCCGCCACCGACCCGATGCTGTTCGGCAATATCGCCGGCGGCCGTGACCTGACCTTCTACGCCGAACTCCTACCGCAGGATCGCTTGGCCGAGACCATCTCCCGCTGGCGCGGCGCGGGCGCGACGGCCATCGTAGACGGCCCGGTCTACGCGGCGATCGGCCCCTCGGCAACCGTCTGGTACGCCGACACCCGGACCGGTCTCCGGTTGGAGACGGGCAACTTCGCCGGGCGGACGGGCGCGCAGACTTTCCTGTCGCGTGCGGGGCTGGTCCGCTGACGTAGCAGCGCTCCCTTCCGCCGGACCCGGAAAATCCCTGATCCGGCCGCCGTAACCCATGTCGGCCCAGGGAAATTATTGTTACACTGTTGATTGTGCCGTTATCCAGCGGTACGTTATGTGAAGTACGAAACACGTACGAGCGCAGTTCTCGGGAAGGCAACGGATCGATGGTGGCAACCACCCAGCAGACGATTTCACCGAAGCGGTTCCGCGATGATCCGACCGATTTGGAAGCGGCGTACTTCCGCTGGATCCAGCCGGGGTCCTCGGCGTCGGCGATCACGGATCGGGCCGAGCGGATCTTCCGTCAGCATCTGGAGCTGGCGGCCACCCGCGCGCCCGGCTCGGCGACCACCCGCGTCTACCGGCCGGACGACAGCGCCGGGGTCGGCGCCGCGATCCAGATCGTCAACGACGACATGCCGTTGCTGGTCGACTCGGTGACCGCCGCGCTGCGCCGCCTCGGCGCCACGGTCACCGAGGTCGTGCATCCGGTGTTCGACGTGTCGCGCGACGCCGACGGCCGGGTGCTGTCCATCGCGCCCAGGGACGGCGTGGCCGAACCGGCCGGTGAAGCCGACGGGCGGACGCTGCGCGAGTCGTGGATCCACGTGCAGCTCGGCACGGGCCTGTCCGATGAACTGGTGGACCGGATCGAAGAAGCGCTGCCGCCGCTGCTGGCCGACCTGCGCCGCGTCGCCGACGACACGCCGACCATGGTCGAGGTGCTCAATACCGTTGCCGACCAGCTCGATCAGGCGGCGCAATGGGCCGGTGACGCGGAGATCCCGCAGACCGCCGGGCTGCTGCGCTGGCTGTCGGACGGACACTTCACCCCGCTCGGATACGGCTACTACCACTTCCGCCGCTCCGCGCCGAGCGCCGACGCGCCCTTCGAGCCGTGGCAGCTGCCCGGCACCGGGCTCGGCATCCTCGGCAACGGCGCCACCGCGGACATCAGCGTGCCCGTGGTCGGCGCCAAGCGCACGGTCCTGCGGATGGCCAACGGCTCGGTGGACTCGCTGCTGCCCGGTTCCAGGGACCTGTACTTCATCAGCGTGGCCGACTACGGCGCGAGCGACCCGAGCGGCCGTGCGGCCTGGGGCGACACCGTGAAGATGGTCAAGGGCGAGCACGTCTTCGTCGGCACCTTCACCGTCGCTGGCCTGCACGAGAACATCCTCGACATCCCGGTCATCTCCCGGCGCGTGCTGCAGGTCATCGAGTGGGCCGGCTTCGGTCTCGACTCGTTCTCCGGGCAGGCCATGCTGGAGATGATGCAGTCGTTCCCGCGGGTGGAGCTGTTCTCCACCGACGCGCGCAGGCTGTTCGAAACCGTCTCCGCGGTGATGAATCTGGGCCTGCGGCGGCAGGTGCGGCTGTTCATCCGGCGCGATTCGCGCAGCGACACCATCTACTGCCTGGTCTACATGCCGCGCGACCGCTACTCCACCGAGGTCCGCGTGCGCATGGGCGACATCCTGCGCGAGCAGTTCGACGCCGAGCAGATCGCGTACTCGGCGCGGGCCACCGAATCAGAGCTGGCCGTCGTCTATTTCACGGTGCATCGCAAGCCGGGCGCCGACGCCGCCGACATCTCCGAGGACAATCGCGAGCGGATCCAGGAGCTGCTGCTGGCGACGACGTGGACCTGGGGCGACCGGCTGGTCGCCGAGGCCGCGGGCGCGTCCGACGTGCCGCAGGCGCTGGCCACCGACTACGCGGCGGCCTTCCCCACCAGCTACCAGCAGGAGCACGAGCCGGCCCACGCGCTCAGCGATCTGCGCCGCCTCGAGCGGCTGTCGGACGGGGAGATCGACACCGACTTCTACCGCCAGGGCGACTCCGCCGCCCCGGAATGGCGATTCACGCTCTACGTCGCGGGCGAGGGCATCTCGTTGAGCCGGGTGCTGCCGGTGCTGCACAGCCTCGGCGTGGAAGTGGTCGACGAGCGGCCCTACCGCGTCGAGCTGGCCGACCGGCCGGACCGGTGGATCTACGACTTCGGTCTGCGGGTGACCGCCGCGCCGCTGCGGGAAGCGCTCGCCGCCGAGCCGCCCGCCCAGCTGGCGCACGCCGTCGATGCCGCGTCGCTGCCGGAAACCAGTGTGCGGCGGCGTTTCCCGGCCGCGGTGACGGCGATGTGGTTCGGCCGCGCCGAAGTCGACGGCCTCAACGAACTGGTCCTGCGCGCCGGCTTGCACTGGCGTGAGGTGGCGTTGCTGCGGGCCTACGCGAAGTACCTGCAGCAAGCCGGATTCGCCTACACGTTCGGGAACATCACCCGCGTGCTGCTCACCCATCCGGCGACGGCGCGGTCGTGCATCGAATTGTTCGCGGCGTACTTCGATCCGGAGGGCGTCGGGACGGAGGCGGCCGACCGCGCCGCGAAGATCGCCGAGCGGGTGCAGGCCGAGATCGACGCGGTGGTCAGCCTGGACACCGACCGCATCCTGCGCGCGCTGTTCGGCTTGATCGAAGCGACCCTGCGGACCAACTACTACCGGCGCGACGCGGCCGGTTCCGCGCTGGACTACCTGTCGGTCAAGCTGAATCCGCACGCGATCGCCGAACTGCCCAAGCCGAAGCCGCAGTTCGAGATCTTCGTCTACTCGCCGCGGGTGGAAGGCGTGCACCTGCGCTTCGGCTCGGTGGCCCGCGGTGGTCTGCGGTGGTCGGACCGGCTGGAGGACTTCCGCACCGAGATCCTCGGCTTGGTCAAGGCACAAGCGGTGAAGAACGCGGTGATCGTGCCGGTCGGCGCCAAGGGCGGTTTCGTGGTGAAGCAGCCGCCCGCGTCCACCGGCGACGCGGCCGCCGACCGGCAGGCGCTCGGTGCGGAAGGCGTCGCCTGCTACCGCACGTTCATCTCCGGCCTGCTGGACATCACCGACAACGTCGATCGCGCGACCGGCGAGGTCCTCCCTCCCGCGCAGGTGGTGCGCCGGGACGGCGACGACACCTACCTGGTCGTCGCCGCCGACAAGGGCACCGCGACGTTCTCCGACATCGCCAACGACGTGGCCCAGAGCTACGACTTCTGGCTCGGTGACGCGTTCGCCTCCGGCGGTTCGGCGGGGTACGACCACAAGGCGATGGGCATCACCGCGAAAGGCGCCTGGGAGAGCGTCAAGCGTCATTTCCGTGAGATGGAGATCGACACCCAGACACAAGACTTCACGGTCGTCGGTGTCGGTGACATGAGTGGTGACGTGTTCGGCAACGGGATGTTGTTGTCCGAGCACATTCGTCTGGTGGCCGCTTTCGACCACCGCCACATCTTCCTCGACCCGATTCCCGACGCGGCGCGTTCCTACCGGGAGCGGCAGCGGATGTTCGCGTTGCCGAGGTCGTCGTGGGCGGATTACGACACCTCGCTGATCAGCCCCGGCGGAGGCGTCTACGATCGCTCGGCCAAAGCGATCCCGGTGACGCCGGAGGTGCGCGCGGCACTCGACCTGCCCGCGAACGTCACCACGCTGTCGCCGCCGGAGATGATCAAGGCCATTCTGCTGGCTCCGGTCGATCTGCTGTGGAACGGCGGCATCGGCACCTACATCAAGGCCAGCACGGAGACCAACGCGGAGGTGGGCGACAAGTCCAACGACGCGGTCCGGGTCGACGCGGATCAGTTGCGGGTCAAGGTGATCGGCGAGGGCGGCAACCTCGGCGCCACGGCGCTGGGCCGCATCGAGTTCTGCCGCAACGGCGGGCGGATGAACACCGACGCGCTGGACAACTCGGCGGGCGTGGACTGCTCCGATCACGAGGTCAATATCAAGATCCTGCTCGACACCGTCGTCTCCAGCGGCGAGCTCGCCGTCGAGGAGCGCAATCCGCTGCTGGCCTCGATGACCGACGAGGTCTCCGAACTCGTGCTGCGCGACAACATCTCGCAGAACTTCCGGCTCGGGATGTCGCGGGCCGACGCGGCAGGCATGTCCGGGGTGCACGCCAGGCTGATCAACGACTTGGAGCAGCGCCGCGGTCTCGATCGCGAACTCGAGGCGCTGCCCACCGACGCGGAACTGGCCCGCCGGGCCGCGGATGGGACCGGGCTCACCTCGCCCGAGCTGGCGAATCTGATGGCGCACGTCAAGCTCTCGCTCAAGGCCGACCTGCTGGCAGGCGACCTGCTCGACAGCGCGGCGTTCGCCTCGGTGCTGCCCGCCTACTTCCCGGCGCCCCTGCGGGAGCGGTTCGCCGCGGCGATCGGCAGGCATCCGCTGCGGCGTGAGATCGTGGCCACCGTCGTGGTCAACGAGATGGTGGACTACGGCGGCATCACCTATGCCTTCCGGCTCGCCGAAGAGGCCGGCGCGACCACCGACGACGCGGTGCGCGCGTACAAGGCGGCGGTGGAGATCTTCGATCTGCACGAGTTGTGGGAGCGGATCAGGCAGACGCCGATGTCCACGGCGGCGCGCAACGAACTGGAGCTGGAGACCAAGCGCACCTTGGACCGGGCCGCGCGCTGGCTGCTGTCCAACCGGCCGCAGCCGATCGCGATCGGCGCGGATATCGCCAGGTACCGCGATGGCGTTCGCGCCCTCTCCGGCCGGGTGCCCGGGTGGTTGACCGGTTACCTCAGCGACGATCTCGCCGAGCGTTCGCGGCGGTCGATCGCCCGCGGCGCGCCGCGCGAACTGACCGAGGAGGCGTTCGGCTTGATCCACCGCTTCCCGCTGCTGGACGTGCTCGACCTGGCCGACATCGCCGATCGCGATCCCGCCGAGGTCGCCGAGCTGTACTACGCGCTCAACGAGCACTTCCAGATCGAACGGCTGGTGACCGCGGTGGGCAAGCTGGAGCGCGGCGGCCGCTGGCGGGCGCTGGCCCGCCTGGCGGTGCGCGAGGATCTCTACGATTCGCTGCGGTCACTGACCCGAGACGTGCTGACCGCGACCGAGCCGCAGGACAGCACCGAGGAGAAGATCGCCTACTGGGAGTCGACCAACCGGTCACGGCTGGCCCGTGCCGGCGCGTCGCTGGCGCAGATCTTCGCCGCCGAGACGCACGATCTCGCGGCGCTCTCGGTGGCGGCGCGGCAGGTGCGCGGCATGGTCAGCGGCGGTGAGTCGACCGTCGCGCCGACGGTCGCGGGCTGACCTTCCCCACGATGCCCGGAGGCAGGCGCGCGGCGTCAGCCTCCGGGCATCGGCGTTCCGCAGTTGCCGCAGAACTTGGCGCCGGGCGTCGCTTCCGATCCGCAGTTCGGGCAGTGCCTCGGTGGCGAGGCCAGGCGCGCTCCGCAGTTCATGCAGAACTTCGCGCTCGCCGGATTCGCGGATCCACAAGCGGCGCAGGAGGTCTGGGCCGTCTCCGGCGACGCGGCCGGCGGCTGCGGCGCGGGGGAGTGGTTGCCGACGTGGTGACCGATCGCGTTCAAACTCAAAGCCGCGCCGAGAAATCCGCCTTCGACGCCGTGGTGGTGTCCGCGCGCGAACCCCTGGCTCGCTCCGAGCGCGAGCTCGCCCGCGGCATAGCGCTGGAAATCACCGGTGAGGTTGATGTACTTGACGTCCTTGGCCAGGCGCTTGAGGCGCTCGGCGTCCTCCGGGGCCAGACTGATGTCGAAATTGCCCATCCGCGGGATGCGCAGCCCGTATTCGTAGAGGGTGGTGTTGGTCTGGCGCAGCACCGCCTGCTCGATGGGTTGCAGTTGCGCCGAGAGACCGAGCACCGGCCAGTCGCCGCCGGCGACACCCCGGGTCACCGCCATCTTCATGGATTTGAGCAGTAGGTCGGCGCACCAGTTCTGCACGCGCTCCTGGTCGGTGAGATCGGCCGTGCCCGACAGCGCGGTGAGCAGCTCGGCCGGGTCGCGAACGCTCAGGGCGAATTCGCCGAACACGCGCAGCGTCACCACCTGCTCGCTGACCGGGTCGAGGATGTCGTCGAGCCGTCCGCCGAAGCGAATCCCGGGGAACTCGCGGGTGGAGACGAAATACAGTTCGGCGCGGTAGAAGTTGCCGCCGGTGAGGGTGTCGACGAGCGCGCCGAGCACGGGGAGCTCGTCGGCGTCGATGCGGTGGCGCCCCGGGCCCATCGCGCCGACCACCCGCCCGGATTTGAGGAAGAGGGCGATCTGGTCGGCATTGACCATCGCGCGGCTGTACCGGCGGATGTTGATGTCCGGCCACTTGTAGACCAGTTGGTTCTTGCGGTCCTCCGGGACCGCGATGAATTCCCGCTCGAACCAGGCCATCTGCGCTCCCTCATCCGATTTGTCTCATCCAGCGTACCGATATGCGGTGGCACGATCAACGAATCTGGGGCGATCGTCGCTGCTCTGGCACCTTTTTTCGAAAGGCTTTGATGTCCAGCGTGTTACAAGTCGCGACTCGCTATTGAACGTACCGCTATGTAACGGTACATTGAGCGAAGTTATGATCGCCGTCACCTGAAAGGCCATCGCCATGACCACAGTTCGACCACCCGCGGAGGCGGCCGCGCAGCCTGCCGGGCTCGAAGACGAGGACTCGGGTTACCACAAGTCGCTGCGCCCGCGTCAGCTGCAGATGATCGCGATCGGTGGGGCGATCGGCACCGGCCTGTTCCTCGGCGCGGGTGGCCGGCTGGCCAGTGCCGGCCCCGGCTTGTTCCTCGTGTACGCCATCTGCGGCGTGTTCGTCTTCTTCATCCTGCGGGCGCTCGGCGAGCTGGTGCTGCATCGCCCCTCCTCGGGATCGTTCGTCTCCTACGCCCGCGAGTTCTACGGCGAGAAACTGGCTTTCGCGGTCGGGTGGATGTACTTCTTCCACTGGTGCATGACCGGGATCGTAGACATCACCGCCATCGCGACGTATGTCCATTACTGGGGGGCGTTCGAGGCGATACCGCAGTGGACGATCGCCCTGGTCTCGCTCGCGATCGTGGTCAGCATCAACCTCGTGTCGGTGAAGTGGTTCGGCGAACTCGAGTTCTGGGCAGCGCTGATCAAGGTGGTCGCCCTGGTGACCTTCCTGATCGTCGGCACGGTGTTCCTCGCCGGTCGCTTCAAGATCGACGGCCAGGTCACCGGCCCGAGCGTGATCGCCGACAACGGCGGGCTGTTCCCGACCGGGTTGCTCCCGCTGGTCCTGGTCACCACCGGCGTCGTGTTCGCCTACGCGGCGGTGGAGCTGGTCGGCACCGCGGCCGGTGAGGCGGAGAACCCGGAGAAGATCATGCCGCGCGCGATCAACTCGGTGATCGCCCGGATCGCGCTGTTCTACGTGGGCTCGCTGGTCCTGCTGGCGCTGCTGCTGCCGTACACCGCGTTCAAGAACGGTGAGAGCCCCTTCGTCACCTTCTTCTCGCGCCTCGGCGTCGACGGAGCCGGCTCCGTGATGAACCTCGTGGTGCTGACCGCGGCGTTCTCCAGCCTGAACGCCGGTCTCTACTCGACCGGCCGTATCCTGCGCTCGATGTCGATGAACGGCAGCGCGCCGACCATCGCGGCACGGATGTCCAACGGCGGCGTGCCCTACGTCGGCATCCTCGCCACCGGCGCGGTCGCGCTCATCGGCGTCGGCCTGAACGCGGTGGTGCCCGAGCAGGCCTTCGAGATCGTGCTGAACATGTCGGCGCTCGGCACCATCTTCGCGTGGGCCGCGATCGTGGTCTGCCAGCTGCAGCTGTGGCGCTGGTCGCGCACCGGCCGGGCGCAGCGGCCGTCGTTCCGGCTGATCGGCGCGCCGTACACCAGCTTCGCCACGCTGGCCTTCCTGGTCGTCGTGGTCGGGCTGATGGCCTTCAGCGACGACCACGTGCAGCGCGGCGCCGTGATCGCGATGGTCGTCATCATGGTTCCCGCGCTCGTCGGCGGCTGGTTCCTCGCCCGCAAGCGGGTGCTGCAGATCGCGGAGATCCGTCAGGGCATCACCGGTCAGTTCCCGGTCCTCGCCGAGCGGCCGCGCCGCGAATCGGGCGATCCGGTGGTGATCCTCGACAAGCCCGACGAAGAGTGAGGCAGTATCCGCCCCGGGCCGCTCGCCCGGGGCGGATATATTCCCAATGGCGGGAACAACCCCAGCGCGCATCGACAGGCGGCGGACCAGAATGAAACCGCGATCACACGGCGGGTCTGAGAGGTTCGTATGCCGGAGCACCCCAGCGCATCCGACCGTCCACTTGCGCACCCTTGGGCGAATCGGCGCATGCGCGGTACCGACGTGCCCCGGCGAACTTCCCACCCGTGGGCGACTCGGCATCTGCTCAAGACCGAAGTGCCCCCCCGGCTACCCAATCCGTGGTCGACACCCCAGTACGTCGCGCCACCACGTGCCCTGGCCGTCGACTCCGTTCCCAGCGCCGTCGAGCCGGACGGCCGGGAGGACGGCGGTGAGCACACCATCGGGACCGCCGAGCTGCTGCTCGGCGCACTCGAGTCCGACCCGGGTTCCGGGCGCAGCGGGCGCTCGCGGCCGAGCGGGCGCAGATTGGGCGGCGGTCTGGTGTCCATGCCCAAGGTGAGTCCGCTCGATCCGCGCACCGCGGTGATGCAGAACCCGGAAGTGCCCGAGCACAAACGGTTCTGCTGGAAATGTCAGCAGCCGGTGGGCCGCACCGCCGAAGGGAAGCCGGGGGCGGTCGAAGGCGAGTGCGGCAGATGCGCTTCGCCGTTCAACTTCCGGCCCTTGCTCCAACCGGGGGAGATGGTCGCCGACCAGTACGAGGTCCAGGGCTGCCTGGCCCACGGCGGACTCGGTTGGATCTACCTGGCGATCGATCGAAACGTGAGCGACCGCTGGGTGGTGCTGAAGGGGTTGCAGAACCCGCTCGACTTCGAGGCGCACGTGGTCGCCCTGGCCGAGCGCCAATTCCTCTCCGAGGTGGCCTATCCCGGCATCGTCAAGATCCACAACTTCGTCAAGCACCGCTCCGGGCGCGACGTGGCCGACGGCTACATCGTCATGGAGTACGTGGGCGGGCGCTCGCTGAAGAAGATGCTGGATCTGCGTGCGCCCGAACGCATCCCGGCCTCCGAGGCGATCGCCTTCATGATGGAGATCCTGCCCGCGCTGGACTACCTGCACTCGTTCGGGTTGGCCTACAACGATCTCAAGCCCGACAACATCATGGTCAGCGAGGACGAGGTCAAGCTGATCGACCTCGGCGCGGTGGCCGCGATGGAGTCCTACGGCAGCATCTACGGCACTCCGGGCTATCAGGCGCCGGAGATCACCGAGACCGGCCCGACGGTCGCCTCGGACATCTACACCGTGGGGCGGACACTGGCCGCGCTGGTGCTGGACATGCCCAAGAACCCCGAGGGACACCAGCTGCCAGGCATCCCCTCCCCGGAGGACCAGCCGCTGCTGCGGGACTATCCGGCGTTGTACCGGCTGCTGTGCCGCGCGACCGACCCCGATCCGCGCCGCCGCTTCCCGACCGCCTACGCGATGTACGGCCAGCTCGCCGGCGTGCTGCGCATGGTGCTCGCCTACGACACCGGCAAGGAGCATCCGCAGGCGTCGTTGGAATTCGGCGCGATGCGCGGCGATTTCGGCATCGAGACGTTGATCGGCCAGACCGACGGCATGACCGACGGACGGCATCGCCTGCCCGCGCTGGACGCGCCCAGCGTCGTCGCCGCCCTGCCGGTGCCGCTGATCGACAGCGAGGACCCCAGCGCCGATCTGCTGTCCACGCTGCTGCACGGTGATCCGAGGCATGCGCTGGACGCGCTGCGCCGCACCGCCGACCGCATCGTCTCCGGGACCATCCCGGAGCCGGAGACGTTCGAACTGGAGGGCACGCTCACCGCGGTGCGCGCGCACCTCGACCTGGGCGAGGTGGTGCCCGCCTGCGACCGGCTCGCCGATCTGCGGCCCGACTACGGCACGGACTGGCGCATCGAGTGGTACTCGGCCGTCGCCGCCCTGCTGGACGGGCAGTACGAGCGCGCCTACGAGTACTTCGACCTGGTGCACGGCATGCTGCCCGGTGAGATCGCCCCCGCGCTGGCGCTGGCGGCCACCGCCGAACTCACCCTCCAGCACCTCGGGGATGCCGCGGACGACCGCTGGCATCGGCTCGCCGAGGAGTACTACCGCACGGTGTGGCGGACCAATCACGGCGTGGTGAGCGCGGCGTTCGGCCTGGCCCGCAGGCTCGCCGCCGACGGCGATCTGCTGGAGGCCGTCGAGGTGCTCGATCAGGTGCCTGAGGCGTCGCGGTATCAGAGCGTGGCGCGCATGACCGGCTGTCTGCTGCTGGTCTCGCAACCGATCCCGGAGACCACCGAGGCCGATCTGCTGGAGGCGGCCGCGCGGCTGGACGCCGCGCCCGACGAACCGCGGGCGCTGCAACTGCAAGTGATCGTGGTGGGAGCGGCGCTGGAATGGGTGCGCGCGGGCGGGCAATCCGCCACCCCCGACGCGACCCTGCTCGGTTTCCCGTTCACCACGCTGGGTCTGCAACGCGGACTGGAGACGAGCCTGCGGGCGCTGGCCAGGATCGCGCCGCACCGGCTGCACCGCTATCGCCTGGTCGACCTGGCCAACTACGTGCGGCCGAAGTCCAGGTGGTGACCGGTCTCAGGTGGTGCGCGCGGTGAGCATGAAAAGAGCTGGCGCGGCCAGGATCAGCAGCAGCCACAGCCAGGTGCCCGTGGTCACCGCGAGCGCCACCGAGAAGACCACCGTCGCCCCGGCCAGCACGGCCAGACGTGGCAGCGGGTTGACCGGCGTGACCTCGGCCGGTGGCGGTGTGCTGCCCGGCAGGTCGGCGAACAGTTCGGCCAGCTGAGTCTTGCTGGTCGCGGCCGAGACGGCCGCGCTGAGTTCGTCGAACTCGGCCAGCGACAGCCGGCCCGTGCCCAGGTGGTGGGTCAGCTCGCGCATCGCGCGCTCGCGGTCGGCGAGACTGGCCGGAGGGCCCGCGGAATCACCCATGCCGGAAGGATAGGTCGCAGCGGCGCGACCGGGCGCCGGACGGATTTCCAGCGGCGGGAAGAAGGGGCGGCCGGCGCGCCCGCGGCGGGGCGATCCGCCGCACGCAGTGGTGTTTGCTGAAACGTCGCTAGAGACCGGTCGGTCGCCCCGGCAATGGCCGCGCACCGGCGGTCGTCACGTGTTGCGATGTGGTTTCCTTGAGGTATGACTGCGGGTGTGGAATACACGATCGACGAGCTGGCGCGTGAGGCCGGTACGACCGTGCGCAGCCTGCGCGTTTACCACGAACGCGGTGTGCTGCCGCCCCCGCAGGTCAAGGGGCGTACCGGGTTCTACGGCGCCGACCACCTCAACCGGGTGCGCACCATCAGCAGGTTGCTCGATCGTGGGATCAAGCTCAACGGCATCAAGGAATTGCTCAACGCCTGGGACCGTGGTGACGACCTGGGGGACATCCTCGGTGTCGGCGAGCCCGGCTCCACCGAGGCGCCCGTCGTCGACGCCGCCGACACGATCGCGGCGACCGAGTTGGCCGAGCGCTATCGCGACGTGCCCAACGGTCTGGCCCGGGTCGTGGCCGCGGGTCTGTACGAACCCGTCGACGCGGCGACCTACCGGATCGCCGACCGCCGCCTGGCGCACAGCCTCGACCAGATGACGGCCGCGGGCATCCCGGCCGAGGAGGTCCTCGGCGAACTGGAGAAGCTGCGCGCCGACGCCGAGCGGATCGCCCGGCGCTACGTGGATCTGTTCCGTCGCACCGCGTGGGCGTCGTTCCAGGACTCCGAACGCGGCCCCGCGCAGGTCGACGAACTCGCGCAGCGGCTGGCGGCGACAAGGGCGGTCCCGGCGGAGACCACGGCCGAACTCGTGAACCGGCTCGTCGCAAGGTATCTCGACCAGGACGCGGAGCTGGCCGAGACGCTGCCGGACGCTTGATCCTCCCGCGCGGCCGCACCGATCGAAGTATTTCCGTTTCAGATTCCCAGCATTGGCGATACGTAGCGGTAACGTGCCGTTGATCAACGGTATATTGGGGTCATCCGGCGCGCGATCGCGGCGCCGAGCCGCCTGAGTTCCCCTACTTAGGTATGTCTGCGGGCAACCTACCGATGCGCCGAAGTGTCGCTTCGCCCGACAATCTCTCTGTCGCACAAGGGCAGCAGATGGGTGTGGGCACATGGGAAGCGTGACACTGTGGATGCAGATGTCGCTCGACGGCTTCGCGGAAGGGCCGGATCAGGAAGTCCACTGGCCGGTGGTGGACGAGGAACTGTGCGAATCGTTCCTGGACGAATTGCGCTCGGCGGACCTGTTCCTCTACGGCCGCAAGACCTACGAGATCATGGCGTCGTTCTGGCCGACGGCCGACGTGGATCCGGCGATCTCGGAGTTCTACGTGGATTTCGCGCGGTGCTGGAAAGAGACGCCGAAACTGGTGTTCTCCCGCACCATGTCGCGGGCGAACTGGAACACCCGCGTGGTCGGCGGCGACCTCGTCGAGGAGGTCACGGCGTTGCGCGCGCGGCCGGGGTGCGACATGGTCCTGTTCGGCGGCGCGGAGACGGCGTCGGAGTTCATGAAGCACGACCTGATCGACGAGTACCGGTTGTTCGTGCACCCCATCCTGCTCGGCGGCGGGATCCCGCTGTTCCCGACGCCCGCGGTGGTGTCGGGATTGCAGCTGGTGGACGTGATGACCTTCGACAGCGCGGTGGTCCAGATGCACTACCAGCAGACGGCGTCGGCCAGGTAGGAACCGGCGCGGGAAGCGCGCACCGCCTCCGCGTCCGCGTGAGCGGCCGACCGGACCTCGGACGTAACCTCTGATTGTCGAGCGCGTTGCCGCGTCGTCGGCTAACTTTCGTTTTATGTCCCTGGTTCAGGCACGTGGCGGCGTGCTGCCTGCATCCACCAGTGAATTCGTCGGCCGGGAAACGGAATTGGACCGGCTCGGCGCGTTGCTGGACGGCGGCGCGCGCCTGATCACCCTGGTCGGGCCGGGCGGGATCGGCAAGACGCGCTTGGCGGCGGAGGCGCTGCGCCGCGGCGTCCGCGCCCGCGGCAGGCCGGTGTACTGGGCGCGGCTGGCCGGGTTGGAGGCCGGCAGCACCGCCACCGCCCAAGACGTCATGCAGTCGGCCGTGCGCGCCGACCTCGGTGCGCCGCCGACCCGGTCCGCGCTGGTGCGCACCTTCACCAGCGCTGACCGCTCCGCCGAGCGCGCCATCCTGGTACTGGACAACTGCGAACACCTGCTCGGCGCGGTCGCGGCGATGATCACCGAGTTGCTGGAAGCCACACCGGGACTGACCGTCGTGGCCACCAGCCGCGAACCGATCGGCTGGGCCGACGAGTACATCCTGCCCGTGCCGCCGCTGTCGCCGCGGCAGTCGCTCGAATTGTTCCGGCAGCGGGCCGAACTCATCGGGCGGGCGATCCCGGACGAGCGCGAGGCGACGGCCGTCGCCGCGCGGATCTGCCGCCGGGTCGACCACAATCCGCTGTTCATCCGCCTGGCCGCGGCGCGCCTGCGGCATCAGCCGCCGCTCATGGTGCTGCACGAACTCACCGGCGACGCGGACGACAAACGGTTGCACTGGACCCACGGGGCACGGGCGGGCGCCGAACGGCGCCACCGCGGCGTCTACGACGTGATCGCGTGGTCGTTCGCGCTGTGCGGCCCCGCCGAGCAGTTGCTACTGGAGCGGCTGTCGGTCTTCGCCGCCGGGTACGAGACCGATGACGAGTCGCTGCGCGGCGGCATCGAACTGGACGCGGCGATCGCGGTGTGCGCCGACGAGGACCTGCCGGCCGGTGCGATCGAACAGCTGCTGGAGCGGCTCACCGAACGGTCGCTGTTGTCCGCGCACCTCACCGCGACCACGGTCAGCTGGTATCTGGTGGGAAGCGTCCGGGTGTTCGCCCGTGAGCGGCTGTGCCGCCGGGGCCGCGCCGAGCTCGACCGCCTCGCCGCACGGCATCGCCGGTATTTCCGGGACAAGGTGGTCGCCGGGCAGGCCATGTGGCTCGGCCCGCAGGATCAAGCCTGGCTGGCCTGGGCGCGATCGGCTTGGAACGACATCGTGCTCGGCATCGAGTCCGGCTTGGCGGACCCGGCCGAAGCCGTGGTCGCGCTGGAGACCGCCACCGTGCTGTTGTCGATGAAGGTGCCGTACGTCAAATCCGGCGCAGGCGTGCTGACCCGGTTGACCGAACGCGCGCTGGAGGCCACCCGCGGGTGCGGCCTCGGCCCCTCCGGGCTCGCCGACCTGGCCACCGCGCTGCTCGGCTGGATCGCGCTGTGGCAAGGGCGGACCGATCACATCCCGCGACTACTCGCCGACCGCGCGGCCCTGCCGCCCGGCGCGGGCCCGCGCTACACCGACACGGATTTCGGTCTGCCCGCGCCGGTCGAGTGGATGTGGGGACTGGAACTGATGCTCGTGCGCGGCGACCCGCGCGCGATCGCCGTCCTCACCCGGGCCCGCCGCAAGTTCGCCGAACAGGGCGATCGCATCGGCGCCGAGCGCAGCGACGTGTTCGTGGTCTTCTGCGCCGCCCTCGTCGGCGACCGGCGGCAGGCGCTGGAGCACACCGAGCGGTTCCTCGCGCGGTCGGCGTCCTCCGGATCGACGCTGTCGCGCGCCTGGGCCGAGATCGCGCGCGCGGTGGCGCTGGCCAAGCACGGGTCCGCCGCGGAGGCGCTGACACTGACGCACGGCGTGCTCACCCGCTACCGCGGCGAGCCGGACACCTGGACGGCTAGCTGGGCGGTCGGCGCGCACATCGTCGCGCTGGCCCAGGTGCTCGTCGCGGAGCGCGCCGAGGGCCGCGATCGGGCCGCGTGCGCCGACACCGCGACGGAGATCGCCTATCTGGTGGGCAGTTTCAAGACGCGGCAGCGTTCGATGGGCATCTCCGTCGAACGGGTACCGCTGATCGCCGCCGAGATCCGCGGCGCGGCGGAGGTCGCCCGCGCGGTGCTCGGCGACCGGGCCTACGCCGCCGCCGAGCGCAGAACGCGGTTGCGTCCCGAACTGGACGCGCTGTGGTGCCCCACCGCGGACGCGGTCGCGCCCGCCAGGCGGCCGGATCGCCCGGCCGCCTCCAGACCGGTGTCGCGGCGGCCCGCTTCGCGCTGGGACGATCTGTCCGACGCCGAACGCGATGTCGCCGTCTTCGCCGCCGCGGGCTGGCCCAACAGTGCCATCGCCGGGCACCGGCGCAGCTCCATCCGTACGGTCGACGCGCAGGTCGCCACCATCCGGCAGAAGCTGATGATCGCCTCGCGCGCCGACATCGCGGCCCACATACCCGACGAGCTGGCCGATCGGGTCAGGTACGAAGCCGAGCGTCGGCCCAGGCGCGGTCACAGGAAAAGGACCGGTCGCAACCATTAGGCTGCTCGAGCGGTGGAGTCCCGGATCGGTAGGTGCGTCGGCATGTCGGAGGTGAACAGCGGTGGCGACAACGGCCCCGCCGCGCCCGGTGAGTTCGTGGGCAGACACGCCGAACTGCGGCGGATAGAAGCCCTGCTCAGCTCGTCGAGCGCCCGGTTGATCACTTTGGTCGGGCCCGGCGGCATCGGGAAGACGACGCTGGCGGTCGAAGCCGTGCGGCGCTATCGCGGCGCGGTCCGGCACCCGGTGTACTGGACCAGGCTGGCCCGGCTCGTGCCCGGCGCGGAGACCGGGGCGGTCGCCGAGGAAGTGCTGCTGTCGGTCGCGAAGAACGGCATCGCGGGCCGCTCCGCCTGGGACGGCTTGGTGGAGATCTTCGCCGACGGCTTCGTCGAGGGCGAGGCGCACCGGACCATCCTGGTGCTGGACAACTGCGAACACGTGCTGGCGGGCGTCGGCCCGCTCGTCATCGGGCTGCTGCAGGCGGCCCCCGGCCTGACCATCGTCGCGACCAGCAGGGAGCCGATCGGCTGGATCGACGAGCAACTGGTGACCGTGCCCCCGTTGTCGAGCGCGCACGCCCTCGAACTGTTCCGGCGGCGAGCCGAGCGCACCGGACGGCCGATTCCCGAGGATCCCGGCCAGCTCGACATCGCCACCCGCATCTGCGGGCACGTCGACAACAACCCGCTGTTCATCCGCCTGGCCGCGGCGCGGCTGCTGCACCGGCCACCCGCGATCGTGCTGCGCGAGTTGTCCGGCGACACCGACGATCGCCGCCTGCAGTGGACGCACGGCGCCAGGGGCGGCGTCGGCGAACGGCACCGCAGTGTGCGCGACGTGATCGCCTGGTCCTACGGTCTGTGCACCGCGCAAGAGCAGTTGCTGCTGGACCGCTTGTCGGTGTTCGCCACCGGTTGCGACGCCGAGGACGACGAGACGCCGTGCGGCGGGGCCGAGGTGGACGCGATCGTGGCGGTGTGCGCGGACGCGGCGCTGCCCGCGGAGCGGATCGGCGGGCTGCTGGAGCGCCTGGTCGAGCGCTCGCTGCTGTCGGCCCGCATCACCGCGTCCACGGTGCGCTACTACCTGCTGGAAAGCGTCCGGGTGTTCGTGCGCGACCGGCTGTCCGCCCGCGGCGACCACCTCGACGAGGCGCGGCTGCTCGCCCGGCACCGGCGGCACTATCGCGACCGCGTCGCCTCGGGCCCCTCCTTCTGGTACGGCCCGAGGGAACAGGAGTGGATCGACTGGGCCCGCGCGGCCTGGGACAACATCCTCATCGCCATCGAGACCAGTCTGGCCGATCCGGAAGAGGCCGTGGTCGGGTTGGAGACCGCCGCGACGCTGATGGCGTTGCGCGTGCCGTTCATCACCGGGTCCAACCGCGCCATCACCAGCCTCACCGAACAGGCGCTGGAAGTCACCGCGCAGGTCGAGCCGCCGCCGACCCGGCTGCGGATCAACGCGACCGCCCTGGTGGGCTGGATCGCCATCTGGCAGGGCAGACACGCCTACACCGCGCAACTACTGGACGAATGCGCCGCGGAGTGCCTGCCGGACGCGCGACTGCGGCGTCGCTGGCGTGAGACGACCGCCACCGATGCCGGCCTGCCCGCCGCGGTGGAGTTCACCTGGGGGCTCGAGCTGCTGCTGATCCACCTCGACATCCGCGCGGTGGACGTGCTGGCCAGGGCGCGGCGGAAATTCGCCGTGCTCGGCGACCGGGCCGGCGAGCAGCGCAGCGAATTGTTCGAAGCGCTCACCTACGCGAACCTGGGTGAGGCGGACGTCGCGCTCGCGGCCGCGCGCAGGCATCTGGACCGGGCCGTGGCCTCCGACGCGGGCTGGGCGACCTCGTGGGCCGAGCTGGCCTGGATGATCGCGGTCTCCCGGCACGGGGACGCGCGGGAGGCGGTCACGCTGGGGAAGTCCATTCTGGAACGCCTGCTGATCACGGGCGACACCTGGACGGCGGGCTGGGTCGCGCATTTCATCATGATGGCGCTGACCTACCTGCTGTCCGCCCGGATCGAGGCGGGGGACACCGACAGCGCCGAGGCGATCGCCGCCGCCACCGAGATCGCCCATCTGCAAGGCGGGATCGCCACGCTGCACCGTTCCATGGGCATCGTCGCGGATCGGGTGACCCTGGTGGCCAGGGGCACCGCTCAGGCCGTCACGGCGGTCACCGCGGTCATCGGCGCGGAGGCGCACGAGGCGGCGGTCCAGCGCGGCGCGCGCCTGCGTCCCGAACGCGACGAACTGCAATTGCTGCTGCTTGGCAGGCTGCCCGCCGACCGCCTGCTGCCCGCGCGGCGGCCGCAGGCCAGGTCGACGGCCTCGCGCTGGGACGAGCTGACGCCCGCCGAACGCGAGGTCGCCGTGCTGGCCGCCGCGGGCTGGGCCAACAGCGCCATCGCCGCGCGCAGGGGCAGTTCGATCCGGACGGTCGATGCCCAGGTGGCGACCGTGCGCAGGAAGCTGATGGCGGCCACGAGGGCCGACATCAGCTGGCATGTGCCGGATCACCTCGAGGAGCGGATCCGGCTGGAATCGCAGCGGAGGCCGGCGCGCACGCGAACACGCCCGTGACCGCGGCGGTCACGGGCGTGCCGGTGGATGGGCCGGGTCAGGTCAGCGAGCCGTCGTAGCACAGGCTCGACGACCGCCAGGAATGCTGCGGGCCGGTGCCGGGATCGAAGGTCCACTGGTCGATCGATCCGGCGGCCTTCCACCACACGGAGCCGCGGCCGTCCGAGACCACCTGGTAGACGTCCTCGGAGCCCTCGATGAGCTGGCTTCCGACGCAGTAGTCGTTGTATTCCGTGCCGTACTGGCGGGCGCCGGGGCTGAACAGGCCCGCAGGGTGGGTGTAGGCGCCCGGGTTCGGCACGGTGCTGCCCTGCCGCACGGCGTTGCCGCGATGCCAGTAGGGCGCGCCGACCGCGTCGGTGCCGCAGCTGAAGGTCCAGCCACCCGCGACGACCGTGGTGCCCTGGCCGTAGGCGCCCCCGGCCCAGAGGCAGGCAGCGCCCTGAGCCTCGGCGGTGCCCGCGCCGAGGCTCAGGCCGCCCGCCGCCACCGCTGCCGCCGCCAGCAGGGTGAGCGTCCGTGCCGTGCCGCGCTTGTCCTCACACGCGGTCGTCCGGCGAAGCCCGTTGATCTTGAACATGGGTGTTTCTCTTTCGTGCGCTATCCCGGCCGGAGTGGATTTCCGGGATGGGTGATACTTCAAGTAGTGTGCCGCTAGATAGCGGTACAATCGGTCCGAGTGGACGTCACGGAAGGTTCGTGGGTGCAGCCGGTCCGGCGCTCACTGGCACCAGCGGGCCTGCGGACGGCAGACGGTGTAGCCGCTGCCGTCCGGGCGGGCGACGCGCGACCAGCTGGGGCTGGCCGACGAGTCGCCCGTGGTGGTGTCGGCCGGGGCGGGACGGCTCTGGCGCTGGTGATAGTCGCGGATGGCGTCGTCGTGCTCCTCCGCGCGCAGCGGGTCGTTGTCGCTGTGGTTGTAGCCCATCGGATCGATGTGGTGCCAGCCGTTGGTGTCGCCGGTGCCGTTGCGCGGGTCCGACGGGCCCGAGTGCGACTCGGCGCCTGCGATGCCGGCGCCGGCGGCGGTGAGCATGCCGACGATCGCGGTACAGGCGAGCAGTCGCCGTGCGGCGGAATGGGTGGTGGCGGTCATCGTAAGTCTCCGTTCGGGATTCGAGCCGTGCGCGGCGACACGGTTCGAGCGGCGGCGGTGCGGCGAACGTCGATGGTCGTGGTTGCCGCGCGAGGTGGGGGCGGGGAAGGGATCGGGGCGGCATCCGTCGCGGACGGCTCGTCCGCGGGCCGGTGCCGGTCGGCTCGGTCCCGGTTGTCGGGATGGGAGGAGCCCGGCCTGTCGTATCCGTGGCGGCCCGGGTCTGCGGGGCGCGGTGCCGCGACGATCGCGTCGGGCCCGGCCAGCGCATCGGCTTGCGCCGGGGTTTCCGGCGTTGCCGCTATCGCGCTCACGATCAGCGGGCGGACGAGCCAGGTCTGTGTCCGTCGCTGGTGCGGCGTGATGCCGGTCATCGTTCGCGTCCGTTCATCTCGCCACCTCGGGCTCGGGGATCGGTCCGGTGGGGTCCGATCGGCGGGTCCCTATCCATCGTGCCGTTGGATAACGTCACATTAATCGACGGGTCGATCCCTTGTCGAGTGCTTTCTCGAGCATGGGAAGAGTCGCCACGTTTTCCGCGCGGCCCGGCACCGCGACCAGCGGCGACGCCAAGCGTCTTGAACCCGAGGGGCTGCGCGACCTCCCCCAGGGGTGGCGCATTTCCGGGCCGGAATCCGCGTACATATGCGTTGTCGACGCGCGCTGGGGTGGTCGGAATCGACGTCCGCGCAACCTCGTCGAGCGGACTGCGGTTTGCTACCGACGAGGCTGGACTTCGGTGGGCATTCGTCGTCCGAGACCGGCCGCACCGCCCGGCGAGAGGGTAATTAGGTCGCGACGCGAAAAAGGGCGCCTGCCGTGATGGCAGACGCCCTTATGGGGCCGCTGAATCAGGCTTCGGTGACCGCCGCGTACGCCGGAGCCGCCGCGCCCGCGGCCGCCGCGGGCGCGCGGCTCGGCTTGGCGGCGGCGGGGTCGCGGAACGGCGCCTCGATCACGGCGCGCTCCCGCCACAGGTAGTACAGCGCCATGGCGAAGATGCTCGTGCCGATCACGTTGGCCAGGAAGTGCCACCAGATGCGGTAGGTGGACGCGCCCGCGCCCGGATCGAGCAGGCCGAAGAAGGTCGACAACCCGATCGCCTTGGTGCCGAACGCCACCGTCAGCGTGAGCGCGAGATGTTCGAGCCCGTGGATGCCCTGCATCAGCACGCCCATGCGGCCCCACTTGCGTGCCTTGCTCTCCAGGGCGTGATGGGTGACCAGTGCGACGCCGACCAGTCCGGCGAGGAAGTGGAAATTGCCGACCAGGTGCAGGATTTCCATGCCCAGCGCCGGTTTCATGTGGTTCACCTGGCCGAATCCGTTGGCCAAGCCGGTGCCCCACGGGGTCATCCACGACGGTGCGTTGGGGTGCTGGACCCAGTATCCGACCTGTGCCACGTGCTCCTGGAAGTGACCGATCTGGGCGATGACGCCCAGCGCGACGACCCCGAGCGCGGTACGGAACATCCACGGTCGCAGCGGTTTACGTATCGCGACGGCGAGCACGCCGACGGCCGCCCACATGACGACCATCCACGCCACCATCAAGATCGCACCTAGGATGTCCAACCCGGTCGCTTCGGCTGTGTGGTTCATGAGAACCGCCCTTCTGCGCGCCCTCCGGCAACGGCGACGGATGGGGGAGTTGCTACGGAAACGCGCGAAACGCGTTGTCCGCAAGATACAAGGTGGCGACGGTCTCTGTCCGCGATTTTCTAATGTCCTGAAATCTCTCACAATTCGGCCCGAGTCATACCGAAGACGTATCGGGCGTGGTCAGGGTGTGCGCAAGAACCTTTCGACGATGCGGCGTGCGCGGTCGGCGGCGTCCGGATCGCCGATCCGCAGGGCGGTGTTCGTCGCGCAGAGCACCGCGTCGATCTGGAACGCGGCCAGATCGGCGTCCAGCTCGGCGATCTCACCGGCGGACGCCGCGGCGCGCAGTTCCCGCGCCAGCAGCCGCACCCACGCTCGCTGGTCGCGGAACAGGGCGTCGCGCACCGGCCCCGGCTTGCTGTCGTGCTCGGCCATGGTCGCGACGCGGAAGCATCCGCCAGGGAACAGCGGCGTCGTGGCGTAGACCATCCAGTGCTCCACCAAGGCGCGCAGGCGAGCGACGCCGTGCGGCGCGGACCGGGCAGGTTCGACGACCGCTTCCACGAACCGGTCGCGCGCGTGGTCGACGGCGGCCAGCTGCAATGCCTCCTTGGTGCGGAACAGGGTCTGGATCCCGGCCTTGCTCAGCCCGGTGTCCTCGGCCAGCCTGCCGAAGCTCAGGCCGTCCAATCCGTCGAGCGAGGCGATGTCGACCGCGTGTCGCAGCACCGTGGCGCGGGTCCTGGCGCCGCGCAGCAGGCGTTTGTCGGTGATTTCGGCGGTTCGCGGGACACTTTCCATACGGTCGATCGTACTTCTGCCGGGCCGGAACCCGCACCGGCCGGGACGGAAGTCCGTCGTACGGTTCAGGCGCGCTCGTAGGGCCAGCTCCAGTCGGCGACCTCGGGGATGTCCTCGCCGTGATCCCTGGTCCACGCGCTGGCCGTCCACCGCGCATCGGCCATCTCCTGGCGCAAGCCCGCGGCCCGCTCGCGCAGGCTCGGCACCCGATCGATGACGTCCATCACCAAGTGGTAGCGGTCCAGATCGTTGAGCATCACCATGTCGAACGGCGTGGTGGTGGTGCCCCGCTCCCGGTAACCACGGACGTGCAGTCCGTCGTGGTTGGCGCGCCGATAGGTCAGCCGGTGGATCAGCCACGGATAGCCGTGGAAGGCGAAGATCACCGGCCGGTCCCGGGTGAACAGGGTGTCGAACTCGCAGTCGGGCAGGCCGTGCGGATGTTCCTCGCGCGGTTGCAGCCGCATCAGGTCGACCACGTTCACCACCCGGACGCGCAGCTCGGGCAGGCGTTCCCGCAGGATCGCCGCCGCGGCGAGGGTCTCCAGCGTCGGTATGTCGCCCGCGCAGGCGAGCACCACGTCCGGTGTGGTGCCCACCTCGTCGCCGTGGCAGGCCCACGGCCAGATGCCGATCCCGCGCGCGCAGTGTTCGGCGGCTTCGGTCACCGACAGCCAGTCGGCCTGCGGCTGCTTGCCCGCCACCACGACGTTCACGTAGTGGCGCGAGCGCAGGCAGTGGTCGTAGGTGGACAGCAGTGTGTTCGCGTCCGGCGGCAGATACACCCGCACGATCGAGGCCTTCTTGTTCAGCACGACGTCCAGGAAGCCGGGGTCCTGGTGGGTGAAGCCGTTGTGGTCCTGGCGCCACACGTGCGAGGACAGCAGGTAGTTCAGGCTGGGGATCGGACGCCGCCACGGCACCGCCGAACTGGCGTCGAGCCATTTGGCGTGCTGGTTGAACATGGCGTCCACGATGTGGATGAACGCCTCGTAGCAGGTGAACACCCCGTGCCTGCCGGTGAGCAGATACCCCTCGAGCAACCCCTGGCACATGTGCTCGGACAGCACCTCGATCACCCGGCCCGCGCGGTCGAGTTTCTGGTCGCGCGGGTCGATCTCCGCCTGCCAGTTGCGGCCGGTGACCTCGAGGATGTCCTGCAGGCGGTTGCTGGCCAGTTCGTCCGGCGCGAAGGTGAGGAAGTTGTCCGGATTGCGCCTGGTGACCTCGCGCAGCCAGCCGCCGAGCACCTTGGTCGCCTCGTGCGAGGTCGCGCCGGGCGCGGTGACCTCGACGCCGAAGTCGCGCCAGTCCGGCAGGCGCAGGTCGCGCACCAGCGTGCCGCCGTTGGCGACCGGATTGGCGCTCATCCGCCGATCGCCGACGGGCACCTGAGCGGTCAGCTCCGGGACCGGCTTGCCGTCCTCGTCGAACAGTTCCTCCGGACGGTAGGACCGCAGCCACTGTTCCAGCACCGCGCGGTGCCCCTCGTCCGAGCGCGCCCCCGGCAGCGGCACCTGGTGCGCGCGGAAGGTTCCCGCCACCTGGTCGCCGTCCACCACCGGGGGACAGGTCCAGCCCTTGGGTGTGCGCAGCACGATCATCGGCCAGTTCGGGCGCGTCCCGTCCGTGCCGTCGCGCGCGGCGCGCTGGATCCGTCCGATGCGGTCCATGCTCTCGTCCACCGCCGCGGCCATCGCCTGGTGCACGGCGGCGGGATCGTCACCGGCGACGACGACGGGCTCGTAGCCGTAGCCGCGCAGCAGCGTCAGCAGCTCCGTTTCCGGAATGCGGGCCAGGATGGTGGGGTTGGCGATCTTGTACTCGTTCAGCGCCAGGATCGGCAGCACCGCGCCGTCGCGCGCCGGATTGAGGAACTTGTTCGCATGCCAGCTGGTGGCCAGCGGGCCCGTTTCCGCCTCGCCGTCGCCGACCACGCAGAACACGGTGAGATCGGGATTGTCCAGGGCGGCGCCGAACGCGTGCAGCAGCGAATAGCCGAGTTCGCCGCCCTCGTGGAAGGAGCCGGGCGTCTCCGGTGCGCAGTGGCTCGGCACCCCGCCCGGGAAGGAGAACTGGCGGAACAGCGCGCCCATGCCCGCGGCGTCCTGCGGAATGTGGCTGTAGAGCTCGGAGTACGTGCCTTCCAGCCAGCCGCACGCGTTCGGGCCGGGACCACCGTGCCCGGGACCGGCGACGAAGACGGCGTTCAGGTCGCGCCTGCGGATCGCGCGATTGGCGTGCACCCAGACGAGGTTCAGGCCGGGCACCGTGCCGAAGTGCCCGAGCAGCCTGGGTTTGACGTGCTCGGCGCGCAGCGGTTCGCGCAGCAGCGGATTCGCCGTCAGGTAGATCTGGCCGACCGCGAGATAGTTCGCGGCCCGCCACCACGCGTCGATCGCCGCCAGCTCCTCGCGCCCCAGCGGTCCCGGCACGTCCGCCAGCCGATAGGGACGCGGTGCGACGGTCCGGCCGCCGGTGCTGCCGACGTTGTCCGCCGAAGTATCGCCACCCGCACTCGCCATGTGGGTCATGGGCCGACTCTCCTCACGCTCTTGGCATCGGGGGCGACGGCGACCGGCCGCCGTCCCGGTCCTGCAACGGTTGCCGACCGGAATCGACAACGCCGGATGGAGAATTCACCGCCAAGCCTAGCCGCAGCGGGCTCCGCGGGGCGGCCCGCGCGTGTCGCGTGAACTCCGTCCAGCCCCGCGGCCGCTCGTGGTCTAGGGTCCGCGGCATGCACATTCTCGGACGGATCATCGGGATCGGCGTCCTCGCCGCGACCACCGTCGCGCTGGCGGCCTGCGGCTCGGACGACGAGTCCGCCACGGCCGTCTCCACGACGAGGACCACCGTGGCGGCAGGGCCTTCCGCGCAGCGCCCCGCCACGCAGAGCAAGGGCAGGGAGTGCACGGCCGACGATATCGGGGTCAGCGGCGATTTCGGCGCGGCGCCGAAGATCACTCTGCCCGACAACTGCGACCCGCCGAAGCAACTGATCGTCAAGGATCTGCAGGAAGGCAGCGGGCCCGCCGCCGCGCCCGGTCAGCAGCTGACCATGAACTACGCGCTGGTCACCTGGTCGGACAAGAAGACGCTGGACAGCTCGTTCGATCGCGGCAAGCCGTTCCAGCTCACCCTCGGCGCGGGCCAGGTCATCGACGGCTGGGACCAGGGGCTGGTCGGTGTGAAGGAAGGCGCGCGCCGGTTGCTGATCGTGCCGCCTGAGCTGGGCTACGGCGCGGGCGGACGCGGCATCGCCCCGTACGAGACGCTGGTCTTCGTGACCGACGCCGTGTCGGTGGGGAAGTAGCCCGCCCGCTCACGCGCCGCCACGGGCACCGCCGGGTGCAGCCCCGCCGGGCCGGTCAACTAACCTGGTCGGGATGCGTGGCGTACGCCGCACCCCTCGTCGTCTCGGCCGAGGCCGGGACTCCGGTTCGGATCGGCGCCGGTGGGGGAGCGCGGCAGCCGGCGTAGGGCCGCTTCGCCCGCCGTTCCGAACCGGGAACGCCGCGGGCGTGGCGCCGCAGAACGAACGTCAACCAGTACGAACAACGAACAAGGAGCATGTCCGTGAAGAGCACCGTCGAGCAGCTGAGCCCGACCCGGGTCCGGATCAATGTCGAGGTGCCCTTCGAGGAGCTGAAGCCGGATTTCGACCGCGCGTACAAGGCACTGGCCAAGCAGGTCCGCATCCCCGGCTTCCGTCCCGGTAAGGCGCCCGCGAAGCTGCTCGAGGCCCGTCTCGGCCGTGGCGCGATCCTGGAGCAGGTCGTCAACGACGCGCTGCCGGGTCGCTACAGCGAGGCCGTCACCACCTCCGAGGTGAAGGTCATCGGTCAGCCCGAGATCGAGATCACCAAGATCGAGGACGGCCAGGAGCTGGCCTTCACCGCCGAGGTCGACGTGCGTCCGGAGATCACGCTGCCGGACTACTCGAGCATCGCGGTCACCGTCGACGCGTTCACCGTCGGCGACGAGGACATCGAGGAGCAGTTGCAGTCGCTGCGCCAGCGCTTCGGCACCCTGACCGGGGTCGAGCGTCCGGTGCGGAACGGTGACTTCGTCTCCATCGACCTGTCGGCGACCGTGGACGGCGAGGAGGTGGCCGAGGCCGCCACGACCGGCCTGTCCCACGAGGTCGGCTCCGGTCAGCTCATCGAGGGCCTGGACGAGGCGCTGGTCGGATTGTCGGCGGGCGAGTCGAAGGAGTTCACCTCGAAGCTCGTCGCCGGCGAGCACGCGGGCAAGGACGCGGTCATCACCGTGACCGTGCAGACCGTCAAGGAGCGGGAGCTGCCCGAGGCCGACGACGAGTTCGCCCAGCTGGCCAGCGAATTCGACACGCTGGAGGAGCTGAAGGCCGATCTGCGCAGCCGCGTCGAGCGGGTCAAGAAGGTGCAGCAGGCCGGCGAGATCCGTGACAAGGTGCTCGACACCCTGCTCGAGCAGGTCGAGGTGCCGCTGCCCGACGCCGTGGTGCAGGCCGAGATCGACGCGGTGACCCACGACGCGGTGCACGGCTTCGACCACGACGAGGCCAAGTTCGCCGAGGCGCTCGCGGCGCAGGGCAGCACCCGCGAGGAGTTCGACGCCGACACCAAGCAGGCCGCCGAGAAGTCGGTCAAGACCCAGCTGCTGCTGGACGCGATCGCCGAGGCGGAGGGCACCCAGGTCGGCCAGGAGGAGCTCACCGAGCGGATCCTGTTCCAGTCCCAGCGCTACGGCCTGTCGCCGGAGCAGTTCATCCAGCAGGTGCAGCAGGCGGGCCAGCTCGGTGCGATCTTCGCGGACGTGCGGCGCGGCAAGGCGCTGGCGGGCGTGGTCGGCCAGGTGACCGTCACCGACTCCGCGGGCAACCCGGTGGACACCGCCGAAATGTTCGGCGCGCCCGCCGATTCCGCGGGCGAGGACGCGGCCGAGGAGACGGCCGCGGCGGACGCCGAGTAAATCCATGGAATGTCGGCGTGATCGACGCCCGCGAGGTGCGCTGATTGCGCTGTGAGCGAAGAAAGGGCGGTACCGGGAGTTCGGTGCCGCCCTGCTTCGTTAATGTTTGTGACGGCAAGTTGGATGGCCATGTCCGACCGGGTGCGGCGTATCCAACCAGTGATGGCTATGTGGCAATCCGCAACGAGCCGGCGAGAGAAGGCAGGTATCCGTGACAATCAACCAGGCAGGGGTCATGACAACCGCGACTGCTGGTCTCAACCTCAGTGATTCGGTGTACGAGCGCCTGCTGCGTGAGCGCATCATCTTCCTCGGCACGCAGGTCGACGACGACATCGCGAACAAGCTGTGCGCGCAGATCCTGCTGCTCTCGGCGGAGGATCCCACCAGGGACATCTCGCTCTACATCAACTCGCCGGGCGGATCGGTGACCGCCGGCATGGCCATCTACGACACGATGCAGTTCGCCGAGTGCGACATCGCCACCTACGGCATGGGCCTCGCCGCGTCCATGGGGCAGTTCCTGCTCACCGCGGGCACCAAGGGCAAGCGCTACGCGCTGCCGCACGCGCGGATCATGATGCACCAGCCCTCCGCGGGGATCGGCGGCTCGGCGGCCGACATCGCGATCATGGCCGAGCAGTTCGCGCACACGAAGCGGGAGCTGAACGAGCTGCAGGCGCTGCACACCGGCAAGTCGGTCGAGCAGGTCACCGCCGACGCCGACCGCGACCGCTGGTTCACCGCGGCCGAAGCCCTGGAATACGGCTTCATCGACCACGTGATCAGCCACGCGAATCAGGCCAACGGCGCCAAGAAGTAACGCACCGGATCACCCACAGGCCCCCGGACACCTCGAACGTCCGGCCGCCGCACCGACTTTGGAGACGAAGATGGCCAATTCGATCGACCCGCGCGCCGGCCTGTCCGGCATGGCACCGCAGAGCCCGCAGGCGCGCTACATCCTGCCGTCGTTCATCGAGCACTCGAGCTTCGGCGTCAAGGAGTCCAACCCGTACAACAAGCTGTTCGAGGAGCGCATCATCTTCCTCGGCGTGCAGGTGGACGACGCCTCGGCGAACGACATCATGGCGCAGCTGCTGGTGCTGGAGTCGCTGGACCCCGACCGCGACATCACCATGTACATCAACTCGCCCGGTGGCTCGTTCACCTCGCTGATGGCCATCTACGACACCATGCAGTACGTGCGCGCCGACGTCGCCACCGTCTGCCTGGGCCAGGCCGCATCGGCCGCCGCCGTGCTGCTGGCCGCCGGTACGCCGGGCAAGCGGGCCTGCCTGCCCAACGCCCGCGTGCTGATCCACCAGCCCTCGCTGGAGGGCGGCATCCAGGGTCAGGTGTCGGATCTGGAGATCCAGGCCGCCGAGATCGAGCGCATGCGCCGCCTGATGGAGACCACGCTCGCGCGGCACACCGGCAAGGACGCCGACACCATCCGCAAGGACACCGACCGCGACAAGATCCTCACGGCCGAGGAGGCCAAGGAGTACGGGATCATCGACACGGTCTTCGACTACCGGAAGCTCAGCGCGCAGAAATAAGGCGCGAATCGCCGTTCCGGCCGGTCCGGGACGGCGGGGCGAATTGCCGATCCCGGCGGCGATCCGCTCTGAATTGCTTTGTGACAGGGAATTCCGGCCGGGAAGTGCGCAATGGGGCATACCGCCCGGCCGGACCGCCCACGCGTGGCCGCGGGTTCGAGAATTCGTTCGAACCGGCGGCGCGGCGCCGCGGGCGGTGCGGAGGTGTCGACTGCCGCCGCGGCGGACGCTTCGCCTTTCGGCGTCGTGACGACTCGCACAACCCGCGCGAGAAACATGCGCGAGTTGTCGACCTCCATCCCGAACACCGGGTACGGTCAACCTAGGGACCTTTGCTCCCGGTTGACGGCACTGCCCCACCGGCCACGAAATCAGCCGATGCGTTTGCGGCTGCGAAAGTGGTGGACAGCTGGCAACCTGGACGGACGGTTGCACGCGGACAAGGAAGTAGGGACCCACGAGATGGCGCGCATCGGAGATGGCGGCGATCTGCTGAAGTGCTCGTTCTGCGGAAAGAGCCAGAAGCAGGTCAAGAAGCTCATTGCGGGACCAGGGGTGTACATCTGCGACGAGTGCATCGATCTCTGCAACGAGATAATCGAGGAGGAACTCGCCGAATCCAGCGAGGTGAAGCTCGATGAGCTGCCCAAGCCCGCCGAGATCCGGGAGTTCCTGGAGAACTACGTCATCGGCCAGGACACCGCCAAGCGCACTCTCGCGGTGGCCGTCTACAACCACTACAAGCGCATCCAGGCCGGCGACAAGGGGCGCGACAGCCGCGGCGAGACCGTCGAGCTGGCCAAGTCCAACATCCTGATGCTCGGTCCCACCGGCTGCGGCAAGACCTATCTGGCCCAGACGCTGGCGAAGATGCTGAACGTCCCGTTCGCCATCGCCGACGCCACCGCGCTGACCGAGGCCGGGTACGTCGGCGAGGACGTCGAGAACATTCTGCTGAAGCTGATCCAGGCCGCCGACTACGACGTCAAGCGCGCCGAGACCGGCATCATCTACATCGACGAGGTCGACAAGATCGCCCGCAAGAGCGAGAACCCGTCGATCACCAGGGACGTGTCCGGTGAGGGCGTGCAGCAGGCCCTGCTGAAGATCCTGGAGGGTACCCAGGCGAGCGTGCCGCCGCAGGGCGGGCGCAAGCACCCGCACCAGGAGTTCATCCAGATCGACACCACGAACGTCCTGTTCATCGTGGCGGGCGCCTTCGCGGGTCTGGAGAAGATCATCTCCGATCGCACCGGCCACCGCGGCATCGGTTTCGGCGCCGAGGTGCGCTCCAAGGCCGAGATCGACACCACCGATCACTTCGCCGACGTCATGCCCGAGGACCTGATCAAGTTCGGCCTGATCCCCGAGTTCATCGGTCGTCTGCCCGTGGTCGCCTCGGTGACCAACCTGGACAAGGAATCGCTGGTCAAGATCCTCTCCGAGCCGAAGAACGCGCTGGTCAAGCAGTACGTGCGGCTGTTCGAGATGGACGGTGTCGATCTCGAGTTCACCGACGACGCGCTGGAGGCGGTCGCCGATCAGGCGATTCTGCGCGGCACCGGCGCGCGTGGCCTGCGGGCGATCATGGAGGAAGTCCTGCAGCCGGCGATGTACGACATCCCCAGCCGCGACGATGTCGCCAAGGTGGTCGTCAACGCGGACACGGTCAACGACAACGTCCTGCCCACCATCGTGCCGCGCAAGGCGCAGCGCCCGGAGCGCCGGGAGAAGTCGGCGTAATTCGGGGTGTGGCGCCCCGTCGTAGTGGGTACTCCTTCGTGAGGGTTGAACAAACAGCCTAGTTCCGGCGTTCCGCGCCGGGGCGCATCATTCCCGCGAGCGAATCCGGTTCCCGAGATCGCTCGCGGGCGACTGGACCGAGGTCCTCATGTCGGCAGGCTTGGCCAATCCCTCGTACGTTCTCACCGCTGCTCGCAATGCCGATCACCCTGCCGAGCGGCTCAAGATCTCCGTCACCGTGCCGAGCGATTCCGTCACGCTGTGCGCGCTGGCCGGCGAAGTCGATCATTACACCGCCGAAGTGTTTCGCCGCAGGCTGATCGGCTCGCTGGGCACGGCGGCGCCGCTGGTGGTGGTCGATCTGTCGAAGGTCACCTTCTTCGGGGTCGCCGGGTTGCACGTCCTGGTCGACGCACGGTCCATGCTGGCCGAGACCGGCCGCAGGATGCGCCTGGTCACCGGGCCCCGGTGCGTGGACCGGCTGCTGCAGCTGGCCGGGGACCTCGCGCGCTTCGAGACCGTGTCGAATCTCGCCGACGCCGTGCTCGACGCGGCGTGACGTGATCCCGGTCGTTACCATCGGGGCATGTTCGCCAACCGGCGCTTGGAGCGCGAGGTCGATGCCCTGCACGCCAAGCTCGATCTGATCATGCGCCATCTGGGCATCGAGGCCCCTGCTTCGGCCGCGCCGCGCGCCGTGCCGTCCGTCCCGCACGGCGACGGCATGGCCGAAATCGATGCTCTTCTCGCGCAGGGCAAGAAGATTCACGCGATCAAGCGGTATCGCGAACTCACCGGGTGCGGGCTCAAAGAGGCCAAGGACGCCGTCGAACGGCGGTATCCGTACTGACCTCCGGGCGATACGAGCACCGGGCTCGACGGCTCGCACACCGTCGCTGTCATGTGCTGGTAAGGCGGCGCTTCCCGAACGACTTGTGCTGTGCCGCTGCCGAATAGACCTAGCCGTGTGCGCCCTGGACGGCGGGGGTGTGCAGCTCCACCGGGAAGTCGGCGCTCGCGCTGGACGGGCCGTCCGCCGCGGAGCGTTCCGGCAAGGGTTCGTGCCCGGTCGGGTCGGGCAGGCTGCGCACCTGCTCGGTGGCGTAGCCGATCGCGCGTCCGTATCGCGCGCTCGCGGCATCGTGGATGAGCAGGGCGACGCCGATCATCACCGGGGCGACTCCGTGCACGCCCGCGTCGAACCACCGCCCCGCGCTCACGTACGGGTAGGTGTTCAGTCCCACGGTGAGCGCGAGCAAGGCCATCTCGGCCGCCGCCACTTGGCTGCGGTTGTCCAGCACGCCCCATTCGGTGACCTTGTTGGTGCCGATCATGATGATGATCAGCGACACGCTGATCATCGCCTCGAGCAGATAGCTGAACCAGTACAGCGGGTCGTCCGGCCCGCCCGGCGCGATGTTGTGCTGGACGTTGACCGCCGACCACAGCATTCCGGCGGCGACCACGCCGGCCAGCGCGCCGAGCGACCAGGAGCGGTGCCGGTACAGCGACGCCAGCCTGGCGTGCGGGCTGGAGGCGCGCCGTTGCGCGGCGATCGCCTTTCGCGCCAGCAGCAGATCTCTGATCTCGGCCTTCTCGATGGCCTCCGCGGTGTGCCTGGCCCGGTCGGCGCCCGCGGCGCCCGCCTCGGCGTGCTTCCAGCGCTGTTCGCGGTCCTGGGTGCGGATGCGTTCGGCCAGTTCGCGTTCGGCGAGCAGCTCCTCCTCCGACAGCGCGCCGGTCAGCGCGGGGTCGAACTGGTAGGCGAGCCGGCCACGGGCCTTCTCGACTCGCCTGGCCAGCCGTGCGACGTCGTCGTCCGGGGTCTGTTCGTCGAGCATGCGGCTCCAAACGGTCGGGCGGAGGGGAACTCGAGACACCGAAGACGCCGACACGGCCTATCCCGCACCGAAACTCGCGAAGATAGCTCGCAGGCCGCGGTACGGCCAGGCGACGTCAACACCTCTTATTCTTAGTGCATTCCGGGCCGTAGCGACAGCCCGGAGCGGACGCGGCGCTGAAGTGCCAGGTGAGGCCGGACCATTTCCGCAGCGCCGCGGCCGTTTTCAGGCCCAGGGCACGCGGCAGGAATCGGTGCTGAAGCCCTGCGCGGTGATGCCGAGTGCCGAATTGAACCTGGCGCGTGAGTTTTCCAGCGCGATGTGGTAGCTGAGCTCGACCACGCCCGCTCGGCCGAACCGCCGCTCCAAGTCGGCGATCTGCTCGTCGGTGACCGTGGTCGGCGTCGCCGTCATCGCGTCGGCGTAGGCGATGGCGGCGCGCTCGTCGTCGGAGTACAACGGCGAGGTCGCGTAGTCGGCGATGTGTTCCAGCCGCGCCACGTCCAGCTCGCCCAGGCGCATGAGCATGGCCCCGAAGTCGACGCACCACGAACAACCGATCGTCCACGCCGTGCGATAGACCGCGATCTCGCGGATGACGGCGGGGAGGGCGGTGCTGGCCTTGTCGACCATGGTTTCGTGGACCGCGCTCGCGCGCAGCAGTTTCGGATGGTTGGCCGTCACGGCGAAGGGCTCGGGCACTTCACGGAAGCGGCGCTTGGCCAGCCGGTACAGGAGCTTGGTCGTCGGTCCCGCCTGCTGCGGGGTGACGGCGGCGATACGGGTGGCGCCCATGTCGATCTCCTTCGATCAGCGGATGTGGTTCCTACTTCTCGGACGAGAGACCGCGCCGGAATGTGATGGGGCCGCGATGTGACGTGGCGCACCCGGCCGTCGCGCGCTACTCGGGCTCGACCCGCATGTCCTCCTGGCTCCAGTAGGCGCGCATCCCGGTGATCCGGCCTTCCTCGTCGAACTCCATCACGTCGATCGGCGACAGGACGAAGCGCTGTCCGCCGACCTTGGTAACGATGGTGAACGGGAACGCGGCCTGATTGCCCGCGATCCTGACCTCCTCCGGCCGCAACTCGGTCTCCCGATCCAGTGCGGCGATCACCTCGTAGAACTCGCGGATGGCGTCGTGGCCCCGCTTGGGCGGGGTGCCGACGGGGTCCTCCACGATCGCGTCGGGCGCGTACAGCGCGACGATGTCCTCGGTCGGACCCGAGCCGACCAGCTTGACGTACTGCTCGACCACGTCGCGTATCTGCTTGGCCACGGCGTCTCCTTCGAAATGAAACGTGTTCTAATTCGTAGCCTAGCGCGTTCGCGCGCCCGATTCGATCCCCTTCGTTTCGTTCAGTACGACGATCCGCACCGCGGTGGTGAGCTGTGCTGTGGCCGACCGGCCGCTCAGTGCGCGTCATGCGGCCCGGAATGCGGCGTGAACCCGGATTCGGATGGCAGAACATCATCCGGTCGCCGCTCGCGACGACGCGGCGCGCCCGCCACGGCGGGATCAAGGCGCTGCGCACGGTACGCGACGTCAACGGTCGCGAGCACGAACGGAACGTCCACCCCGACGGAGAGGGCCGCGGCGGGCGGATGCGCCTTCGGCGAGGCGACGGTGCGATGGCTCGCCTGCCGGGCCCGCGCAGCGCCGAGGACGAAGGCGTTTCCGGCGGGGGCTCGGCCTCCTGCCGTCATGCCGTCACGGTTCGTGCGAACCGGACGATGTTCTGTTGTGCGGGCTGACAGGTCCGCCCGGTGCGACCCGGGCGGACACGCGGGCGATCGCCGTTGATCTCCCAGGTTCGCCGTTGAACCATGACCCGCGCTCGGCATCTGTTGATTGTGTCGGGAACAGCGGACCGCGTGTTACTGCTCGATAGCCGCCATTTCCGGGTCGTCGCTGCCGGAGCGCCCCGTCTTCGGCACCGGCCATCCGGCGTGGCGAACCGACCGCGGAGCAGCCCGCTGACGTGATGGTCCTTTCGTCCTTTTCGCCCGGCGAGCGTCGGCCGTTCACCTGTTCCGACGGCGCGGAGCGGGGAAATTCATCGCTATTTCCGCTGTTCGTGCGCGGTGTGTCGAGCTTGCGTGCCCGGTGCCGTGCTGTTTACTCGGTCCGGTCAACCAGATGTTCGAGTGACGAGTGGAAGCGGAGGAGACATGGCACTGCCTACCATGACCGCAGAGCAGCGCACCGAGGCCTTGGCCAAGGCGGCTGCGGTCCGCAAGGCACGCTCCGAACTGATCGGCAAGGTGAAGGCGGGCAAGGTTTCGGTCGCGGATCTGCTGAAGAAGGCCGACTCCGACGAGCTGGTGAAGAAGACCAAGGTGGCCGCGGTGATCAAGGCCCTGCCCGGTGTCGGGCCGGTGAAGGCCGCGAAGCTGATGGACCAGGCGGAGATCCCGGAGGATCGCCGGATCGGTGGGCTCGGGGCGCGCCAGCGCGCGGCACTGCTCGAAGCGCTGAAGGACTGACGGGCGGGGAATTCGGAAGACGCGGCGTCATCCGCGGATTCACCGGATCACGCCCGTGGTGATCGTCCACGGGCGTCCCGGACTCGGCCGCCGGATCTGCCGCTCGGACGGCGGCGGGGGAAACGCAGCGTCACCGGTCGCGGCTCCGAGAGGGGCAGCTCGCCCCGCGGCGGCAGGAAGACGCAGACCGCCCCGCCGATTACCAGCAACAACGCCGCGATCAGGCTGGCGGTGAAACTCGCGGCGCCGAGTTCGGCGGGCTGGTGCAGCAGGTGGTACAGGAAATGGGGCACACCGAAGGTGAGCCAGCCGACGCCCGCGATGCGGGCGGCAGTGGTCCGGTTGACCACCAGCGCGGCGATCGTCACCGCAGTCAGCGCCAGGAAGAAGGCCCCCACATCGGCCGCCAGATGGTGGTTGTACGGCCCGTCCGCCGCCACCCATCGGGCGCCGAACCCCGGAAAGCTGGTGTACCAGGAGTGCGGCGCGAGCGTGGCCCAGAGACCGACGATCGCTCCTTGCACCGCCAAGACGGCCAGCACGATCCGCGTCAGCAGCAGGCGGCGGTATTGTTCGAACCGCATCCGCACCCGCAGGCCATCGGAGTTCCCCTCCACCGAAATCCGCATCGGCCGCTCCGTTCTCGCAGAATCCGTTCCGGCTCCGTGCAGTCACGGTAGAACGGGCGTCGGGCGCGGGCAATAGTGAGTCAGGCCAACAACGAGTCCGCGCCCGGAGCGGCGCGGACGCGGTCGGGAGCGGTGTACACGTTCATGGTGTCGCCGCGCAGGAAGCCGACCAGACTCAGTCCGGCGTCGGCGGCGAGATCGACCGCGAGCGAACTCGGCGCCGAGACCGCGCCGAGCATCGGGATTCCGGCCATGACGGCCTTCTGCACCAGTTCGAACGACGCGCGCCCGCTCACGATCAGCACCGAATCTTGGGCGGGTATCAGGGATTCACGCAGGGCCCAGCCGATCACCTTGTCCACCGCGTTGTGCCTGCCGATGTCCTCGCGTACGGCGAGCGCTTCGCCGTCGGCGGTGAACAGGCCCGCGGCGTGCAGGCCGCCGGTGGCCTCGAATACCGATTGGCGGTCGCGCAGCAGGCCGGGCATCGCGGCCAGTACCCGGGTATCCACCACCGGGCCGCCGGCGGGCAGCGGGAACCTGGTGCGGGTGCGAACTTCGTCCAGGGCGGTCTTTCCGCACAGTCCGCAGGCTCCGGTGGTGAGGAAGGAGCGTGTCGGCACCGGGACGGAGGTGCGCAGGGTGACGTCGAGGACGTTGTAGGTGTTGCGGCCCTTGTCGTCGGTGCCCGCGCAGTAGCGGGCCGCCACGATGTCCTCGGCGGAGCCGATCACGTCTTCGCTCAGCAGGAAACCGTGCACCAGGTCGATGTCGTTGCCGGGGGTGCGCATGGTGACCGTCAGCGACTGCCCGCCGATGCGGATCTCCAGCGGTTCTTCGACGGCGAGGGTGTCCGGGCGGTGGATCTCTCCGCTCGGCGAGATCCGGCGCATCCGGCGGCGGGCGGTGACGCGGCTCATGCTGTGTTTCCTACAGCGCGAGCGGTGCTCGACGCGCGGGGTCTGCCGCCCATGCGGCGTTGCTCGGCGGCACCAGCGAGCCCGTGTGTGGCCGCGCAGTCCTGCTGACGGACCCGGTCGGTCATGCCTTGCTCGCCTCGAACCTAATGGTGACCGCTTTGGAGACGGGCGTGTTCGATCGTTTCGCGACGTGATCCAGCGGTACGAGAGGGTTGGTCTCGGGATAGTAGGCGGCGGCGTTGCCGCGCGGCGTCGGGTAGGAGACCAGGCGGAACCCTTCGACGCGGCGCTCGGTGCCGTCGGTCCATTCGGAGACTATGTCGACCGGATCGCCGTCGCGGAAACCGAACGCGGTGATGTCGTCGGGGTGGACCAGCACCACCTTGCGGCCGTTGTGGATGCCACGGTAGCGGTCGTCGAGGCCGTAGATGGTGGTGTTGTACTGATCGTGACTGCGCAGGGTTTGCAGGATCAGTCTGCCTTCGGGGACCGGCAGCCAGGTCAGCTCGTTGACGGCGAAATTGGCCTTGCCCGTGGCGGTGCGGAATTCGCGGGCGTCGCGCGGCGGATGCGGTAGCTGGAAACCGTTGCGGCCGCGGACTTTCGCGTTGTAGTCGGCGCAGCCCGGGACGACGCGGGCGATGGCGTCGCGGATGCTGTCGTAGTCGCGGGCGAACCGCGCCCACCCCACCGCGTGATCGGGGCCTAAGAGCGCATGGGCGAGTTCGCAGACGATGGCGACTTCACTGCGCAGATGGTCGCTGACCGGCTTCAACCGTCCGGTGGACAGGTGCACCATCGACATCGAGTCCTCCACCGACACCTGGTTCTTGCTGCCGTCGGGGGCGAGGTCGAGGTCGGTGCGCCCGAGCGTCGGCAGGATGAGCGCGGTGCGGCCGTGCACGATGTGGCTGCGGTTGAGTTTGGTGGAGATCTGCACGGTGAGCGCGCAGCCGCGCAGCGCGGCCTCGGTCACGGCGGTGTCGGGGGTCGCGGAGACGAAGTTGCCGCCCATGCCGACGAACACTTTCGCCCGTCCGTCGCGCATGGCGCGGATGGCGGCCACGGTGTCGAAGCCGTGCTCGCGCGGGCTGGTGATGCCGAACTCGCGGTCGAGGGCGTCGAGGAAGGCGGCGGGCATCTTCTCCCAGATGCCCATGGTGCGGTCACCCTGCACGTTCGAGTGGCCGCGCACCGGGCACACGCCCGCGCCCGGCTTGCCGATCATGCCGCGTAGCAGCAGCAGGTTGGTGGCCTCCTCGATGGTGGCCACGGCATGGGTCTGCTGGGTGAGGCCCATCGCCCAGCACAGGATGATGTTGCGGGAGCGGGCGAACAGTTCCGCGGTGTGCTCGAGCTCCGCCCTGGTGAGGCCCGTCGCTTCCAGTACCGTGTCGAAATCGACCGCGCGCATGTGCTTTTCGTATTCGGCGTAGCCCGCGCAGTGTGCGTCGACGAACGCTCGGTCGACCACCGTGCCCGGCGCGCGGTCCTCGGCTTCCAGGAGCAGGCGGCCCAGCGCCTGGAACAGGGCCAGGTCACCGCCGAGGCGGATCTGCAAGAAGTCGTCGGCGATCGGCACACCGGTCGTGACCCCCTTGATCGTCTGCGGGTCCCGGAAGCCGAGCAGCCCGGTCTCGGGCAGGGGGTTCACCGCGACGATCCGGGCGCCTTTCGCTTTGGCGTCGGCCAGCGCGCTGAGCATCCGGGGATGGTTGGTGCCCGGGTTCTGTCCCGCGACGACGATCAGGTCGGCCTCGGCGAAGTCATCGATGGAGACCGAGCCCTTGCCGATGCCGATCGAATTCGACAGTGCCGCGCCGGAGGACTCGTGACACATGTTGGAGCAGTCCGGCAGGTTGTTGGTGCCGTAGCTGCGCACCAGCAGCTGGTAGAGGAACGCGGTCTCGTTGCTGGTGCGGCCGGAGGTGTAGAACACCGCCTCGTCCGGCGAGTCCAGTCCGCGCAGGGTTTCCGCGATCAGGTGGTAGGCGTCGTCCCAGGCGATCGGCCGGTAGTGGGTGTCGCCGGGCCGCAGCACCATCGGGTGGGTCAGCCTGCCCTGCCGGCCGAGCCAATAGCCGGACTTCTCGCTCAGCTCCGCCACCGAATGCGCGGCGAAGAACTCGGGAGTCACCGTGCGCAGCGTGGCTTCCTCGGCGACGGCCTTCGCGCCGTTCTCGCAGAACTCGGCGGGCCTGCGGTGGCCGGTCGGCTCCGGCCACGCGCAGCCGGGGCAGTCGAAGCCGTGCACCTGATTGACCCGGGCCAGGGTGCGCGCGGCGCGGACCACGCCCATCTCCTCGATCGAGCGTTTCAACGCCACCGCCACGGCGGTGACGCCCCCGGCCTGCTCTTCGGGCGGGGTCACCGTCAGCTCGGACTCGTCGATGTCGCGGCTCGGTCCGTTTCGGTGCATGTCGCCATTGTCCTCCCCGCGCGGGCCGGACCGGACGCGACCGGGTGATCGGCTGGTCTCCGGCTCGAGGCCGACGCACCCTGCGGTCACGAACGGCGGCGTGCTCCCGCGATATCCGTCGTGCCCGTGCGTTGCGTATCGCCGCGGTGGGTGAGGACTCGCTCGCTGATGCGGACGCGCCAGCCGGGCGGGAGTTCGGTCGGAGAGGTGCTGATCCGGGTCCACTGATCGGTGCCGGGGCCTGCGATGAAGGTGCCGGAGGTGGCGGCGGCATCCCGGATGTACACCTTGCCGCCGTCCACCGACACATAGGCATGGACTCGCGAGACGTGGCGGTCACGCTGGATGACGATCGGCTCGGCGGCGGCGGTGCGGACCGCTTCGTCCACCTGCGGTCCGCGCCCGATGACGTAGGCGCGGTCCAACGGGTAGGCCGCCCCCTCTTCGGTGACCAGGGCGCCGACGGTGGCCTCCGCGGACAGCGCTGCCTGGCGCAGGCCACGCGTTCCGCCGTTGTCGGGCGCTTTGCGCAGGGCGACCGGTTCGTGCGCGGGCTGCACCTGCGACCACGCGAGCGGTCGATCCGGAACGGGCCGGGGCGGGCGCGGTTTGACGAGGGGGCGGGACGACTCGGTCGGCCGGGCGGGTGCGACGGCGTCGGCGGCGCTGGGCGGCCGGGGAGCGGGGGTCGCCTGCGCGACGGCGTCGGACGTACCGGTCTGCCTGGCCCCGGGCTTTGCCTGGACGACGGCGTCGGCGGCGCCGGTCGGTTCCGGCATCGCGGCGAAACCGGCCGCGGCCGTCGGCTCGGGCTCGCCCTGGGCGGAAGGCTCGGATGTCCGCGGCCCGGCGGGCTTTCCGGCGCGTCGTACCGCGGCGTGCAGCACGAAGCCGCCACCGGGGACCACGCCTGAGCGCAGGTCGGTGCGGGGCAGCGCGGTGGGCGGCGCGCCGGTGCCCGCGCCGATGGTGATGCGGCGCACCGGTTCGCGCACGATCTCGTCCACCCAGGTGAACGCACGCCCGCCGTCGAGGCGGCGGGCGCCCTCCGCGCCTTGGATCTCCGCGGTCACCGGTCCGCGCAGCAGGATCAGCACCCCGTCCGCGGTCGGCGCGACGACGCCGAACGGCGGCGGTTGCACCGTGCTGCCGAAGATCACCGCGGCCAAGCGCTGCGCCAGCGCGGCGCCGGGATGCTCGCCTTCGGCCACGGCTTCGATGGTGCCGAGTATTCGGTCCGTGGAGGTCGTTTCGGCCCCGAGGTAGGCGACGACCGCACCGAATCGGGCGACGAGCCCGTCGCCCGGTGCGATACCCACGGTGGACGGTTGTCTGCGCACCCGCGCCCTCCTTCCCGGCGCACTACCGGCATACCGAAGCCAGCATAGAGCGTCGGCGACAACCGAACCGGGCTCCGCGCGCATCGCGCGGCGGACATCGCGATCGCCGCGCCATGCCGCCGGATGCTCGAATCACACTCCGCCGGGCGGGTTCTCGCCAACGGTCGGTTCCGCCTTCGGCAGGGGCTGTGAGCTGCGCGTTGTGGTGTTTTCCGCAGCGAGCTGCCGGTCATGTGGGGCGATATATCACTATGTCGTGGGTCACCCACCGACGGTACGAGGACTCACCGGGGCCATGTCTCGGATCGCCTGCCCACCCGTTGTGCGAGGGCGCTAGGCGGGTGTCCCTCCGTCGTGGAATTGCGCCGTTCGTCCGAACGCCGTTCGCCCCTGGTTATGCTCACCCGATGAGCGCAGCAGCCGTCAGCCGCAGGGCCCGTCCGGCCAAAGCTCCGCTGAGCCGCGAGGTGATCGTGCAGACCGGCCTGCGCATTCTGGACCGGGACGGAGCGGCGGCGCTGACCATGCGCCGGGTGGCGCAGGACTTGGACACCGGCGCCGCGTCGCTGTACGTGTACGTCGCCAATCGCGACGATCTGATGGCCGCCATGCTCGACCATGTCCTCGGTTCGGTGCCCGAACCCGCCGGGGCGAGTTGGCGCGAACGGCTCACCGCGCTGGTCGATGCCATGGTGGCGGCGATGAGCAGGCACGAAGGGCTGGCGCTTGTGGCGCTCGGCGTGATCCCGAGCAGTCCGAACGCCATACGCCTGGTGGAGCTGATGCTCCGCTCGCTCATCGAGGCGGGACTGGACGACCGGACCGCGGCGTGGGCGGTGGACCTGCTGTATCTGCACGTCACCGCGTCGGCGGCCGAACAGAGCGCGCACCGCACGGGCGGCGGCAGCGAACAGGAGTACCTCGCCACGATCGAGCGGCGCTTCGCGGAACTTCCGGCCGACCGCTATCCGACCGTCGTGGCCATGCGGGAGACGCTGCTGGCCGGCGGCGGCGAGGCGCGCGCGGCCTGGGCCGTGCGCGTGCTGCTCAACGGCATGCTCGCCACACGGGCGGAGTGAAATGCGCTGGCCCGCCCGCCGATGGGCATTCACAATGAGCCGGTGATCCGGCCCGCGACGCCCGAAGACCTCCCCGTGCTGCAAGACATCGAGCGTGCGGCGGGCGAGCCGTTCGCGGAAATCGGCATGACGACGGTGGCCGACGACGAACCACCCCCGCTGGCGACGCTGCGACAGTTCCAGCAGGCGGGACGGGCCTGGGTGTGGACCGATGACGAGCTGCCGATCGGTTATCTCCTGGTGGGAGTGGTCGACGGGAACGCCCACATCGAGCAGGTCTCGATACGCCCGGAGCACGCGCGGCGCCGCATCGGCAAGCGCTTGCTCGACCGGGCCGCGCGCTGGGCGGCGACCGCGGGCCTGCCCGCGTTGACCTTGACCACGTTCACCGAGGTGCCGTGGAACGGCCCGTATTACGAACGCCTCGGCTTCCGGTATCTGTCGGCCGCGGAAGAGACGCCGGGGCTGATCGCGCTGCGCGCCGCCGAGCGGGCCCACGGGCTCGACCGCTGGCCGCGCGCGTGCATGCGCGCGGAGCTGTCCACGTGGTCGATGGACTGAGCGAACCGGGCCGTCAGGTGAGGGCGCGCGCGGCTGCGGGTGCCGCGGCGACCCGGTCTGCGGTGATCAGGCCGATGCGCGTGCGCCGATCCAGCAGGTCGCCGGCATCGAGCGCCCCCTCGTGGGACACCGCGAACGCGAATTCCGCCGCCAGCACGTCGATTCCGGGTGCGACCGGTTCTGCGAGCGCGGGGTCACGGCGGGCCGCGGCCAGCACGGTGGCCGCCTCGCCGCCGTAGCGGTCGATCAGTACGGGCGGGGCGTCGATGCGATCGCGCTCCGCGCCGGAGACCGCGCCCACCAGCGGCAGCCGCCGGGTGCGGCACGGTCCCGCGGTCAGGCCGCCGTGCGCGACCGCGGCGTCGATCGCGTCCTCGGCCATTTTCCGGTACGTGGTGAGCTTGCCGCCCACGATGGTGACGATCCCGGTCGGGGATCGCAGCACCGCGTGCTTGCGGGAGATGTCGGCGGTGCTGTCGTCGGCGGTCTCCAGCAGCGGGCGCAGTCCGGCGTACGAGCCGCGGATGTCGTCGCGGGTCAGCGGCTCGCGCAGGGCGGGATTGACGGTGTCGAGCAGGAAATCGATCTCACCGTCGGTGGCCTTCGGCTCGTCGGGCACCGGGCCGGGGGCATCTTCGTCGGTCAATCCCAGGTACACCCGGCCGTGCGCGGCGGGAAAAGCGAAGACGAAGCGGCCGACGCTGCCGGGCACCGGTACGGTGAGCGCTGCGGTAAGGCCACCGAAGGAGGCGGCGGAGAACACCAGGTGGGTGCCGCGGCTCGGGCGCAACCGGATGCTCGGATCCACCTGATCGGCCCAGACGCCGGTGGCGTTCACCACGGCGCGCGGCCGCACCGCGAGGGTCTCGCCGGTGCGCGTGTCGCGCAGGGTCGCCGAATTCCCGGTGACGTCTCGGGCTTCGACGCGGGTCAGAATCCGTGCGCCGTTGGCCGCCGCGGTGCGCGCCAGTGCCACGACCAGGCGCGCGTCGTCGACGAGCTGTCCGTCCCACGCCTGCAGCCCGCCGCGCAGATCCGCCCGGCGCACGGTCGGTGCGAGCCGCACCGCCTCCGCTGCGGCGACGCGCCGGGACCGTGGCAGCAGCGCCGCGGGGGTGCCCGCACCACGCCGCAGCAGGTCACCCGCCAGGAAACCGGCGCGCACCAGCGCGGCTTGCGCCGTGCCGACGTTCGGCAGCAGCGGTACCAGCTGGGGGAGCGGGCGCACCAGGTGCGGCGCCGTGGTGCGCAGGAGGATGCCGCGTTCCACCGCGCTCTCGTGCGCGATGCCGACCCGGCCGCTCGCCAGATAGCGCAGGCCGCCGTGCACCAGCTTGGAACTCCAGCGGCTGGTGCCGAAGGCCAGGTCGTGGCGTTCCACCAGCACGGTGCGCAGCCCGCGGGCCGCGGCGTCCAGTGCCGCGCCCGCGCCGGTGACGCCGCCGCCGATCACCAGGACGTCGACCTCGGCGCCGTCGCCGAGCCGGGACAGATCCGCGGCGCGGCGGGCGGCGTTCAACGCGGAATCACCGGTGTGTCCCGGATCAGGGTTCATCACGAGGCCTTTCGGTTCTGACGAGAAGCGCGCGAAACACGGCTCATCGCGTGTGCCTCGGTTCGCCGGTCTCGCGGTGGTCGAGGTATCCGTCGATCGCGCGGCGGAGTTCGGTGTCGAGGTGCTCGCCGGCCAGCAGCGGTGCGACGGTGCCCGCCGACTGCACCGCGGACTGGGCGATCAGCAGCAGCATCGTGGCCATGCGATCGGGGTCGCCCGCGCGGATCGAGCCGTCCCGCTGGCCGTCGCGGATACCCGCCGCGAACAGCTCGATCAGAGCGCGCTGGTTGCGTCCGAGCCTGCCGAAGACGTAGGTGAGCATGAGGTCGGTGTCGGTGCGGAAGATCTTGCCGAACAACGGATTCGACCGGACTGTCGCCGCCCCGGCGACCACGCCGTCGACCAACCTGGCGCGCGCGCTGCCCGCGGACGGCATCGTCGCCGCCACGATCCCGCGCAGCTCGCGCACCAGCAGTTCGGCCACCAGCGCGCCGGTATCCGGCCAGCGGCGGTAGACGGTCGGTCTGCTGACGCCCGCTCGGCGCGCCACCTCGGTGAGGGTGGTGCGGCGCACGCCGAACTCCGCCACGCAGGCGCGAGCGGCGTCGAGAATCGCCAGGTCGGTCGCCGAGAGGCGCTCGGCGGAGTCGTCGGGAGCGGTCAACGTGTCACCACCGGGAAGTAGATCGGCAAATCATTACTGCTTGACACTTTATGTCAAACTGTAACGCATGGTGGAGACAGAGCAGCGCACCCCGGCCGATCCGGCTTCCGCCGCGAAGCCCGACGTGAGCGGGCCGGCGGCGAGTATGGTCTGGGATGCCTGGGGTGTCCCGGCCGGGCACCAGCCACTCTCGGATCGGGTCCGCGGCCTGCTGACGCAGGTGTTCGGGGTATCCGGCGACTCGGTGGCGCGTCGCGACGAGGGCGACGTGCCACTGCGCGAATCGGCGTTGACGCCCGCGCGGCGAGCCGGGTTGGTCGAGGTGGTCGGCGCCGGCAACGTGTCGACCGACCACCGCGATCGGCTGCGGCACGCAGGGGGCAAGAGCACACCCGATCTGCTGCGCCGCAGGGCCGATGGCCCGCAGGACGCGCCGGACGCCGTCGTCTTCCCGGCCGGCCACGACGAGGTGCTCGCCGTGCTGGCCTACTGCGCGGCGAACTCCGTCGCGGTGGTTCCGTTCGGCGGCGGCACCAGCGTGGTGGGCGGCGTGCAACCGCTGCGTGGTCGTTTCGACATCGTGATCGCCCTGGATCTACGCAGGCTGGACACGGTCACCGAGATCGATCCGATCAGCGGCACGGCCACGCTGGGTGCGGGACTCACCGGTCCCCGCGCGGAGGAACTGCTCGGCGAGCACGGGCTTTCGCTGGGGCACTTCCCGCAGAGTTTCGAGTTCGCCACCATCGGCGGCTTCGCGGCGACGCGGTCATCCGGCCAGGCTTCGGCGGGCTACGGCCGCTTCGACGACATGGTGCAGCGGCTGAAGATCGCCACGCCCAGTGGCACCCTGGCGCTCGGGCGCGCCCCCGCCTCGGCGGCCGGGCCGGACCTGCGTGAGCTGTTCGTCGGATCGGAAGGGACGCTCGGCGTGATCACCGAGGTCACCTTGCGCGTGCACCCGGTCCCGGAAACCGTTGCCTACCAGGCATGGTCGTTTCCCGATTTCGCGACCGGCGCCGCCGCCCTGCGCGCTGTGGTGCAGGAGGGCGCGGCGCCGACCGTGCTGCGGCTGTCCGACGAGGCGGAGACCGGGATCAACCTCGCCCGGTCCGGCGACGTCGGCGGCAACCCGGTGGCCGGATGCCTGGCCATCACCACCTTTGAGGGCAGCGCCGCGCACGTCGCCGCGCGCAGCGCGGAAGCGGGTGCGCTGCTGGCGGCGGCGGGCGGCTCGGCCCTGGGCGAGACACCGGCCAGGGAGTGGGAGCACGGTCGTTTCGCCGCGCCGTATCTGCGCGACGCGCTGCTGGATGTGGGCGTGCTCTGCGAAACGCTGGAAACCGCCACCACCTGGTCCAACGTGATCGCGCTCAAGGCGGAGGTGACCGCGGCGCTGAGCGAGTCGCTCAGCGCCGAGGGAACGCCGCCGCTGGTCATGTGTCACATTTCGCACACCTACCCGACCGGGGCGTCGCTGTATTTCACCGTCGTCGCCAAGCAGGCGCACGACGCGCCGGCCCAGTGGCAGGCCGCCAAGCGCGCGGCCGGCGACGCCATCATCGCGGCGGGCGGCACCATCACCCATCACCACGCGGTCGGCGCCGACCATCGTCCCTGGGTTCCGGACGAAGTGGGTGAGCTCGGCGTGCGCGTCCTGCGCGCGGTGAAGGCCGAACTCGACCCGGCCGGCATCATGAACCCCGGAAAGCTGGTGCCGTGAACGACCATTCGCCGGTGCGCAAGGTCACCGTCGTGACCAACCCGCGTTCCGGGCACGGCAGGAGCGGCGAGGCGGCGAGCGCCGCGATCGGCCGCCTGCGCGCGGGCGGCGCCGAGGTCACCGAGGTGTGCGCGCCCTCGGCCGCCGAAACGGCCCGGCAGGTGCGGGAGTCCATCGCGGACGCGGTCCCGCCCGATGCCGTGGTCTGCGTCGGCGGCGACGGCTTGCTCAACGTGACCCTCCCGGCCGTGGCGCAGACCGGCGTCCCGCTCGCCATGGTTCCCGCAGGCACCGGCAACGACCTGGCCAGGGAACTGGGTGTGCCGACCGACGACCCGGTCGCCGCCGCTGCGCTCGTGCTGCGCGGGCGGACCAGGACGATCGATCTCGGCAGGATCGAATCGCCCGGCGCGCCGATGTGGTTCGCCACGGTGACCGGCACCGGGTTCGACGCGCGGGTCACCCTGCGCGCCAACGAGATGCGCTGGCCCAAAGGCAGGCTGCGCTACACCCTCGCCGCGCTGTCCGAGATTTCCGGCCGCTTCACCGTGCCCTACCGGGTCGAGCTGGTGGACGCGGTGACCGACGGTCTCACCAACCCGGGCGCGGGCTCTGTGCTGGAGACCGAAGCGGTCATGGTCGCGGTCGGCAACACCCGCACCTACGGCGGCGGCATGCTGATCTGTCCGGACGCGATCATGGACGACGGACTGCTCGACCTCACCGTGGTCGGCGCGCTGTCGCGCCGGGAGATGCTGCGCTTGCTGCCCGCGCTGTCGGCGGGAAAACGCCAGGATCATCCGGAGGTGAAGCAGTTCCGTGCCGCGGCCGTGACGCTCACCGCAGCGGGCGCGCCCGCCACCGCCGACGGCGAACCGGCGGGCGTCCTGCCGATCACCATCCGGGCCGTCCCGGCGGCTCTGACCGTGCTGGTGCCTTGAGCCGCATCGGCTTTCGCCGGTCAGGCGAAGGTCACGCACCGCAAGTTGTCCACGGTGGCGCGGTCGGCGATGACCACCGACCGCGCGCCGCGGGCGGCGTGTCCGGTGGCCACCGCGCTCATCAATCGGCCCCAGCCGCGCACGTGCAGCCGGAAGGCGACGCGGTTGATCCGCCGTCCGCGACTGTGCTGACCCGCCTTGGCCACCGGTGCGGGCACATCGAGCAGGAGCAGGTGCAGTTCGCGATGCGCGGCCCAGCGGGCGATCAGGGTGCGCGCCCACTGGAAGGTGGCGCAGTCGTGGATGACCACCGGGCCGCCCGCACGCAGCGCGGCGCGGATGGCGAGGAAGTGCGCCACGTGCACCACCGGTCGCCATAGGAGATACGGCAGCCACCGGAGTTTGGGCCGCCACCGATTGCGCGCCTGTATCGAGTCGAGCACCAGCACCCCGGCGGAACTGCGCGACGGTGCGGTGGCCGCCGCGTCGGCGTCGAAGAACTTGCCCAAGGCGGTGCTCTTGCCCGCGCCGGGGACGCCGGCGACGATCAGCGCCGCCGCGGCGGGATATCGGAGCTCCGCGACCGCGTGACCGCGCAGATCATGCAGTGCGGCCGGGAACAGGATCGGCGGCGCCGGTTCCGGGACGTGCTGCGGCGCGGCTTCCAGCGGGGGGTTCACCTCTCCCAGCGTCCGTGGCCGAGACGCGTTCGACAACCGGGAAAACCCTGGTTTTTCTTGGTGATTCGCCGGGGAGGGCGCGCCTGGGGTGTTCACCCTCTCCAGCCTCCCGAGTTTTCGCCGATTCGGCAATATCGGACATTTCAGGCACGTGTCGGTTCACGTGGGTTTGCGGCCAGCCGACCGCGCTCTCAGATGCATTCGCTCGCCCTGGGAACCGAATAGGCTCAAGATTTCCACCGGGCCCCGCCCCGCGCTGCCGAACCAATGCGGTTGGCGGGTGTCGAATTCCGCGGCTTCGCCGGGGCCGAGCGTCAGATCGTGCTCGCCCAGCACCAGCCGCAGCCGTCCCGACAGCACGTAGAGCCACTCGAAACCCTCGTGCACCTTCGGGTCCGGCTCGCTGCGCTCGGGTGGAATGACGATCTTGAACGCCTGCAGCGGCCCCGGTTGCCGGGTCAGCGGAAGAATGGTCAGCCCGTTGGTCTTGCGTGCCGTCGTGTGGACCCGGGGGTCGGCGATCTTCGGTGCGGCCACCAGTTCGTCCAACGGCACCTGATGGGCCATCGCGATCGGCAGCAGCAGTTCCAGGCTGGCTTTTCGCTGGCCGGATTCGAGCCGCGACAGCGTGCTCTTGGAGATCCCGGTGCTTTCCGCCAGCGCGGTGAGTGTGACATTGCGGCGGGTCCGCAGTGCTTTGAGTCGCGGACCGATGTCGGCGAGGGCTCGGGCGACGCCCGGTGGTGTGGACATGTCACCAGTGCACCGCGTTTTCCCGGATTCGGCAATATTAGTTGCTGAATGCCGCCGGTCGACGGCACTGTGTCGGTGGAGGTGATCGCGAATGAGCGAGACATATGACGTGGTGATCGTGGGTGGCGGTGCGGCGGGGCTGTCCGGGGCGCTGGTCCTGGCCCGCGCGCGGCGGCGGGTCGCGGTGGTCAGGGGCGGTGCGCCGCGCAACGCGCCCGCCGAGCACATGCACGGGTTCCTGTCCCGGGATGGCATGCCGCCCGCGGAATTGCTGGCGGCCGGAGCCGAGGAGGCGGCGGGCTACGGCGCGGAGCTGATCTCCGACTTCGTCGTCGGCGCGGAACCGGCGGGGGACTCGGAGTTCGCGCTGCGGCTCGGCGGCGGTGCGACGCTGCGAGCGCGCCGCGTGCTGGTCGCGACGGGACTGCGCGACGAACTGCCGCAGCTGCCCGGAGTGCGCGAACGATGGGGCCGCGACGTGCTGCACTGCCCCTACTGTCACGGCTACGAGGTTCGTGACCAGCCGATCGGCGTGCTCGGCGGACCGGAACCCGGCGCCATGGCCAGGGCGGTGCACCTGGCGCTGCTGCTGCCGCAGTGGTCCGGCGACGTCGTCTTCTTCCCCAACACGATGCCGCTGTCCGATGGTGAGCGCGCCCACCTGGACGCGCGCGGGGTCCGTGTGGTCGAAGGCGCGGTCGCGCGGTTCGTGGTGGACGACCGGCTGCGCGGTGTGGAACTGGCCGACGGGCGAGCCGTGCCGAGAACGGCGATGTTCGTCGCGCCGGCCTTCCGCGCCGCCGACGACGTGCTGGTGGCGCTCGGCTGCGCCTTCGACGACAACGGCTGGGTCGTGACGGACGCCACCGGGCGCACCAGCGTGCCCGGTGTCTGGGCCGCCGGTAATGTGAGCAATCCGGCCGCCCAGGTGATATCCGCGGCGGGCGCCGGCTCGACCGCGGCCATCGCGATCAACGGCGATTTGGTGCTCGCCGACGTCGCCGTCCTCGCCCGATAAGGGGTGTATCCGGGGTAGAAAATGCCGGAAGCTGAGAATTGCTTATGGATTCCGAGTGCGGTCGTGGATCGCCGGTAAGCTTCTGACATAGGCGGAGTGTTCGGTGTCCCTCATCCACCGAAGACTCCGCCTTTCTTCGTCTTCGTCGTGGAATTCCCCTCCGAACGATTCCGCGCGGCGTCCCTGCGGGCCGATACCCTGCCGATTTCCGAAGTGCCACCGGCGGGTGGATGCGTGGGCGGCGGTGAGCCGGGTCGACCGACCCGAAGTCGGCCGATCGACGCGCTCTAGAATCGCGGGGTGACCAGCGCAGCCCCTGACAACACGCGTAATCGTGCCGATGCACTCCCCAAGAGCTGGACGCCCAGCGAGGTGGAGGCCGAGATGTACGAGCGCTGGGTAGCCGCTGGCTATTTCACCGCCGACCCCGGCAGCGGCAAGCCGGCCTATTCGATCGTGCTGCCCCCGCCGAACGTCACCGGCACGCTGCACATGGGCCACGCCCTCGACCACACCCTGATGGACACGCTGTCGCGCCGCAAGCGCATGCAGGGTTACGAGGTGCTCTGGCTGCCCGGCATGGACCACGCGGGCATCGCCACCCAGACCGTGGTGGAAAAGCAGCTCGCGGTGGACGGCAAGACGAAGGAAGACTTCGGCCGCGAACTGTTCGTGCAGAAGGTGTGGGACTGGAAGCGGGAATCCGGCGGCGCCATCCAGTGGCAGATGCGCGCTCTCGGCGACGGCGTGGACTGGAGCCGCGACCGCTTCACCATGGACGAGGGCCTCTCGCGCGCCGTGCAGACGATGTTCAAGCGGCTCTACGACGCGGGCCTGATCTACCGCGCCGAGCGGCTGGTGAACTGGTCGCCCGAGCTGCGCACCGCTATCTCCGACATCGAGGTCAAGTACGAGGACGTGGAAGGCGAGCTGGTCTCGCTGCGCTACGGCTCGCTCAGCGACGACGAACCGCACGTCGTCGTGGCCACCACCCGGGTGGAGACCATGCTCGGCGACACGGCGGTGGCCGTGCACCCGGATGACCCGCGCTACCGACAGCTGATCGGCACCACTCTGGAGCATCCGATCACCGGACGGCAGATCCCGATCGTCGCCGACGACTACGTCGATCCCGAGTTCGGCTCCGGCGCGGTGAAGATCACACCGGCGCACGACCCCAACGACTTCGAGCTGGGTCTGCGGCACGGGCTGCCGATGCCGACCATCATGGACGAGCGCGGCCGGATCACCGGCACCGGAACCGAATTCGACGGCATGGACCGTTTCGAGGCGCGCGTCAAGGTGCGCGAGCGGCTCGCGCGGGAGGGCAGGGTGGTCGCGGAGAAGCGGCCGTACCTGCACTCCGTCGGGCATTCCGAGCGCACCGGCGAGCCGATCGAGCCGCGCCTGTCCATGCAGTGGTGGGTGAAGGTCGAATCGCTGGCCAAGGCCGCCGGCGATGCCGTGCGCAACGGTGACACCGTGATCCACCCCAAGAGCCAGGAGCCGCGCTGGTTCGGCTGGGTCGACGACATGCACGACTGGTGCATCTCGCGCCAGCTGTGGTGGGGCCACCGCATCCCGATCTGGTACGGCCCCGAGGGCGAAGTGGTGTGCGTCGGACCCGACGAGCAGGCGCCGGAGGGCTGGGTGCAGGACCCGGACGTGCTCGACACCTGGTTCTCCTCCGGCCTGTGGCCGTTCTCCACGATGGGCTGGCCACACGCCACCGCCGAACTCGAGAAGTTCTATCCCACCAGCGTGCTGGTCACCGGCTACGACATCCTGTTCTTCTGGGTGGCGCGGATGATGATGTTCGGCACCTACGTCGCCGAGGACGCCGTGCTGACCACCGGCAAGGGCGGCCAGCGGCAGGTGCCGTTCAAGGACGTGTTCCTGCACGGCCTGATCCGCGACCAGTTCGGCAAGAAGATGTCCAAATCGCGCGGCAACGGCATCGACCCGCTGGACTGGATCAACGCCTTCGGCGCCGACGCGACGCGCTTCACCCTCGCGCGCGGCGCGCAGCCGGGCGGCGACCTCTCGGTCGGCGAGCCGCACGTGCTCGCCTCGCGCAGCTTCGTGACCAAGGTGTTCAACGCGACCAAGTTCGCGCTGATGAACGGCGCGCGGGTGGGGGAACTGCCCGACCGCGCCCAGCTCACCGACGCCGATCGCTGGATCCTGGACCGGCTGGACGCGGTGCGCGCCGAAGCCGACGCCGCGTTCGACGCCTACGAGTTCGGCAAGGCGTGCGAGGCGCTCTACCACTTCGCGTGGGACGAGCTGTGCGACTGGTACCTGGAGCTGGCCAAGGTGCAGTTCGCCGCCGACGGCGCGCGCGCGGAAGCGACCAGGCTGGTGCTCGGCGCCGTGCTCGACGCGGTGCTGCGCCTGCTGCACCCGGTCGTCCCGTTCGTCACCGAGGCGTTGTGGCAGGCGCTGACCGGCGGCGAGTCGATCGTGATCGCGCCGTGGCCGCAGGCCTCCGGCGTGCCCGCGGACCGGGAAGCGGCGCAGCGCATCTCGGACACCCAGCGGTTGATCACGGAGATCCGGCGGTTCCGCAGCGACCAGGGCCTGGCCGACAAGCAGAAGGTCGCGGCCAAGCTGATCGGGGTCGACGCGGCCGGGCTCGGCGAGCAGGCGGCGTCGGTGGCGAACCTGGCGCGGCTGACCGAGCCCGGCGCGGGCTTCGCCGCGACCGCGTCGGTGGAGGTCCGCCTGAGCACCGGGACGGTCACCGTGGAGCTGGACACCTCCGGCGCGGTCGATCTGGACGCCGAACGCCGCAGGCTGGAGAAGGACCTGGCCGCCGCGCAGAAGGAACTCGAGACCACCACCGCCAAGCTCGGCAACGAGGCGTTCCTGGCCAAGGCGCCCGAGCACGTGGTCGAGAAGATCCGCGGCAGGCAGCAGGTGGCCGCCGACGAGGTGGCCCGGATCGGGGCGCGACTGGCGGAGTTGAGCGGCAAGTGAACCACGAGCCGGAACCGCAATCTGGCGACGACGAGCGCCGTGGCGGCGGCGCGCGGCTCGGCTCCGGCCCCTCGCCGGTGGAACTGGCCGAGATGGCGCTGGTCGAGGCGGAACTCGACCGGCGCTGGCCGGAGACCAAGATCGAGCCGTCGCTCACCAGGATCGCCACGCTGATGGACCTGCTCGGCTCGCCGCAGCAGAGCTACCCGGCCATCCACATCGCGGGCACCAACGGCAAGACCTCGGTGACCAGGATGATCGACGCGCTGCTCACCGCGCTGCATCGGCGCACCGGCCGGATCACCAGTCCGCATCTGCAACTGGCCACCGAGCGGATCAGCATCGACAACGCGCCGATCAGCCCGGCGAAATACGTGGAGATCTACCGTGAGCTGCTGCCGTACGTCGAGATGATCGACAGGCAGTCGGCGGCCGCGGGCGGGCCCGCCATGAGCAAGTTCGAAGTGCTCACCGGCATGGCCTACGCTGCCTTCGCCGAGGCGCCGGTCGATGTCGCGGTCGTCGAGACGGGATTGGGCGGCACCTGGGACGCCACGAACGTCATCGACGGCCAGGTGGCGGTGATCACGCCGATCGGCTTGGACCACACCGACTACCTCGGTCCGGACCTCGCTTCGATCGCGGGGGAGAAGGCCGGGATCATCAAGCGCGCCCCGGAGAGCCTGGTGCCCCGCGACAACGTCGCGGTGATCGCGCAGCAGGAGCCGGAGGCGATGGAGGTGCTGCTGCGCCGCGCCGTCGAGGTGGACGCGGCGGTCGCCCGCGAGGGCTCGGAGTTCCGCGTGCTCGCCCGGCAGATCGCGGTGGGCGGGCAGCAACTCGAGTTGCAGGGCCTCGGCGGGGTGTACGACGAGATCTTCCTGCCGTTGCACGGCGAGCATCAAGCGCGCAACGCGGTGCTCGCGCTCGCGGCGGTGGAGGCATTCTTCGGCGCGGGCGCGCAGCGCAGGCTCGACATCGACGCCGTGCGCGCGGGTTTCGCGAGCGTCACCAGTCCGGGGCGGATGGAGCGGATGCGCAACGCGCCGACCATCTTCATCGACGCCGCGCACAACCCGGCGGGCGCGCGAGCGCTTGCCGCGACGCTGACCGACGAATTCGACTTCCGCAAGCTGGTCGGCGTGGTCGCGGTGCTCGGTGACAAGGACGCCGACGGCATCCTCACCGCGCTGGAGCCGGTGTTCGACGAGATCGTCGTCACCAGCAACGGTTCGCCCCGCGCGCTGGACGTGGACACCCTCGCCGACCTCGCGGTGCAGCGCTTCGGCGACGAGCGCGTGGTTTCCGCCGCCACGCTGCCCGACGCGCTGGAGACCGCGATCGCGATCGCCGAGGAGGTGGGCGACGCGGGCGAGATGGTGTCCGGCGCCGGGGTGATCATCACCGGGTCGGTGGTCACGGCGGGCGCGGCCCGCGCACTGTTCGGAAAGGACCCGGCGTGAGCGCCGGGTGTGCGTACGGCGGCCCGCTCGACCATGACGGGACCGAGAGCCACCGCACGAGCGCCGGTCGCCCGGTGCGTCCGGTGGATACCGAGGAGGGCACAGCATGAGCGAACCGGCCGAACGAGACGAACAGCCGGTGCCCGCGCCCGCGACCGACCCGTGGAAAGGCTTGCGCGGGGTGATGGCGGGGACGCTGGTGCTGGAGGCGATCGTGGTGCTGCTCGCGTTACCGGTGGTCGCCGACGTGGGCGGCGGGGTGACCTGGTTGTCCGGCACCTACCTCGTGGCGCTCGCGGTGGTGATGTTCCTCGGGGCCGGAGTGCAGCGGCGGCCCTGGGCGCTGCCGTTCAATCTCGCCTTGCAGGCGCTGGTGCTGCTCGGCGCGTTCATCCACGTGTCCATCGGCGTCATCGGCGTGGTGTTCGCCGTGGTCTGGGGCTTCATCCTGGTGCTGCGCGCCGACGTGCGCGGCCGGATGGAGAAGGGGCTGCTGCCGAGCCAGCGCATCCAGCGGTCCTAGCCGCGGGCGCACGGCGCGGGAGTGCCGGAAACGATCAGCCGACCGCTCGTGCGGGGGCCGGAAGGATGCCCGATAGGCTGGGCGCCGTGACTGAGCAGACGTTGGTACTCATCAAGCCGGACGGTGTGGCCCGTGGCCTTGTCGGCGAGGTGCTGGCACGGATCGAGCGCAAGGGCCTGAAGATCGCCGCCCTGGAGCTGAAGCACGTATCGGAGGAACTGGCCAAGGGCCACTACGCCGAGCACGCCGAGAAGCCGTTCTTCGGGTCGCTGATCGAGTTCATCACCTCGGGCCCGGTCGTCGCGGCCATCCTGGAGGGCCCGCGCGCCATCGCCGCGTTCCGCCAGATCGCGGGCGGCACCGATCCGGTCGAGAAGGCCGTGCCGGGCAGCATTCGCGGGGACTTCGCTCTGGAGACCCAGGAGAACCTGGTCCACGGGTCCGATTCGCCCGAATCGGCCAAGCGGGAGATCGCCCTCTGGTTCCCCGAACTGCCCGCCTGACCGGGTCTCGATCGCCGGGCCCGCGCCGCCGCGACACCTGCGTTCGCGTCGCGGGCCGGGCCGAGTCGAGCGCCGATGGCGAACGCCCGGCGCGCGGTATGGGATACTGGCATCGGCTGCTTTCGACGCCGACTGTTCGTGCAGGTGCGCGAACGAAACGTGACGAGGGCAGCCGGATGACACCACGGTTCGATGCCGATCATCGCTGCCATGGACAAACGGCCTGGTCAACGGGCTCGCTGTTCGTGTAGGCACGCTGGATGAGCGCTCGCGCCGCGGAGTTCAGCCATACAGCCAGGCGCCGCGTGACCAGTTAGCCCGACCGACGCACAACCGAGGAGATAACCGGGCACGCGGGGCGAGACCACTGATCTCGCGCCCACCGGGTGTGAGTCGAACGGACAGCGCCCCCGCGTCGGCCGCGTCACTCCCGCCGGGAGGGACGCGCCCGGGGGCCCGAGGAGACTTCGTGGCCGATCAAGAGCCGCTGGAAACAACATCACAGGATGCCGAACAATTGCCGGAGCGAATCCGAGTTCACGCACTCGCCAAGCTGCTGGGGGTAACGAGCAAGCGCATCCTGGCCAAGCTGACCGAGATGGGGGCGGACGCGCGCAGCGCCCAGTCGAACGTCGACCGGGCCGTCGCGGAGTCGGTGCGCGACGCCTTGGTGACGGTCGAGGCCGACGCCGCGACCGAGCAGCCCGCCGCAGGGCCGCAAGACGCCGCCGCGCCCGCGCAACCCCAGGAGGACGCGCCCACGCGGACGGCGCCCGCCGCCGAACAACCGGCGCCTCGGGCCGAAGAGCCCGAACCGGGCCGTGACGGTCCCTTCTCCGGTGCGGGCGTCATCTTCTCCGCACCGGACACGCCGTCCACCACGCAGCCGCCGCTCGGCGCCACCCCCAGCCACACGCAGCTGTTCACGCACTCGGTGCGGCCGGAACCGGAGCCGGCGGCCCCCGCGGTGTTCGAGTCCGCCGCCGTCGTGCAGGCGCCGCTGTTCCTGTCACCGGATGCCGCGGCCGCCGAGCAGGCGCGCAAGCAGCGCCGCGCCGAGCGGGAGGCGCGCCGCACCGAGGAGCAGGCGCCCGAGCCCGTCGAGGACGAGACCGAGGTCGCCGAGGACGAACGCGAGTCGGCCGATCAGCAGGATGATGCCGAGGGCCAGCCGAGGCGCAGGCGCCGCGGCCGCCGGGGGCGTGGCCGCGGCCGGGGCGAGCAGCAGTCCGAGACCGACGGCGATGGCGAGGACACCGAGTCCGAGACCGACGAGGAGTCGGCTCCCGCGCCCGCGGAGCAGGCCGAGTCCGCGGCGGCGGAGTCCACGGAGGCCGCCGAGGGCGATGGCGAGGACGAGGACGGCGTGCCGGAAGGTTCCAGCCGTCGTCGCCGTCGCCGTCGTCGCCGCAAGGTGGCCGGTGAATCGGGCGAGAACGAGTCCGCCGACGACGACCCGCCGAACACGGTCGTGCACGAGCGCGAGCCGCGCAACAAGAGCCGCAGCCGGGCCGCGGTCGACGAGGTCCAGGGCATCACCGGCTCCACCCGGCTGGAGGCGAAGCGGCAGCGCAGACGTGACGGACGCGAGGCGGGCCGTCGCCGTCCGCCGATCCTGACCGAGTCGGAGTTCCTGGCCCGGCGCGAAGCGGTGGATCGCGTGATGGTGGTACGCGAGAAGTCCTTCCCGGACCACCCCACCGCGACGCAGGTGGCCGTGCTCGAGGACAACGTCCTGGTCGAGCATTTCGTGACGAGCACCGGCTCCGCGTCCATGGTGGGCAACGTCTACCTGGGCAAGGTGCAGAACGTGCTGCCCAGCATGGAGGCCGCGTTCGTCGACATCGGCCGCGGCCGCAACGGCGTGCTGTACGCGGGCGAGGTCAACTGGGAGGCCGCCGGGCTCGGCGGCAAGGAGCGCAAGATCGAGCAGGCGCTCAAGCCGGGCGACCAAGTGCTGGTCCAGGTGAGCAAGGACCCGGTCGGCCACAAAGGCGCCCGGCTGACCACGCAGATCAGCCTGGCCGGACGTTTCCTGGTGTACGTGCCCGGCGGCACCTCCACCGGGATCAGCCGCAAGCTGCCGGACACCGAGCGCAAGCGCCTCAAGGAGATCCTGCGCGACATCGTGCCCGCCGACGCGGGCGTGATCATCCGCACCGCCTCCGAAGGCGTCAGCGAGACCGAACTGGCCCGCGACGTGGAGCGGCTGCAGGCGACCTGGCGCAAAATCCAGGAGCAGACCGGCAAGGACAACAACGCGCCCAAGACGCTCTACGAAGAGCCCGATCTGCTGGTCAAGGTCATCCGCGACCTGTTCAACGAGGACTTCTCCAAGCTGGTCATCGAGGGAGACCGGGCCTGGAGCACGGTGGAGAAGTACATCGGCACCGTGGCGCCGGACCTGCTGGCCAGGGTCTCGCGGCACGAGAACAACGGCGTCGACGTGTTCGAGACCTATCGGATCGACGAGCAGCTGGCCAAGGCGCTCGATCGCAAGGTGTGGCTGCCTTCCGGCGGCACCCTGGTGATCGACCGCACCGAGGCCATGACGGTGATCGACGTGAACACCGGCAAGTTCACCGGCGCGGGCGGCAGCAATCTGGAGGAGACGGTCACCAGGAACAACCTGGAGGCGGCCGAGGAGATCGTGCGCCAGATGCGGCTGCGCGACATCGGCGGCATGATCGTCGTCGACTTCATCGACATGGTGCTCGAGTCCAACCGCGACCTGGTGCTGCGCCGCCTGACCGAGGCGCTCGGCCGGGACCGCACCCGCCACCAGGTCTCCGAGGTCACCTCGCTCGGCCTGGTCCAGATGACCCGCAAGAAGCTGGGCACCGGCCTGGTCGAGGCGTTCTCCACCACCTGCGAGCACTGCCACGGACGCGGCATCCTCGTGCACAGCTACCCGGTGGAGACCGGTTCCGGCGAAGAGCCCGCAGGGCGCACCCGCGAGAGCGGTTCGCGCAGGCGTCGTGGCCGGGACAAGGGTGCGGCCGCGGCGCCGCAGCCCGCCAACGGGTCCGGTCCCGCCGCCGAGCACACCGAGGACGACGCGGCCGTCAAGCGGGCGCACCCGGTGGCGCTGGCGATGGCGGCGCACCAGCCCGACGACATCGAGCAGGCGCCGGGGACGGCCGGCGATACCTTCGCCGAGCCGCAGGTCGCGGGGGCGGGCGAGGCCGCCGTCGCCGACGCGGCCACCGAGGAGCGAGTCGTCACGGAGACCGTGGAGGCCGCGGTGGCGGTGCCCGCCGAGGAACCGGAGACCGAGCCCGCCGAAGTGGTCGAGGTCGTCGAGGAAGTCGAGAAGACCGAGGCGGTGCCGGCGGAAGAGCCCGTCTCCGCGGGCGAGGCCGACGCGGAACCCGCCGGTGCGGTTGTCCCGGCCGCCGAGCCCGTAGCGGTGTCCGCTGCGGTCGCCGAACCCGAGCCGGTCGCCGAAACCGCGGCGGCCGCCGAGCCCGTCGCGACGACCGAGAACGGTGCCACCGCCAACGGTGCCGCCGAGCCGAGCCGTCCGGCTCGTCGCCGGAGGGTTGCCCGTTCGGCCGCCGCGCCCGCCGCGGACAGCTCCGGCGCGGTGTTCGTGCTGCCCACCGGAGAGCAGGCGCCCGCGCCGGCGATCGACTACTCCCAGCCGGAGCCGGTCGAATTGCCGCAGCGCAGCAGGCCGCGCAGGCGGTCGGTCGGTCGCCCGGCAGGCGCGCCGGACGCCTCGAACTGAGGTCTGGCCGCCGTCCCGTGGCCCTCGCCGGTCCTTCCGGCGGGGGCCACGGGCGTCCGTGCAGCGAATCCGCGGCACGACCGCGGTGCTCGGGCGGACGCCGGTTTGGTCGTCACGGTGGCCGTCCTGTAATCTTGGACAGTCGCTGCCCGGTGACAACATGTTTTGTCTTCGTGGCCCGGTTCTCGACAGTGCGATACCGAGAGCCACCAGATGCCGAGGCGGTGGCGATTACCAGACCAGTCGTGTGGCGGTTTCCGGTGGCATCAGACCGGAGGAGTCGCCGCGTGAGCAAGTGCCGAGCACTATAGGAAGAAGGGCAGCCGACCGATGGCAACGTACGCGATCGTCAAGACCGGCGGAAAGCAGTACAAGGTCGCGGTCGGTGACCTGGTGAAGGTCGAGAAGATCGAGGGTGCGCCGGGTACCGCCGTGGCGCTGGATCCGGTTCTCGTCGTCGATGGCGCCGAGCTGACCACCGATGCCGACAAGCTGGCCAAGGTCTCCGTGGCCGCCGAGGTGGTCGAGCAGACCAAGGGCCCGAAGATCCGCATCCACAAGTTCAAGAACAAGACCGGCTACCACAAGCGCCAGGGTCACCGTCAGCCGCTGACGGTCCTGAAGGTCACCGGCATCAAGTAAGACATCCCGAGGAGAACCAGCCATGGCACACAAGAAGGGTGCGTCCAGTTCCCGGAACGGACGCGATTCCAACGCCCAGCGACTCGGCGTCAAGCGCTTCGGCGGCCAGACGGTCAAGGCGGGCGAGATCCTGGTGCGTCAGCGCGGCACCCACTTCCACCCCGGCGTGAACGTCGGCCGTGGCGGTGACGACACCCTGTTCGCCCTGGCGGCGGGCGCGGTGGAGTTCGGCACCAAGCGCGGACGCAAGACCGTCAACATCGTCACCCCGGAGCCGGTTCAGGCCTGACCGCCGAACCACATCCGGATAGACAGCGAGCGGGTCAGGGTCTCGGAACCCTGGCCCGTTTTTCGTGTTCGCGAACGACCGCTCTCAGTACGACCAGTCCCGAAGGAGGATGATTCGGCGTATGTCCAAGTTCATCGACCGTGTCGTGCTACATGTGCGTGCGGGCAAAGGCGGCCACGGCTGCGCTTCGGTGCACCGCGAGAAGTTCAAGCCGCTCGGCGGCCCGGACGGCGGCAACGGCGGCAACGGTGGAGACGTCATCCTCGAGGTCGACTCCAACGTGCACACGCTGCTGGACTTCCACTTCCACCCCCATGCGAAGGCCGGCAACGGCAAGCCGGGTGAAGGCGGCAACCGCGACGGCAAACAGGGCGCCGACCTGGTGCTGAAGGTGCCCGACGGCACCGTGGTGCTCGACGACGACGGCAAAGTGCTCGTCGACCTGGTCGGCACCGGCAACCGCTTCATCGTCGCCCGCGGCGGCCGCGGCGGGCTCGGCAACGCCGCGCTGGCCTCGAAGGCCCGCAAGGCGCCGGGCTTCGCGCTGCTCGGCGAGGACGGCGAAGAACTCGACTTGGTGCTCGAACTGAAATCGGTCGCCGACGTCGGGCTCGTCGGCTTCCCTTCGGCGGGCAAGTCCTCGCTGGTCTCGGTGCTCTCGGCGGCCAAGCCGAAGATCGCGGACTACCCGTTCACCACGCTGGTGCCCAATCTCGGCGTCGTCGCCAGCGGTGAGACCACCTTCACGATCGCCGATGTGCCGGGACTGATCCCGGGCGCCAGCGAGGGCCGCGGCCTCGGGCTGGACTTCCTGCGGCACTTGGAGCGCTGCGCGGTGCTCGCCCATGTGGTGGACTGCGCGACGCTGGAGCCGGGCCGCGATCCCGTGTCCGACGTCGACGCGCTCGAGGCCGAACTCGCCGCCTACCAGCCCGCGCTCAGCGCGGACGCCGGGCTCGGCGACCTGGCCGACCGCCCCCGCGTGGTGATCTTGAACAAGATCGATGTGCCCGACGCGGCCGAACTGGCCGAGATGGTGACCCCGGAGTTCACCGCACGCGGTTGGCCGGTGTTCGAGATCTCCGCCGTGAGCCGGGCGGGCTTGCGCCCGTTGACCTTCGCTCTCGCGGACCTGGTGCGCCGCTACCGTGAAGAGCATCCGAAGGCCGCGCCGAAGCGCCCGGTCATTCGCCCGATCGCGGTGGACGACACCGGATTCAGCGTGATCGCCGACCCGGAGGAGCCGGGCGGCTTCATCGTGCGCGGCACCCGGCCGGAGCGGTGGGTGCGGCAGACCCAGTTCGACAACGACGAGGCCGTGGGTTACCTGGCCGACCGTCTCGCGCGCTTGGGCGTGGAAGACGAGCTGGTGCGGCAGGGCGCGGAGCCGGGAGCGCCGGTGACCATCGGCGACGTGACGTTCGACTGGGAGCCGCAGATCTCGGCGGGCATCGACATGGTGCCCACCGGGCGCGGCACCGACATCCGGCTCGAGCAGACCGACCGGGTCAGCGCGGCCGAGCGCAAGCACGCGTCCCGGGTGCGCCGCGGCCTGGTACGCGAAGACGAGGAGTAGGACGTGGACCACGGTCGAGCCGCCGTGCGCCCCCGGTGGGCGCCGGACTCGATCGTGCGCGGTCCGGTCCAGGTCGGGACAACCGCCCCGGCCGACGTGGATTCGATGGTGGTGCAGGGAGTTCGGTGGCGATGCAGGTGAGGTCTATCAGCGCCGAGGCGGATTCCTCGGGCCTGAGCGAGGCGCGGCAGGCGATCGCGGCGGCGCGACGGGTCGTGGTGAAGATCGGCTCGTCCGCGCTGACCAGCCTGAAGGGCGGACTGGACACCGCGCGGCTGGATCGGCTGGCCGACGCGGTGGAGGCGCGGATGCGCGCCGGATCCGATGTGGTGGTGGTCTCCTCGGGCGCCATCGGCGCAGGCATCGCGCCGCTGGGCTTGACCAGCCGTCCGCGTGACCTGGCGACCAAGCAGGCGGCGGCGAGCGTCGGGCAGCTGGCCCTCGCGCACGCCTGGGGCACGTCGTTCGCCCGCTACGACCGCACGGTGGGGCAGGTGCTGCTGAGCGCCGACGACTTCGCCCGGCGCGAGCACCACCGCAACGCGCAGCGCACCCTCGATCGCCTGCGCTCGCTCGGCGCGATCGCGGTGGTGAACGAGAACGACACGGTCGCGACGGAGGAGATTCGCTTCGGCGACAACGACCGGCTCGCCGCGCTGGTCGCCCACCTCATCGGCGCCGACGCGCTGGTGCTGCTGTCGGATGTGGATGGCCTCTACGACGGCGACCCCCGCAAGGGCGCGGCCACGCTGATCCCCGAGGTGCGCAGCAGCGCCGATCTGGACGGCGTCATCGCGGGCAGCGGTGGCGCGCTCGGCACCGGCGGCATGGCGTCCAAGCTGTCGGCGGCGCGCCTGGCCGCGGACGCGGGCGTGCCGGTCCTGCTCGCCGCCGCGTCGTCGGCCGCCACCGCGCTGAGCACCGGCACCGTCGGGACCGCGTTCGCCGCCCGCCCGGTACGGTTGTCCGCCCGGAAATTCTGGGTCCGGCACGCCGCCGACAGCCGTGGCACGCTGCTCATCGATGACGGCGCGGTCCAGGCGGTGGCGCACCGGCGCCGGTCGCTGCTCGCGGCCGGGATCGTCGGCGTCCGCGGCCGCTTCTACGGCGGTGACGTGGTGGACCTGGTTGCCCCGGACGGCCGCGTCGTCGCCAGGGGCGTCGTCGAGTACGACAGCACCGAACTGGCGGGCATGCTCGGCCGCTCCACCGCCGAACTCCCCGACACGATGCAACGTCCCGTCATCCACGCCGACGACCTCGTGAAGGTCTGAGCACGCGCCGTTCGAGTCGGCGCCCGATGCGCTACGTCCCGGAGCTCCGATCACCGCGAGGCATGGCTGCTGAAGCCCTCCGTATCTCGGGGGGCAGTCGCACCGACCGCTGCCAGCCGAACGCAGTACGACGTGGTCGGGCATCACGGCCGGCATGCACGATTGGCCCGCACCCGACTCCGGAGAGGTCCCGACCCCGGAATTGGTCGCAGCGTGGGTAGCGCTCGACACCTTCCCGTCCGAACGAATCCCACTCTGGGCAGCGCAGTGGCTGATTCAGGGGTACGACGGTGAAACGCTCAGAGAATTGGCTGGGTTGAGTGGCAGGGATCCTCATGAGGTCCACGACATACTGCCCGCGGCGCTGGCCGACTGCGGCGCAGCCATCCCGGACTCGGACGCAGCCGCGGCCCAGGTGGCGTTCACCAAACTCGCACGCATGCACGCCGACAACCGAGCCACCGAGAGATGGGTCCTGGGCAAGGTTTACGAGATCGTCGCCCGGTCCGGCTATGCCGACAGCGTCCTCGCACTTCCACTCGGCCGGATATTCGATCTCGAAGACGAGTGGGGAGCGGGCTGGGGTCGATCGGAACAGCAACTCGCTTACGAGATACAGAACGCATGCAGAACCCAACTCGCCACGAGTCGCCCAGCACACGACCACTAGGCCGTTCGACCCCTCACGGTGTCCGGCGCAACATGATCAGGCGTATGCAGCCGAGAGGTGCGGCGCTGTCGTGGCGATCGGAGTGGTCCGACCGCCACGAGTGCTGCTGACGGGTCCGAGGTCGCCAGGACGCGCCTCGCGTTGCGGCGGAAGATCCGGTGCGGGGCGTCAGGATGGGACGACGCCGGGTTGGTTGGTGGTCGGGATCTGCTGTTGGCTGCCGTCCACCGGTCCGGTGACTCCGGGTTGGCCGTTCGGGTCGGGCATCGGCACGGAGGGTGCGGGAGGCGGCGCGGGCTGCGGGCTCGGCGGCGGTGCCTGAGGCGGTTGGGGGGCCTGGGGCGCTGGCGGCGCGGATGAGCTCGGTGGTTCGGGGGCCGGCGGTGGGCTCGGTGGCGCAGGTGGCGCGGATGAGCTCGGTGGTTCGGGGGCCGGCGGTGGGCTCGGTGGCGCAGGTGGCGCGGATGAGCTCGGTGGTTCCGGGGCCGGAGGCGGGGGTGGTGGCGCGGACGAGCTCGGCGGCTGCGTCGGTTCCGGGGTCGCAGGCGCTGCCGGGGCGGATGAACTGGGTGGTTGCGTCGGCTCGGTGGTCGGCGGCGGGGGAGGGGCCGACGAACTCGGCGGTTGCGTGGGCGCCGGGGACTGTGGCGCCGGAGTGGGGCTCGGCGGCGCGGTTGTGGACGGCGCCTGCTGTGTCGACTCCGGTGACGGAGTGGGCTGTTCGGTGGACGGCGCTTGCTGCGTCGGAGCCTGCTGGGCAGGCGGTGCGGAAGGAGTCTGCTGCGATTCCGGCTTCGGCTGTGTGGGTGGCGACGAATTGTGTGATGGCCCCGGCGTTTCCGGACCGGAAGGCTCGGGCTGCGTTGCGCGCGGCGACCATTCGTCGTTCGGTGATGTCTGCTCGGGCGCCGAGTATCGCGGCGTGCCGGGCGAGGCGGACTGCGGCGCCGTGGCCGCGGGCGGTGCGGGCAGCGCGGGCACGGCGGATCCCGCCGCGGAATAGGCTGGTTTGTAGACCATGTTCATCGTGAGCACGGCCTCTTGGCGCAGCGCCTCCTGCGCCATCTGCGCGTCGATGACGTGCGCCGCCTCCAGCAGTTGCGCTATCGCGCCGACCGGTCCGGAAGCGCCCGGCGGAACCACCGCGAGTTTCACCGCCTCGGCGGCCGCGGCGACCCCGCCGAGCCGTGCGCCTACTTGACCGAGCACCGCGGCCAGCTCGTCGGCCGACGCCGCGAAACTGCGAGCGCAGGCCTGGGCGGCGTCGGCGGCGGCGCCCCGCCACTCGGCCGTGTTCATCACGCGGTCGACGCCGCCGTGGGTGAGCGGGAACGACGTGGCGAGCGCGCCGGCCGCGTCGAGCCAGATCGTCGAGGCGCGCAGCACCTGCGCGGCGTCGATCTGCTGCGCCTTCGCGTAGATCTCCTCGTGCCGCAGCGACTCGAAATGTTCCATCGAGTTGATGTAGGTGGGATCGGAACCGGTCATCGGGGCAACCTCGTCCGGACCGCGCGCAGAGCGGCGGCACTGGCCGCGTCGGCCTCTTCGAACAGTCCTCCGCTGATCAGGAACGCTTCCTTCATGCGGTAGGCCGCCTCGATGTAGTGATCGAGCAGCGCCGCCGCGTCCCGCGCTTTATGGCTGAAACCCGCCTGCAACTGCTGGGCGGAGACGAACCCGCCGAAACCGCCGAGTTCCGCGGCGGATTCGAGGCTCTGCTGTAGGTGGATCAGCCGATCGGCCTGCCGTTCGTACATCTCGGCGCACTGCCGAGCCGCCGCCGGATCGAACTGGACGGTCCCGGCCTGCGCGGCCTCCTTGAATCGGGCGATATCGGCTCGGCTGTTCTCGATCGTCATCGCTCACCCCTGAGATCGGTCGGTCCGCCCCAGACTAACCGGAAGCCCTGTGCGGGGTCAGCAATAGGCACCGGCCGCGGTCACGAAAGTGAGCTATATCGGTATGCGCTTTTGCAATTGGGTGGCGATCTGCTCGGCCGACGCGGGCGCGATGCGCACTTCGTCGCCCGCCTTGATCAGGTATCTTCCGTCGTCACGCACATCGATCCAGGTGTAGTGGATCGGTGGGGGCGGGGTCGGGCGATCCAGCCGCGGTTCGATCCTGATGTGGCCCTCGGCGGTATGCGGCTCCAGCAGCAACTTGCGGATCCGTGGCGCCGCCTGCTGTCGTGCGGGCACGGTCTCCTGATCGCGCACCGCGGCTCCGGACGCGACACGAGCGGGTTCGCGGCCCGCGGGGGTCTTCGGCAGCAGCGCCGCGATCCGCCGGCCCAGTTTGGCGCTGTGTCCGATCGAAATACGCACGCGTCCACCGAAATCGGGGCTCGTTCCGGGTTCCTGCACCGCGAGCACGGCGCGGTCGTAGATGGCGGCGGCCAGCAGCCGCAGTTCGCCCCCCGGCTGGTGGGTGCCGCCGATCGCCACGATCCTGGTGTGCGGCCTGGCCAGAATGCGCAGGCAGGCCGACAAGTCGGGATCGGAGCCGAGCGGCAGCCGCTCGGCCAGAGTGATGCGCAGCTTCTCGGCGTCGTCCTCGGTTCTGGGCGTTTCCAGGATGCGCAGCGGGAAGGGGTGGCGGTCCAAGTCGGTCTCGCGCCATATGTGGGCGAACTCGTCCGGAGTGAAGGTCCATTCCACGGCCGAATCACATCCTCACCGAACCCGCCAATGCTGCTCGTAGCCTAGCGTTTCCGACGCCGGACGGGGGAAGTCCCGCGCGGGGACCCCGGCGCCTCGCCGGACGCGTCCGGCATCCGGCCTGAAAAACCCTGGTTCGCGACGGTGTCGTGCTCGACCCTCCCCTTCTGTTCTGCTGAAATAAGAGAAAGGCACGGCAACGACCGGGTAGGAATGCGATCTGCCGAGGAGGAATTGCGGTGCACACCATGAAGCGGCAGCTGGGCGCGGGAGCCGTTCTGTCTTTCCTGGCCGGTGGCCTCGTCTGCGCTGGAGCCGGGCCCGCCGCAGCGGAACCCGGCGGCTGCTATGTCGACCGTGGCGTCACCGATGCGGCCGCGTTGTGCCACAGCGGTGAAGGGGCGTCGGTGCTCGAGGCCGAATGCCTCGGCTTCTTCCTGCCGTCGGAGCGGTCCACGCCGGTGTTCGGCTACTACAGCGGCTTCGAGTCGCGACAGACGCCGGTCGGCAAGCCGATGCGCGTCACCTGTGTCTCCGAGGGCGCCGTGGGGATCGCCACGCTCGCGTTCATCGTCCCCGCGACGTCGTAACACCGCGAATCGGCGCCGACCGGGATCGCGGCGGTCAGCTCGGCCTGGCCTCGAGCACGTTGTCGGGGGAAGCCGTCGGCACGCGCCGGATCAGCGTGAATCCGTGCCCGGCGAGGAAGTCGCGGTACTCGGCCTCGGTGCGTTCCCGTCCGCCCGCGTTGACCAGCATCTCCAAGTCGATGTACTTGCTCGGATGCGGTGCGGTGTGTTCGGGGACGACCAATTCCACGAGCAGCAACCGCGCGTGCGGTGGCATGGCCGCGCGCACGGTACGCAGGATGCGCCCGGCGTCCGGCTCGGCCCAGTCGTGCAGGATGTGCTTGAGGATGTAGGCGTCCGCTCCCTTCGGAACGCGGTCGAAGAAGGAGCCGGCTTCCACCGCGCAGCGATCGGCCAGGCCGAGGGCGGCGAGCCGGGCCGGGGCCGCGGCCACCACTTCGGGCAGGTCGAACAGGATGCCGCGCGACCGGGGAGCGCGGCGCAGGATTTCGGTGAGCAGCGAACCCTCGCCGCCGCCGACGTCGACCAGGGTCTCGTAGCGGCCGAAATCGTAGGCGGCCAGCAGCGATTCCATCGACAGGGTACCGATGCTGCTCATCGCCCGGTCGAACAGTTCGCCGAGTTCCCGGTCGTGCTGGACGTATTCGAAGAACGGCATCCCGTCGAGTTTCACGCCGACCGGTTCACCGGTGCGCACGGCGTCGACCAGGTGCGTCCAATGGTTGCGGTGGCCGGGCGAACCGAAGAACAGCACCGCGTCGCGCAACGACACGTCCGAGTCGCGGCACAGGGCGCGCGCCATCGGCGTCAGCGCGTACCGCCCGTCGCGCCGCTGGGTGAAGATGCCGTGGCTGATCAGCAGCCGCAGCAACCGTCGCAGCGCGTCTTCGTCGGCGCCGACCGCCGCCGCGAGGTCCGCACCCCGCCGCGGCCCAGCCGCGAGCGCGTCGGCCACGCCGAGCGCCGCGGCGGCGTGGATGGCCTGCGTGATCCAGCCGGCGGCGATCAGCTCCATCAGCGCGAGGTGCCCCGGCACCAGCTTGCGGAACGCGACGGCCATGGCGGCGCGCACCGATTCGACGGCCCGTACCAGCGGCAGTGGCGGAATTCTCGGTCGATCGGACGCCACGGCGACTCCATCCGTCGAAGGTAGGCACTCTGCGCTTCGTCTAGGAGGGTACGTCGCGGCCGGATTCGCTGCGCTGTTTGTCGCGCTCGGCGGCGGTGGCGAGATAGTCGCCGAGTTCGCGGCGCAGCGTGACGTCCAGCGAGCGGGCGAGCGTGGCGTGCACCGAGGCCACCGCCAGCTCGCGCATCTTGTTGAGCATCGTTGTGGTCTCGGCGATCTCGCTGCTGGTGTCGGGCATCCAGCCGGGGCCGTGCTCGTCGATGATGTGCTGTTTGGCGGCGGTGATCATGATGTGCGTGATGTCATCGATCCGGTCGGCCACCTTGGCATAGATCTCGATGAGCGTGCGCAGCTCGAGGCCGTACTCGTGCAGTTCGGCGAACGAGGTGAGCAACTGGGTCTCGGTGAACACGACCGTGTCGCCCTCCAGCCGGACCAGCCGCATCTCGCGCAGCCGGTCCACCAGCTCGTCGGCCTCGGCGCCGAGGATGGTGCCGATCAGCTCGCGCGGCACCTCGAAGGTCTCGTCCTTGGCCCAGGACGCCGTCACGGCGTGTTGCAGGCCCAGCACCTCGGTCAGGTCCTTGCCGGTCTCCCAGCTGGTGATGAAGTCGGCGATGTGCGCGGTGGTGAAGCCGCGCTGCAGCAGCGCGTCGATCAAGCGCAGCCGCTCGAGGTGGGCGTCGTCGTAGATGCTGGCCCTGCCGTCCTTGCCGACCGGCGGCGGCAGCAGCCCGCGCTCCTGGTAGGCGCGCACGTTGCGGGTGGTGGTGCCCGCGGCGCGCGCGAGGTCATCGATCCGGTACTCCGGCGTCGACCTCACCTCCCTCGCTGACCACGGCGCCGATGACCGGCGGCGCGCCGTAGAACTCCCTGCGGACCGAGTCTATCGTCCGCGCCGCCGGTGTTCCGGCACCTAGGAAACCGGCGCCACTCGTTGTCGCCGCTGGTCGGCGGTCGATTCGACCACCAGGTAGTCGTCGAGATCGACCTTGCGCAGCTGATGGACGTACTGGGTGGCGAAGCCCGGGTACATGGTCGCGTTGAAGCCGTCCTCGGTGAGATACCAGCTGCGGCATCCCGAGTTCCAGGTGGTGGCCGACAACTTGCGCTGGATGGCGGCGTTGTAGCGGTCCTGCCGGTCGCGCCGCACGTCCAGCATGCGCAGGTTCCGGTCCAGGATGATGCCGATCGCGCCGACGAGGTAGTCGATCTGGGCTTCCATGTACACCAGCGCCGAGTTGTGTCCCGGGCCGGAGTTGGGTCCGAACGTGAGATAGAGGTTGGGATAACCGGAGACGGCGACGCTCTTGTAGGCGTAGGCCCCGCGCGACCATTCGTCCGCGAGAACCCGGCCGTCGCGTCCGACCACCGGAACGGGCGTCCCGGTTTTCGAGACGTCGAAACCGGTCGCGAAGACGATGCAATCCGCCTGGTGCTCGATGCCTTCCGCGGTGCGGATGCCGTGCTCGGAGATCCGGGCGATCGGCCACGTGATCAGCTTGCAGTTGTCCCGTTGCAGGGCGGGGTAGTAGTCGTCGGTCATCAGCAGGCGTTTGCAGCCCGCGCGGAAGTCAGGGGTGAGCTGGCGGCGCAGCCATGGATCCTTGACCTGCCTGCGCAACTGGGCTTTGCCGACCAGTTCGACCACCCTGGTCAGCGGCGTGTTCCAGACCACGCCCAGCGCAACCGACTCGTGGCCGTAGAACCATGCCCGCCGCGCCAGCTGCTCGGCCGCGGGCACCCGGCGGTAGAGCTCCTTGGTCAAGCCGTTGGTCTGCCGGTCGACCCGTGGCAGCACCCAGCCGGGCGTGCGCTGGAAAACCTTCACCGAGGCGGCCTTCTCCACCAGCTCCGGGATGATCTGGACCGCGCTGGCCCCGGTGCCGACGACGGCGACGCGTTTGCCGGTGAAGTCGTAGTCGTGATCCCAGCGGGCACTGTGGATCTTGTGGCCTTTGTAGGTCTCGATCCCGCGGATGTCCGGGAAACTGGCGTTGGCCAGCGGGCCGGACGCCAGCACGACGGTGCGGGCGAGGATCGGCTCCGCGTGGCCGTCGACCGCGATCTCCCAGACTCCCGCCCGCTCGTCGAACACCATGCCGGAAACGTTGTGTCCGAGCCGGATGTGCGGACCGAGCCGGAACTGCGCTGCCATCGTCTCGATGTAGCCGAGGATCTCGTTGCTGCCGGAGTAGGTGCGCGACCAGTTCGGGTTCGGCGCGAAACTGTAGGAGTACAGCCGCGACGGAATGTCGCATGCCGCACCGGGATAGGTGTTGTCGCGCCAGGTGCCGCCGATCGCGGCGCCGCGTTCGAGGATCGCGAAATCGCGGATCCCGCGTTGCTTCAGCCGGATGGCCGTGCCGATTCCGGCGAACCCGCCGCCGATGACGGCGACGTCGAGGGTGTGCGTGCTCATCGGATTCCCTGTCATGCGGCGGGCTCGTAGGTCAGTTCCTTCGACCACGTGGGGTTGTTGCGCAGCAGCGTCTTCGGCACCAACCCGGTGATCTTCACCAGCGCGTCGGCCACCAGGTGATACGGGTGTCCGCGGTCGATCACCCAGCTGCCGTGCATCTTCACGATCTGGTACATCGGCAGCCTGCGGGCGAATTCGCTGCGCTCGCCCACGTTCGCGTACCGCTTGAGCGCCCCGTAGAGCTTCTCCTCGTCCACGCCCATCGCGACGATGTTGTCGCGCATCTTGTTCAGCAGCGGGACGTAACTCAGCACGCCGATGATCAGCGACGGCTTGGCCCAGCCGCCGACCAGGTCGATGAGCAGCTTGCGCATTTCCGCGTGGCCGAGCAGGTCCATCACGGCGAAGTCGACGGCGAGGTGGCGGGATTCGTCGGAGTTGATCTTCTTGAACGCCTCCTGGCAGACCGGGTCCTCGATCTCGTCCATGATGAACTTGATCAGCGCGCCGTCGAGCGCGACCTCGAGCATCGGGATGACCGTGCCGAGGAACGACAGCGACATGTCGTCGGAGTACTTGTCCAGGAAGTCGATCACCAGCTTGACGTTGACGTTCGGCTGCGGGATCTCGTCACCCTCCAGCATGCCCCACCGGCGCATCAGCGCCAGCTCGGCGTTCGCGTGCTTCTGCTCCTCGGCATGGAAATAGCGGTAGATCTCGCGCAGCGTCTCGTTCGGCGCCTTCTTGGCCATCGCCGCGAAGCCGCGCGCGCCCACGTTCTCGATCCACATCAGATCGGCCATGAACGGCTTGAGCTTGGCGTGCAGTTCCGGCGTGATCGTCTCGGCGCCGGGAGCGTCCCAGTCGATGTCGGCCAGCGCCCACTGGCGGTCCTTGATCTTGCGGAGCATGTCCTCGAAGTCCATCGCGATGGCGGCCATGTCAGACTCCTGTCTTGTCGGTGACCGACGTGCGGTCGGCGGGGCTCGAGTCGTCCTGGGGCAGCAGCCGCTCCAGGAGCCCGAGGGCGAAGGTGTACTGCGCGGGGAAGTACCGCTTGAGCAGCCAGACGACGTGCGCGTCCACCTGGGGGAGCACGTAGAGTTGCCCGCGGTCGTGCGCGTCCAGCGCGGTGCGCGCGACGCGCTCGGGGGAGAAACCGGTCCAGCGCATGAGGAAGTCGGCCAGCTGCGCCGACGCCTCGGTGATCCGGCCGTCACGGGCGACGTTGGTGCGGACGAACGTCGGGCACAGAACCGTGACCGCGACGCCGGAGCCGCTCAGTTCGGCCGCCATGGTCTCCGACAGCGACAGCACGCCCGCCTTGGACACGTTGTAGGCGGCCATCGAGGGGGCCGCGGCGAATCCGGCGGCCGAGGCGACGTTGATGATGCCGCCGCGCCCGGCGGCGCGCAGAAGCGGGGCGAAGACTTCGCAGCCGTGCACCACGCCCCACAGATTGATGCCGAGGGCCCACTGCCAATCGTCGAAACCGATGTTCCCCACCGGTTTTCCGCCGATGCCGACGCCCGCGTTGTTGATCACCAAGCTGACCGGGCTCTCGAAGAGGGTTTCGGCGAAGCGGGCGAGCAACTCCACGTCTTCCCGTTGCGCGACGTCGCAGCGGAAGGCGTGCGCGGCGCCGGGGTGATCGCGTTCGATCAGGGCGACCGTCTCGTCGGCGCGTGCCTCGTCGATGTCGGCGCAGATCACCCGGCCGCCGCGGGCGGCGATCTCCAGGGCGAACGCGCGGCCGATGCCGCTGCCCGCGCCGGTGACGACGGCTCGCGCGCCGTGCGTGCGCCGGGTGCGGCCCAGGGCCGCCAACTTGTCCAATCCGAACATCTCAGCTCACCTTTTTCGTGCCGGAGGTAGCGACCAGCGCCGCGCGCAGGAAGTCGGCGGCGCGGGCGAGGGCCTGGTCGGCCTCGGGCACCACCATGGGAAGGGCCTGGAAGACGTGCAGTTGTCCGGGCCAGATCTCGAGTTCGCAGCTGCCGCCCGCGCGCCGGACCATCTCGCACAGCGCCTGCGCGTCGGCGCCGAGCATCTCGGTGCCGCCGACCTGCACCAGGATCGGCGGCAGCGCGAGACCGTCCGGGATGGTCAGTCGCAGGCGCGCCGCGTCGGCCGGGTGGCCGCTGGTGTAGGCCGCGGGCAGTCTGCTCGCGGCGGCGGCGGAGATCAGCGGATCGGTCCGGACGCGTTCCCGTTCGGCCGCGAGGCCGAGGGTGAGGTCGAGCAGCGGGGAGAACATCGCCACGGCCGCGGGTTGCGGTCGTCGGTGCCGTCCGTTCTCGACCAGCAGGTCCAGTGCGAGATGACCGCCCGCGGAGTCGCAGGCGATCACCAGGTCGTCCGCGGCGATGCCACGACCGAGCAGCCAGCGGTAGCCCGCCTCGACGTCGTCGGCCGCGGCCGGGAACCGGTGTTCGGGCGCGAGGCGGTAGTCGGTGAGGAAGACGGGGAGCCCGGTCTTGGCCGACAGCCGGGCGGCGAGCCCGCGATGGGTGCGCGCCGAGCAGATCACGTATCCGCTGCCGTGGATGTAGTAGACGGCCCGCGTTCCGAACGGCACGCCCGCCGCCCGGACCCATTCGCCGCGCACCGCGCCCGACCGGATCTGGGTGACGGAAGTGCCTGCCGGAACGGGACCACCGACGGCCATCAGAGTGGCGATGAGTTTGCGTGCGAACCACACGCCCGGCGCGTTCATCGGAACCGCGCAGTTCAGCGGACGCAGGGTGAGCCTGGTGGCCGCCGCGGTCAGAGTGGCGCGTGCCGAGGGCGCGGTGGGAACACCGGGGACCGAGGTCCTCGTCGACCTTGTCATGCGCTAAGAATCAGTGATGAATGTGCCAGTTGTCAATGGCACATTTATAGGAGGCTGATTTGTCTCCCGATTTACCGTGGAGGTATGGCCACGTTGGACGACGCCGGCATCGCGGCCGCGACGGTCGGCGCACTGCAGCCCTATGCGGTCACGGTGGTGCTCGAGGAGTACAACCCGGCGTGGCCGGTCTGGTACGCGGAAGAAGAAGCCGCGATACGGGCGGCGCTCGGCGATGTCGCCGTGCGGATCGAGCACACCGGGTCCACGTCGGTTCCGGGACTCGCGGCCAAGGCGTTGATCGACATCCTGCTCCTGGTTCCGGATGCCGCCGACGAGGCCGCCTATCTACCCGCGCTCGAGGCTGCCGGATATGCGTTGCGTATCCGGCAACCGGACTCGCTGTCTCGTGCGCCGTGTGGAAAGCGGTGCGCCATGGAGCGTGAACCTGCACGTGCTCTCGCCGGAATCGGGCGCGCACGAGATCGAGCGGATCCTTGCTTTCCGCGACCGGCTGCGCACACACGATGACGATCGAGCGTTTTACGAGCACGCCAAACGGCGACTGGCGCAGCGTCGATGGAAGTTCGTGCAGCACTATGCCAACGCCAAGAGTGAGGTCATCGAGGAAATCCTGGGGCGGGCACTGTCCGGCTGAGACATTCGGATGCCGCGCCGCCCGAACGGATTGCGTCAGTACCCGAGCGCGGGATCGACCGGCGCGAGGAACGGGCGGCCCTCGATGAAACGCTCGACGTTCGCTTGGACGTGGTCGGCGAAGGCCGCCAAGCGCAGCTGCGGCGGATTCGAATCATGCGGAGTGACAATGGCATTCGGCAGCGACCAGAGTGGATGGCCCGTCGGGAGCGGCTCGGGGTCGGTGACGTCCAGCCCGGCGCCGCCGATCGCGCCCGAGCGCAGCGCGGCCACCAGCGCGTCGGTGTCGATGAGGCTGCCGCGGGCGACGTTGACGATCCAGGAGGACGGCTTGAGCCGCGCGAGTTCGTCCGCGCCGATGAGGTGCCTGGTCTCGGGCGTGGCGGGCGCGGCGACCACCACGTGATCGGTGTGCGGCCAGACCCGGCCGAGATGCTCGGTGGAGATCGTCTCGACCGACGGCGGAATGCCGGGGCCGGTGACCGGCCGTCCGCTACGGTTCACCGCGATGATGTGCGCGCCGAGCGGCGTCAGCATCGGGATCAGCGCCCGGCCGATGCCGCCCGCGCCGACGATCGTCACCGTCTTGCCGCGCAGGGTGTCGACGTGCGGGAAGAAGTCCTGTTGCCGCCAGTCCGCCGCGCGCAGGTGCTCGGGCAGGTAGCGGACGCCCGCGAGCAGCAGCATCAGCGCGTGCTCGGCCACGCTCGCCGCGAAAGCGCCTGCCGCGGAGGTGAACCGGACGCCGGGATGTCTGGCGATGACGCCCGCGGCGAACCATTCCTCGATACCGGCGGCCGGCAGCTGCACCCACTCCACACCGGCGGGCAGCTGCTCCGGGAACTCGCCCGGACCGCCGACCCAGATCAGTCCCCGCGCCTCGTCCGGATCGGAGATGGCGGCGCCCGCCTCGATCACGGCCTTCTCCAGCAACGTGGGAGGAGGATCGATGGGGCTGATCGCGATCGTCACTGCCTGCCGGTGCATGGCTGGACCTCCTTCGGAGCAGTAGGACGTGGTCGCGAGCGGGTGGACGTTGCGACCGTAGCACCGCGTCGGCGCGGCACTAGGCCCCGCTCTGCTCGTCGTCGAGCTCCACGTCCACTTTGTCCCGCTCGGCCCACTCCAGGAGAGGATCCAGCTGGAACACCGCGTCGTCCATGCCCGCGTGCAGATCGCCGAGTTCGGCGAAGCGAGCGGGAACGGTGGACATGGTGAAGTCGCGCGGATCGATGTCGGGAATCTCGTCCCAGCGTACCGGCGTGGAGACCGTGGCGGCGGGGACGCCGCGCACCGAGTAGGCGGCGGCGATGGTGTGATCGCGCGCGTTCTGGTTGTAGTCGACGAACAGCATCTTCGGGTCGCGGTCGCGCCGCCACCACGTGGTGGTCACGTCATCGGGGGCGCGGCGCTCGACCTCTCGGGCGAACGCGAGCGCCGCCCGGCGCACCTCCTGGAATCCCCAGTGCGGCGCGATCCGGACGTACACGTGCAGGCCCTTGCCGCCGGAGGTCTTCGGCCAACCGACAGCGCCGATCTCCTCGAGGACCTCCCGCACCACCCCGGCGACGCGCTGCACCCGCGGCCACGGGCAGTCCGGCATCGGGTCGAGGTCGATGCGCCACTCGTCCGGACGCTCGGTGTCGGCGGCGCGGGAATTCCACGGATGGAACTCGACGGTCGACATCTGCACCGCCCAGATGACGTCGGCGAGCTTCTCGACGCACAACTCGTCGGCGTGCCGTCCGTAGCGCGGGAAGTACACCCGCACAGTCGGAATCCACTCCGGCGCGCCCGAAGGTAGCCGCTTCTGATGCACCTTGTCGCCCGCCAGTCCTTTGGGAAACCGGTGCAGCATGCAGGGCCGGTCGCGCAGCGCGTTGACGATGCCGTCACCGACGCTCAGGTAGTACTGCACCAAGTCGAGCTTGGTCGCGCCGGACTCGGGGAAGTACACGCGGTCCGGGTTGGAGACGCGGAGCGTGTGGTCACCGACCTCCAGCTCGATCGCCGACCCGGTGGATTTGCTTGCCACGCGTCGACTCTAGTGGCCGAACCGAAGGATATCCGTGCACGAGCGCGAGCCGCCGCGACGGATGTGCCGTACCGCTCACCGCCGCCGCACCGCTCTGGTATGCATACCGGTATGAGCAAGGCGACGCGCGTGACCGTCACGCTGGACCCGCAGGTGGCCGAATGGGCCAGAGAGGCGGCCGATCGCCAGAACCGCAGTCTTTCGGCGGTGATCAACGCCGCGCTGCGCACCACGCTCGTGCACGACAGCCTGACCGCGCTGACCATCGATGAGGACGCCGAGCTGGCCGCCGCCTACGACGACGTGACGCTCACCCAGGCCGCCGCCGACGACGACGCCGACGGCGCCGCATGAGACGCGGTGAGGTCTGGCGCTACGCCCCGACCCTCAGTGACGGCACCCCCTTCCCGCGGCGCATGACAGTGGTGCTGGTGTCCGACTCCGCGGTGATCACTTCGCGCTATCGCTGGTTGCAAGTGGTTCCGCTGCGCGCCGCCGACCCCGGCCACGTACTGGCCACCCATACCGAGCACGGCTGGGCCGACACCCTGAAACTGCACCGCGCCTACCGGCCCTGGCTCACCGAACACCTCGGCGTGCTCACCCAGGAGGAAACGGAATCCCTGGACGCGCGCCTACGGGCCACGCTCAGTCTGTGACTTCGGCCGCGCCTTCGGCGCGAACGAGGAACAGGCTCGGTCTCGCTTCGCTCGAAACCTGTGGTTGTGGTGCGCTGGGCGCGTCGGGTGTCGATCTTCGGTGTGGGAGGTCCGAAGTGGTGGATTCTGGCCGCCTACTGTTTGGCCGACGTGGTGATCGGTGGATCGGCCGGGGTTTTGGAGTCCGGTACTCCTGCATAGTCCGGCAGCTCGACGCCATGGATCGCGCGTTCGATCAGCTCGGTGAACCATTCGCCGGTGAAATCGGGGCTCGGTTCGGTGTCCGGTCCGGGGACCTCGCGGCTGCGGGCGTGCAACCGGCCGATCTCCTGGTTGGCCTCGACGAACGAGCGCATCCGCGCCTCGTAGTGGGTGAACCCGGTCTGCGGGTCCCACTCGGCGGCAGCCAGCTCTCCGGCCAGCAGGTAGGCGCCGACCAGGGCCAGCCCGGTGCCCTGCCCGGACATCGGTGACGAGCTGAACGCCGCGTCTCCCAGCAGCGCCACCCGTCCGTGCGACCAGCGGTCCATCACCACTTGGGCGACCTGGTCGAGGTAGAAGTCCGGGGTGTCGTCCAGGTGCGCGAGGATGCGCGGGGTCAACCAGCCCATGCCGGTCATCCGTTCGCGCAGCAGGCGCTTCTGGGCCGCGACGTCGCGGTAGTCGACCTCGAAGTCCCCGGAGGGGAAGGAGAACATGGCCATCGCCCGGGTGGCGTCCTGGATGGGCCGCAAGCCCGCGGAGCGCCCGGACTCCTGGTAGTCGATCAGCCAACCGTCCAGCCCGAACTCGTTGGGCACACTGTAGAAGGCCAGCACGTGCCCGAGATGGCGGACGAACCGCTCACGCGGCCCGAAGACCATCGTCCGCAACGAAGAGTGCAGCCCGTCGGCCCCGACCACCAGTTCGAAACGCCGCCGGTCACCGCCCTCGAAGACCACGTCGACCCCGTCCGCGTCCTGGGTGAGTTCGGCGATCCGGTCGCCGAAGACGTACTCGACCTCGTCGCGGGTGTCGTCGTAGAGCACCCGCGACAGGTCCCCGCGCAGGATCTCGATCTCGGAGATGAACCCGTCGCCGCCGTCGTCGTCCGCGCGATAGGTCTCCAGCACCTTCCCGTCGGCGTCCACGATGTTGGCGCCTGCGGTCTTGGTGCGTGCCGCACGCACCGCCGCGTCCAGCCCCATCCGCCCGATGACCTCTTTGGTAACCCCGCGCGCGTCCACCGCTTGGCCACCCGGACGCAGCTCGGGGGCCCGCTCCACCACGGTCACCTCCGCGCCCCGCCGGTGCAGCCAGTGCGCCAGCGCGGGCCCCGCGATGCTCGCCCCCGCTACCAAAACCCTGATACCACTCACCGCTCCACCTGCTCACCCGTCCGGATCGTCTGCTCGTCGACGCTTTCGCCGTCGAGCGAGACGTCGACGCCGAGAATCAACTCCCGCATCCAGTGCCTCCCTGTGCTTCCTCCCGCGCTGGAACGGTTCCAGCACCGGCCACCGCTGTCGGTGCGTCCAGAGGTACCGACGGCGGATCCACACAGAATTCATCGGTGCGGTACATGCGGAGGCGCATTCTCAGGTGCGCGTCATGGGCGAAGCCGATCATGCCGGTCAGCGGGCGGGACGAACTCTGCACGCGGAGCAGCGGCACGCCCAGTTGTCGTTATGTCGGTGTGGCCAGGGCGAAGGGCAGGACGGCGTCGGCGCCCGCCGCTCGGAGGGCGTGGGCGGCGACGGTGAAGGTCCAGCCGGTGTCGGTGACGGCGTCCACCAGCAGGATCGGACCCGATACCTGGGTCAGGTCGGGAACCTCCCACGAGTCGAACAGGCCGGCGACCCGGTGCGCGGAGTTGGCCGCCGAGACGGGCGGGCGGTCCGGGCGGGTGCGCAGCGTGCCGAGATCGCGCAGGCGGCCGACCTCGGCGAGGCGGGCGGCGAGGGTGGCGGTGAGCACGGGGTGGCGCGGCGATTCCAGGGCTAGCACCGAGGTGGGGCGGGTTGTCCAATCCCATTCGCGCAGAACGGCGACGCAGGCTTCGAAGACCGCGTCGGGAACCGGGGCGTCGGGGCCGTCGAGCAGCGCGCGCAGTCGCTGCCCCCAGCCGAGGTCGGTCAGCCTGCCGAGCACGCGACCGGTCTCCGCGCCACCGGTGATCTTGCCCGACAAGGGGATTCCCAGCTTGGCCATACCGGTGGGCCACTGTTTGCGTGGCGCGAGGTCGAGGCCGGGACGGTCGAGCCTGGCCTTGGTCGCGGCCAACGCGTCGGCGGCGACGGTGCGGTCGGGGCGGTGGCCGGTGCAGTTGTCGCAGCGGCCGCAGCCGGGCGAATCCGCCGACAGCCCCGGGTCGTCGAGCTGGCGGCGCAGGAATTGCATGCGGCACTCGGCCGTCGATTGGTAGTCGATCATGGCCTGCTGCTCGGCCTCGCGGGCGATGGACAGGCGCTCGTAACGTTCGGTGTCGTAGGTCCACGGCCGGCCGGTGGCGATCCAGCCGCCGCGCACGCGGCGCACCGCGCCGTCCACGTCGAGCACCTTCAACACCATCTCCAGCCGGGAGCGGTTCAACTCCACCAGCGGCTCCAACGCCGCGGTGGACAGCGCCCGCTCGGAGTCCAGCGCGTCGAGCACCGCGCGCACGATGTGCTCGCGGGGAAAGGCGACGGAGGCGAAGTAGCTCCAGATCCGCGCGTCCTCGGGGCCGGGCAGCAGGATCACCTCGGCCCGGTCGGTGCCGCGCCCGGCCCGTCCCACCTGCTGGTAGTAGGCGATGGGCGAGGAGGGCGCGCCGACGTGCACGACGAAACCGAGGTCGGGCTTGTCGAAGCCCATGCCGAGCGCGGACGTGGCGATGAGCGCCTTCACCTCGTTGTTCAGCAACGCCGCTTCGAGCGCCTCGCGTTCGGCCGGGTCGGTCTGCCCCGTGTAGGCGGCCACGGTGTGGCCGTGCGAGGCCAGCACGTCGGCGAGATCGTGCGCGGCGGCGACGGTGAGCGTGTAGACGATGCCGGAGCCGGGCAGCCGGTCGAGGTGCCCGCTGAGCCAGGCGGTGCGTTCCACGGCGTCGTCGAAGCGGACCACCGACAGGTGCAGCGACTCGCGATCCAGCGTGCCGCGCAGCACCAGGGTCTCGGTGCCGATCTGGGTGGCGACGTCGGTGACCACCCGGTCGTTGGCGGTGGCGGTGGTGGCGAGCACCGGGACGTCCGAGCCCAGGTCGGCGATCAGCGTGCGGATGCGCCGGTAGTCCGGCCGGAAATCGTGGCCCCAATCCGACACGCAGTGTGCTTCATCGATCACCACCAGCCCGGCGTCGGCCGCCAGCCGGGGCAGCACCTGATCGCGGAAATCCGGGTTGTTCAGCCGTTCCGGGCTGACCAGCAGCACGTCGACCGAACCCGCGGCGACCTGTGCGTGGATATCGTCCCACTCGGTGACATTGCCGGAGTTGATGGTGGCGGCGACCACGCCCGCACGGTGCGCCGCGGCGACCTGGTTGCGCATCAGCGCGAGCAGTGGCGAGACGATCACCGTCGGCCCCCTCCCGGCCCTGCGCAGCAGCTTGGCGGCGATGAAGTACACCGCCGACTTGCCCCAGCCGGTGCGCTGCACGACCAGGGCCCTGCGCCGCCGGACGACGAGCGCCTCGATCGCGGTCCACTGATCCTCCCGCAGCCCGGCGCCTGCCCCGGCCAGCTCACGCAGCAGCTGTTCGGCGTGCTCGCGCAGGCCGGGGGCCGTGAGGTCGAGCGGAGACGCGTCGGTGGCCGTGGTCATGGGCTCCATCGTGCCCGACGCCACCGACAGGCGGCCGGGGCGCCGCCGGTCGGTCAGCCGCGCGCGGCGCCTTCCGGCCACATACTCGCCACCCCGGGTGGCCTCGACGTGCGCCGTGATCAGGCGGGCCGCGTGGTAGCGGCCGCCAGCTCGGCCAGCCGGGCCCGGACCAGCTCCGGACGTTCCTCGAGGATGAAGTGGCCGCAGCTACGCACCAATTCCAGGCGGTAGTCGTCGGCACGCGCGGTTTCCTCGGCGGCGAGCGCTGGATGGATCGCCGCGTCTTCGACCCCGAACAGCGTGCGGATCGGGATCGTCGCCCGGCGTCGTTCGCCGCGGCCGGCCGAACGGGGGACTTCGCGCAGCAGGAAAGTGCGGTAGGTGTCGGTCGCGGTGCGGGCGCAGACGGGATCGCGGAAACGGTCCGAGTAGACGCGGACCGCCTCGGGCCCGAACGTCGCGCGATCGCGTACCGAGCCGGCGAAGACGAGCTCCAGGAAGCGGGTTCGCCGGTGCAAGTAGTCGCCGAACGCCGCGACGGCGGGCTGGTAGAGCAGAAACCGCCACGCGTGCGGGAGGAAGGTACGCGCCGTCTGCCACGGGTGCGCGATGTTGAGTGCGAGCAGCGCGTCGAATCGCTCCGGTTCGCGCAACACGAGCAGGTGGGCGATATAGCCGCCCCAATCGTGGCCGGCCAGCAGGGCCCGCTCGCAGCCGAGCTCGTCCAGCAACGCGAGCAGGTCGGAAGCGACGTCGTCCTTGGCCCATCGGTGCGGCGGGGGACCGGACCAGCCGTAGCCGGGCAGGTCCGGCGCGATGATCCGCAGCCCGTCCGGCGGATCGGCGAGCAGATGACGGTAGGCGTAGTGATGCTCGGGCCAGCCGTGCAATGCCAGCACCGGGCGTCCGTCGGGCGGACCCGCCTCGGTCACGTGGAAACGCACACCACGGGCGGTGACGTAGGAGCGCCGCACGCCGGGAATCTCCGGCGGACCGGCCGCGGGGTCCGACTCAGGAGGGGGCGAGAAGAACGAAGGCCGCCAGCGCATATCCGATGGTATCGAGCGGGTCACCAGGACATCGAGACCGACACGAATCTCGGCTGACGCGCTCGTCGGCTTGTCGGCGCCACCGATCGGGATAGGCGTCGAGCGCCCGGTAGCGGTGATCCACGGTGGAGCGGCCGGGAGCGCCGGAACTCGAACGCCTGGAGAGCAGAGGCCGCTGTCGCGGAAATCGGGATGGGCGGGGCTCGGCCCGCTGTCGTCGGAGCCGGTTCGCCGCGGCCCTTGCGGCGATGCCGACCGCCGGACCAAGCGAATCGCCCGGCGGCAGTCGGCTCACGCGACGATCAGCCTTTGACGCAGAGCACCTGGCGCAGCGTCGCGACCACGTCGACCAGGTCCCGCTGTGCCGCGATGACCTCATCGATGTCCTTGTACGCGGCCGGGATCTCGTCCACCACGCCCGCGTCCTTGCGCGACTCGACGCCCTCGGTCTGGGCGATCAGATCGGCGACCGAGAACTGCCTCTTGGCCGCGTTGCGGCTCATCCGCCGTCCCGCGCCGTGCGAGGCCGACTGGAACGAAGCCGGATTCCCTTTGCCGCGAACGACATACGAGCGGGTGCCCATCGAGCCGGGGATCAGCGCGAGGTCGCCCTCGCCCGCGCGTACGGCCCCCTTGCGGGTGACCAGCATGGGCACGCCGTCGATGATCTCCTCCGCCACATAGTTGTGGTGGCAGCTGATGGGCTGCTCGAAACGCACACCGCGCTCGGCGAATTCGGCCGCGACCGCGCGGCAGACCAGGGCGAGCATCACCGCGCGGTTGCGCGCCGCGTACTCCTGCGCCCAGGTGAGGTCGCGCCGGTAGGCCTCCATCTCCGGCGTGCCGGAGACGAAGACCGCCAGGTCGCGGTCGGGCAGATCGGCGTTGTGCGGCAGCGTGCGCGCGATCGCCATGTGGCGCTCGGCGAGTTCCTTGCCGATGTTGCGGCTGCCCGAGTGCAGCAGAATCCAGACCCGGTCTTCGGTATCCAGGCAGATCTCGATGAAGTGGTTGCCGCCGCCGAGCGTGCCCATCTGCTTGTGCGCCTTGGACTCGCGCGCCCGCACCCCGTGGTCGAGCGCGGCGAACGAACCCCAGAACCGGTCCCAGCCCGCGCGCAGCGTCGCGGTGCTCGCACCGAGCCCGGCGACCTGGTGACCGAGCCGGGTGACGTCCACGGCGTCGCGATGCGCCTGGAAGCCGACCGGCACCGCCGCCTCGATGCGCGACCGCAGCGAACGCAGGCTGTCGGGCAGGTCGGCCGCGGTGAGATCGGTGCGCACGCTCTCCATGCCGCAGCCGATGTCCACGCCGACCGCGGCGGGTGACACCGCGTCCTTCATCGCGATCACCGAGCCGACCGTGGCTCCCTTGCCGAGGTGCACGTCCGGCATCACGCGGACGCCGTGGACCCATTTCAGCGCGGCGATGTTGCGCAGCTGCTGGAGCGCGGCCTGCTCGACATCGTGCTCATCGGCCCACATCAGCGTCTGCGCCTTGGTGCCGCGCAGCTCGACGGGAAACATGGTCTCGGTCCTTCCGTTGGGGTACGCCATCAACGGTAGGTATCGAGGACACCCGGCGCACCCGATTATCCGACCGCCCGGTCGTGCCGGTCAGCCGACCGTCCGCGAGAACCGCGCGGGATAGACGCGCTCGGCATTCCCGTGGCCGAAGGCGCCGACCAAGGCTTCCGCGTCGGCGGTGGTGATCGCGTCGTCGGCGAGCCATTCGTCGACGAGCTTTCCGAGGCCACGCCGCCAGAGCAGCGCGCCGAGGTAGTGCAGCTCCGGCAGGCCGTAACCGTCGGAGGAATAGCACAGCGCCCGGAACGGGGCCAGCTCCAGCGTCTCGGCCAGCACGGCACCGGCCCGCTGTCCCACGTAGGGGATGGTCAGGCCGAGATCCAGATGGACGTGCTCGAAGACGTGCGCGAGGTAGGCGGCATGGCGGTGGAAGGGCCAGCAGTGCAGCAGCATCACCGACAGGCCGGTGCCCGCGGTCCGGCGCAGGAAGTCGGTGAGCAGCAGCGGGTCGCCGTGCCGCAGGCGCAGGTCGGGGTCACCGAAGCCGGTGTGGAATTGCAGCGGAAGACCGAGTTCGGCGCCGATGCGCGCGCCGAGGCCGACCAGCCAGCCGAGGACGTCCGGGTCGGTGAGCCGGTGTTCGGGCGCGAAACTGGTCGGCGGGTGATCCCGCAGCGGGAAGTCGAGACCGTATCGGTAGGCCACGATCGTCTTCAACCCGACGGCGCCCGCCGCCCGCGCACGCAGTTCCGCTTCGATCCGCTCGTACACCCCCGACACCGCGCCGACCTGCGCGACGACTTGCTCGGCCACCTCCTCGAGCCGGATCACCTCGCGCACCTCTCCGTCCACGAGAGCCGCGAAATCAGCGATGCCCCCGCCGATTCCGGTATCCAGGAACCATCGGTTCACCCCGGATGCGCGCAGCAGCCGGGCGGCCACCTCGCGGCCACCGAGCCGGGCGCGATGACGGAGGTAGACATCCGGGCCGACATGGGCGGGCAGATCGAGCGCGGGGGCGCACCAGCGGCGCACGGCGAGCCCGATCGCGGAGTCGAAACTGCCGCGCGCGCCTTCCCCGAGCAAGCGCTCGAAGCCGGGCCGATCCAGATCGCCGGTGTCCACCCCGTGACAGTGGTGGTCGGTGAGCCGGACATCGTCGGTGAGCATGTCAGAACCGCCAGCGGGTGAGGGCGACCAGCTCTTCGGCGCTCGCGGCGGCGTACCGCTCGGCCTCCGCGTGGCGCACGGTGAGCAGCGCGTCGTGCAGCTCGACGCCCATGGCGTCGGCGAGCACCTTCGAGGCGGCGAGATGGCCGGCGGCTTCGGACGGGGTGGTCGGCAGGCGGCGCACCTCCGACATCCTGTGGGCTTCGGCGTCGAAAGTCGCGGGGTCGCCGACGATCTCGGGCGGAAGACGCAACTGTTCGGCGACACCGGCGAGCCCGGCGGCGAGCACCGCCCCGACGATCAGGTACGGATTGCCGGTCGCGTCGAGACACTTGATCTCGGCGTTGGCCGCCCACGACTCGGTGCCGCGCACCCCGGTGACGAAGCGCAGCGCGGCCTCCCTGGTCTCGTGGCCCCAGCACTGCCAGACCCCCGCCCAGCGCGACGGCTCGGACCGCAGGAAGCTGGCCGGATTGCCCGCTCCGACCGCGACCAGCGCGGGCAGTTCCCGCAGCACCCCGGCCAGGAACGCCTCGCCGGACGGCCGCATGCCGTGCGGACCGTCGCCGCCGGCGAACAACGGTCCCTCCGCGTCGGCCACCGACAGGTGCAGATGCGCTCCGGAACCGGCTCCTCCCGGTTCGATGCACGGGGCCAGCAGCGCACGCCAGCCGTGCCGCGCGCTCACCTGCCGGATCGTGTGCCGCACCAGCACCGCCTGGTCGGCGGCCGTGACCGGTTCGGACGGTTCGACGGACAACTCCAATTGCGCGAGCGCGTATTCCGGATGGAACTGCGCCACGGTGACGCCCTGCCGCTCGAGCGCCGCGACCAGGTCGGCGGCGTAGTCGGCCACCTGTCCGAGCCGCACCAGGCCGTAGGCGGGGCCGTCGATCGCGGGTGTGAAACCGTCGGCGTCGTCGGCGCGGCCCACCGCCCATTCGGTCTCGAACGCCATGGACAACCGCAGCCCTGCCGCCCGCGCCGCCGCCGTCTGCCGGGCCGCGAAGTGGCGCTGGCAGGCGGCGAATCGGGTGCCGTCCTGGTTGTACTTGTCCGTGGGCGCCCACGCCCAGCCGGGTTGGCAGGCCAGTTCGGTGAGCATGCTCAGATCGGGGACGAGCCGCAGATCGCCGTCGGGCCCGCCGAGATAGCGCCCGATCGCCATCAGGTCGTCGAAGGCGAAGGTCTCGAAGCACGGCGACACCCCGACGCCGTACCGGGACGCCGGATCGAGCCGCTGCCTGGGGACGGCTTTGACGCGCGTGATGCCCGCGTTGTCCACGAAGCTCAGCGCGACCATGGACGCGTCCAGCCGCTCGATCGGCGCGGGGTCGCCCTCGGCGGGGATGCGATCCGGCGTGGTGGCCATGCCCATCACGATATCGGCCCTGGCGCACCGGGAGCCGCCGCGGCGCTACTGCGCGACCAACGCGGCGGTGATCTCCTCGCAGGCCGGGATCGAACTGCTCGCGCCCAACCGGGTAGTCGCCAGCGCTCCGGCGGCGCAAGCCCAGGTCAAAGCCCATTCCGGACCCCGATGCCAGGCCGTGGCCAGCGCGCCGGTGAAGGCGTCGCCCGCGCCGGTGGTGTCGACGACATCCACCCGCGGACTGGGCCGGGACAGGCGGACGCCGCCGGGCCCGCGATAGTCCGCGCCCGCCGCCCCCCGGGTCACCACCAGGTGCGCGACGGCGTCCAGGTCCGCGCCCAGCCGCTCGGCCTCGCCCGAATTCACCACGGCCACATCGATATTCGCCCACAGTTCGGCGGGCAGCGGACGGGCAGGCGAGGGGTTCACCAGCACGGTGGTGTCGTTCGCGCGGGCGTGGCCGGCGGCGGTGGTCACCGTCTCGATCGGAATCTCCAACTGGCACAACAGGATATCGGCGTCCGCTATAGCGGCCATGTCGTCCTCGGTCAGCTCGGTCATCCGCGCGTTGGCGCCTCCGACGACGATGATGCTGTTCTCGCCGTCGTCGTCCACGACGATCGTGGCGATGCCGCTCGGCCCGGCGACGGTGCGCAGCAGATCGGTGCGCACCGCGGCGTCCGTGAGCGCGCCGCGCAGTTCACCGGCGAAGACGTCGTCGCCGACCGCTCCGAGGAAGCGGACCTCGCCGCCCGCGCGCTGGGCCGCGATGGCCTGATTGGCGCCTTTCCCGCCGGGCACCATGGCGAAGCCGCCGCCGAGGACGGTCTCGCCGGGGACCGGTCTGCGTGCGGTCGTGGTGATCAGATCCATGTTGATGCTGCCGAGCACCACGATCGCGGGAGCGTCCGATTCGGCCGTCATATCGCCGGACGGTAGTCGCCGTGGCCGCGTCGCGCACGCGTAGCAGCGGGTGGGATCGGCGGTGTACCCGGTGCGTAGGCTGTACCCATGACGGTAGGAACGACCACCCAGCCCGATGTCCGCGAGGTGGTGCACGAGGCCGCGCGCAAGGCCAGGGTCGCGTCGCGGGCGCTCGCCCAGCTGACGACCGCGCAGAAGAACGAGGCCCTGCACGCCGCCGCCGACGCACTGCTGGCCGCCGCCGACCGGGTGCTGGCCGCCAACGCCGAGGACATCGCCGCGGCGCAGGCCGCGGGCACCGAGGAATCGCTGCTGGACCGGCTGCGGCTGACCAAGCCGCGCATCGACGGCATCGCCTCCGGTCTGCGTCAGGTCGCGGGGCTGCCCGATCCGGTCGGTGTGGTGGTGCGCGGCTCGACCTTGCCGAACGGTCTGGAGATCCGTCAGGTGCGCGTGCCGCTCGGCGTGGTGGGCATGGTGTACGAGGCGAGGCCGAACGTCACCGTCGACGCGTTCGGGCTCGCGCTCAAATCCGGTAACGCCGCCCTGCTGCGCGGCTCGTCCTCGGCGGCCCGGTCCAATGCCGCGCTCGTCGCGGTGCTGCGTGAATCGCTTGCGGCGCAGGGCATCCCGGCCGACGCAGTGCAGCTGCTGCCGAGTGAGGACCGTTCCAGCGTCACCCATCTGATCCAGGCGCGCGGCCTGGTCGACGTGGTCATTCCGCGCGGCGGCGCCGGGTTGATCAACGCGGTGGTACGCGACGCGCAGGTGCCCACCATCGAGACCGGCACCGGCAACTGCCACGTCTACGTGCACGCCGCCGCGGACCTGGACATGGCCGAGCGGATCCTGATCAACGCCAAGACCCGCCGTCCCAGCGTGTGCAACGCGGCCGAGACCGTGCTGATCGACGCGGGCATCGCGGACACGGCGCTGCCCCGGCTCACCGCGGCGCTGGAACGTTCCGGCGTCACCATCCACGGTGACCTGCCCGGCCAGGTTCCTGCCACCGACGCCGACTGGGGCGAGGAGTACCTCACCCTGGACATCGCGCTGAAAGTGGTCGACGGCCTGGACGCGGCGGTGGAGCACATCAACACCTGGGGCACCGGCCACACCGAGGCCATCGTCACCGGCGACCTCGCCGCGGCCCGCGAATTCACCAGCCGGGTGGACGCCGCCGCGGTGATGGTGAACGCCTCCACCGCGTTCACCGACGGCGAGCAGTTCGGCTTCGGCGCCGAGATCGGGATCTCCACCCAGAAGCTGCACGCTCGCGGGCCGATGGCCCTGCCGGAGCTGACCTCCACGAAGTGGATCGTCTGGGGCGAAGGGCAGATCCGGCCCGTCTGACCCGCGTGCGTGGCCGCGGCCGATGCCGAGTCGGCGTCGGCGGCGCGCTGCCGTAGCGTGGGGGATGGTTCGGAAGGAAGGTGCCGGGTGGTGTCGGAGAGCGCAGTACAGGAGCCGATCTTCACGTCGGTGGACGATGTGATCGAACGGTTGGCGAGCACGGGCTACCTGGCGGACAAGGCCACCGCCACCTCGGTGTTCCTCGCCGATCGCCTGGGCAAGCCGTTGCTGATCGAAGGGCCGGCGGGTGTGGGCAAGACCGAGCTGGCGCGCGCGGTCGCGCAGACCTCGGGCGCCGAGCTGGTGCGGCTGCAGTGCTACGAGGGCGTCGACGAGGCCCGCGCGCTGTACGAGTGGAACCACGCCAAGCAGATCCTGCGCATCCAGGCATCCAGCGAGAACGACTGGGAAGAGACGAAGGCCGACGTCTTCACCGAGGAGTTCCTGCTGTCGCGCCCGCTGCTGACCGCGATCCGGCGTTCCGATCCCACGGTGCTGCTGATCGACGAGACCGACAAGGCCGACGTCGAGATCGAGGGCCTGCTGCTCGAGGTGCTCAGCGACTTCGCGGTGACGGTGCCGGAACTGGGCACGATCACCGCGAGCCGTAAACCGTTCGTCGTGCTCACCTCGAACGCCACCCGCGAGCTGTCCGAGGCGCTCAAGCGCCGCTGCCTGTACCTGCACCTGGATTTCCCGGACGAGGAGCTGGAGCGGCGCATCCTGGCCAGCCGGGTGCCCGAACTGTCGGCGGCGGTCGCGGCGCAGCTGGTGCGGATCGTGCACGTGCTGCGCGGCATGCAGTTGAAGAAGCTGCCCTCGGTCGCGGAGTCGATCGACTGGGGCCGCACGCTGCTGGCGCTCGGCCTGCGCGACCTGGACGACACCACCGTCCGGGCCACGCTCGGCGTGGTCCTCAAACACCAGAGCGACCATCAGCGCGCGCTGGCCGAACTGAAGCTGGCCTGAGTCATGGCGACCGGTCCGGTCCCCGCCGATGTCGCGGCGCTGAGCGCGCCGCACGGCATTCCGGGGCATCTGGTCGGATTCGTGGAGGCGCTGCGGGCGCGCGGGATACCGGTCGGACCTTCGGAGACGGTGGACGCGGGCCGTGTGGTGACCGTGCTCGACCTGATGGACCGTGAGGTCCTGCGCGAGGGATTGGCGTGCGCGTTGCTGCGGCGCACCACCCACCGCGCGACCTTCGACGGGCTGTTCGACCTGTGGTTCCCCGTCGCCGTCGGGCAACGCGCCGCGGACCAGGACGAGCTCGAGATCCCGCAGACGCCCTCGGGGGACGTGGACATCCCGGCGCTGCGCGAACTGCTCGCGGAACTGCTGGCGCAGGAGTCGGCCACCCCGCAGCTCGAGGCGCTGGCCGCGCAGCTGGTCGAACAGCTCGGCCAGTATCAATCCGCCCGCGGTCCGTCCTTCTCGTCGTATCAGGCGCTGAAAGAGGTGCAGCCGCAGACCTTGCTGGCGAAGATTCTCGCCGGCATGGCACTCGGGCCGGACGCGAGCGAGTTCGACGCCGAGATCGCCCGCCGCGCCGCCCGGCAGCGCATCGCCGGTTTCCGTGCGACCGTGGAGGCCGAGACCAGGCGGCGGGTCGCCGAACGGATCGGCCGCGAGCGCGTGGCGAGCTACGGCGTCGCCCGGCAGGCCGAGGAGGTCGACTTCCTGCGCGCCTCCGAAGCCGAACTCGGCGAACTCAAACGCAGTACCCAGCGGTTGGCCCGGATCCTGGCCGCGCGGCTTGCCGCCCGCCGCAGGCATGCCCGCCGCGGTGCCATCGACCTGCGCCGCACGCTGCGCGCGTCGATGTCGACGGGTGGCGTGCCCATCGATCTGGTGAACCGCAAGCCGCGGCCGGGCCGTCCCGAGCTGGTGCTGCTGTGCGACGTCTCCGGCTCGGTCGCCGGTTTCAGCAACTTCACGCTGTTGCTGGTGAGCGCGCTGCGCGAGCAGTTCTCCCGGGTGCGCATCTTCGCGTTCGTCGACCAGATCGACGAGGTGACCCGGTTCTTCGACCCGCACACCCAGCTGGACCGGGCGATGGCCCGGATCTTCGGTGAGGCGAACGTCGTCGGCCTGGACGGGCACTCCGACTACGGCAACGCGCTGGCCGGGTTCGCCAGGGACTTCCCGGACGCCGTCACCAGCCGCAGCTCGCTGCTCATCCTCGGCGACGCACGCACGAACTACCGTGACCCCGAGCTGGACACCTTGCGGTCGCTGGTCGAGGTGGCCAAACACGCGCACTGGCTGAATCCGGAACCGCGCAACCAGTGGGGTTCCGGCGATTCCGCGGCGGACAAGTACCGCGACGTGATCGAGATGCACGAATGTCGTTCGGCCAAACAGCTCACCGCGGTGGTCTCGCGGCTGCTGCCGGTGTAGGAAGGCGGCATGGACGATGCCGCGCTGCTGAGCTACTGCCTGGCCAAGCCGGGCGCCTGGCAGGACGAACCGTGGGAGGGCGACGTCGTCGCCAAGGTCGGCGACAAGATCTTCGCGTTTCTCGGCGCGACGTCGGTCGGACTCAAATGCGGGCGGACCCGCGAGGAGGCCGACGAACTGGTCCGGGTGTATCCCGAGGACGTGTCGGCGTCGGCCTACATCGGGCGCTACGGCTGGAACGTCATCCGGTTCGGCGGCGCGGTCTCGGATAACGAACTGTACGAGCTGGTGGATATCTCCTACGAGGCGGTCGTGAGCAAGCTGCCGAAGAGCAAGCGCCCGACCGCTTGAAAAGCGTTCGTTAAGCGGATCTTTGGCGTACGCCGAAAAGATCGGCGGCCATGAACTATTCGTTCCCAGTCGATTCGCGCGCCCCGCTGATGATCCACCGCCCGCTGAGCGCGGGCGATCGTGCCTGCGGCGGCTTCCTCGGCCAACGCGCCGCCGCCCGCGGCGTAGAGACGGAGTGAGCATGGACTCCGCCGAGATCGGCGCGGCACTGGCACAGATCGGCGCGCTGCCGCACGGCCGGACGCGGACCGAGCGACTGGAGACCCTCGCCGCGGCCGCGCGAATCGGAACGAATCGCGCGCTGGAAGGCAGGGTGTTGCTGGAACTGGCGCAGTCCTACATCTCTGCGGGCGAATCCGACCTGGTGCCCGGCGCCTATGGCAGGTTGCTTCGGATCTACGACGATCACCCCGCCGAGCTGGGCTCGATGACACATTCGGTGCACTGGTACCTGAAACGGGTGACTCGGGGCATGATCGACAACCCCGCGATACCGCTGTCCACGATCGATCGCTGGTTCGGTGAACTGGACAGCCGCTATCGGCAGCGCGGCTACAGCCCGCGTCCGGTGCTGGCGCTGCGCTCCGAACTCAGCCGCGCGATCGGGGACGGCGCGGCCGCCGCCGCGTGGCTGGACCGGGCGATGACCGCTCCGCGCGACAACATGTCCGACTGCGAAGTGTGTGAGCGCGGCGAATGGGGCGTGACGAGCGTGTCGCGCGGCGACGACGAGGGCGGGCTCGCACAGTGGAAACCCGTGCTGGACGGCGAGCGAACCTGTGCCGACGAGCCGCACCGCGTGCTGGCGCGCGCATTGCTCCCGCTGGTGCGCACCGGCCGCGTCGCGGCGGCCCGCGGCGCGCACCTATCCGGATATCCGCTGGTCCGCCACACCGCCGAGCTACGTCCGTCGGTGGCGCTGCACCTGGAATTCTGTGCGCTGACCGGCAACGAGGCACGGGGGCTGGAAATCCTCACCGAGCACGCGAGCGCGCTGGCCGATCCCGGCGCGGTCGTGGGTGCGCGCCTGGCGTTCGCCACCGGGGTGTGCGTGCTGCTGCGCAGGCTGGTGACGCTGCGGCTGGGTGATCTTCCGCTGGCGGAAGGGACGGTGGAATCGGTGCGCGCCCGGCTGGAGGTGCAGATCGGCGCGCTGTGCGCCCGCTACGACGCCCGCAACGGCACCAGCGCGGTCAGCCTGCGCACCGCGGCCCGGCTCGCCGCCGAACCGCTGGTGGATCGGTTGCCGCTCGGTTTACGCAGCACACTGCCGCGCGCGGGGAGCCGGCCGGACAGCGTTTCGGTGGCCGACGACTTCTCCGGTGACCGGGCCGCGGAGGTGCGCAGGCTGGGCGAACTCGGCGCCGCCCGGCTCGCCGATACGCCCGACGAGGCCGAAGCGCACCTGCGCGAAGCGCTGGCGCTCGGCGCACCGGTGCTGGCGGCGGAGGAGGCCGCCCGGTTGGGCGCCCAGCTGGTCATCGCCATCGCGAGCCAGCCCGACCGGGAACTCGATCTCGCCGACGCCGCGGTGCGCGCCGCGGCGCGCTGGGAGGGGCTGTCGGAACCGGACGCGCTGCATCACACCCTGGTCGCCGCACGCGCGTTCCATCGCGCCGGGCGGCACGGCGAGGCCGCGGCCCTGTTCGAACAGGCGCTGCGCAGCGATGCGATTCCGTATCCGTCCGGTGAACTGGCGGTGGTGCGCGCGCAGTTCGGCCGATCGCTGGACGCACTCGACCGTCATCGCGAGGCCGCGCGGCAGTTCCTCGCCGGGGCGCGACTGGTCGAGCGCGACCCGGAGCGGACGAAGTTGCACGCCGAGCTGGCGTGGGCGGCCGCCACCGCGCTGGAGCGCTGCGGGCAGGACGCCGAGGCGGTGGCGGCCTACCACCGCGCCGCGCGGCTGGGGGGCGGCGCCGAAACCACCGTCTGAGGCGTCGCCGCCGGACCCTCGCGGCGAGCGTAGTGCGGGCGGGTGTCTCCAGTCGGTTCCCGCCCCCGCTCACCGGCCCCGCGCCACCCGTTAAGCTCGGCAGTCATGCACGAGAGAGGTCGGCGCGGCCGCAAGCTCGGGGTGATGGGCGGCACGTTCGACCCCATCCACCACGGGCATCTGGTCGCCGCCAGCGAGGTCGCGCACCGGTTCGACCTGGATGAAGTGATCTTCGTCCCGACCGGACAACCGTGGCAGAAATCGCACAAGCAGGTCAGCCCGGCCGAGGACCGGTACCTGATGACCGTCATCGCGACCGCGTCCAACCCTCGGTTCTCGGTGAGCCGCGCGGACATCGACCGCGGCAAGGTCACCTACACCGTGGACACCCTGCGGGAGATGCGATCGGCCCATCCCGGCGCCGAGCTGTACTTCATCACCGGTGCTGACGCGCTGGCCAGCATCCTGACATGGCAGGATTGGGCAGAACTGTTCGAACTGGCGAAGTTCGTCGGGGTGAGCCGTCCGGGGTACGAGCTGAACATCGATCATCTCGAGGAGCATCTGCGGGATCTCCCGCCGGATGCGGTGACCATGGTCGAGGTCCCCGCGCTGGCGATCTCGTCGAGCGAATGCCGTCGCCGCGCCGCCGAGAACCGGCCGGTGTGGTACCTCGTCCCCGACGGCGTGGTGCAGTACATATCGAAGCGGCACCTGTATGTGCCCGGAGCAGCGGAAGGTAGCTGAGCGTGAGCGAGCGCAGCGAAGGTGCGGGCATGAGCGAGCCGACGATCGACGAAGCCGCGCGTGCGGCCGCGCCGAGCGCCCGGGAGGTGCTGGCATGACCGCGTCGACCGAGTCGGTGGAGATCGCGCAGGTCGCCGCGCTGGCCGCGGACGAGAAGCTGGCGTCCGACGTGGTGGTGCTCGACGTGTCGGAGCAACTGGTGATCACCGACTGCTTCGTGATCGCGTCCGCGCCCAACGAGCGTCAGGTCAACGCCATCGTCGACAACGTGGAGGAGAAGCTCCGCGCGGCCGGGCACAAGCCGGTCCGGCGCGAGGGCACCCGAGAGGGCCGCTGGGCGCTGCTGGACTACGTCGACGTCGTCGTGCACATCCAGCACAACGACGAGCGCAATTTCTATGCGCTGGAACGTCTGTGGAAGGACTGCCCCGTGGTGCCGGTCGAAGGCATCACCGGTGCCGCGCCGGATTCGCGCGCCACGGCGACGGAGGACGAGGCGCGATCGTGAGCAGACATGCCGGCGTGCGCACCCTCATCCTGTTGCGCCACGGGCAAACCGAGTGGAACGCCACCGACCGCATGCAAGGCCAGATCGACACCGATCTCACCGAACTCGGCCGCAGGCAGGCCAAAGAGGCGGCGCGCGAACTCGTTTCGCGCAACGCCATCGCGATCCACTCCTCGGATCTGCGCCGCGCCTTCGACACCGCGACGGCTCTGGCCGAACACACCGGGCTCACCGTCGTGCCGGACGTCAGATTGCGGGAGACCAACCTCGGTGACTGGGAGGGGCTGACCCACCTGGAAGTCGACGCCGACTATCCGGGCGCGCGCATGGCGTGGCGGCTGGACGCGCGCTACACCCCGCCCAACGGCGAGAGCAAACTCGAGGTCGGAGCGCGGTCGCTGCCGGTGGTGCAGGAGTTGCTGGCCGAGCGACAGGACTGGCCGGGCCGGACTATCATCCTGGTGGCGCACGGCGGGCTGATCGCCGCCCTCACGGCCGCGCTGCTCGATCTGCCGCCGCAGAACTGGCCGATCCTCGGAGGACTGGCCAACACCAGCTGGGTGCAGCTCAGCAGCCACGGCCCGAGCATCGAACAGCCCGGCTGGCGTCTGGATGTGTGGAACGCAGCGGCGAAGGTAGCACCGGATGTCCTCTGAAGAGCCGATCAGATCGGTCCCGGACGAACTGTTCCGTAAGGTGTCGGCGCGGCCGGAACGGCAGTTGCCCGACGCGTTGTTCGGCGGTCCGCCACCGGCTTCCCGCGAACCCGAGGCCACCTCCGGCGAAGCTTCCGGCGCGGCAGGCGAATCCGGCGGCGGGTCGGCGTCCGGAGAGGAATCCGACGCGGAGGACGACGGTTCCGGCGATATCGTCACCGAGGTACCGCCCCAGGTGCACGTCGGCGGCGCTCCCTCGCCTGTCGGCATTACGAACGACGTTTCGGTGGCGGATGGTTCCGTGGCAGCGGTGGGGGAAATCGTTGCTACAGGGGCGGATCGGTCTGCGGTAGCGCTCGGCGAATCGGTTGCTCCGGCGGCGGATGGTTCTGTGGCAGAGCTGGCGGAACCGGTTGCTCCGGTGGCGGATCGGTCTGCGGTAGCGCCCGGCGAATCGGTTGCTCCGGCGGCGGATGGTTCCGTGGCAGCGCCGGGGGAATCGGTCATTTGGGCGGCCGACGCGATCGCCGAATCGGCTGCCACAGTGGCGGATCGGTTCCTCGCGGTGTCCGAGGAATCGGTCGCCTCGGTGGCGGACCGGTCGGTGGCAGACGCGATCCCCGCATCGCCAGCGCCGGCCGACCTTGTGTTCGAGTCCGCCACGACGACTCGGTCCGCTGTGACCGGGGAAGCGGGACTCGGTTCGGGCGAGCCTGCTTCCGCTGCCGCGGACCAGCCCGTCGAAACGCGGGAAGCCGCGCGCCCGGTGCTGCTGGTGATCGCCGATTCCCTGGCCTATTTCGGGCCCAAGGGCGGGCTGCCCGCCGACCATCCGCGCATCTGGCCCAATCTCGTTGGGGCCGAGCTGGACTGGGATGTCGAATTGGTCGCCCGGATCGGCTGGACCTGTCGCGACGCCTATTGGGCGCTGATCGGCGATCCCCGGGTATGGGCCGCGGTGCCGCGCGCGGGTGCGGTGGTCTTCGCCGTCGGCGGCATGGACACGCTGCCCTCCCCGCTGCCCACCGCACTGCGCGAACTGATCCGCTATGTGCGCCCGCCCGCTCTGCGCCGCGTCGTCCGCGCCACCTACAACTGGCTGCAACCCAAGCTTTCGAAACTCGGCAGGCCCGTGGCGCTTCCGCCCAAGGTGAGCGTCGACTATCTGGAGCAGTGCCGTACGGCGCTGGCGCAATTGCGGCCCGACCTGCCCGTCGTGGCGGTGCTGCCATCGGTGCACGACTGCGCGGCCTACGGTCGCGTGCACTCCGGCCGGCCTCGGGCGGTCGAGGCGCTGCGCGCTTGGTCCGGCCGGACCTCGGTGCCGCTGGTCGACCTGGGCGAGGCGGTGCGCGACAACATCTTTTCCGGCGAGGCGAACCCCGACGGCATCCACTGGGGCTGGGACGGTCACACGGCGGTGGCCAACGCGATGGTCAAGACCCTGCAGGAGGTCCGGTAGTCCGTGGCAGTCGTGGTCGTCACCGATTCGTCCGCCAGCCTCCCTGCCGAACACCTCGACGAGCTGGATATCGCCGTCGTCCCGCTGCACGTCCTGGTCGGTGACCGGGCGATGCGGGAAGGCGTCGACCCGGTCGAGATCGACTATGCCTCCGACACCGTGACCACTTCGGCCGCATCACCCGGCGAGCTGCGGGAGGTGTACGAGCGGGCCTGGGAGCGAAGCGGCGGGGACGGCGTTGTCGCGGTGCACATTTCCCGCCAGCTGTCGGGCACCTGGGAGGCCGGTCGGCAGGCCGTGCGCGACATGGACGCCGCCCACCGCGTCCGGCTGGTCGACTCGCTCGGGGCCGGGCTGGCCACCGGGCTGCCCGCGCTGGCCGCCGCGCGGCGAGCCAAGACCGGGGCGCCACTGGACGTGGTCTACGACGCGGCCGTCGCCGCCGCCGCGCGCGCCCGCACGTTCATCCTGGTCAATCGCACCGAACAGTTGCGCCGCGGCGGCAGGTTGTCCTCGGCGGCGTCGTTCTTCGGCAGCGAGCTGGTCACCAAGCCGCTGCTGCACATCGTCGAGGGCCGGTTGGAGTTGCGGGAGAAAGTCAGGACGCGTTCCAAGGCGTACGCGAAACTCGTCGCCGCGGCGGTCGACGCGGCCGGCGAGGACGGCGCCGCGGTGGCCGTGCAGCATCTTGGCGCCGAGGACGCGGCACAGACCATCGCGGGTCAGTTACGCGAACTCGTTCCCGGCCTGGAAGAACTGGTCGTCGCCGAGTTCGGGCCCGCGCTGGCGGTGCACCTGGGGTTGGGGGCGCTCGGCGTGCTCGTCGTCCCCGGCGGGTGTCACTGATCAGGCGAGAGTTCCAGGCCGCCAATGATCTCGGTGATCCGAATGCGGGTGTGTCGCCCGGCGTACGGCTAGCGTCGGAGCATGAGTTCCGCGCAGCCACCGGTCCGCACGCCGCTCACCGTCACCTCGGTGGACTGGGACCATCCCGACGCGGTGACGTTGCGCGCGGAGATGGCCGCCGAGGTCGGGCCGCGTTACGCGCATCTGGCCAGGCAGCTGCCCACGAATCCCAACGCGGTGGATCCGGCCACTGTGCACAGCACTTTCGTAGCGTATTCGGACGGCCCGGTCGGCCATGCCGCGCTGCGGTGGAACGGGGAGGAACTCGAGGTCAAGCGCATGTTCGTCCGTCCCGCGCACCGCGGTTCGGGCGCAGCGGTCCTGCTGCTCACCGCCGCCGAGGACGCCGCCCGCGCGGCCGGACGCCCCCGCCTGATCCTGCAAACCGGTCACCTGCAACCGGAGGCCGTCCGCTTCTACGAACGCAGCGGTTACCACCGAATCCCGATCTTCGCGCCGTACGAGGTACTGCCGTTGTCGAACTGCTTCGCCAAGGATCTGGGCTGAGGCGCGTCGCCGGACGCTCCGCCGCGACATCATCGGGGTGAACCGCCGAATGCTGCTGTGCGCATAGCTGTCGACTGCCCGGTTTCCGCTTCGGCGAGGCTCTTCTGTGAAGAGTAACGGCGTGTCCCTGGCAGGGCGCCACGCTCCGGTGCGAATTGTGCACAGGGCGGCGGTTGTCAACAGATTCGTCGAACGCGCTGGTCGGGCCGATCTTTCCGGTGCGGTCCCGCACTACCGTCGCGGCCATGTCACGACAGGACGAACGCGAGCGGGTACGAAGGCGATTGGGTGAGCTGACCGCCCGGGTCGGCGCGAGCATGACGGCCGGGGCGGGCGGGCCGGAAACGGAGCACGGACCGTCTGGGCGGGAGACCACACCGTCTCCGCGTGGCGTCCCCGTGGGAGCGACCGGACAGCGCGATAGCCCCAGCCTCGCGGCCCCAGTCCAGGCGGCGGACACCTCACGCGATGAAAAGGTCTCGTCTCCAGGGGGAATCGGGTGGCAGGCCAGCCCAACTCCGCCTGACGTTCGTTTCGCTCGCGCGGCTGGCGAGACGCAGCTCGCACCCGATGTCGGAACGGTGGTGGATTCCCGCACAACCGCATTCGAGGACGATGACCGCCGGTCGGGGACGATTGGTCACGCCTCCGATACTGCTGTGGCGGCGGGTCAAGCACCGCCCGGACCACGTTCGAGCACGGCGGGGAAATGGGATCTCGTGCGGTTGCCCAGTCATCCGGCGCCGGGCCCGCAAGCCGAGGACGATGTCGGTCGCGTCCGGTCGCCCGGCTGGCTGGAGGATTCGGCGCCCGCAGCGAATCGGCTGCACCGCCTCGTGCCGGAACGATTCCGGGGTGCCCGGCTCGATCCGGGTCGTCGCGGGGTCCGTACGCTCGCGTTCGCTGGCATCGCCGCGATGGTTGTCGCCGGTGTGGTCGTGTTCCGCGAGCGCCCGGTCACGCATCCGGTGCCGCCGTTGCCGGTCGGGCAGAGCGTCACCTTGGCGACCACCGGCGCTGCCGCCCCGACGACTGCGGCCGGGGCGCAACCGGGGCGAGTCGATCCCGCTCCGCCGACGGCCGAGCTGGTCGTCAGTGTGGTCGGCTTGGTCCACCGCACCGGTTTGGTTCGGCTCCCCGAAGGTGCGCGTGTCGCCGACGCGCTCGCCGCCGCAGGCGGCCCGAGCGAGGGCGCGGACACCACCGGCCTGAATTTGGCGCAGCGGTTGTCGGATGGCGACCAAGTGCTGGTCGGGCCGGTCGTGCCGAGTTCGGGCGCGCCGCAGCACGGCAGTGGCACGATCGGCGCGGGCGGGCGTCCGTCCACCGGGTCCGCCGCCGCGCCGAGCCGTCCCTCGAGCCCGGCGGGCCGGATCGATCTCAACACGGCCTCCGAGGCCGAACTCGATGCTCTTCCCGGTGTCGGCCCGGTCACCGCGCGGGCCATCGTCAGCTGGCGTACGACCAACGGACGTTTCACCTCCGTCGAGCAGCTCGGCGAGGTCGACGGCATCGGCCCCGCCCGCCTGGCCCGGCTGCGTGATCTGGTGCGGGTATGAGTGCCGCGGCGTTGCTCGAACTGCTCCGACGGAAGTCGGGCGCCGATACGCGATCGAAGGCCGGTACAGGCGTCGGAGCCGCTCGAGGTCGTGGGGACGGCGCGGCGCCGGAGGAGCCCGGCGCAGGTGCGGCACTGGACGCTCGCCTGTTGCCCGCCGCCTTGTGCTGTTGGGGCGCGACCATCGTGGCGGTGGCGGCGGGGTGGCGGGCGGGGATCGCGCTGGCGGTCGCGTTGACGGCGATGGCCATCGGATTGTGGATGCTGCTGCTGTGGGCGATCGCGCCCCGCGGCGAACGCAGGCGCGCGGTGGCGATGGTGGCGCTCGCCGCCGTGGTGCTCGGAGCGGGATTCGCGGCCGCGGCCGCATGGCGGGAACATCGCGTGGCGACGCATCCGCTGCGGACGGTGACAGGGCAGTCCCTGCGTGTGGTGGTCATTCCGGCAAGCGACCCGAAACCGTTGCGCACCACAGTGTCCGGTGCGGATCGTCAGTGGATGGTCCGGGCAGATCTGCGCGAGTACCGGCGCGGTGGGGTGACGGTGCGCGCCGGTGGCGCGGTGGTCGTCCTTGCGTCCGGCTCGGAATGGGGCGGCTTGTCGCCGGGAGGGCCGATCGAGTTCCGTGCTCGGGTGGAAAAGCCGCGCCGATCCGACCTCACGGTCGTCACGCTGCATGCGCAGGGCGCGCCCACCTCCGCCGGGCCGCTGCCGTGGTGGCAGCGCGCCGCCGATTCGGTGCGCGCCGACTTCGCGGCATCGGCTGAGCGGGCGCTGCCGCCCGACGCCGCTGGACTGCTACCGGCGCTCGTCGTCGGTGACACCTCGATGCTGCCGGATCAGTTGCGTGACGATTTCAAGGTCGCCGGGCTGCAACACCTGACCGTGGTCAGCGGCGCGAATTTCACCATTTTGCTCTCGGTCGTGTTGTTCGCCGTACGCCTGCTGACGCTCGGGCCGCGGGGCGCGACGGCCGTCGCCGCCGCGGCGCTGCTCATGTTCGTCGTCGTCGCCCGGCCGGACCCGAGCGTGCTGCGCGCCGGTGCGATGGGCGCGATCACCTTGCTGGCCGTGCTCACCGGCCGCCGCAAGCAGGCGCTGCCCGCGCTGTGCGCCGCGATCATCGCGCTGCTGGCCCTGTGGCCGGGACTCGCCGTCGACGCCGGGTTCGCGCTGTCGGTCGTCGCGACGGGTGGTCTGATCCTGCTGGCGCCGAGCTGGGCCGATTGGCTGCGGGCCAGGGGATGGTGGCGGGTGCCCGCCGAGACGGTGGCCGTGTCCGCGGGGGCCTTCGTGGTCACGACGCCGATCATGATCGCGCTCACCGGGCGGCTCAGCTTGGTCGCGGTGCTCGCGAACGTGCTGGTCGCCCCGGTCATCGCACCGATCACCGTCGCGGGGGCCGGTGGGGCGGTGCTGTCGATCCTGTGGTCGCCGCCGGCCGACTCGGTGCTGCGCTGCGCGGTTCCGCCACTGTGGTGGTTGCTGTGGGTGGCCCGTCACGCGGCCGCCCTGCCCGGCGCGTCCCTCGCGGTCCCGGGCGGACCGGCGGGCGGGCTGGTCGCGGGTGCCGTCGTGGTCGGCGTGATCGTGGCATTGCGTGCGCGTGCCGCGCGGCGAATCGCCGCCGCGGTCGTGGTCGGGGTGGCGGTGGTCCTGGTTCCGGTACGGCTCTGGCATCCAGGCTGGCCGCCCACCGGCTGGGTCCTCGCGGCGTGCGATGTGGGGCAGGGTGATGGTCTCGCGCTGTCGGTCGGTCCCGGCGCCGCCGTGGTCATCGATGTCGGGCCGAATCCACGTCCGATCCGCACCTGCCTGGATCGGTTGCGCGTTTCGCGAATCCCCCTGCTGATCCTCACCCATCCGCACGCCGACCACATCGACGGGCTCAGCGGCGCGCTGCACGACCGCGCGGTCGACGCGATCGCCGTCGGCATCCACGAACTCGAGGCACTCGCACCGCGGGCTCCATCCGGAGGCGGTGCTCCCGAAGCCGCGCTGGGGTGCGTTCCCGTGCCGACAGCCGCCCCGGCCGCGCATCCCGACGGCTTCACCGGTGCCGCCAAAGGCCATGCGAGCAGCGACCCAGCTTCTCTACCGGAGTGGCGAGGCGCGAATGGCCGTTCGGCGGGTGGTGCCGATCATCCTGGCCGGGTACCGCGACATGCGCCCGGCTGTCGTCCCGGCGAAGACGGGATCGGAAGGCAAGAGCGTTCGGGTGACGCGCGCGCCCCTGGCTCGGGTCTCGCGCAGGTCGCGACCATCGCCAGGAGCGCGGGAGTGCCGCTGCTGGAATTGTCGGCCGGACACGTTCTGAGTTTCGGGTCGATCGAACTCCAGGTGCTCGCGCCAGGCCGGAACGGTCCGCGACCGGTCCCCGGCGCCGAAACCGAGGACGCCAACAACCGGTCGGTGGTCGTCACCGCCCGCACACCCGCGGGCAGGATCCTGCTCACCGGGGATATCGAAGCCTCCGCGCAGCGGGCTCTGATGCATGCCGGGATTCCCATCCAGGCGGAGATCCTCAAACTTCCGCACCATGGATCACGCACCACCACAAGGGAATTCCTCGACGCGGTGCGCCCGCGGCTGGTGCTGGTCAGCGTCGGCGCGGGCAACGCCTTCGGGCATCCGGCCCCCGCTGTCCTCGCCGACCTGTCCGCCCTCGGCGCGACGGTGGTCCGAACCGACCAGGAAGGCGACATCGTGGTCTCGGGCGGCGGAGGGCAGCTGCGCATGACGAGTTCTCGATGAGCGGCGGACGCCCGGATCGCAGGCGTGATTCGCTCACGTGCACCGCACCGGAACGGCTCGCCACTGGCGCGATGGCGGCAGCCCCGCGATCGGCCACCGTGAAGGAGGCCCGCGTCACCTCGCAGTACTCCGCGATGGGGTGCGCTCGCCCGGCGCCGGGGTGTAGCAGCGCGGGATCTCTTCGGTGCCGGGTCGAGCAGATGAGCTGGCACCCGCCGAGGTTCGCCCTCATCAGGATGCTAGGACAGCCACGATCGCCGATTCGTCTCGCGTGCCGCGACTACCCGTGGCGGGGTGAGGTGTCGGTCATGGATCGTAGGATCGGGCTGTGAACCAGCACGGCGAATGGAGCAAGGCGGCAGAGCCCGCGAGCACGACGCCCTCCGGCAACGGGGAGGCGCTGTCGTGAGCGAGCGGCCCGCGCCGGTGCACTTGGTGCTCGGGGAAGAAGAGTTGCTGATCGAGCGGGCGCTGGCCGCGCTCACCGCGCAGGTCAGGGCGCTGGCTGCGGACCCGGACGCGGTGCCGGTCGATCGTTTGCGCGCGGGGGACGCGAGTACCGCGGAGCTGGCCGAACTACTGAGCCCGTCGTTGTTCGCCGAGGACCGGGTGATCATCCTCGAGTCGGCGGCCGAAGCGGGTAAAGACGCGGTCGCGGTGATCACCGAGGCTGCGCAGAGCCCGCCCGATGGCGTGGTGCTCGCCGTCGTGCACTCCGGCGGCGGCCGGGCCAAGGCACTCGCGCCCGCGTTGCAGAAGGCCGGGGCCGTCACCCACGACTGCGCCAAGCTGACCAAGGCCGCCGAGCGCGTCGAGTTCGTGCGTGGCGAGTTCCGCAACGCCGGAGTGCGGGTGTCCGGCGAGGTCGTCCAAGTGGTGCTGGAGGCGGTCGGCTCGGACCTGCGTGAGCTGGCGGCGGCGTGCGGGCAGCTTGCCGCGGACACCGGAGGGAAGATCGACGTGGCGGCCGTGCGCCGCTACTACTCGGGCAAGGCCGAGGTCTCCGGCTTCGACGTGGCCGAACTCGCGGTGGCGGGGGACCGTCCCGGTGCGATGGAGGCGCTGCGCTGGGCGAACGACCGCGGCGTGCCGCACGTGCTGCTCGCCGACGCGCTCGCCGACTCGGTGCACACCATCGCGCGCGTCGGTTCGGTCGGGCGCGGCGACCCGTTCAAGCTGGCCCAGCAGCTCGGTATGCCGCCGTGGAAGGTGAAGAAGGCGCAAGCGCAGGCCCGCAACTGGACCCCCGCGACCATCGGCTCCGCTCTCCAGGTGGTCGCGACCCTCAACGCCGACGTGAAAGGCGGCGCCGCCGACGCCGGCTACGCCTTGGAACACGCCCTCACCCGAATCCTCGACCTGCACGGCGCGGATTGAGCCACGCCCGTTCCGATCGCTCGGCCGGAGCGCATGGCGCATGTCGAGCGGGGCTGGTTGGCATCGTTCGGCTGGAGTGCGCGGCGCATGTCGAGCGGGGTCGGTTCGGATCGTTCGGCCGGAGCGGCGTTCCACCGCGTGCCGTCGATCCGTTCGGTCCGCAGTGGAACGGACGGATCACTGAGCCGTCCGCGCGTCAGCTCACCGAAGACGGGCAGTCTGCGCGAGAACGCGCTTCAATGGATCGCGGATGAGATCGGCTCGAGCATTTTTGGGCTCCGCGGTGATGCTCCCGGCGGGCAGATCACCGGCGTGCGCCGTGGCGACGGCTCCGGCAGCGTGAATGCCCGGCACCTGCAGTGCCTGTGGCGATCCGCGATGTGGTGCACCTCGGCTGGATCCACGTAGACGCCCGTGCCTGCGCAGACCGATGCGGCGGTGCGATTTTTTCTTCGCACCGCCGCATAGCGCGCGTCGCTCAGGCGCGCCCTTCGATCTTCAGATCACCGAAGGTGACGCTCTGGGTCATCGGGCGGTTCAGGAACTCGTGCGGGAAGCCGAGGTCCACGGCGCTGGCCTGTTCCAGCCTGGCGAGCTGGGCGGCGTCGAACTCCACCTCGAGCGCGCCGAGGTTGTCCTCCAACTGCGCCGCCGTGCGCGCGCCGATGATCGGCGAGGTGACTCCGGGCTCGCGCAGCGTCCAGGCCAGCGCTACCTGCGAGGGCGTCTTGCCGATCTCGGCCGCGACCTGTTTGACGACGTCGGCGATGGCGAGGCCGCGTTCGGTGAGCGAGCCGTTGGCGGCGGCCACGTTCTTGCGGCTGCCTTCGGGTGAGCCGTCCGCCTGGTGGTCGAGGTCGGCGCGGCTGTACTTGCCGGTGAGCACACCGCTGGCCAGCGGTGACCACGGGATCACGCCGAGGCCCAGCTCCCGCGCCATCGGGATGAGGTCGCGCTCGACGGTCCGCTCGATCAGGCTGTATTCGATCTGCAGCGCGATCAGCGGCGACCAGCCGCGCAGATCGGCGATGGTCTGCATCCGCGCGATCTGCCAGGCGGGCGCGTCGGAGATGCCGACGTAGAGCACTTTGCCCGAGCGGACCAGATCGTCCATGCCGCGCAGGATCTCCTCGACGGGAGTCAGGAAATCCCAGGCGTGCAAGTAGAGCAGGTCGATGTAGTCGGTGTTCAGCCTGCGCAAGCTGGCCTCCACCGAGCCGACCATGCTCTTGCGGTGATTGCCACCGGAATTCGGGTCGCCCTGACGGCGCAGCATGGTGTATTTCGTGGCCAGCACCAGACTTTCGCGGTTGTCCGCAGTGAATTCGCCGAGCAGTTGCTCAGAGGTGCCGTTGGTGTACTGATTGGCCGTATCGATGAAGTTGCCGCCTCGATCGACATAGGTGTCGAAGATCTTGCGGGCCTCGTCCCGGTCCGCGCCCCAGCCCCAATCGGCGCCGAAGGTCATGGTTCCCAGGGACAGGGGCGACACCCGAAGGCCCGATCGGCCGAGCAGCCGGTAGGTGTCGAGGGTGCGAGCTCCGGACATGTCCAGCTCCTTGTGTTTTCGCGATGCCTTGTTGCCGGAAGCCAGTCTTCAGCGTCGTGCGCAGGTCAGTAAGGGAAGTCTCATCCTGGGAAGGCCAGTCCTAGGCAGCCGTAGGATCGACGGTGATGACTGGCACGGTGAACCCCACACAGCGCCGCGACACCAGGTCCGGCGGCGGCAGCCCGCGTGACCAGGCCGGGCCGGGGAGCGGCGCGGAGTCGGCCCAGCGGCGCGACCTCAGCTCCGGTGGCGGCAGCCCGCGCAACCACAGCGGAGCCGGTAGCAGCGCGGATTCGAGCAAGCCCCGCGACCTCGGACCCGGAGGTCGGAACCCGCGCAGTCGAGCGGTGTCCGGTAACGGCGCGGATCGAGTGCAGGAGATGGCCGCCTTCCTGCGGGCCCGCCGGGAGCGGCTGACGCCGGACGATCTCGGCCTGCCGCAGCGCAGGCAGGCGCGCCGGACGCCGGGGCTGCGGCGCGAAGAGGTGGCCGAACTGGCCGGCGTGAGCACCGACTACATCGTGCGGTTGGAGCAGGGGCGGGGCCTGCGGCCGTCGGTGGAGGTGCTGAACGCGCTGGCACGGGCCCTGTGCCTGAACGACGACGAGCGCGCCTACCTGTTCGACCTGGCGCGACAACGGCAGCCCGACAGCGGCAAGCCGAGCACGGCGCCCGCGCCCGCACTGGCCATGCTGGTGCGCGATCTGTCCCCGCTGCCCGCGATGCTGGTCAACCACCGCTACGACATCCTGGCCTGGAATCGGGAGATGGCGGCGTTGATCACCGATTTCGGCGCGCTGCCGGAACGGCAGCGCAACTCCATGTGGCTGTGCCTGCTCGACCCAGGCATGCGGGATTTCTATGTCGAGCGGGAACGCATCATCCGCGAGGGCATCGCCGATCTGCGGGCGGCATGGGCTGCGCATCCGGACGACCGGGCACTGGCCGACCTGATCGCCGAGTTCACCGCCTACAGCGCGGAGTTCGAACAGGCCTGGGCGCGCCACGACGTGCGGGTGCAGGGACGGGGGAACAAGCCGCTGCGGCACCCGGTGGTGGGTCCGCTGGTCGTCAGCTACGAGGTACTCATGCCCGTACAGGATCCCGACCAGCGGATCATCATCTACCGCGCCGCGGACGCGGACTCCCAGGCGGCGCTCGACCGGCTCACCGCCGCGCTCGCCGCGCCGTGACCTGGGGCTATTCCGTGGTGGAACTCAATACCAGTTCGCCGTCGTCGTCCGCGTCCTCGTAGCGGCCTTCCCACTCCTCGTAGGCGGGCACATCCTCGTCCCTGGTGACGATCCACTCCAACGAGTAACCGCCGTCGTCGTCAGGAACCAGCACATTCTCGATCTTGAGTCCGAAGCCGAGCACCTCGGCCGCGCGGATCACGTCGGGCAGATCCTCGGCGCGAACGACCGTCTGATTGGCATACACGGTTACCATGCGCGGAATGGTAGCTGGAACCTCCGACGCGGCGCGGGCCGAACGTCGAAACACCAGCTGGAACGGCTTCGGCGCCTCGGTTGCCGTCCGGGCACGACAAAAGCCGCCGTGGTCATCGAGGCCACGACGGCTGCGTCACACCACGAACTCGGTACCGGCGCGCGGTACCGGGTGAATCAGAGCTTGTTGTAGGCCAGCGCCAGGGCCGACTTCTTGTTGGCGGCCTGGTTGGCGTGGATGACGCCCTTCGAGGCGGCCTTGTCCAGCTTCCGGCTGGCGAACTGCAGGCGCGCGGCGGCGGCTTCCTTGTCACCGGCGGCCGCGGCCTCGCGGAAGCTGCGGATGGCGGTGCGCAGCGCGGACTTGACCGACTGGTTGCGCTTGCGCGCTTCCTCGTTGGTGCGGATCCGCTTCAGCTGGGACTTGATGTTGGCCACGCCGGTTCCTCGTGTTCCTGTCTGGTTGGTCTGTCCTGGAAAAGTTCGTCGGGCGCGCGACATACCCGAGGAGAACGGGTAACGCAGCGCCGAAGGTCGAGGGTACCAGTCACCCTTCGGCTCGCGAAATCGACACCCGACCGGCCGCGGCGTCTCCTGGCGACGTCCGAGTCGGCGGGCGCACGGCGCACCGCCGTGCTTCGGAACGCCACCTACGCCACCACGGTATGCGGTCGCGGCACCCGGCAATCTGCCAGCTCCCTGTCTCACGTGACCGTTTAAGCAGGCCGGAGGTGTGACTCGACCGGCATCGAAGTCGTTGTAGAGATCATCCGACTCGCGTAGCGTCCTCCTAGCAACCGCTGCTTTCATGCGGCTGGCTGTCGAAGCGGTACCACGACTCGTCCGAGTACATGTCTGGAACGCGGAAGGTGGACAGATGTCTCCAACGGCCCAGGAAGTAGTCGAAGAGGCTGTCGAGAACAAGCCGGTGCCCGAGAGCAAGAAGTGGGGCGCGGAGGCGCTCGGCACCTTCGTCCTGGTGATCGGCGGCGTCGGCACCGCGGTGCTGGCGGGGGAGAAGGTCGGTCCGCTCGGCATCGCGCTGGGCTTCGGTCTGTCGCTGATGTTTCTCGTGTACTCGATCGGGCCGATCTCGGGCTGCCACGTCAATCCGGCGGTCACCGTGGGACATCTGTTGCTCGGCCGGCTCAGCGGCGTGTCCGCGGCGGGGTATGTGATCTCCCAGCTCATCGGCGGGCTCCTGGCCGGCCTGGTGTTGTTCGCGCTGGCCAAGAACCTGCCGTCGTACGACCGGTCCGTCGACGGCCTCGGGGCGAACGGATGGGGCAAGCACAGTCCGTCGGCGATCCGCGGGCCGCTGGGGGAGGTGGTGGTGCAGAACGGTTTCGGCATCGCCGCCATGATCATCGTCGAGGTCATGCTCACGGCGCTGCTGGTCTTCGTGGTGCTGTCGTCCACCGACCAGCTCTCCGACGTGCCGCTGGCCGGTCTGTCCATCGGCGTGACGCTGGCGGTGATCCACCTGGTGTCGATCCCGGTGGACAACACCTCGGTCAACCCGGCCCGCAGCCTCGCCGTGGCGCCCTATCAGCACGGCGCGATGGGGCAGGTCTGGGCGTTCATCGTCTTCCCGCTGATCGGCGGCGCGCTCGGCGCGCTGCTGTACGGACTGCTGTTCGGCCGTTCCCGGGACATGATCTCCTGAACGAACGCGTCCCGCGGCGGTCAGCTCGCGGCGCGCTCCTGCGGTGCGGTGCACACCAAGGTGACCAGCGCCGGGATGGGGAACAGCAGCAGGAAGAGGTTGGGCACCCACCACACAGGGCTGAAATCACCGCGCAGCGTCCAGAACGCGATGGCTTGCAACCCCGCCACGCTGGTCAGGGTCAGCGACACGGTCATCAGGGTGCGTCGACCGGGCGAGCGGCACAGGCAGGCCAAGCCGGTGGCGCTCGCGGCCAGGTCGAGCACGACGAACGAATAGTTCCAGTCGCTGATGATCGGGTCGGTGTAATCCTTGTACGCCCATTCTGGCGGGATCACGTGGGCGAACGCGATCGCCCAGTAGAGCAGGAAACCGACGTCGGTGATCAGCATGGCGATCATGGTCGGCCCGAGCACGCGCGACATCGGCGGTCAGTGCCAGGAGTATTCGGCGCAGAGCCGGTGGGCGACCAGATCGAAGGTTTTGCGGGGCAGGATCGCGCCCTCGCGGCGGATGCCCGCCTCCGGTACGTCGAGCACCCGGTCGAGCCGTACCCAGCTGGGCCGGTTGTCGTGGTCCCAGGACCCGCTGCCGATCCCGATCCAGTTGCGGTCGTACGCCCGTTCGGGATTCGACGACAGCATCAGGCCCAGCAGCGTGCGCCGGTCCCGGCCCACCACCAGCACCGGCCGGTCCTTGCCGTTGCTCGGGTCCTCTTCGAACGGCACCCAGGTCCAGACGATCTCCCCGGGGTCGGCCCGCCCGTCCAGTTGCGGCGAGTAGACGATCTGCCGCGCCCGCTCGGCGGTCGGCACCGGCGTGGACGCGGCGGGCCGCACCGCGACACCGGTGGCGGTGCGCCGCTGGGCCAGCGACCCCACCAGCCGGTCGACCAACCGGGGACCCTGCTGCTTGACGATCTTGGGCCCCTGTTGCTTAGCGATGAGACCGATCTGCTTGCCGAGAGAGTTCCAACTTCGGGCCATCTCAGGAGGATAACGGCGCACCTGCCGCTTATCACCCGCGTGGGATGCGTTGTGTCGCGGGGGCCCATTCGTCCGCGAGCGAGCTATGGAAGCGGATGTGCCCGCCGATCCGGGACCGATCGGACATGTCCGGCTTCCTGCCCGCCGGCAAGGTGCGCCGAGGCCGAGCGTGATGATCGCAGCGGAGGACGGCGCAGCGCGCCCGAAGCATCCGCAGCTCGACCACACTCTCGACCCGCCAGGGTGCGAGTCTTACGAGCACCGTTCGCGGCCCGTCTCGCGTCCGAGTGACCGAAGCGCATGCGACGCAGTCGCGAGTCTCGGTCTCTCGGACGCGAGACTTCCCGGGGCCGCGAACACGCAGCGTCGAAGGCGCTGCAAAAACCAACACAGCACCATGGGACGATAGACGGCAGTTTGCCGATACCCATGAGGAGTGGAGTGCCCGCCAGCTTCGCCGACACGACGTTCACCGATCCTGCCCGGATCCGGAACTTCTGCATCATCGCGCACATCGACCACGGCAAGTCGACGCTGGCCGACCGGATGCTGCAACTGACCGGTGTGGTCGAGGAGCGGCAGATGCGTGCGCAGTATCTGGACCGGATGGACATCGAGCGTGAGCGCGGGATCACCATCAAGGCCCAGAACGTGCGGCTGCCCTGGACGCCTCGGACGGGCGACCACGCGGGCACCGATTTCGTGCTGCACCTCATCGACACGCCCGGCCACGTCGACTTCACCTACGAGGTGTCGCGGGCACTGGAGGCGTGCGAGGGCGCGATCCTGCTGGTCGACGCCGCGCAGGGTATCGAGGCGCAGACGCTTGCCAACCTGTACCTGGCGCTGGACAAGGATCTGACGGTCATCCCGGTGCTGAACAAGATCGACCTGCCCGCCGCCGACCCGGAGCGCTACGCCGCCGAACTGGCGCACATCGTCGGCTGCGACCCGTCGGACGTGCTGCGCGTCTCCGGCAAGACCGGCGAAGGTGTGGCCGATCTGCTGGACCAGGTGATCGCCCAGGTGCCGCCGCCGGTCGGTGAGGCGGACGCGCCGGCCCGCGCGATGATCTTCGACTCGGTCTACGACACCTACCGCGGCGTGGTCACCTATGTCCGTGTGGTGGACGGCAAGCTGACCCCGCGCGAGAAGATCAAGATGATGTCCACCGGCGCCACCCATGAGCTGCTGGAGATCGGCATCGTCTCGCCCGAGCCGAAACCGACCCAGGGGCTCGGCGTCGGCGAGGTCGGCTACCTGATCACCGGCGTGAAGGACGTGCGCCAGTCCAAGGTCGGCGACACGGTGACCGGTGCGCGCGGCGGCGCGAGCGAACCGCTCACCGGATATCGCGAGCCGCGCCCGATGGTGTACTCCGGCCTGTACCCGGTGGACGGCTCCGACTATCCCGACCTGCGCGACGCGTTGGAGAAGTTGCAGCTCAACGATGCCGCCCTGACCTACACGCCGGAGACGTCGGTCGCGCTCGGGTTCGGCTTCCGCTGCGGCTTCCTCGGCCTGCTGCACATGGAGATCACGCGCGAACGCCTGCAGCGCGAGTTCGACCTCGACCTGATCTCCACCGCCCCGAACGTGGTGTACCGGGTGGAGATGGAGGACGGCGCCGAGCACGTCGTCACCAATCCCTCGTACTGGCCGGAGGGCAAGGTCCGCAAGGTCTACGAGCCGGTGGTGAAGTGCACCATCATCGCGCCGAGCGAGTTCATCGGCTCGATCATGGAGCTGTGCCAGTCCCGCCGCGGCGAGCTCGGCGGCATGGACTACCTGTCGGAGACCCGCGTCGAGCTGCGCTACACCATGCCGATGGCGGAGATCATCTTCGACTTCTTCGACTCGTTGAAATCGCGCACCCGCGGTTACGCGAGCCTGGACTACGAGGAGGCGGGCGAGCAGGAGTCGCAGCTGGTGAAGGTGGACATCCTGTTGCAGGGCGAGGCGGTGGACGCGTTCAGCGCGATCGTGCACCGCGACGCCGCCCAAGCCTACGGCCACAAGATGACCACCAAGCTGCGCGAGCTGATCCCGCGTCAGCAGTTCGAGGTGCCCATCCAGGCCGCGATCGGGTCGAAGATCATCGCCCGCGAGAACATCCGCGCCATCCGCAAGGACGTGCTGGCCAAGTGCTACGGCGGTGACATCAGCCGCAAGCGCAAGCTGCTGGAGAAGCAGAAGGAAGGCAAGAAGCGGATGAAGACGATCGGCCGCGTCGACGTCCCGCAGGAAGCCTTCGTGGCCGCGCTGTCCTCGGACGCCGCGTCGGACAAGCCGAAGGACAAGAAGTAGGGGTCAGCCCGCCGCGCGCAGCCGCACGCGCAGGCGGGCGCCGCCCAGCGGACTTCTGTCGAGTTCGGCTGTGCCGGAATGGAGTTCGGCCTGCTGGCGGACCAGGGCGAGGCCGAGGCCGGAACCGGGGGAGCCGGGGCCTTTGACGAACCGGTCGAAGGCGTCGCCGCGCAGCGCCTGTGGAATGCCGCGACCGTCGTCGTCCACGGTGATCTCCACCGTGTCCCGCGGGCCGGAGCGTGCGCTGACGGTGACGGTCGCGGCTTCGCCGTGCTGCACGGCGTTGGCGACGGCATTGGTGACGACGAGCATGACCCCGCCCGGCAGTCCGGTCATCGTGATCGGCGCGCATTCGGCGAGTTCCACCCGTACCCCCGGATGCCTGCGCCGCGCGTCGTGCACCGCCCGGTCCAGGGTGTCGCAGAGGTCGAACGGCTCGAAGACGTCCGGTTCGGTGAGTTCGCCGACCGCGAGACGTTCCAGGTCGGTCAGCGTGTTCTCGATCTGCCGTTCGGCCAGGAGGATCTCGGACAGGATCGCGCCGCGCTGCTGTTCGGGAATCTCCTTGGTGGCCAATACTTGCAGGTCGGTGCGCAGCGCGGTGAGCGGCGTGCGCAACTCGTGCGCGCAGACCGCGGCGAAGTCGCGCGCGCCGGTCAGCGCCCGCTGGGTGGCACGGTGGGCGGCTTCCAGCCGGGCGAGCATGCGGGTGATCGCGTCGGAGAGTTCCTCGGCTTCCCGCGCGCCGCGCCCGGACAGCGGCGGCAGTTCCTCCAGGGTGTCGATACGGTGGGTGGCGTCGGCCAGACGACGTAGCGGGCGTGCGGCGAAGCCGGCGAGGAACCAGCCGAGCAGGGCGGCCAGCAACGCGCCCGCCACGCCGATGCCGAGTCCGACGCGCTGGCTGCGATGAATGGCCGCCTCCACCACGTCGCGGTCGGGATCGAGCGCGACCAGCACGCCGGGCAGCCCGTCGACCCGGGCGATCGCCGCGTCGGCAGGCCTGCCGGCGTCCACGGGCGCCTGCTCGGGGGACAACGTGGCCGCGGACGGCGGAACCGGTTGCGCGGGAGCGGCTTCGCGCGGCCCGGCGACCCGCACCGCCATCGACGACACGGTCTCGTCCAGCTGACGCTCACCGGTGGCGCCGAGCAGGGCGGCGAAGGTGATCGTCAAGGTGAGCGCGACCAGTGCCGCGACCACCCCCGACACGACCGCTACCCGCGTGCGCAGCGACGGCGATCCGCTCATGGTTCCTCCCGGAGGACGAAGCCGACGCCGCGCACGGTGTGGATCACCCGGGGTACGCCGTCCGCTTCCAGCTTGCGTCGCAGGTAGCTGACGAACACGTCGACGACATTGGTGTCGGTGGGAAAGTCGTAGCCCCACACGGCGGACAGGATCTGCTCGCGGTCGAGCACGACCCCGATGTGCTCGGCGAGCAGGGCGAGCACATCGAATTCCCGTTTGGTCAGCTCCACCGGCCTGCCCGCGACCAGCACCCGGCGTCCGGCGGGGTCGATCCGCACCTGCCCGACCGTGCGCGCCCGGTCGGGGCGGTCCACCGGTCGGCGCCTGCGCCGCAGCAGCGCGTTCAACCGGGCGACCAGCTCGCCCAGATCGAACGGCTTGGTGAGGTAGTCGTCGGCTCCGCGTTCCAGGCAGGCGATCCGGTCGCTGACCGCGGTGCGGGCGCTGAGCACACAGATCGGGATGTCGTTGCCCATCGCCCGCAGCGCGGTGACCACGCCGACGCCGTCGAGCTCGGGCAGGTTGACGTCGAGCACCATCGCGTCGGGCGTGGCGGTGCGGACCATGCTCAGCGCCGCGGCGCCGTCGGCCGCGGTGACGACCTCGAAATCGGAGAGTTCCAGTCCCCGCCGCAGCGACGCGAGCACGCGAACCTCGTCGTCCACGACCAGGATTCGGTGTCCGGCCATGGGGTCAATCTAATCCCACAGTCTGAGATCGCGACGGTGGCTGCGGGTGTAGGCGCGAAATGGCCCGATACCGGGCGGTGAACCCGAGCAACGCGGCGGCGGAAGATTCGCGGGCAGGCGGCGCCCGGCAGGCCACCGCCCGGCTGGGCAGTGACGCGATGCGCCGGACCGAAAAGTGAGGCATTGACCACGGCGAAATCATGTAACGGACGTGCACCCGCCGACGGGCCCTGGCGTAGCCGAAAAGTGGCGCAGCGGGAGTCGACCGGGTTCGGCAGCCGTCCGGTTAATGCGTCCGCTCCCCGCACGTCCGTATCGCCGAACGGCTGGTTTGTCGAGTCCGACGGTGGAAAGCGTGACTTCGGCACTCCGCCGGCAACCTTTACAGCTCCATCAGTTCCGCTGCCGTGTGCTCGGCACGTGCTCGATCAGGCCAGGTGGCGGTGCCTATTCGAGACTGCGTGCGGTCCGGACAGCCGCCGGAAATAGGGCTTCCGATCCGGTAATCCGGATGGCAGGGTTGTGTTGCCCACCACAGTCGCGTTGTCTCCAGACCTGGAGAATGTGACAGGTTGGTATTCCCGAAATACTGTTGGGTGATCTTCACTTGCTCGGACCGGCGCGGTGAGGATGCTGGACGAACCGAGAGTGGAGCTTCTATGACGCGGGATCTGCCCTTCGACGACGACACCGAAGGCGCCGAGCGCGCGGGCGACACCGCCTACCGTGTGGCCACCGGCGTCGCGCGGGTCGCGCGGGCGGGCGCCTATGTCACCGGCGGGGCGCTGGTGGCCGCCAACGGCGGCGGCGTTCCCGCACAGCCCGGCGAATCCCGTCTCGACAGCTGGCACACCGGCTGGGCGCACAGCACCGATCCCGATCCGGACCAGCCGAGCCCGGTGATCACCTTCCCCGACCCGGTCGTCGAGCCGGCGCCGTTCTCCTCGCACGGCTCCAACGTTCCGGTGGCGCACGGCAATCCGGCTCCCAATCCGGTCGGCCCCGCGCCCGGGTTCGCCCTGCCGGGCGCGGGCTCCGCGCCATCGCTGCCCACGCTCGGCGGGGAGTACAGCGGAACCGACGCGGGCATGCCGTTGCCGACGCTGCCCGGCGAGTCCGGGGCGCATGGGATGCAACTGCCCGGACACTCCGGCGGCGGCGTCCCGGGGCTCGGCGGCATTCCCGGCGTGGACGAGGAGGCCGGCAGCGGACTGTCCATTCCGGGGACCGAGGGCCACGGATCCCACGGTTTCTCGCTGCCCGGCGTCCGGTCCGACGCCGTGAGTGAATCCGACGCACCCGGCGGGCACGGGTTCGGACTGCCCGGCCACGGGCTCGGCCAGGCCGGGCACGGCTTCGGCCTGCCCGGCGCGAACGGCTTTGTCGCGCCCGGCTCCACCGTCTTCGACCTGCCCGGCAGCGGCGGCGCGAGTGCGGCGCACGCGGCGGGCGATCCGTTCGACGGTGTCGGTCAGGGCGGCGATCTCGGGATGTTCGTCGGCACCCAGTGGTCGGTCGATTTCGGGCTCGGCCCGAACGGGATCTACTTCACCTCCGAGATGAAGGTGGACGTCGGGGTCGGGCACGTCGGCGACCAGCTCGACGAGTACACCGACTGGCTGGCCGACGGCATCCATGTGCCGGACGGCACCGACAGCGCGGCCGCGCAGCCGAACGCGTTGAGCAACGGCCCCTCCGGGCTGCTCGGCGGGCTCACGTCGTCGGGAGCGTCCGCCACGCAATCGTCGGCGGCGTCCGGCGTGGCGCAGTCCGCGCCTGCCGCGGGCGCGCCCGCGGCAACGAGCGTCGCGCAGCCGCTGGCCGCCTCGGCGCCGGTCGCTCCCGCGGCAGCGGTCGCGCCGGTCGCGCCGGTGGCCCCTGCCGCCGCGGTGCCCGCGCCCGCGCCTGCCGCGGTCGCGGCGGCGCCGGTGGTCGCGGCCACCCCGTTGCAGACCACGATCCAGCCCGACGCCGCCTCCACTCCGATCGCGAATGTGATCGCCGCGCCGGAGGGCCCGTCCGTGCTGACCGCTCCCGCCGCGACCGTCCCCGCGTTGTTCGACGCGATTCGGCCGACGCCCGCGGTGAAACCCGCCCCGGTCACCGACCCGCAGCCGTCGCACCCGACGCAGTCGCCCGCGTCGAGCGTCACCGCGCCCACCACGATCGTCAAGACCACGCCGACGCCGACCGTTCCCGGCGACGTCACCACCCCGTCCGTGCCGAAGACGCCGGATCAGGACGTCACGAAGCTCCCCGGCGCCACCACGGTGCCGCACGGCGGCGTCACCACCGCGCCGGACGTGCCCACCACCAAGGTCCCGACGGTCACCCAGACCCCGGCGCCCACGCACGCGCCGACCACCCCGGACGACGACGTGACCACGCCGGGTGGCGTCACCGGACGGCCGAGCACCGGTGGCACGTCGAACAGCACGCATCCCACCAACGACGTACCGACCCACGAATTGCCCACCGGTGACGTGCCGACGGTGAGCAGGCCGTCGCAGCCGACATACGACGCGCCGGACCCCACCTACAGCGCCCCCGCGCAGGCGCCCACCATCGAGCCGCACGCCCCGTCCGCGCCGACGTACACCGCCCCCGTGCCCACCCAGGCGCCGATCAAGCCGCAGGTGATCGACCCCAAGCCGCACGGCATCTCGGCGCCGCTGGCGCTCGACCACCCCGCCGATTCCGCTTACCCGGTCGCCGACTACACCTACGACCACTCCACACTGGCGTTGTCCTCCGGGGGCAGCCTCTCGGGCGCCCTGTTACCGGAGTCGGGCATAGTGGATACGCACCACTATGCGTCCGATGTCTCGGACATCTCCCTGCTCTAGCAGGGCCGCGGAGGTTCCGACGACCGCGGAGTGGCCGCAGGGGGTACCGGAACGAAAGTCACCGAGAAGTAAGGAGGAGGGTTGTCTGCCGCTGCCGGGCTGAAGGCCGCGACCGTGAAACACCCGGACGCGATGGCCCCGCTCATTCGGATCCTCGACGAGCTGCGGGAGACGGCCCGATCCGCCGGACGCGACGACCTGGGCAGCAGGCTGGGCATGGTCCGTGCCAGGGTGAGCGATCCCCGGGTGCGGCTCGTGGTCGTCGGTCCTCCGAAGAATGGCATGAGCACGCTGGTCAACAGCCTGGTCGGCGCCTCGGTCAGCGCGACGAACAGCGATCTGAGCGTCCCGGTGATCGTCGAGTACGGGCCGGAGCCGACCGCGACGCTGGTGCGGCAGACCGAGTACGGCCGTACCGAACGTCAGTCGGTCGACCCGCTGGATCCCGGCCCGGCGCTGGCTGCCCAGGGTGTGGTCCGCGCCGAGTTCACCCAGCCGAGCCCGCTGCTCGCCGACGGTGTCGTGGTCATGGACGCGCCCGGTGCGCTGGGCGACAATCGCACCACCTGGTCGATGATCGCGGCGGCCGACGCCGTGCTCTACGTCGGCGACGCGGGCGCCGAGCTGACCGTGGAGCAGATCGCCGAGTTGCAGCGCATCCAGCAGATCTGCCCGACCGTGATCTGCGTGCTGAACAAGATCGACCTGTTTCCGCACTGGTCGCGCACTCAGCAGCGCAACCGGGAACTGCTCGACTCGGCGGGCCTCGGCTTCGCGGTGGCCCCGGTCTCCGCGGAACTGCACCGGCAGGCCGGATCGACCGGCGACTACCAGCGCGACATCGAATCCGGCGTGCCGCAGCTGATCGACCATCTGCGCGACTACGTGGTGGCTCGCGCGGACGCGGTGGCGCTGGAAGCCGCGGTCGGTGACATCCGCCTGGTCTGCGATCACCTCGCGCTGACCCTGCGCACCGAGGTCGAGGCGCTGCGCGACCCCCGCCGCCGCGCCGAGATCACCGACCAGCTCGCCCGCGCGCGCGACGAAGCCGACCAGCTGCGCCAGCGCACCGCGAACTGGCAGGTCACGCTGGTCGACGGCGCGACGGAGCTGATGGCCGACATCGAGCACGACCTGCGCCACCGGCTGCGCAGCCTGATCCGCGACGCCGAGGCCGAGATCGCCCAGACCGATCCCGCGCGCCGCTGGAAGGAATTCGGCGCCGATCTGGACGCGCGCATCTGCGAGGCGGTCGAGGAGAACTTCGCCGTGGCGCACTACCGCTCGATGGAGCTGTGCGAGCAGGTGGCCGCCAAGTTCCCGGCCGACAACCGCACGCCGCCCCTGCCGGACCTGCGCTTGGCCGACCCCGGTGAGGTGCTCGAAGCGGTGCAGCCGCTGGAGCCGCTGGAAAGCGCGCAGGCCGGGGTGACCCAGCAGTTCCTGACCGGTCTGCGCGGTTCCTACGGCGGCATCCTGATGGTCGGTCTGGCCACGAGCCTGCTCGGCATGTCGCTGGTGAACTGGTATTCGGCGGGTGCGGGCGTGCTGCTGGGCGTGAACGCGCTGTGGGACGACCGCAAGAACCGCAAGCTGCGCCGCAGGGCCGAGGCCAAGGTGGCGGTGGCCCGCCTGATGGACGACGTGATCTTCCAGGTCGGCAAGGAGTCGCGCAACCGCTTGCGCGCCGTGCAGCGGGTGCTGCGCGACCACTTCACCGACATCGCGACCGAGGTCTCGCGCGCCGCGGACGAGGCGCTGCGCTCGGCCGAGGAGAACTACGGGAAATACGGCGACCGCAGGCCGGAGCGGATCGCCGACCTCGAGGCGCAGCTCGGCAAAGTGCGCGTGCTGCGCGAGGAGGCCGACGGCCTCGTTCCCGCGTAGGCGGGTCCCCCGGTCAGACCGGATGACCCTGCGGCGTGTGCGCGGGCTGGAAGCGGCCCGCGTGCTGGGAATTCTCGGCACGGATCACGTGGGTCACGGCGTTGATCAGCGCCAGATGGGTGAACGCCTGGGGGAAGTTGCCGAGGTGGCGTCCACTGCGCGGATCGATCTCCTCGGCGTACAACCGCAGCGGGCTGGCGAAGCCGAGCAGGCGCTCGCACAAATGCCGCGCCCGCTGGATCTCCCCGATCTCCACCAGCGCGGAGACCAGCCAGAACGAGCAGATGGTGAAGGCGCCCTCGGTACCGCTCAAGCCGTCGTCGGTGGTCTCGGTCCGGTAGCGCAGCACCAAGCCGTTCTCGGTGAGCCGGTCGGCGATGGCCAGCACCGTGGCGCGCACCCGGTCGTCCTCGGGCGGCAGGAAGCGGGTGAGCACCACCAGCAGCAGTGAGGCGTCCAGCGTGTCGCCGCCGTAGACCTGCGTGAACACGCCTTCGGAGGTGACGCCGTTGGCCAGGACGTCGGCCTTGATCTCCTCCGCGATCGCGTACCACTCTTCTGCGTGCTCGTACTGACCGTGCAGTTCGGCGAGTTTCGCGCCGCGGTCCAGCGCCACCCAGCACATCACCTTGGATGAGGTGAAGTGCTGCGGCTCGCCGCGCACCTCCCAGATGCCGCGGTCGGGCTCCTTCCAGTGCTCGATGGCGGCGCGCACCTGGCGGACCAGCAGCGGCCACAGCGTCTCCGGCACCTGCTGGCGCGACTTCACGTGCAGGTACACCGCGTCGAGCATGGTGCCCCAGATGTCGTGCTGGTCCTGGTTGTAGGCGTTGTTGCCGATGCGCACCGGACGGGACTGGTCGTAGCCGCCGAAGTGATCGAGGATGATCTCGTCGAGCTGCCGCTCGCCCCCGATGCCGTAGAGCACTTGCAGGGGAACGGGCTCGCCGTCCTCACCGGTCGTCGCGTCGTTGAGGAAGGCGAAGAAGTCGTCGGCCTCCCGGTCCAGGCCGAGTGTGTACAGACCCCACAGCGCGAAGCTGGCGTCTCGCACCCAGGTGTAGCGGTAATCCCAATTGCGTTCTCCGCCAGGACTTTCCGGGAGAGAGGTGGTGGCGGCGGCCATCAGCGCGCCGGTCGGCGCGTAGGTGAGGCCCTTGAGGGTGAGCGCGCTGCGCTGCAGATAGTTGCGCCACGGGTGATCGGGGAACTTGCCGAGCGTGATCCACTGGCGCCAGCATTCGGTGGTCTGCCACATCTTCTCGGCGGCCTCGTCGAAGGTGCGCGGCGCGGGCAGTTCCGACCAGGTGAGCGCGACGAAGACCTCGTCGCCCTCCTTCATCCTGGTACGGGCGCGCGCCTCGCGGCCCTCGAGCCCCAGACGCAGATCGGTGGTGAGCACCAGGGTGGGCCCGGCGCTGGGATCGTCGCCGCGCACCGCGGTCGCCTCCTCGTACACCTTGCCGGTGTACTCCCAGCGGGCGCTGGCCCGGTGGTAGTCGAACGCGGGCTCGCAGCTCACCTCCAGCTCCACGGTGCCGTTCACGCATTTCACCGTGCGCAGCAGCAAGTGCTCGGCATCCCAGTCCATCGGGGTGCGCCGGTGGGTCTTGCTGCGCTGATCGTTGTTGTGCCAGCGGCCGAGCACCAGCGCGTCGCGCACGACCAGCCAGCCGGTGCCGGTCTGCCAGGTGGTCTCCAGGATCATCCCGCCGGGCAGGTAGCGGCGGGCGGCGGGCACGTTGACGCCGTACGGCCCGACCCGGAAGTGCCCCGCGCTGCGGTCGAGCAGCGCCCCGAAGATGCTCGGCGAATCCGGTCGCGGCACGCACATCCATTCCACCGCGCCGTTGCTGGCGACCAGGCAGCTGGTCTCGCAGTCGGACAGGAACGCGTAGTCATCGATCGGCGGGTAGGCGCCGCGGCGATGTGTTTCGGCCAGGTTGGTCGGCAGGCCGTCGGAGTCGTTGAGGGTGAGGTCATCGGTGGACGCCATACCCCATCTTCGGGCCGATGGGCGTCCGTCGTCCACCGCCCGCTTCCCCGGTCGGCCGATGTGACCGACGGTCTCGTGGAGCCGGCCGGCGTACCGACTAGGCTGGAGCCGTGCATCGCATCGCAGGGTGGTGGGACGGCTTCGAGCTGTGGGTGGCGGGACTCCCGTTCATCCCGCAGTTCCTCGTCGTGCTCGTGGGCATGGTCCCGATCAGTTTCGCCATCGCCTACGGGCTCGATCGCGTGCTGCGTGCGGTGCTGCGCATCCTGGATCGCCGCTACGGCGCCCGTCCCGCGCCGGTGCGGCCCGCTCCGGCAGGCGCGCCGGTGCTGGAACCCGAGCCGATCGCCGAGGTGCGCACCCCCGTGCAGAGCGGGGCGCGCTGATGCCTCGTTCCCGGGTGCAGCTCGCCCTCATCGCCCTGCTCGTGCTGATCGTCGTCGCCTGGTTGCTCACCCGCTGACGGTCGGTTGCCGCCGCCGCGCCAGTCGCCGGACCGCTTGCCGAGTTCGGCGACGGAGTCATCGACCTCGTGGGCGGCGGTTTCGCCGCCGCGCCGACATCCCGGCCCAGCGTGCGCACGGTGCGGATGAACGGGTCCTCGGACTGGTCGACGTTCGTGCGGTAGGTGCATTTCGTCGGTGATCCGGGTGGCGCGATCCTGGTCACGCGCGGGTAGTCGCCCACGAGCGCGCGGTCGTAGTCGCCGCTCTGGATCCGGCGGCGCAGTGCGGCCGCGCGCAGCAACGGAGAACGGAGTGTGTGCAGCACCACGTCGAACCCCGCCAGTGACCGCGAGGTAACCAGAGCGGTGCGGCCGGCGGGGTGCTCCCACGTGCGCGTGCTGATGCCGGGAAAGGCCGTTCGGACGCGATCCGGACTGCTGGTCATCGGATGAAACCGCCCTCTTCCTGGGCTCTTCGATTCGAACTCCGCCTTGTGCTCTGCTACAGTCTGCCCGTGTCTTCGAGCGCAGTCCCGCAGGTCCGCCATGAATTGGCGTTGATTGCTGTCGGTGACCTCGCGGTCGCGGACGTCTACTGTCGCTGATCGGCGACCGGGCACGTCCGCGTCTCGTTTGTCCGCAGACTGGCGCGCTTCTCGCAGATGTGCTTTTCGCTTCCCCGACGGCCCGTTGTGGCCGCTAGTCGCGCCGCTGCCGTATCAGTCGATCGGCGGGTCTGCTGCTTCGAAAAGATGGTCGCCGCCACCGATGTGTTACCGGAGAAATGGCGGTCCGCAAGAAAGGTCCACCCCGATGGCTCGCAAATCCTGGCTTTCGCCGCGCCGACGCTACAGCGCCGTTGCCCTAGCCGCCCTAGCGGCGGTCGCGCTGACCGCGTGCGGCGGCGGAGCCAGCGACACGGTCGGGGGAAACGCTTCCGACGGCAGCGGCGGCACCCTGAACCTCTACGCCTACGCCGTACCGAAGCCCGGTTTCGACAAGGTGATCCCCGAGTTCAACAAGACCGAGCAGGGCAAGGGCGTCCAGATCCAGCAGTCCTACGGCGCCTCCGGTGACCAGTCCCGCAAGGTGAAGGACGGCGCCGAGGCCGACGTCGTGAACTTCTCGGTCGAGCCGGACATCACCCGCCTGGTCGACGCCGGGCTGGTCGACGCGAGCTGGAACGCCGACGCCACCAAGGGCGTGCCGTTCGGTTCGGTGGTCGCGATCGTCGTGCGCAAGGGCAATCCCAAGGGCATCAAGGACTGGGACGACCTGCTGAAGCCGGGCGTCGAGGTGGTCACCCCGAATCCGTTCAGCTCCGGTTCGGCCAAGTGGAACCTGCTCGCGCCGTACGCGGCCAAGAGCGACGGCGGCAAGAACCCGCAGGCGGGCCTGGACTACCTGAGCAAGCTGGTGTCCAAGGAGCACGTGAAGGTGCAGCCGAAGTCCGGCCGCGAGGCGACCGAGACCTTCCTGCAGGGCACCGGCGACGTTCTGCTGAGCTACGAGAACGAGGCGATCTTCTCCGAGCGCAACGGCGATCCGATCGAGCACTTCGTCCCGCCGGTCACGTTCAAGATCGAGAACCCGGTCGCGGTGCTGAAGAACAGCAAGAACGCGCAGAAGGCCGTCGCCTTCCGCGACTTCCTGTTCACCGCGGAGGGGCAGAAGGCATGGGCCGCCGCCGGTTTCCGCCCGGTCGATCCGAAGGTCGCCGCCGATCACGCCACGGACTTCCCGACTCCGCAGAAGCTGTGGACCATCGCCGACCTCGGCGGCTGGAAGACCGTGGACAAGGAACTGTTCACCCCGAACACCGGCTCGGTAGCGGTGATCTATGACCAAGCGACCAAGTGACCGGGTGACCCCCGTTACACGGGATACTGGACGACTGTGACTACGAGCAGTAACGCCGGGACCGCGCAGGCGGCGGCTCCCGGCGTCTCCGAACCCGCGCGCAAGGAACGCCGCAGGAACTGGTCGTGGCTGCGCGTGACCGGCTCGGTGGGTCCGCTCGGCATCGCCACCGCGGTGCTGTGGCTGAGCATCATCGTGCTGCTGCCGCTGGCGGCGCTCACCGTCACCAGCTTCGAGGACGGATGGTCCGGTTTCTGGGACGCCGTCACCGCGCCCGCCGCGCTGGACTCGCTGCGCATCACCGTGCTGGTCTCGGTGGTGGTCGCGGTGGTCAACGTGGTGATGGGCACGCTGATCGCCTGGGTGCTGGTCCGCGACCGGTTTCCCGGCAAAGGCGTGGTCAACGCGCTGATCGACCTGCCGTTCGCGCTGCCGACCATCGTCGCCAGCATCGTGCTGCTGTCGCTGTACGGTCCGCAGAGCCCGATCGACGTGCACCTCAACGCCACCCAGCCGGGCCTGGTGGTGGCGCTGGCGTTCGTCACGCTGCCGTTCGTGGTGCGTTCGGTGCAGCCGGTGCTGATCGAGGCCGACCGCGAGGTGGAGCAGGCCGCGCTCTCGCTGGGCGCGAACAACTGGACCACTTTCCGCAGGATCGTGCTGCCCGCCCTGACACCCGCGATCATCAGCGGCGGCGGTCTGGCCTTCGCCCGCGCGATCGGCGAATACGGTTCGGTGGTGCTGATCGGGGGCGCGATCCCGCGCAAGACCGAGATGGCCTCCCAGTACATTCAGAAGCAGATCGAGATCGATCGGCCGGTGAACGCGGCGGCCGTTTCGGTCGCGCTGCTGGCCATCTCGTTCGCGACGCTGCTGGCGCTGCGGTTGCTCGCCGAACGCAGCGCGCGCAAGGAGCAGGCGACCCGATGAGAAACAATCGCGCAGCGCTCCCCGGGTCGCCGGGGCGCGGGCTTTCCCCCGGGACGGAGCAGGGCAGATGAAACTGCATCCGCTGACCCGCATCTCGTTGCGGACAGTGGCGCTGGGCTACTTGTTCGTGCTGCTGGTCCTGCCGCTGATCATCATCCTGTGGCGCACGTTCGAGCGGGGGATCGGTGCGTTCGTCGACTCGATCACCACGCCCGCGGCGATCTCGGCGTTCCAGCTGTCCATCCTGATCGTCGCGATCACCGTCCCGGTGAACGTGATCTTCGGCATCGTGACGGCGCTCGCGCTGGTGCGCGGAAAGTTCCCCGGACGCAACCTGGTTCAGGGCATCGTCGACCTGCCGTTCGCGGTCTCGCCCGTGGTGGTCGGCGTCTCGCTGATCCTGCTCTGGGGCGCGGGCGGCTGGTTCGGCGGCCTGGAAGACCTGGGCTTCAAGGTCATCTTCAACCTACCCGGCATGGTGATCGCCACCATTTTCGTCACGCTGCCGTTCGTGGTGCGCGAGGTCGAGCCGGTGCTGCACGAGATCGGCGACGACCAGGAACAGGCCGCGGCCACCCTGGGCGCGTCCAAGTGGCAGACCTTCTGGCGGATCACGCTTCCCGCGATCCGGTGGGGCCTGACCTACGGTGTGGTGCTCACCGTGGCTCGCGCGCTCGGCGAGTTCGGCGCGGTGATCATGGTGTCCTCCGCGCTGCCGGGCAAGTCGCAGACGCTGACGTTGCTCGTGCACGGCCGGTACATCAACGACCACAACACCTTCGGCGCGTATTCCGCCGCGACCTTGCTGATGGGCATCGCCCTCGTCACCCTTCTGCTGATGACCCTCCTCGAACGTAAGCGGGGCGCAAAGTGATCACCGTGACCAACGCGAACAAGAACTACGGCACGTTCGCGGCCCTCGACGACGTCAGCCTGGAGATTCCCTCCGGCGAACTCACCGCGTTGCTCGGCCCGTCGGGTTCGGGCAAGTCGACGCTGCTGCGCTCGATCGCCGGACTCGAGTCGCTCGACTCCGGCGTGGTCACCATCGCGGGCCGCGATGTCACCCGCGTGCCGCCGCAGAAGCGCGACATCGGGTTCGTCTTCCAGCATTACGCGGCCTTCAAGCACATGACCGTGCGCGACAATGTGGCGTTCGGCCTGAAGATCCGCAAGCGCCCGAAGAACGAGATCAACAAGCGCGTCGACGAATTGCTCGGCATCGTCGGCTTGGACGGCTTCCAGCACCGCTACCCGGCCCAGCTGTCGGGTGGTCAGCGCCAGCGCATGGCGCTGGCCCGCGCCTTGGCCGTCGATCCGCAGGTGTTGCTGCTGGACGAGCCGTTCGGCGCGCTGGACGCCAAGGTCCGCGCCGATCTGCGGACCTGGCTGCGCAGGCTGCACGAAGAGGTTCACGTGACCACCGTGCTGGTCACCCACGACCAGGAGGAGGCGCTCGACGTCGCCGACCGGATCGCGGTGATGAACTCCGGCCGCATCGAGCAGATCGGCACTCCGGAGGACGTGTACGACCGGCCTGCCAACGAATTCGTCATGTCGTTCCTCGGCGCGGTGGCCCGGCTCAACGGGCATCTGGTGCGGCCGCACGACATTCGCGTCGGCCGTGACCCCAGCATGGCGCTCGCCGAGCACGAGGGCACCGCCGACTCCGCGGGCGTCACCAGGGCGACGGTCGAGCGCGTGGTGCATCTCGGCTTCGAGGTCCGCGTGGAACTGCGCAACGCCGCGACCGGCGACCTGTTCGCCGCGCAGGTCACCCGCGGCGACGCCGAAGCGCTGCGGCTGTCGGACGGCGAGACGGTCTACGTGCGCGCCACTCGGATCCCGGAACTGCCCGCGCAGTAGGAGTTTCGGGAGCTGATCGACCCGGCCGGCGAAGGAGTGTGGCGCTGAAAGATTGCTGCACTCCCTGACGTTGCCGTGGCCGCTGCCATCCCGCCGCGCTCTGGAAGGGTTCCGGCGGGTGTGCGCTGATGCGCCCGTCATCACGGCGCCAGGACGGACTCGGGAGGCGGTGTGGATGTCCACGGTCGTCTCCTGTCCGCAGACCCACCCGCTCGGCTAATCAGCGGCATCGCGCCGGGCGGAGCTGTCAAGGGGAGTCTCCCCATGTGGAGCGCTAACGCTGGGCGCAATGCGGGCCGGCGGCCGGAATCCGGCAAACTTCCACCGGGCACGATCGATCCCCGCGTGTCGCAAGGAAATCCGACTGGACGGCATGTGTAACGCTGGTCGGCCAGGTGAGGGCGTCGAAGATCGCGGGAACGGGTGCGGCGCGGCACAGGCGGCTTGCGGACAATCGGTTGTCCGGGCTTGGCACGAAGATCGCGGAGTGGTTGCCTAAACGGCGTTCGAAGCAAATCGGCACGGCGATCGGGTGGATTGCGATGGCGGTTGGTCTCGGGTTGAGCATCGGTACGGTGAACACGGTTTCGGTTCTCGCGGAGGAAGGTTCGGCCAAGGCTCCGCCGGGGCGACGCAAAACGCAGCGGGCGCAGACGATCACGCGCCGCACCACGCTGACCTTCGACAGCACCGGCGTGGCCAGGGTCGGCATGATTCCACGGCACGGCCGCGCGGTCACCGAATTCGCCGACCTCACGCAGCGTTCCAGTACGTGGGCGCGGGTGGGCAACCGCGCGCTCGCGCCGGCGGATCTCGTCGCCACGGTGGCGAAGTGCATGATCGACGAGGTGCGGCAGGACCGTCCCGGCGGGGGAAGCGGTCTCGGCATCGCGGTCACGTATCCGGCTCGCTACGCCGACGAGCAGGTGGACGCGTTGCGTGCCGCGCTGGACGGCGCCGACCTCACGCAGGCCGCGCTGGTGGCCGAGCCCGTGGCAGCGGCGGCCTGGCTGGAGGCCGACCGCGGTCCGCTCACGCCCGGCCTCGCCCTCGTCTACGACCTCGGCGGCGCCGGGCTCGACGTCACGTTGGTCCGGGTGGGGGCGGGTTGTCCGCGCAATCCGATCGTCGGCGTCTCGCTGCGTTCCACCGAATTCGGTGGACGCGCGTTCGGCGCGCTGATCGCCGAGCACGCCGGGCCGGGGCTGTCCGCGTCCTCGGTCGCCGAGTCGGTGGCCGACACGATCGCGGGCGAACTGCGCGTGCGGCATGTCCGGGAGTCGCTCGAACTCGTCTACCGCTGCTTGCGGGTGGCCGACGTCACCATGGCCGATGTCGACCGCGTCCTGGTGGTCGGCGGTGCGGCGCGACCGGCGGAGGTGGCCGAGGTCCTGGCCGCGGAGCTGGCCAGGCCGGTGATCGTCGCCGCCGATCCCGAGCGGACCACCGCGGACGGCGCCGCGATCCTGGGACGCAGAGCGGCAGCCGCGGCGGAGGCGACGGCCGAACTGCGCCGGGTCAGGCGTCGCCGCGTCCGTCGTCGTGCGGCTACGCGGGCGCTGATGCTGTCGCGCCGGACCAGGCGCAGGCTGGGCCGGGTGGTCGTCGTCACCAGTATGTCGGCGGTCTTCGGTTTCGGGACCTCGATCCTGGCGGTCGGTGACGGGGTGCTGGTGAGTTAGCCCCGGCACGGCCTGCGATATGAACAGGGGCCGTCCGGCGGTGCGCGTGATGAGGGCGCGCATCGCCGGACGGCCCTAGCAATTGCTGGGTTGACGTGACTCTCCGTTGGTGTAACTATGGGATACAGTTAAACGGTTCCATCGAGGAGAGGCAGTGACGACGATGTCCGCAGCCGTGACACCAGCCGTCGATCCCGATCTGGAGAAGGCACAGGAGTACGCCGCGAAGCTGCTGCTGCTCTCCGAGGGATCGGTCAACAAGCACTTCGATCCCTTCGAGGACATCGACTGGGACAATCCCGACTTCGCCGCCGACGCCGGTGAGGAGCGCTGGATCCTGCCCGTGTCCGCCGACACCGTGGCCCGCCACCCCTGGTATCAGGCGCTGTCGACCGAGCAGAAGATCGCGGTCGGCAAATACCGGCAGGCGAACATCGCCAAGGTCGGGCTGCAATTCGAGTCGATCCTGATCAGCGGCATGGTCATCCACAACTTCGGCCTGCCCAACGGTTCGCCGGAGTTCCGGTACTGCTCCCACGAGATGATCGAGGAGCACAACCACACCCTGATGTTCCAGGAGATGGTCAACCGGATCGGGCTGGACGTGCCGGGCATGGGCCCGCTGGTCAGCAAGTTCAAGTACCTGGGCGCGCCCGTGGCGGCCTGGTTCCCGAACCTGTTCTTCATGGCCGTGCTGGCCGGTGAGGAGCCGATCGACCACATCCAGAAGCAGATCCTGCGCTCGGGTGAAGAGGTGCACCCGATCATGCGCGGCGTGATGGCCATCCACGTCGCCGAAGAGGCGCGGCACATCTCCTTCGCGCACGAGTTCCTGAAGAACCATGTGCCGGAGGCGAAGCCCGCGCAGAAGTTCATCCTCTCGCTGGCCATGCCGATCGTGATGTGGATCCTCGGCCGCGCGATCGTCACCCCGCCGCGCTCGTTCTTCGCCGAGTTCGACATTCCGGAGAAGGTCCGCAAGGAGCTGTTCTACGGCTCGAAGGAGGCCAAGCAGGTCTTCAGCGACTACTTCTGCGACGTGCGCGCGCTGGCCAAGGACATCGGGCTGATGAACCCGGTCGCGAAGGCGGTGTGGAAGGCGCTCGGCATCGACGGTCCGAGCACCCGGTACCGGTCCGAACCGCTGCGCGCCGCGAACAAGGTCGCCTGAGTCGCATGCCGTACGTCGTCACCCAATCCTGTTGCAGCGACGCGTCCTGCGTCTACGCCTGCCCGGTCAACTGCATCCATCCCACGCCCGACGAACCGGACTTCCGGACCGCCGAGATGTTGTACGTCGACCCACAGGCGTGCGTGGACTGCGGCGCCTGCGCCACCGCGTGCCCGGTCGACGCCATCGTGTCAGCGAAGAAGCTGACCGCTGAGCAGAAGCCGTTCATCGAGATCAACGCCGATTTCTACCGGCAGGCGCGGCCGCGACCCCTGCTGGCGCGACCGGTGCTCGCGGCGCGGATCCACACCGAGCGCTCGCCGCTGCGGGTGGCGATCGTCGGATCGGGTCCGTCGGCGATGTACGCCGCCGACGAACTGCTGACCCAGCCGGAGGTGTCGGTGACGGTGTTCGACCGGCTGCCGGTGCCCTACGGGCTGGCCAGGCACGGCGTCGCGCCGGACCACGACAAGACCCGCAAGGTCGGCGAGCTGTTCGACGTCATCTCGGCGCAGCCGGGATTCGGCACGTACTTGAACGTCGAGGTGGGCGCGCACGTTTCGCACGCCGAGCTGCTCGACCACTTCCACGCCGTGATCTACGCGGTCGGAGCGTCGTCGGATCGCAAGCTCGGCATCCCGGGTGAGGGCTTGGCGGGCAACGTGTCGGCCACCGACTTCGTCGCCTGGTACAACGGCCATCCCGACTACGCCGACCACACCTTCGATCTGTCCGGTAGGCGTGCGGTGATCGTCGGCAACGGCAATGTCGCGCTCGACGTCGCGCGCGTGCTCACCAGCGACCCCGCGACGCTCACCGGCACCGACATCGCGCCGTACGCGTTGCGGGCGCTGCGCGAGAGCAAGGTGGAGGAGGTGGTCGTGCTCGGCCGGCGCGGTCCGCTCGAATCCGCCTTCACCGTGCCGGAATTCGTCGGCCTGCTCGGGTGCGACGTGGACATCGTGATCGAGGGCGAGCTGCCCGAACTCGGTGCGGAACTGCCGTTCCATGTCGAACAGAAGCTGCGGCTGCTGCACAGCGCGCGCACCCGGCCGGTGGGGGAGCGCAAACGCATCGTGTTCCGCTATCTGGCCGCGCCCACCGAGATCCTCGGCACCGACCGGGTGACCGGACTGGAAATCGATCGCACCGAGCTGGTCACCGATCCGGACGGCCGCGTTCGCGCCGTCGCCACCGGGCAGACCGATCGGCTCGACGCGGGCCTGGTGCTCACCTCGGTCGGCTACCGCGGCGTCGCGGTGCCGGGTCTGCCGTTCGACGAGCAGGCCGCGGTGATCCCGAACGAGGACGGCCGGGTGCTCGAGCGCCCCGGCGGCGCTGTGGTCACCGGCACCTACGTGACCGGCTGGATCAAGCGCGGCCCCACCGGCTTCATCGGGACCAACAAGTCCTGTGCGCAGGAGACGGTGCGGCAGCTGGCCGCGGACTTCAACGCGGGCCTGCTACCCGAACCAACCGGCAGCGCAGCGGAATTCGATCGCCTGGTGCGGCTGCGCCAGCCCGCGGTCCATGCCGGGGGAGCGGTGCAAGCCCGTCCAGGCAGGGTTCGCCGCTTGCTGGCACGCGCGTGACCGACCCGCCTCGGGATACCACGCCGGTATCCCGAGGCGGTCCCATGTCCGGGGTCAGCGTGCGGTGAAGCCGCCGTCGACGGCCAGCGCGGCGCCGGTGACGAAACTCGCTTCCTTGCTGAGCAGATAGGCGCAGAAGGAAGCGATCTCCTCCGGTGCGGCGATGCGGCCCAGCGGGTGCAGCGCCGCGATGGCGGCCACTCCTTCGGGCGTCGCGCCCATCGAGTTGCGGAACGCCGGGGTGTCGACTGCGCCCGACACCAGTGCGTTGACCCGCACCCCCTGGTCGGCGGCTTCCAGCGCCACCGCCCGGGTCAAGCCGACCACTCCGTGCTTGGCGGCCACGTACGGCGCGACCGAACCCATCCCGACCACACCGAGATTCGACGCGTTGTTCAGGATCGCGCCGCCGCCGGAGGCCGCCAGCGCGGGAACCTGGTGCCGTAGACCGTAGAACACGCTGGTGAGGTTGAGTTCCAGATCGGCGCGCCAGCCCGCCTCGTCGATCTGCTCGACCGGGCCGAAGGCGTGCACCGCGCCCGCGTTGTTGAACGCGGCGTCCAGACGGCCGAACTCGGACAGCGCGGCGTCGGTCAGCCGGGCCACATCCTGCTCCACCGTGACATCGGTCGGCACGAACAGCGCGCGGCCGCCCGCCGCGCGGATGTCGGCGGCCACCTGCTCACCCGCGTCTTTCCCGCGCGCGCCGAGCACTACGGCGGCGCCTTCGCTCGCGACCCGCAGCGCGACCGCCTTGCCCACGCCCGAGGTCGCGCCGGTGACCAAGACGACCTGCTCCGCGAACCGTGTTGCCATCGTTCGATTTCCTCTCCGCTCTCGCGATCGCGCCTCCGTGGTGCGACCCGCTGTCGAGTCAAGCCGGAGGGGAACGACGATGCTGGCGAGAATCGGACGTCTAGTTGATGTGTCAATTGAATGTCGCGCGGTGCTGCTGGGCCCAGATGGCCAGGTGCGGCAAGGGTCTGGTTACCTACCGGTAGGTGCCTGTCGCGCGGTGTGATCTCGCGGGCGCAAACCGGCGGCCGGTCGGATTTCCGCCTGGAATCCGAGATCGCTGTGTGATTGCGGAAATGCTGGTTCTGCAGTCGGATTCGCGATGTCGAGTGGTATGGACGTGTCAACTGACTCGTATCTACCTGGCATTTCGGACGATTATTGCCGTCGGTCCAACAATCCATATCAATTGCGCATCCACGCGAACGCGAAACAGCTAACCTGTGGTGGCTGTTTGGAAGACGACCGCGGCCACAGGGGAACGCCATGTGATGGACGTGGTCACGGTGCGTTGACGGGATAGCGAATGACTACAGGTCTGGGTTTCAGCATCGGTGCGGTGAATTCCGTGACGGCTTCGGTCAGCGCGGATCGACCACGACCGTCCGTGCGGTCTCGCCGCACCGCGGTGACCTTCGACAGCGCGGGTGGGCTGCGGCTGGGCGGGATCGCCCGATTCGACATGGCGGTCACGGATTTCGCCGATTTGAGCAAGGATCCGGAAGCGGTGATCGTCGGCGGTCGCATCTGGTCGCCGGCCAATCTCGTCGCCGCAGTGGTCAAGGAGCTCAGGGCGGCCGAGCCGGGCGCGTCCGAGGCGGGGGTCGTGACCACCTATCCGGCGGTGTATTCCGACAAACAGGTGGCTTTGCTGCGCCAAGCGCTCGACCTATCCGGGGCGGGGGACGTGCTGCTGGTGCCGGAGCCCGTCGCGGCGGCGGAGTGGCTCGAGCACGAGCACGGCCCGCTGGAGACCGATTTCGTCCTGATCTACGACCTCGGCGGCACCAGCCTCGACGTGAGCATCGTGCGCGTCGGGCCGGACTGGGACAACCATCCGATGATCGGAAAGCCCGTGCGCTCGCACGATTTCGGTGGCCGTCCGCTGGGGTCGATGATCGCCAGGTACGCCCCGGACGTGTCGTCCGCAGGACTGCCGATGACGTCGATCGTCGACATCGACGGGCTGCGCGCCGCGCATGTGCAGGACTCCCTTCACCTGGTCCGCGACTGCGTGCGGGAGGCGGGCATCACCCTGTCCGATATCGGCCGGGTGCTGCTGGTGGGTGGCGCGTCCCGGCCTGCGGAGGTGGCGCGCACGCTGGCCGAACTCGGTCGCCCCGTGCTGATCTCGGCCGATCCGGGCCAGACGATCGCCGCGGGCGCGGCCCTGATGGCGGCGCGCACCATGGCGCTCGGCGCGTCGCACCGCCACTCCGCCGTGCCGCGGGTAGCGGTGTTCTCCAGTGCGGCGGTGGTCTCCGCGGTGGCCATGTCGGCGGTGACGGTCTTCGGCAGCCCCACTGTGCCCGAACTGGCGCCGATGCTCGAGCGTCTTCCGGAACTGGGCGCGCCGGCCGATAACCTGCTGGTCGACGTCGGCAGCGAACAGCTCGCCGAGGCCTGGTCGCGAATATCGGCGCCCGCGACGTGGGCCTCCGGCCGGGCGCTGCCCGCGCTTCTATCCCAACCGACCTCCGCGTATACCCGATTCATCACGCCGGCTCCGCGCAGCGCCGGTTATGGTCCATCGGTGGCCGAGTCCCGGATCGGCACCCACCGCGACCCGCGAAACTGCTGCGCCCCGGGGGGATTGCGCTACCGGGGTTATGGCGATCCCGCCTACTTCGTGAATCCGCTGCCGTTCGGGCCGGTCGTTCTTCCCGCCCCCGGAGAGGTGGCGCAGCCGCCCGTTCCCGGGCAGCCTCCGAATCCTGGTCCCGGGCCGGGTCTGCCCCAGCCGCCCGCGCCGGGACAGATACTCGCTCCCGGCTCGGGCGCGCCGCCGGTGGGGACGCCGGAGGCGGCCGTCCCCGCACCGCAGAACGGTTCGAAGCCCGCGGAGCCGGGTGGGACCGCGCCGGGCGGTCCGTCGACCGGAACGTCCAGCTCGCCGGGCGGCGGCGCGGCGTCGGGCGAGCACAATGCTTCGAGTTCGTCCGGCGCGGCGAACACCGGGGGCTCGTCGTCCGGAGACGGCGAAGGAACGTCCACCGGCGGAACGTCTTCCGAGGGCAGCGCATCGAGCGGTGGTTCGGCGAACGATTCCAGCGCGCACGGACCGTCCGGTGGATCGCCGGGCGGATCGGCCGGTGGATCGCCGGGCGGACCGGCCGGTGGATCGCCGGGGGGCGCGCCCGGGAACTCCACCACGCACGGGTCGTCCTCGGGCGAGTCGGTGGGTAACTCGTCGTCGGAGAGTGGTTCCTCCGCGCACGGTTCGTCTTCGGCTGGGGCGGCGGGCGATTCGCCGTCCCATGGTTCGTCGCCGGGTGCGTCGGCAGGCACTTCGGCGACCGGCGGCTCGGCATCCAATGGGCGTCCGGGCGCGTCGTCGGCGGGCGGCCACGCGGGCGGGAACTCTTCGGGCGCTTCGTCCAGCGGCTCACCGGGCCGGTCCGGTTCGGTCGGCGGGGCGTCGGCGAGCGGGTCGTCCAGGGGCGGCGCGGGAGGCGCCGGAGGCGGAGGCCGCGGTCGATAGCGCCTGCGCTGCGGGCGGTGAATTGTCCGGCGCGGGTGTGCATCCGGCCGCGATGGAATCGACGGCGGACGCGGCGGCCCGGATGCACAATGGATGCATGGCATCCGGGGGTCCCCAGCTGATCGCGCTGGATGTGGACGGCACGCTGCTGGATACGGGAACACCGATCAGTGCGCGAGTGGTCGCGGCGGTGCGCGCGGCCGTGGCCGCGGGGGCGCATGTCGTGGTGACCACGGGCCGCACGCTGCTGACCACACGCCCCGTGCTCACCGAACTCGGTCTGCGCGGGGGACATGCCCTGTGCTCGAACGGCGCCGTGCACATCGACGTCGCCAGGGGCGAACCGGTGGCGATCCAGTCGTTCGACCCCGCGCCCGCGATCACCGCCTTACGCGCGCTGTTCCCGGCGATGATCTTCGCCGTGGAGAAGGTCGGCATCGGCACCTGGGCCACCGGCGCGAGTCCGGGCGAATACTCGCTCGGCGAATACCTGCTCGTCGATCACCACGCGTTGAGCAGCGAACCGACCCCGCGACTGAACGGCTGGCTGCCGGACGGCTCGCTGGAGGAGATGCTGCTCGCGCTGCGCTCCTTGCACGTGCCGGGGGCGAGCTGGGTGCACGGCGAGTTCGGGCCGTGGCTCACCGTCGCCCGTCGAGGCGTGTCGAAGGGCTGGGCGCTGGAACAGCTCCGCGTCGCCCTCGGTATCCCGGACGAAGCGACGCTGGCCATCGGCGACGGCTACAACGATCGGGAAATGCTGCGCTGGGCAGCGCATTCGGTCGCGATGGCGAACGCGCCGACGGACGTGCGCGAACTCGCGGACGAAGTCACCGGCCACGTCTTGGACGACGGCGTCGCCACCGTCCTGGAACGCTGGTTTCGTCCCTGATATCTCTACCGCGCGATGCAGTAGCCGCCGCACGTTTCCGCCAGGGAAGTGGCCCGCTGCCGATTCGGCGATGCCAGGGACCGGCCCGGGGCGGTCGCGGTGGGCGGCAACGAGGACGGCACGGACGGATACCGCCCCTGGTACGCGCGGGCCATCGGGGCTCCGGCCGTAGCGCGCGGCGGGCTGTGCGGCCGGAGGGTCGGGCCGTGTTGTGCGGCCCTGCCGATCAGGCGGGTCCGGTCTCGGCGAGCACCTCGAGGTAGTGCGGGTTGGACATGATGCCGAGAACGTTGCCGAACGGGTCGACCACGGCGGCGGTGACGAATCCGTCCCCGCGCGGGGTGATGGGCTCGTAGACGGTCGCGCCGAGTTCCAGCAACCGGTCGAACGCGGCCCGTACGTCGTCGACATGCCAGTTGACGATCGCGCCGCCGGGGGCGTTGCGCGCTCCCGCGGGGGCGTAGGCGCGGTTCACGATGCCGAATTCGTGCTGATAGTCGCCGATGCGGAACTCGTAGTAACCGTTCGGCACGTGGTAGTAGGGCTCGACGCCGAAGAACCGAGCGTACCAGTCCTTGGCGGCCTCGAGGTCGTCGGCGTAGAACGTGCTCGTCGCCATTCCGCGCAGCATGGTGGTTCTCCTTCGTTCGGTTGTGGTCGTGCACCCATCATCCGAGGCAAAGTGCGCACCGAATGAGCACTTTCAGCGGCAGAATCGTGCCCATGCGAGCGGACAGGTTGGTGGCGATCCTGCTGATGATGCAGACCCGAGGGCGGGTGACGGCCGCGCAGGTCGCGTCGGAGCTGGAGACATCGGTCGCGACCGCCCGCCGTGATCTCGAGGCCCTGTCGGCCGCCGGGGTGCCGGTGTACCCGCAGCCGGGTCGCGGCGGCGGCTGGTCGCTGGTGGGTGGAGCGCGCACCGATCTGAGCGGCCTGACGGCGGGCGAGGCGCGGGCATTGTTCCTCCTGGCCGGCCCCTCGGCGGGCGCGGTGCCGGAGGCCAAGTCGGCGCTGCGCAAGCTGGTGCGTGCGCTGCCGCACACCTTCCGCGGCGAGGCGGAGGCGGCGGCCGACGCCGTGGTGATCGACCCGGCGCGCTGGGGTGCGACCGATCGCGAACTCCCGCCCCTGGTTTCGCGGCTGCAACGCGCTGTGGTGCAGCGCGAGAAGGTACGCCTGCGTTATGCGAACCGGACCGGGGAACGATCCGAGCGTCTGGTCGATCCGTGGGGCCTGGCCGACAAGGACGGTGTCTGGTATCTGATCGCCGGAACCGAACGGGGGCAGCGGACCTTCCGCGTCGATCGGATCTCCGAGGCGTCGCTCACCGGTGAAGCAGCCCAGCGCCCAATGGATTTCGATCTGGCCGACGCTTGGGGCCGGGTGGTGGAGGAGATGGAGCAGCGGCGCGCGACCACCGCCGCCACCGTGTTGATCGCCGAGCGCCTGTTGCCGATCCTGCGCGACCAGCAGGGCCGCAACTGCCTCGTGGACGGACCGGTTCCCGACGGCCGCGTCCAGGTCCGCGTCACCGCTCCCACCGCCTGGATGCTGGCCCAGCAGCTGGCAGGCTGGGGCGGCGCGATCGAGGTCACCGACCCGCCCGAGGTACGCGCCGAACTGGCCCGCCTCGGCTCCGAACTGCTCGAACGATACGGACCGGACCATTCGCCCACCCCGTGACGTGTCCCGCGTAGTGGATACCGGCATCCCGGAGCGCGGCAGCTGTTTCGAGTCACCGTTCGAACGTGGTGGAGGCAACCGTCGGCGGCGGCCTCCGCCACATCCGGCTCGGTCAGCGTGACACGAGCGCGTGACCGGCCAGGGTGCGCACCATGTCGGAGGCGAGGACGGCGTGACCGCTCATGCTGAAGTGGATGAGGTCGGCGCTCATCAGGTCGGGCCGCAGGCGCAGGGGGTGGTCCCAGAGTTCCAGCAGCAGCGCGTCGTAGCGGGCGGCCAATTCGCGGACCAGGTCGTTGAGCGCGGCCATCCGGTCGCGCATCGGACGCATCGGGGCCATGCGTTCGACTTCCCAGACGTCGGCGAGGGTGAAGGTCACGATCTGCGCTCCGGTGCGGGCCAGCGTCCCGAACAGTGTGTCGAGGTTGGTCCGCAACCCGTCGAGGTCGCCGCCCGGCAGGAACAGGTCGTTGCCGCCGCAGGTGAGATGAACCAGGTCGGGCTGGAATTCGAGCACCGACGGCAACTGTTCGGCGATGACCTGGGCGGATGTCGCGCCGATCCGGCCGGTGTTCAGGTAGGCCAGGTCCGGGCGGACCGAAGTGAGCACGGCCGCGACCCGGTCGGCCCAGCCGACGGGTTCGTACCCCGGGCTCGGATCGCCGACGCCCTGCGCGATGGAATCGCCGAGCACCGCGTAGCGCCGCCACGGGGCGTCGGCGAGCAGACGTCGCTGTTCCGCAGGGGGCAGCAGTAGAGGATCGTTCACTTCGGTGCGAATGTGGTTGTCGCTCACGTGTTTTCCTAGTTGTCCGGTGAAGGGGACGGCGTGCGGGCCGGTAGTGCGGCGAGGCAGGCGGCCACGGCGGCGATGCCGGCGCACACGGCGAAGACGGTGTGGAACGCGCCGAGCGGATCGTCGGGACGTGCCGCGAACACGGCGGCGAGCACGGCCACGCCGAGCGCGCCACCCACCTGCCGAGCTGTGAGATTCATGCCGGTGCCCGCGGCGAACTGCTGCGGCGGGAGGGCGCCCGCCGCCGCGGTGCCCAATACCGTGACGACGAACCCGATGCCGCCACCGCCGAGCACACCGGCCGGAATCCACGCCGACCACAAGGCGGGGGTGGCGCCGAAGGCGTCCGTGCTCATCCACACGGTGCATGCCGCGAACATGAGCGCACCGAGCACGCCGAGCCACCGCCTGGCCGTGGGGGAGCCGACCCGGCCCGCGACGGTCGCCGTCACCATCGACGCGACCGCTCCGATGGTCATCGCGCCCGCGGAGCCGAGCACCGAGTAGTCCCAGATCGCGTCCAGGAACAGCGGTCCCGACAGCAGCCAGGCGAACATGGCCGCGCCGAAGACGAACGACGTGGCGTTGGCCAGCGCGTACGGCTTGCTGCGCCACAGGTCGACGGCGATCGCGGGCTCGTGGTGCCGCGCGGAACGGACGAGGGCGGCAACGACCAGCAGCCCGCCGCCGATCAGAGCGGTCAGCGTCCCCACCGAGGTCCACCCCCAGCGCTGCCCTTCGGTGACGCCCGCGACCAGCCCGCCCAGCCCGAGCGCCACCGCCACGGTGCCGAGCGGATCCGGCAGCGCGCCGCCGGAAAGACGGTCGTCCCGGGCCGGAATGCGCGCCGCAGCGACGATGAGCAACAGGGCCACCGGAACGTTGATGACGAACACCGCCCGCCAGTCGAATCCCTCGACCAGCGCGCCACCGAGCGCGGGACCGACCACCGCGGCGAATCCACCCGCGGCCGACCAGGCCCCGATGGCCGCCCCGATCTTCTCCCGCGGTGTGGCGGCCAGGACCAAGCCGAGTGCGGAGGGCACCATCAGCGCCGCGGTGCCGCCTTGCAGCACCCGGCCCGCGATGAGCCACCCTGCGGTCGGCGCGAGAGCGCACAGCAGGGACGTGACGGCGAAACCGGCGAGCGCGCCGAGGAACAGCCTGCGGCGGCCGAGGGCGTCGGCGAGACGTCCGGCCGGGGTGAGCAATGCGGCGAAGGCGACCGCGTATCCGCTGACGACCCAGGTCAGCGTGGCGGTGGCCGTGCCGGGGTAGTCCCGCGCGATCGAGGGGAAGGCGATATTGACGACCGAGAGGTCGAGGAAGGCGATGAAGGCCGCACCGCAGGCGATCAGCAAGGTGCGCGTGGCCGCGGTCGCGGTCGGTGGGCTGGTGAGCCGCACGGACGCGTCGGTCATGGGAAGTCCTTAGAAGCGTGGGAAACAAAACGCACGATCGTTCGTTCACTTAAAGTACGACCATACGTTCGTATGTGCAACAGCGAAGTGGAAGAATGACCTCATGACCGAGTCCGTTGTCGCGGGTAGCCGGGCGCGCGAGTCCGATCAGCGTCTGGCCAAGGGCGCTCGCGCCCGGGCGTCGATCGCTCGGCGCGCCGCCGACGTGGCCTCCGTCGAGGGCCTCAACGGCATCAGCATCGGCCGCTTGGCCGCGGATCTCGGGGTCAGCAAGAGCGGCATCGCCACCCTCTTCGGCAGCAAGGAGAGTTTGCAGCTGGCGGCGGTGCGGTGCGCGCGGCAGGTCTTCATCGACGAGGTGATCACGCCGAGCCTGAGCGAGCCCGCCGGGCTACCGCGCCTGCGTGCCCTGGTCGAGCGCTGGTTCGGGCAGGTGGCCGACCCGGCGTTTCCCGGCGGGTGCTTCCGCGTCGCGACGCTCGCCGAGTTCGACAGCAGGCCGGGCCCGGTGCGCGACGCCATCGCCGAAGACCGCCGGGACTGGCTGGCGTTTCTGGTCGAGGAGATTCGCCGCGCCCAGGAGCAAGGACATTTCGACGGCAGATCCGCCGACGCCGTCGCCTTCCACTTGGACGCGGTGATCGCCGCCGCGCACACCGCACGGCAGATGGGTGACGAGCCGGGCGTGACCACTGCCCGAGCCATCGTCGACGACCTGCTGCGCTGAGCCGCTACGGCGTTCCGTGGCCGCCGCAGGGACCCGGGGCGCTGTCACCCGGCCGGCGTGGGAAATCAGTGGCTCGATGGGCGCGACGGCGTTGCCGTCGAACCAGGCAGGCAATGGGAATCAGTGTTCTCGACGGCCGCGACGGCGTCGTGATCGACCCGGCGAAATGGCGAGGACGGTGATCACCGGCGCGCTGTCGTGGCGGATCATGCCGACCTCGTCGCAGAAGTGCCGGGCACGAGCGCGCTGGCATATCCGGGGCGAACGGCCGGTTCGTCGACAGTCAGCGGATGCGCAGGTCCGGGTCTCTTGCCTGGCCGCGTATTCGCTCCTGCGCCGTGGCCGGACCGTCAGTCACCCGGCGAGCCGTGGACCAGGTAATCGAGGTAGGAGCCGGGAATCGGGCACATTTCCACTCCTTCGGCGTCCACGATGTGGGGCCGGATGGTGCCGGTGGGGGTGATCTCGGGGCTTTCGATCAGCACCGTCGTCGTGGCCGGAAGGGCGAAGAACTGCACCGCGAAGGGCATGGCGGTGGCCAGTTCGAGCAGCGTGGTGTAGTACGACGCGCGGTGGGCGTGGTCTTCGAAGCACTCCACCGACCAGCCGGAGAACTCCGGGTCGTCGGTTTCGGCGCGGGCCAGTACGAGCACCGGTGATTCGAGCCCGCACGACGAGACGACGGCCTGCTGGTCCTCGCCGGGGAAATCCAGACGATCGGCCAGACCGACACCGGCCGCGACTTCGCGCTGGTACCACACGTCGCGCAGGGTGCGGTCCACCTGCTCGGCCCAGGTCTGGGCATCGGTGCGTTCGGCGAGCCCCAGCGTGCCGTCGGCGCGGCCGCGTACCCGCACGAGATTCCAGCCCACCCGGATCGTCTCGCCGGGTTGGTAGCGGGTGCCCGCCGCGACGGTGGACTCCAGATACGACAGCAGCCAGTTCTCCATTCCCGGCAGCCGCGGCTCGGTGAAGAGGACGGTGAACTCGGGATGTCCGTGGCTGGCGCAGGAGGTGGTGCGGAAGGACTCGGCCATGCCACCGTTCCTAGCACGCGGCGGTGGCGCCGGGACGCTCGCGTCGTCGTCGCGGAATCCGGGGCGGTGTCGCGCCGGCCGGGACGCCCGGTCAGGCCGAGAGCGCGCGGGTTTCCGCGATCGCTGCGTGGTAGCGATCGAGGATGACCTCGGTGAGGGCCGGATGCGCGCCGAGCACGTCGGCGTGGACGGCCTCCGGCGCAGCCTGGATGAGGCGATCGGTCAGCAATCCTGGCGCGAGGAACCAGGGAGCGACCAGCACATGGTCCGCGCCGTGAGCGCGCAGTCGCGAAACAGCCTCCGGGACTGCGGGCTCGGTGGTCGCGAAGCAGATTTCGGTGCGCCACCCGGTGCGCGCGGCCAAACGGGCGGCCACCTCGGCGGTCCTGGCGTTGGCCGCCGCCGACGACGATCCGACCGCCGCGACCGCGACGCCGCGACGCCGATCCGAGAGGCCGTGCGCGGCGGCGACGACACGGTCGTGCAGCGCGCCGATCAGTGCGGCGTCCACGCCCAGCACGTCGGCCTGGGTCAGGCGCAAACCGAAATGGCGAGCGCGGGCAGCGGCGAGCAGGCCCGGCAGATCGACCCTGGCATGGAAGGCGCTGCCGAGCAGCAACGGCGTCACCACCGCATGCGTGTGCCCGTCGGCGGCGACGGCATCGACGACCTGTTCCACCGACGGGGCGGTGAGATCGAGGAACGCCGTCCGGACGTCCAGATCCGGCCGGGCGGCGGCGACGGCGTCGACCACCGCCGCGACGGTCGCGGCCGATCGCGGATCGCGGCTGCCGTGGGCCACGGCGATCAGCGCGGGCGGTCCGGCCGGGCTCGTGTCGAGCGCGGGCGGATGGCCGCCGCGGGAAGTCGCGCAGTCCGGACGGCCCGCCGGGGCGATCGCGCCCAGGACCGGCGGGGCGCCGAACGGGACTCGCGACACGGCCATGTCAGGCTCCGGTGCCGACCTCGACGGCGGTCAGCACGTCGCCGACCAGACCGGCCGCCAGCGTGTTGCCGCCCGCCGGATCGATCAGCAGGAAGCTGCCGGTGTGCCGGTTGAGCCGGTAGTCGTCGGCCGCGATCGGCTCGGCGACCCGCACCGAGATGCGCCCGATGTCGTTGAGCTCCAGCGACTCCGGGTTCGGATCGGCCGCCAGGCGCTGTTCGTCGAAACGCTCCAGCAACGTGCCGACGATCGCCTGGGTGGTGCGGGTGCCGTGCTTGAGCAGCAGCCGCGCGCCGGGACGCAGCGGCTTGTCGCCCAGCCAGCACACGGTGGCGTCGAAGGTGTCGATCGGTTCCGGCGCGTCGGTGGCCGAGGCGATGATGTCGCCGCGGGAGATGTCGACCTCGTCGGACAGGATCAGCGTGACGCTGCGGCCTGCCTGCGCCACCGCCAGTTCGCCGTCGGGGGTGTCGATCCGCTCCACGGTCGTGCGGATGCCGGAAGGCAGCACCACGACCTCGTCGCCGGGAGCGACCGCGCCCGCGGCGATCTGTCCGGCGTAGCCGCGGTAGTCCGGGTATTCGGCGGTGCGCGGCCGGATCACGTACTGCACGGGGAACCGCAGGCCCAGCTCGTGGTTGCCGGTGCTGTCGGCGTCGACCGGCACCGATTCCAGGTGCTCGATCAGCGACGGACCGTCGTAGTACGGAGTGTTGTCCGACCGGGTGGCGATGTTGTCGCCGTGCAGCGCCGAGACCGGGATCTCCAGCACGTCCTCACTCGACCAGCCCAGCCTGCTGGTGAGTTCGGTGAACTCCGCGGAGATGGCGGCGAACACGCTCGCGGCGTCGTCGACCAGGTCGATCTTGTTCACCGCCAGCACCAGCTTCGGCACCCCGAGCAGCGCGAGCACGGCCGCGTGCCTGCGGGTCTGCTCGATGACGCCCTTGCGCGCGTCGACGAGCAGGATCACCAGCTGCGCGGTGGACGCGCCGGACACGGTGTTGCGGGTGTACTGCACGTGCCCCGGGGTGTCCGCGAGCACGAAAGAGCGGCGCGGAGTGGCGAAGTAGCGGTAGGCGACATCGATGGTGATGCCCTGCTCGCGTTCCGCGCGCAACCCGTCCACGAGCAGCGAGAGATCCGGGGTGGCGAGACCTTTGTCCACCGACGCGCGGGTGACGGCGTCGATCTGGTCGGCCAGAACGGATTTCGTGTCGTAGAGCAGGCGTCCGACCAGAGTGGACTTGCCGTCGTCGACAGAACCGGCGGTGGCCAGCCTCAATAGGTCGGACATGTCAGAAATAACCCTCTCGTTTGCGGTCTTCCATCGCGGCTTCGGAGACGCGGTCGTCGCCGCGGGTCGCACCACGTTCGGTCAGTCGGGACGCGGCGACCTCGGCGAGGATCGCCTCGTTGTCGGCGGCGTCGGAAAGGACGGCGCCGGTGGAGGATCCGTCGCCGACGGTGCGGTAGCGCACCGATCTGGTCTCCAGCACCTCGCCCTCGCGCGGGCCGCCCCACACGCCAGGCGTCATCCACATGCCGTCGCGCAGGTACACCGGACGCTCGTGCGCGTAATAGATGCTCGCCAGGTCGATGTCCTCGCGGGCGATGTAGCGCCAGATGTCCAGCTCGGTCCAGTTGCTCAGCGGGAACACCCGCACGTGCTCGCCCGGCGCGTGGCGGCCGTTGTACAGATTCCACAGCTCGGGGCGCTGCCGCTTCGGGTCCCACTGGCCGAAGGCGTTGCGCAGCGAGAAGATCCGCTCCTTGGCGCGCGAGCGCTCCTCGTCGCGGCGGCCGCCGCCGAACACGGCGTCGAACCGGTGCTCGCTGATCGCGTCCAGCAGCGGAACGGTCTGCAGCGGGTTGCGGATGCCGTCGGGGCGCTCGCTGAGCCTGCCGTCGGCCAGATAGTCCTCCACCTTCGCCACGTGCAGGCGCAGGCCGTAGCGCTCGACCACCTTGTCCCGGAACTCCAGCACCTCGGGCAGGTTGTGCCCGGTGTCGACGTGCAGCAGCGCGAACGGCAGCGGCGCCGGCCAGAACGCCTTGAGCGCCAGATGCAGCAGCACGGTGGAGTCCTTGCCGCCGGAGAACAGGATCACCGGCCGCTCGAACTCGCCCGCCACCTCGCGGAAGATGTGGATCGCCTCGGATTCCAGCGCGGCGAGAGTGTCGAAATCGGTGATGCCGAGCGAACGTTCGCTTCGAATGGTCTCGGTCATGATTGGTGCAACCCGCATTCGGTCTTGGCGAGGCCGGCCCAACGGCCGCTTCGCGGATCGGATCCCGGCTCCGGCTTCCGTGTGCACGGAGCGCAGCCGATGGACGGATACCCTTCCTCCACCAGGGGATTGACGAGGATGCCGTGCTTTTCGATGTAGTCCTGCATCTCGTCGTCGGACCACGGCGCGATCGGGTTGATCTTCACCAGTCCGAACGCCTCGTCGAACGAGATCAGCGGCGCGTTCGCCCGCGTCGGCGCCTCCACCCTGCGGATGCCCGTGACCCAGGCGTTGTAGCCCGCGAGCGACTTCCGCAACGGGACGACCTTGCGCAACCGGCAGCACTCGTTCGGCTCGCGGGCGAACAGATCCTTGCCCAGCAGCCGGTCCTGTTCGGCCACGGTGTGCTCCGGCTGGACGTTGACCACGTTCACCCCGTACACCGCCTCCACCGCGTCCCTGGTGCCGATGGTCTCCGCGAAGTGGTAGCCGGTGTCCAGGAACAGCACGTCGACGCCGGGGCGCACGCCCGCGGCCAGGTGCACCAGCACGCCGTCCTGCATGTTGGAGGCCACGATGTAGTTCGGGCCGAAGGTGTCCTCTGTCCACCGCAGGAGTTCGGTCGCGGAGGCGCCGTCGAGTTCGGCGGCGCCGCGCGCGGCGATGGCGCGGAGCTCGTCCTCGGACAGCTTTTCCGCGAGTTCGGTTGTCACAATTGATCTCCCGTCGACACTCATCTCAGGTCGGCCTCGTCGGCGCGGACCGCCCACTGGGCGAACCGTTCGCCGTCCGTACGCTGCTTGACGAAGTTGCGCACCACCCGGTCGATGTAGTCGCCGAGTTCGCCGGTGGTGACCTTGTGCTGGCGCAGCTTGCGCCCGAACGCGCTGTCGAAGCCGAGGCTGCCGCCGAGGTGAACCTGGAAGCCCTCCACCTGATTCCCGGCGCCGTCGTCGACCAGCTGGCCCTTGAACCCGATGTCGGCGATCTGCGAGCGCGCGCAGGAGTTCGGGCAGCCGTTGATGTTGATCGTGATCGGGACATCCAGCTGCGCGTTGATATCCGCCAGCCGTTCCTCCAGCTCCGGCACCAGCGCCTGGGAGCGCTTGCGCGTCTCGGCGAAGGACAGCTTGCAGAACTCGATGCCGGTGCAGGCCATCAGGTTGCGCCGCCACAGTGAGGGCCGCGCCTGCAGCCCGAGCGGTTCGAGCTCGTCGATCAGCGCGTCGACCCGGTCGTCGGGCACGTCGAGCACGATCAGTTTCTGGTACGGGGTGAACCGGACGCGATCGGAGCCGATCCGCTCCACCGCGTCGGCGACCTTGGTCAGGACGGTGCCCGACACCCGGCCCGCGATGGGGGAGAAGCCGACGGCGTTGAGCCCGTTGCGCAGCCGCTGCACGCCGACGTGGTCGATCGGCTTGGTCGGCTGCTCGGGCGCGGGACCGTCGATGAGCTTGCGCTTCAGGTACTCGTCTTCCAGCACCTGGCGGAACTTCTCGATGCCCCAGTCCTTGATCAGGAACTTCAGGCGCGCCTTGGTGCGCAGGCGGCGGTAGCCGTAGTCGCGGAAGATCGACACGACGGCTTCCCACACATCCGGCACCTCCTCCAGCGGCACCCACACGCCCACCCGCTTGGCGAGCATCGGGTTCGTGGACAGGCCGCCGCCGACCCACAGGTCCAGGCCGGGGCCGTGCTCGGGATGCACGACGCCGATGAACGCCACGTCGTTGATCTCGTGCACCACGTCCTGCTGGCCGGAGATGGCGGTCTTGAACTTGCGCGGCAGGTTGGAGTACTCCTTCTTGCCGATGTAGCGGCGCACGATCTCCTCGATCGCGGGAGTCGGGTCGATGACCTCGTTCAGCGACTCGCCCGCCAGCGGGGACCCGAGCACAACGCGCGGGCAGTCGCCGCACGCCTCGGTGGTCTTCAGGCCGACCGCCTCGATCCGCTTCCAGATCTCGGGGACGTTCTCCACCTCGATCCAGTGGTACTGCACGTTCTCCCGGTCGGACAGGTCCGCGGTGTCCCTGGCGAACTCGGTGGAGATCTGGCCGAGCGTGCGCAGCTGCGCGAGGTTCAGCGCGCCGCCGTCGCAGCGGACGCGCATCATGAAGTACTTGGCCTCGAGCAGGTCGATGTTCTCGTCACCGGTCCAGCTGCCGTCGTAGCCCTGCTCGCGCTGGGTGTACAGGCCCCACCAGCGGAACCGGCCGCGCAGGTCGCCCTTGTCGATGCCGTCGAAGCCGGTCTTGGCGTAGATGTTCTCGATCCTGGCCCGGACGTTGAGCGGGTTGTCGTCCTTCTTGGACTGCTCGTTCGGGTTCAGCGGCTCGCGGTAACCCAGCGCCCACTGACCCTCGGCCTTGCGGCGCACGGGCTTGCCGGTGCGCGCGCGCGGTCCGGTCGTGGTCGCCTCCGGACGCGGCCGATCCGGGCGCACCCGGCGTTCGGAGGCCGGGCGCACGCGGCGCTCCGGCTGGGATTCGGGCGTGGGCTGATCGGTCGGACCGGCGTCGGTGCTCGACGTCATGGGGTCGCTCCTGCGGGGTGGGTGGTACATCCTGCTGAGGGCGCGAGGGGCTGACTCACGCCTGCGGTGTCAGCGGGCCGATGAAGTCGGGATCGCCGGGGACCCGGGATCTGGCGCGCTGAGCTACCGGAGAGAACCGGGCAGACAGCAGGCGCTACAGACGCGCTTGTAATCGACGTGGCGACGGGCCACCAGTCGAATCTCCAAAGCGCGCATGCGGCCTATTGTGCCACGTCAGCGATGGCCTTCCGACCCCGTGTCCAGTATTTCCCGCGATTCAGCGGGAAATCCCCTGGACGCTCGACCCAGTTTGTGACGGCAGTCATAGTTCCCGGGCCGAACCAGGCGCGTGATACGGCCACCGCGCCGGGTGTGATGCTGCGCACCGCGCTTGACCTCGAGTGAAGTGGAGGTTGCACGCTCGGTGCCATGAGTACCGCAGCTGCCGACACCACCGCCGAACTCGAAGCCATCCGCGCGGTGGTCGCGAGCGTGCAACACGCCCAGCGCAACGAGCTGGTCGACGAATTCGTCGCGCTGTTCCGCGCGGACGCGATCTGGACCACCGGGCACGGCCACCGCCTCTACGGACGGGCGGCAATCGCCGAGTTCACCGCCCGCGTGCTGCCGGGGGCCACCGCGCACGGCACGGCGACCTACGAGGTGGAGCACGTGCTGTTCATCCGCCCGGACGTGGCGGCGGTGAAGGTGCGCCAGCGCTATTTCACCGCCGACGGCGTGCTGGACAGCGAAGGCAGCCCGATGTACGTCATGTCCAAGGAGGACGGCCGGTGGTTGCTCACGGCGAACCAGAACACCCCGGTCGTGGCCGACTGAACCCGATCACCGCCGGCCTGTGCCCGACGCTCGGCCGCCGCGCTCCGAATGGACGTCGCGTTCGGTGAGCCTGGGGGTCTCGTGCGTAGCGGAGTCCCGGGCGTCGGCGCGGTCGCGGCGACGTTCACACTGGACAGGTGAGTTCTTCCGCCGCCGCCACCGCGAGCACCGACACCACCACCCCGGTGCTACGCGACTTCGGCGACGGCCCGTTCGGGATCTACGTGCACGTGCCGTTCTGCGCCACCCGGTGCGGTTACTGCGACTTCAACACCTACACCGCGGGCGAACTCGGCAGCTCGGCCTCGCCGCAGTCGTGGCTGACGGCGTTGCGCGGGGAACTGGCTACCGCGGCCACGCAGTTCGCGGCGCTGCCCACCGCGACACCGGAAGTGTCCACCGTCTTCGTCGGCGGCGGCACGCCCTCGCTGCTCGGCGGTGACGGGCTCGCCGCCGTGCTGGACGCCGTGCGCGCCGAGTTCACCCTCGCCGCCGGGGCGGAGGTCACCACGGAGTCCAATCCCGAATCCACCTCGCCGGAATTCTTCGAGCGCATCCGCGCCGCCGGGTTCACCAGGGTGTCGCTCGGCATGCAGTCCGCCGCGGCCCACGTGCTGAAGGTGCTCGACCGCACGCACACCCCCGGCCGCGCGGTGGCCGCAGCGCTGGAGGCGCGGGCGGCGGGATTCGAGCACGTCAACCTCGATCTGATCTACGGGACGCCGGGCGAGCGCGACGCCGATCTGGACGCCAGCCTGGACGCGGTGCTCGGCGCGGGCGTCGATCACGTCTCGGCCTATTCGCTGATCGTGGAGGACGGCACCGCGCTGGCCCGGCGGGTGCGCCGCGGCGAGTTGCCCGCGCCCGACGACGACGTGCTCGCCGCCCGCTACGAGCGCATCGACGCGCGACTGCGCGCGGCGGGATTCGGCTGGTACGAGGTGTCCAACTGGGCCATTGGCGACGCGGCGGTCTGCAGGCACAACCTCGGCTACTGGGACGGCGGCGACTGGCTCGGCGCGGGGCCGGGCGCCCACAGTCACGTCGGCGGCGTGCGGTGGTGGAACGTGAAGCACCCCGCCCGGTACGCCGATCGCGTCGGCGGGGGCGGGCTGCCCGCCGCGGGCTGGGAGGCGCTGAGCGCGGACGAGCGATACACCGAGCGGGTCATGCTGGCCGTCCGGCTGCGCACCGGCCTGCCGCTGGCGGAGCTGGACGCCTCCGCGCTCGCCGCCGTCGAGCGCGTGGTCGCCGACGGCCTCGCCCTGCGCACCCCGGACGACCGGCTCGTGCTCACCGACCGCGGCCGTCTGCTCGCCGACGGTGTCGTCCGCGACCTGCTCGACTGATACACGAGTGGCACATGACGGAGCCCGATCGCGAGTGACCCTCGACCATGCGCCGGATCACGGTCCGGGCAAGGCGGTGGAGTTTATGTCTCGTTCGAGTAACACGGCGACCACCGGCCGCGTAGTCTGCGACCAACCCCCCAAGGAGACTCATGGCCTCGGCACCACACTTCACCCTCATCCATGAACCGGGCGAGTTCGCGGAGGCGCGAGCAGCGGAGAAGGCGCAGAACGCGCGCCAGTGCGCCGTCGCCGCCCGCACCGTCGCCAGCTACGCGGAGAACGCCGCGGACTGCGAGTCGCTGCTGGCGATGCTCGGTCTCGACGCCCTCGCGGGCAAGCAGGCGAAGGCCTGCGACTGACCGTTACGGCTCGTCCCGGCCCAGGGCGCTGCTGCGCCATTCCCGGGGTGAGAGCCCATAGGCGGCGCGAAAGCGCCGGGCGAAATGCGACGGATCGCGGAAGCCCCAGCGGCGCGCGATCATCGCGATCGTCCGGTGCTTGTGGTCCGGCCGGGTGAGTTCGCCGCGCACCTGCTCCAGCCGCTGGCCGATGATCCACTGTTCGAGGCGGTAGTCGGTGTTCGCGCAGATCTTGTAGAGCTGCCGGACCGACATGTTGTGCGCCTTGGCGATCCGGTCCGCCCCGAGCTCGGGATCGGCCAGGTTGCGCCGGACGTAAGCGCGGATCCGGGACAGCAGGACGTCGGACGGCACGACGGAACCGTTGCCGTCGTCCGCGCCCGCCGACAACAGCAGTCCCCGGATCAGCTCGATGCTGGCGCAGCCCGACAGCGCCGCCGCAGGGTCGGCGCTGAGCGCGTCGGCGTCGGCGGTCAGCTGGACGATGTGGTTGGCCACCAGCCGGTAGTGCGGGCTGTCCTGCACCCTGGCCGCGGCCTGACGGATCAGATCGGCGGGCAGGCCGAGTTGATCGAGCGGTACCCGTAGGCAGGTCGACGCGCCGTCGCCGCGCCAACCGAAGTCATAGGGCGCGTTCAGGTCCATGACGTGCAGATCGCCGGGTCGCAGGACGCGCAGGACGCCGCCCTGCTCGCACCGTCCGTCGCCCGCCTGCTGCACCGCGACCGCCAGCACCGGCGCGGGGGAGGCCCGCACCTGCTTCAGCGTCCGGATCAGCTGGATGCCCGAGGTGCTGGCGCGCACGACGCTCGCCGCGCCGAACCGCCACACGTCGAAGGTGGCGTGCACACGTTCGTCCGGCCCGTCCAGCACGACATGGGACGGGACCGATGTCTCCTGCGCCGCCGCGGCCACCGCGGCCGCCCGCTCGTGCGGCGCGATGGTGTCCGAATCGAACACGACCGTCATCACAGCCTCCGTCGCAAATGAGACAGATTCGGCAATCCTCGCACGGAACCTGCCGACGGGGCCGTGCATTCTGAGCCGAAGATCGTGCACGCACAGTCGCTTTTCCGGCGGGCGCCCGTCATACGCTGTCGGACGGCGCTCGCTCGAGATCGATTCCCGGTTCGGCCGATCATCCGTCCAGATCGAAGGGAACTGCCATGCCGACGATCACCACCACCGATGGCGTCGAGATCTACTACAAGGACTGGGGCGCCGGGCGTCCGGTGGTGTTCAGCCACGGCTGGCCGCTCAACGGCGATGCCTGGGACAACCAGATGAAGTTGGTGGCGGCCAACGGCTATCGCGCCATCGCGCACGATCGGCGCGCGCACGGCCGCTCCAGCGACGTGTGGGACGGACACGACATGGACCACTACGCCGACGACCTCGCCGCGGTGCTCAACGAGCTGGACGTCGAGGACGCGACGCTGGTGGGGCACTCGACCGGCGGCGGCGAGGTGACCAGGTACCTGTCCCGGCACGGCACGTCGCGGGTCGCCAAGGCGGTGCTGCTCGGCGCGGTGCCTCCGTTGATGCTGAAGACCGGGAGCAATCCGGAAGGGACGCCGATCGAGGCGTTCGACGACATCCGCGCGGGCGTGGCCGCCGATCGTTCGCAGTTCTGGAAGGATCTGTCGGTCCCGTTCTACGGCGCCAACCGCGCGGGAGCGAAGGTGTCGCAAGGGCTGCGCGACCACTTCTGGCTGATGGGCATGCAGGTGGGGCTCGCGGGCGCGTTCGACTGCGTCAAGGCGTTCTCCGAGACCGATTTCACCGCCGAGCTGCCGAACATCGATATTCCGGTGCTGGTCGCGCACGGCGACGACGACCAGATCGTGCCGTTGGCCGCCGCGGGCGTCAAGACCGCGAAATTGCTGCCGCGGGCCCAGTTGAAGGTGTATCCCGGCGCCCCGCACGGCCTGTGCGGGGACTACGAGAAGGCGTTCGAAGCAGACCTGCTGGACTTCCTGAACAGCTGAGGAGCACACACCCGATGACGAACACTCGCCGTGTGCGCCGCGCCGTGGCCGCGCTCGCCCTCGCACTCGCCGCCGCCGTGTCGGCCGGACCCGCGCGGGCGCAAACGCTGCCCACCGTCGTGCTCGTGCACGGCGCCTTCGCCGACACCACCAGCTGGGACGGCGTCGCCGCCGTGCTGCGCGAGCGGGGCTACCGCGTGCTGACGCCGGAGAACCCGCTGCGCGGACCGGCCTACGACGCGGCCGCCGTGCAGCGCATGCTGGACACGATCAGCGGTCCCGTCGTGCTGGCCGGGCACTCCTACGGCGGCTTCGTGATCAGCAACATCCACGACCCGAAGGTCGAATCGCTGGTATACGTCGCGGCGTTCGCGCCGGTGGAGGGGGAAGTGGCGCAGGCGGCCCTTGACCCGATCCGCTTTCCCGGCAGCCGGCTGTGGCCGCCCGCGCTGCAGGTGAAGGTCGTCGACGATGCGACAGGGGTCGCGGGGAAGAACCTGGACGGCTACGTCGCGCCCGACAGCTTCAACGCCGTCTTCGCCCAGGACGTCGGTCCTGCGACCGCGGCGGACATGATCGCCCATCAGCACTCCATCGCGCTGAAGGCCAACCTCGAACCCTCCGGATCGCCTTCCTGGTCCGGGACGCCGAGCTGGTATCTGGTCTCGGCCGCCGACCGGGTCATCCCGCCGTCCGCACAGCGCTTCATGGCCCAGCGCATGTCGGCTCGCACCAGCGAGATCGACGCCTCGCACGCCTCGCTGGTCTCCAGGCCCGACGCCGTGGCCGCGGTGATCGACGCCGCCGTACCTCGCTGAGCGCGTTTCGTCCCGCCCTCCCGCGGTTACATTGCAGGCGAGCGATCCGGTTGCCGACAATTAGACTGGATCAACGGACGAACCGCGTTTCGCCTGCGATGCATGGCGGCCGCGGGACGTCGGCGCCGGATACGGCGGGACGGGAGACGAAAGCGAGGAGGTGCGGCCGATGTCGAGCACCGAGGATCGGCGCTTCGAGGTCCTGCGCGCCATCGTCGCGGACTATGTCGCGACCAAGGAGCCGATCGGGTCGAAGACGCTGGTCGAGCGACACAACCTGGGTGTTTCCAGCGCGACGGTGCGCAACGACATGGCGGTGCTGGAGGCGGAGGGTTACATCACCCAGCCGCACACGAGTTCCGGCCGCATCCCCACCGACAAGGGCTACCGGCAGTTCGTGGACCGGATCTCCGAGGTGAAACCGCTGTCGTCGGCGGAGCGCAGGGCGATCCTCGAGTTCCTCGAGTCCGGCGTCGACCTCGACGACGTGCTGCGCCGTGGCGTCCGCTTGCTGGCCCAGCTGACCAGGCAGGTCGCCGTGGTGCAGTACCCGACGGTGTCGGCGTCCACGGTGCGGCACATCGAGGTGGTCGCGCTCAATCCGGCCCGCCTGCTGCTGGTGGTGATCACCGACACCGGCCGGGTCGATCAGCGCTTGGTCGAACTCGGCGCGGTGATCGACGACGAGGATCTGGCCGCGCTGCGCGGCATGCTCGGCGGCGCGATGGACGGCAAGCGCTTGGCCGCGGCCTCCGCCGCGGTCGCCGAGTTGCCCGAGCACGCTCCGTTGCGCCTGCGCGACGTGCTGGTGCGGGTGTCGACGGTGCTGGTGGAGACCCTGGTGGAGCACCCGGAGGAGCGCTTGGTGCTCGGCGGCACCGCCAACCTCACCCGCAACGCCGCCGACTTCGGTTTCCCCGGCTCGCTGCGCGCGGTCCTGGAGGCGCTCGAGGAGCAGGTGATCGTGCTCAAACTGCTCGCCGCGGCCCAGCAACCGGGGACGGTGACGGTGCGCATCGGCGAGGAGACGCAGGTCGAGCAGATGCGCGGCACCTCCGTGGTGTCGACCGGCTACGGCGCGGCGGGCGCTGTACTCGGCGGTATGGGTGTGCTCGGGCCCACCCGGATGGACTACCCGGGCACGATCGCATCGGTGGCGGCCGTCGCCCGATACATCGGCGAGGTGCTCGCCGAGCGCTGACGCGCCGACGCCACTGCTACGCTCGATCCTTCGGCCGGATAAAGTTGAGTGCACAAGACTAATGCTGTTGTCGGCGCGCTTCGCACGCGGCGCGGGCACCGGCGGCACTGTCGAGAACGACCAAGGACTAGAGACTCAAGTGGCACGGGACTACTACGGACTGCTCGGCGTCGCGAAGAACGCGACCGACCAGGAGATCAAGCGGGCATACCGCAAGCTGGCGCGTGAGCTCCACCCCGACGTGAACCCCGACGAGGCGGCGCAGGCCAAGTTCAAGGAAGTGTCGACCGCCTACGAGGTGCTGTCGGATCCGGAGAAGCGGCGCATCGTCGACCTGGGCGGCGACCCGCTGGAATCCGGTGGTGGCGGGGCCGGATTCAACGGCGCCGGCTTCGGCGGGCTCGGCGACGTGTTCGAGGCGTTCTTCGGCGGCATGAGCGGATCGGCCAGCGCGCGCAAGCCGCGCGGTCGCGTCCAGCCCGGCGCCGATTCGCTGATCCGCACCAGGCTCAGCCTGGCCGAGTGCGCGGTGGGCGTGACCAAGCACCTGACCGTGGACACCGCGATCCTGTGCGACATCTGCCAGGGTTCCGGCACCAACGGCAAGTCCAAGCCGGTGCGCTGCGAAACCTGTGGCGGCGCGGGCGAGGTCCAGTCGGTGCAGCGGTCGTTCCTCGGCCAGGTGCTGACCTCGCGTCCGTGCCCCACCTGCCGTGGCGCGGGCGAGACCATCCCGGACCCGTGCCACAAGTGCGGTGGCGACGGGCGGGTGCGGGCGCGCCGCGAGATCGCGGCCCCGATTCCCGCGGGCGTCGCGAACGGCATGCGCGTGCGGCTGGCCGCGCAGGGCGAGGTCGGCCCCGGCGGCGGTCACGCGGGGGATCTGTACGTGGAGATCGTGGAGCAGCCGCACGACGTGTTCGTGCGCGACGGCGACGACCTGCACTGCACCATCCGGGTGCCGATGGTGGACGCGGCGCTGGGCACCACCGTCGTGATCGACACCATCCTGGACGGCCCCACCGAGCTGACCATTCCGGCGGGCACCCAGCCCGGTGAGATCTCGGTGCTGCGCGGTCACGGCATGCCGCGACTGCGCTCGAGCGCCCGCGGCGACCTGCTGGCGCATCTGGACATCGTGATCCCGTCCAAGCTGGACAGCAAGCAGACCGAACTGTTGCGCAAGTACAAGGGATTGCGCGAGCGGGAGCGCGCCGAGGTGATGTCGGCGCAGTCCGAGCACAACAGCGGCCTGTTCGCGCGGCTGCGCGCGTCCTTCAGCGGGCGCTAGGTGGCGGCGACGGTCTTCTACCTCGACGAGGTGCCCGAGCCGGGCGCGGTCGCGGTGCTCGACGGCCCCGAGGGCAGGCACGCCGCCACGGTGCGCCGCATCCGGGTCGGGGAGCCGATCACCCTCTCCGACGGGCGCGGGGTGCTGGCCGCCTCGGAAGTCGTTGCGGCGCAACGCGACCGGCTCGAGCTGGCGGTGCGCGATCGAGTGCTCGCGGACCCCCAGACGCCGCCGGTGACGGTCGTGCAGGCGCTGCCGAAGTCCGATCGATCGGAACTGGCGGTCGAGCTGATGACCGAGGCGGGCGCGGACGTGGTCGTTCCCTGGCAGGCCGCGCGCTGCGTCGCGAATTGGGAGGGCAAAGCGGCCAAGGGTGTGGAGAAGTGGCGCGCCGCCGCGCGCTCGGCCGCCCGTCAGTCCCGCCGGCCCTACATTCCGGATGTCGCCGACCTGCACCGGACGGCGGATGTGCTTGAGCTCGTGCGCGCGGCCAAAGGGCGCGGCGCGATCGTGGCGGCGCTGCACGAATCCGGCGCCGCCCGCTTCACCGCATTGCCGTTCGCCGACGCCACCGAGATCGTTCTGGTGGTGGGCCCGGAAGGCGGGCTGGACGACGCGGAACTCACGGCCTTGGCCGAGGCGGGCGCGGAGATCACCTTGCTCGGCCCGACCGTGCTGCGTACCTCCACGGCGGCAGCGGTCGCGCTGGGCGCGCTCGGTGCGTTGACGCCGCGCTGGTGAGGGTTTCGCGGCGCGGCCGGGAGTGTGCGTGCGATCTCAGACCTCGACAGGCGCCGCTTTCCCGGAGTCACCGGCGGCGGCGTTCACCGACACCGCACCGCGATGCGCCCGGTGCGATACCGCCAGCAGTAATGCCGCGATGACCATCAGCAGTCCGATACCGCCGACCAGTGCGAGCCACCCGGAGTGGGCGTAGGCGATGCCCGCCGTTCCGCCGACGAGCGCGCTGCCGAGGTAGTAGGCGAACAGATACAGCGACGACGCCGCGCCCCGGTTGCCTTCGGCCATCGCCCCCACCCACGCGCTCGCGGCGGTGTGCGCCCCGAAGAAACCGGCGGTGTAGAGCAAAACGCCGAGGATCACGGTGCCGATTTGGTCGGGGATGGTCACCACGAGACCGATCGCCATGACGATCAGCGACATCCCGAGCACCCAGGACCTGCCCACCCGATCCGTCAACCGGCCGGACGCCGCCGAGGCCGCCGTTCCGGCCAGATAGAGCACGAACACCAGTCCCGCCAGTGCCTCCGGCAGCTCGAACGGCGGGCTGGTCAGCCGGTAGCCGAGATAGTTGTACATCGAGACGAACCCGCCCATCAGCACGAACGCCAGCCCGAACAGCGCGAGCAAGCCGCGGTGGCGCAATTGGCTGCCGAGGTCGCCCAGCACCGTCCGGATTCCGGCGGGGCGCGCGACGAAGCCCCGCGATGGCGGCAGCCACCGGACGAACCAGACGGTGCAGGCCGCGGCCGCGATCGAGGCCGCCGCCTGCGCCCATCGCCAAGACGCCAGATCCAACGTGAACGCCGGAATCAGCCGCCCGGCCAGCCCGCCGATGGTGGTGCCTGCCACGTAGATGCCCATCGCGGCGCCCAACCCTTCCCCGCCGATCTCCTCGGCCAGATAGGCCATCGCGACCGCGGGCACACCGGCCAGCGCGATGCCCTGCACCGCGCGTCCGGCCAGCAGGACCTCCAGCGAGGGACTCAGCGGCAGCAGCAGTCCGATCACCGCCGCGGTGACGGCGGAACCGATCATCACCTTGGTCCGGCCGATCCGCGACGACAGCGCGCTCACCGGAATGATCGCCAGCGCGAGGAAGCCGGTCGTGAGCGACACCGCCAGCGCCGCGCGTGCGGGCGTCGCGCCGAACGCCGCCGACAGGCTCGGCAGCAGTGCCTGGGCGCTGTACATGGAGGCGAAGGTGGTCAGACCGGCGGCGAACAACGCGATCGTGATCCTGCGTTCGTGGGCGATGTCCCTGGCCGCTTCGATTCGTCTGGTGGTCATGGCTCCTCCTTTCATCCAGCATCACCAGCCCGTTTTCCGGAAGGAAATGAATAATGAAAGGCAAGTTGATTCCCTGAATGCATATAGCGAGGTCGGACTGTGCTGGGTGAGGATCTGGAGTGGTTCACGACACTCGCCGAACTCGAGCGGGTCGGCGCCGCCGCCGAGCGACTGCACCTGGCGCAGCCGACGCTGTCGCGCATGCTGGCCCGCTTGGAGCGCCGGGTGGGCGCCCAACTGTTCGACCGGCACGGAAAGCGGATCGTCCTCAACGAGTACGGCCGCATCTACTACGAGCACGCCCGCCGCGCGCAATCCGAGCTGGACGCGGCGACACAGGCCCTCGCCGATCGGGTCAACCCGTCCAGGGGCGTCGTGCGGCTGTCGTTCCAGCACTCCTTCGGCGGCTCGCTGGTGCCGCAGCTGATCAGCGGCTTCCGGCGCGTGTCCGGCCGGATCACGATCACGCTGTGGCAGGGAGCGGCCGAGGCGGTGACCGAGCGGGTCCTCGCCGGTGACGCCGATCTGGGCATCGTCTCGCCCCGTCCCGCCGTCGCGGGCGTCGGCTGGCGCGCCGTGCTGCGTCAGCCGCTGGTCCTGGCGGTGCCGCAGGAACACCGGTTGGCCGGACGACGGCAGGTTCGCCTCGCCGAGGTGGCCGACGCGGAGTTCGTCACCATGCACCACGGCTTCGGGATGCGGCGCATCTTCGACGAACTGTGCGCCGCCGCGGACATCCGGCCCCGGATCGCGTTCGAATCCAGCGATCTGGTCACGGTGGCGGGACTGGTCTCGGCGGGGCTGGGGGTGGCGATCCTGCCCCGAGAGGACCCGCTGTCCGCCGGGCCGCTGTCGGGACCGGTGACGGTGCCGCTGGCGGACGCGGGCGCGGCTCGGGCGGTCGGGCTGATCTGGCCCGCGGCGACCACGCCACCCGACGCGGTGCGACGCTTTCGTGATTTCACCGAGGATTGGGCGCGCCGACGTGGGGGAATCCCGTGAGCGGCCGATTCCGCTCGCGGCTTATTCACTGGGCGGTGTCGGTGGTGCGGGTTAAACTTGCTCCATACCGCAGTCGAGACCGGAAAGCAGGCTATAGCCACTTTTGAGAACACAAGGCGAGATCGGCGACCCCACCACCCCAGCGGCAGGCATCGGCGCCGGCGACAACGGTTCGGGTCCCGCAGCGCGCACCGTGCGCTCGAGTATCGAACTCGCTCCCGAATCCGTGTTCCCCTTCCTCGGTTCGGCCGACCAGAACCTTCGTGAACTGGAAACGCTGCTCGACGCGGACATCCACGTCCGCGGAAACTCCGTCACCCTCACCGGCAAGGCGGCCGACGTCGCGCTCGCCGAGCGGGTCATCGAGCAGTTGGTCGCGCTCACCGGCCGCAACCGCGTGGTGACCCCCGAGGCGGTGCGCCACACCGTGTCGATGCTCACCGAGGGGTCCAGCGAGTCCCCCGCGGAGGTGCTCAGCCTGGACATCCTGTCCCGGCGCGGCAAGACCATCCGGCCCAAGACGCTGAACCAGAAACGCTACGTCGACGCGATCGACGCCAACACCATCGTGTTCGGCATCGGACCCGCCGGTACCGGCAAGACCTATCTGGCGATGGCCAAAGCGGTCCAGGCGTTGCAGACCAAGCAGGTCAACCGGATCATCCTCACCCGTCCCGCGGTCGAGGCGGGGGAGCGGCTCGGCTTCCTGCCCGGCACGCTGAACGAGAAGATCGATCCGTACCTGCGCCCGCTCTACGACGCGCTGCACGACATGATGGACCCGGAGGCCATTCCCAAGCTGATGGCGGCCGGTGTCATCGAGGTCGCGCCGCTGGCCTACATGCGCGGACGCACCCTGAACGACTCGTTCATCATCCTCGACGAGGCGCAGAACACCACCGCCGAGCAGATGAAGATGTTCCTCACCCGTCTCGGATTCGGCTCGAAGATCGTGGTGACCGGCGACGTGACCCAGGTCGATCTGCCGACCGGCGCCCGGTCCGGTCTGCGCGCGGCCAGCGAGATCCTCACCGAGATCGAAGACATCCACTTCGCGGAGCTGACCAGCAGCGACGTGGTCCGCCACCGGCTGGTCTCCGACATCGTCGACGCCTACGACCGCTTCGAGGCCCAGTCCCGTCCGCAGGTCGCCCCGCATTACGGCGGCAACCGCGCACAGCGCCGCGCGGCGAGCCGGGCCGACCGGCGCTGACTCGTCTCGCCGGGCGGGGCTCCGCTCCGCCGACGCGATCGACGGGATCGTAGGCTGTTCGGGTGAGCATCGAGATCGCCAACGAGTCGGGTATCGACGTACCCGAAGAAGAGCTGGTCAGCGTCGGACGGTTCGTGATCGCCCGGATGGACGTGCACCCCGCCGCGGAGCTGTCCATGGTGCTCGTCGATCTCGACACCATGGCCGACCTGCACATGCGCTGGATGGACCTGCCCGGCCCCACCGACGTCATGTCCTTCCCGATGGACGAACTCGAGCCCGGCGGGCGGCCCGACAGCCCCGAGCCCGGCCCGTCCATGCTCGGCGACATCGTGCTGTGCCCGGAGTTCGCCGCCGGACAGGCGCGCAAGGCGGGGCACTCCCTCGAGCACGAACTCGCCTTGCTCACCGTGCACGGCGTGCTGCACCTGCTCGGCTACGACCACGCCGAGCCGGACGAGGAGAAGGAGATGTTCGCCCTGCAGGCGCGGCTGCTCGAGGAGTGGTACGAGAGTCTGCGGGAGGCTCAGCGGCGCGCCGAACTGGCCGAACGCGACGCGCGATTGCTGGGTAAGGCGGGCTTCACCACACCGGGTGAGTCGCTGGGTCCCGCGTGAATTCCCTGACCCTCGTTCTGCTCGCGGTCCTGCTCATCCTCGTGGGCGGGATCTTCGCCGGGGTCGATTCCGCCCTGAACACGATCTCGCCCGCCCGGGTCGAGGACCTGGTGCGCGCCGACCGGCCCGGCGCGGTGCGGCTGGGCCGGATCGTGGACGACCGGGCCCGTTACGTGAATCTCATGGTGCTGCTGCGCATCCTGTGCGAGATCGGCGCGACGGTGCTGCTGGCGGCGGGTCTGATGACGCTCTGGGGCGAGAATTGGGCGCTGCTGATCACCGCTGTGGTGATGGTGCTGGTGTCGTACGTGGTGATCGGTGTCGGCCCGCGCACGCTGGGCAGGCAGCACGCCTACTCCATCTCGCTGGCCGCGGCCTTGCCTTTGCAGTTCATCGGCGCGCTGCTCGGGCCGATCAGCCGACTGCTGATTCTGATCGGCAACGCGATCACCCCCGGTAAAGGCTTCCGCAACGGGCCTTTCGCTTCCGAGATCGAGCTGCGCGAGGTGGTCGAGATGGCCGGTGAGCGCGGGGTGGTGGCCGACGACGAACGACGAATGATCCAGTCCGTCTTCGAACTCGGCGACACGGCGGCGCGCGCGGTGATGGTGCCGCGCACGGAGATGGTCTGGATCGAAGCGGACAAGACCGCCGCGCAGGCGATGTCGCTGGCGGTGCGTTCCGGGCATTCGCGGATCCCGGTGATCGGCGAGAACGTCGACGACATCCGCGGCGTGGTGTATTTGAAAGACCTCGTGCCCTTCGCCGAGCGCAGCCGTAAGGTGCGGGTGCGCGAGGTGATGCGTCCCGCGGTGTTCATGCCCGACTCGAAACCGCTCGACAGCCTGCTCGACGAGATGCAGCGCAGGCGCAACCACATGGCGTTGCTGGTGGACGAGTACGGCGGCATCGCGGGTCTGGTGACCATCGAGGACGTGCTGGAGGAGATCGTCGGAGAGATCGCCGACGAGTACGACGTCGACGAGACCCCGCCCGTCGAAGATCTCGGCGACGGCCGCTACCGCGTCTCGACCCGGCTGCCGGTGGAGGATCTCGGCGAGCTGTTCGGGTTGGAGATCGAGGAGGAGGACGTCGACACCGTCGGCGGCCTGCTGGCGCACGAACTGGGCCGGGTGCCGCTGCCCGGCTCGAAGATCGAGGTGCACGGGCTGGTGCTGCGCGGCGAAGGCGGTCCGGACGCGCGGGGCCGGATGCGGGTGAACACCGTGGTGGTACGCAAAGCGCGCGAGAAGGTCCCCGCGGGGAAAACCAACGGGGACAATGCCAATGGCAAGCGCAAGGCGAACGGATCGGAGCGGGAGACCGCTGCCGATCGCGACGAGGACGGAGACACCGAATGACCGAACTGGACGCCGAGGACACCAAGCTGGTCGTCCTGGCCCGTGGCGCGCTCGGCCGCACCGGCGGGGCGAGCGGAGCCGCTATCCGCGACACCGACGGCCGCACCTACGCCGCGGGCGAGGTCACGCTGAGCGCGCTGCGGTTGACGGCGCTGCAAGCCGCCGTGGCCGCGGCGTTGTCCAGCGGCGCGGAGGGTTTCGAGGCGGCCGTCGTGGTCGGCGGGCGGCTGTCGGACTTCGGCGTGACCGCGGTGCGTGAGGTTTCGGCGGAGGCGCGGATCATCTTCACCGATCGCGACGGCGCGGTGTTCGAGATCGTCGACGACTCCGCCGACGCGGCCGACGCGGTGAGCGCCGATTCCGGTGAGGTCCGCGGTGGCTGACGCGCGGGAGAAGGGCGAATTCCGTTCCGGCTTCGTCTGTTTCGTCGGTCGTCCGAACACCGGCAAGTCGACTCTGACCAACGCGCTGGTCGGCGCGAAGATCGCGATCACCTCCTCGCGTCCGCAGACCACCAGGCACACGATTCGCGGCATCGTGCATCGCGAGCACACGCAGTTGATCCTCGTCGACACCCCCGGTTTGCACCGTCCGCGCACCTTGCTCGGTCAGCGCCTCAACGACCTTGTGCGCGATACGTATTCGGAAGTGGACGTGATCGCGCTGTGCATCCCGGCCGACGAGAAGATCGGCCCCGGTGACCGCTGGATCGTGCAGCAGGTCAAGCAGATGGCGCCGAAGACGACGCTGCTCGGCGTGGTCACCAAGATCGACAAGGTGAGCCGGGACCAGATCGCCGAGCAACTGCTCGCCGTCTCCCAGCTGCTCGGCCCGGAGGCCGACGTGGTTCCGGTGTCGGCGGTGCGGGGCGAGCAGGTCGAGGTGCTCGTCGACGTCATCGCGTCGAAGATGCCGGAGGGCCCGGCGTTCTACCCCGACGGCGAGCTCACCGACGAGCCAGAGGAAACGCTGATGGCCGAGCTCATCCGCGAGGCCGCGCTGGAGGGCGTGCGCGACGAGCTGCCCCACTCGCTGGCCGTGGTCATCGAGGAGGTCCTGCCCTACGAGGACCGCGAGGACATGCTCGACGTCCACGCCTTGCTCTACGTCGAGCGGCCCAGCCAGAAGGCCATCGTCATCGGCAAGGGCGGCTCCCGGCTGAAAGAGGTCGGCACCAACGCCCGCAAACAGATCGAACACATCCTCGGCACCCGGATCTACCTGAATCTGCACGTGAAGGTGGCCAAGGACTGGCAGCGGGACCCGAAACAGCTGGGCAAACTCGGTTTCTGACCTGATCGGAGTTCGGCTGTGATCGGGCGGATACCGTGTCAGCGGTGGTGTCAGATTCGCGTCAGGCCGGTGTCAGCCGGGGCGGCGACAGTAGTCGTGTGAACAGCACAGCAATCGCGACTCCCACCACCGTCACCCTTTCCGACCAGGACAAGAGCACACTGCGGACCGCCGCGTACGGTGCCCTGTCGCTGATGGCCGCCACCGGTACGCCCCACGCGGCCGCTACGAACGGCTCCATCGCCTTGACGTCGGCGACCGGCCTGGTCGGGCACGTGCTCGCCGCGAGGTCCAAGGACATCGAACTGAAGGGCAGGACCGTCGCCGAACTCGCCGACCGAGTGCTGCCCGCCCTCACCGCGGCCATGAACCTGCTCGGAAAGCACGATCCGGCCGAGGCCGACAACTTCCGCGGCACCGTCCTCGCCGCCGTCGACGCAGCCGCCAGGCCACGCGGCGGCGAACCCGGCCCCGCCGCGGCCGAGATGGCCCGCAAGATCACCGCGGCGCTCGACGCCGCCACGGTGCCGACGGCTGCCGCCGGGCCGGATCGGCCGGAGCTGCAGAAGGCCATCGAGGAGATCGTCGCGTCCGGTATCGCCGGAATCACTCTGCGCGTGCACGACGAGCGCGGCGAGTGGGTCGGCAGCGCAGGCGTGCGCGAGCTGGGGGAGACCGCGAAGCCGCCGACCGACGGGCACGTCCGGATCGGCAGCAACACCAAGACCTTCACCGCGACCCTGGTTCTGCTACTGGTGGCCGAGGGCCGGATCGCGCTGGACAACGCGGTGGCCGACTACCTGCCGGAGTTCGGACTCGACCCGCGGATCACGGTGCGGATGCTGTTGCAGCACACCAGCGGCGTATTCAACTTCACCGGTGAGTATTACCAAGACGGAACCGTTGTGCCGGGAATCGCCGCCACCACCGCGGGCAGAGAGTGGGTGGACAACCGGTTCGCGACCTACCAGCCGGAGGAGCTGGTGCGACTCGCGCTGTCCAAGCCGCCGCGGTTCGAACCCGGCACGGACTGGAGCTACTCCAATACCAATTACGTGCTGGCCAGGCTGCTGATCGAGAGGGTCACCGGCCGCTCTGTCGCCCAAGTGATGCAGCGGCTGATCCTGGGGCCGCTGGGGCTGTCGGGCACCGTGGCGCCGACCACCCAGACCGAGGTGCCCGAGCCGCACACCCACGCCTACTACCGGTACGAGGACGACGGGCAGGAGAAGACCGTCGATGTCACCAGCCAGAACCCGTCCTGGATCTCCAGCGGCGGTGACATGATCTCCACCACCCAGGACCTGCACACCTTCATCTCCGCGCTGATGAGCGGCAAGCTGCTCCCCGCGCAGCTGCTGGCCGAGATGCGCACGCCGCACCCGACACCCATCCCGAACATGGGCTACGGCCTCGGTGTCTTCGTGCAAGACACCGGCCTGGGCGGCACCGTCGTCACCCACAACGGCGGCGCGGCGGGCCACGCGGCGCTGATGTACAGCACACCCGACGGCAGCAAGACCATGACCGCCACACTGAACTACGTGGACGACGCCGCCCTGTCCTTGGCCGTGCCGTTCCAACAGGCGACCCAAAAGCTCGTCGACGAAGTGTTTCGCGGCGGATCGTCCGATCCGGCTCAGCCGACAGACTGAACACTCGTCAGCGCACAACTCGAGCGTCACTCCGGTGTGTACCGGGCGGAACGCGAATCGGGCTATCTCGAACTCAGTGAGTTGGAGATAGCTCGATTCGCATGCTCGGCCGAAGTTTTCAACTCATGGTGGCATCCCGAATCTATGGTCGGGTAGATGAACGACGCTATTGCGGTCCGGCTCGGAACCACCGATGACGCACGGCAGCATTTCGATGCGATCTGCGAGCTGTACGACGAAGTATTCTCGGCGGCACCGTACGTTTGGCCGGACACCGAGTCGCAGCGCCATCGACAGATGCTCACCGACATGATCACCAGGCCGGGGTTCGGCGTGGCTCTCGCGACATCCGATGACGCCCTAGTCGGATTCGTGTACGGAACCACCCTGACCACCGACACCGGGTGGTGGGAAGGGTTCCAGCAGCAGGTACCGCCGGAAATCACACAGGAATGGCCCGGTAGGACCTTCGCCGTGATCGATCTGGCCGTTCATGAGTCGGCACGTCGACACGGCCTCGGCCGCCGATTGCTCGACATCCTGCTGGATAGCCGCCCCGAGCAACGGGCGACGCTGGCAGTCCAGCCGCAGGCAGCAGATGCACATGCGTTCTATCGGGCGATCGGTGGCTGGCACCTGTCGCCACCTACGCCGCACAGCAGGGATTCAACGTCGGTGTCCTCGACGCCGAAGCCCATGGCTTGGGCATCGACCAGACGATTGACCTCATCAATGCCACCAAGCCACGGTGGGCGGGGTTCAACCTGCTCGCCCCCACATACGAGATCAGCGCCCGCATCGCCGCCGGGCTCGACCAGGACATCGAGGTCATGCTCGGCGGACATCACGCCAAAGCCATGCCGCGCCGAATACTGACCGATCCACGCATGACGCGGTGCGCCGCGCTGGTACTCGGCGAAGCCGAGACCCGGGTCTCCGAGCTGCTCGATGATCACCGCAACCGATCTCGCTTACCAGGCGTAATGTGGCTGGACCCGATCATGCGAGTTCCGGTCACCGGTGGAGTGCCGGGCGCAACGCATCATCTCGCACCCGACATTGATACCTTGCCGTTCGTCGACCGGACCTATCTGTGTCAGGACCCGCATTACGAGCATGCGTGGTGGGAAGCGAACATGGTCGGTGCTCGGGGCTGCCCATACAACTGCTCCTTTTGCGGAGCGGCGGTCAGCGCCAACCCGGATGTCACCATCCGAACTCGCCACCCGCACAACATCATCGATGAAATGGTTGGGCTTCGCGAACAGCGCAGCGTCACCGCGTTCCGGTTCGTCGACGACTTGTTTCTCGGGGCACGCCGCGTAATCGACACCATGATGCGTGCCTTCGCGGCCGAACAGGTCGGCGATTGGGCGCGCTGGGATGCCACCGGCCGGATCAACGTGTTGCATCGAGCTGACGATGCGACGCTCGATCTATTGGCGTCGAACGGTCTGCGTGAAGTCGCGCTCGGTATCGAGTCCGGCAGCACCCGGATGCTCGAGTACATCGACAAGCGCATTACACCTGAAATGGCGGTCGGCGTGGTGACCCGACTGGCCGAACGCGGCATCGGCGTGAGGGATATTTCATTCTCGGATTTCCCGGTGAGACCCGCCGAGAGATCGACGCCACCGAGCGGCTGATCCACCGGCTATGGGAAGCTACCGATCAGCTGCCCGGACGATTCCGCGCATCGGTGTTCGAGTTTCGCCCCTATCCCGGAACGCCGGAATGGCATCGACTCATGGCGACAGGTCGCTACCAGGCGGAACAACTTCTGAACTATTCGCCGGTGGACCTGACCAGCGGGGGTGTCGACGAGTCGATGCTCGCCCGCGACGAGTTCAACTTTTCGGTCGATCTCCAGCTCGCGGAGGCACCCACCAGCTACATCCGTGCCAAACTGGTCGACTTGGCGCATGCCCAGCACGTGCGCGCTGCCGCCGGTTAGACGCCGATGTCGGCGACTGCGTGCGGTATATCCCAGCCATGCTCGCTGAACGGCGCTCGCCCGTCGAGGAATGCGCGGATTCCGACGGCGGGGTATTCGATCAAGTTGTCGGGGAGGTCGTCGATCGGGAACCATCGCACAGCCGCGCACTTGTCCGGTTCTCGATTCACCGGTTCCCCGATCCAACGCCGTGCTTGTAGGAACAGACCCAGCCGTGGTTCCGGGCCTGAACCGGCGGCGTGCACCGCGTGAACGAATCCGAGGTCGGCCGGGTCGATGAGCACGCCGATTTCCTCACGGGCTTCTCGGGCGGCGGCCGTCGTAATCGGCTCGCCCGCGTCCAATTTGCCCGATGGCAGATGCCACTGGCCTGCGAACATGTCTCCTCGACGCTGAGTCAGCAGTAGCTTGTCGTCGCGCACGAGCAGTATATGAACGTCTACCAGGTGACGATCGGCCATCGGCATCTCCTCGCGTTCCACGGACGGCCGAGACCATACTGCATCGGCAATCGGCACACCAGCGGACTTGCTTGGCATCGACGCGGCTGATCACGCGAGTAGTTGGTGGGCGGAAGCGGGTTGAGCGCACCGAGAATGACGGGGGCACAGCGTTGTGGTGCGGGCTCACCACCAAGGTGTTGGCCGGTGGTTCTGCCAGTTCAGTTCGGATTCGAGTTGGGCGGCCAAGGAGATCAGGATGGGTTCGGTGTTCGCGGTGCCCATCAGTTGGGCGCCGATGGGGAGGCCGGTGTCGGTGAAGCCGGCGGGAATGTTGATGCTGGGCCAGCCGAGGACGTTCCACGGCCAGGTGTATGGGCAGGCGGCGGTGATGAGGTTGTTGGTGGCGTTGACGCCGATGCCGTCGATCTCCTCGACGCGGGGTGGTGGCGTGGCGGTGGTGGGGGTGAGGACTACGTCGTAGTCGCGGAAGAAGGTGCCGATCCGCTTGTGCAGCAGAGGTTCCAGTCGACGGGCCGCGTAGAGAGCGGGGCCGTCGAGCACCCGGCCGATTCGAGCGTTCGCGGTGGTGCGCGGATCTACTTCCAGGCCGGGCATGCGGTGGTAGACCCGCCGGATACCAGCGAGCGAACGAGGCAGGAACGAGGCGCCGATCAAGATGCCGTAGTGCAGGTCGGCCACGGTCACGGTGTGGCCCAGCGCCCGCAGCGTGGTGGCGGTGCGGCGCACCGCCTGCTCGATCTGGGGATCGAGCGCGGTCCTGGTCGCGGTGAAGGGTATTCGCAGCGACAGCGCGATCCGCAGTTTTCCCGGGTCGCGGCCGACGGCGTCCGATGCCGTGATCGGTTCCGGGGTGTGCAGGTCCCCTTGGTGCGGACCGGCCGCCGCGTCCAGCAGCAGCGCCGCGTCCGCGACGGTGCGCGCCAGCGGCCCGTTCACGGTGAGCCCGTAGAACGCCTCGGCTTCCGGCCAGGTGGAGATGCGTCCGCGCTGCGGCTTGATGCCGACCAGGTTCGTCCACGCGGCGGGGATGCGAACCGAGCCCGCGCCGTCGGAGCCGAGGGCGGCGGGGACCAATCCGGCGGCGACGGCCGCCGAAGCTCCGCCGGAGGATCCGCCCGGAGTCCTCGTGCGGTCCCAGGGGTTGCGGGTGTGCCCGAACCACGCGGCGCTGGTGAACGGCCACTGCCCGAGTTCGCAAGTATTGGTCTTCCCGACGATCACCGCGCCCGCGGCGCGCAGACGCCGCACCGATTCCGCGTCCTCCGTCTTCGGCGCGAAGTCGCCGCCGCAGCCGAAGGCGGTCGGTTCACCTGCGACGTCGGTGTCGTCCTTGACCGCGACGGGCACGCCGAGCAGCGGTAATCGCTGCCCAGCGGCCAGTCGCCGGTCGGCTTCGGCGGCCTCGGCCAGCGCCCGTTCGCGGCGCACGACTCGGAAGGCGTTGAGGGTGCCCTGCGCCGCGTCGATCCGGTCCAACGCGCCGCCGACCGCGGCGGTCGAGGTGACCGCGCCGCCCGCGATCGCGGACGCCAGTTCGGCCAGGCCCAGCTCCCGCGTGTCGGGCGCGTGAGCAGGATCGGACACCGTCATGTGAGCTCCGTCTCGTCGTGGTCAACCAGACGGTAGCGCCAATTTGGTCAATCGTCCAGATTGCATTGCATGACGAAAGCCGCTGGCAGTGCTCGCGCCACGAGTGGAAGGCTCGCGTCAGCGAATGTGCTTGCATTCGCCGTATGGCACCCCCTGGGTGAGATCGGGCCTGCCGAACATGCGGCCGACCAGCGCGTTGAACGCGGCCACCGACAGCCGGTCCATGTCGTTGCACAGGAAATCGTTCTTGGTGCCCGAGACATCCTTCGATTTCAGCGATTTCGCCCACTTCTGCGGCGTGCCCCCGCACCCGACGTGCACTTGATAGTCCCCGCCCTTGTCGAGGGTGAAGGAGTAGTCGACCTTGGAGTGGCCGCCGAGCCGGACCGGGACCTTGGTCTGCGCCCATCCGGATTTCGACGTCTTGGCCTGGATCCACACCCCGACCGGCGAGGCGCTGTTGATGCAACCGATCGTGCCGCTCACGGTGGTCGACGCCGCCGATGCGCTCGGCACGCCCAGGGCGAGGAACACCGCCGCGGCGGAGAGCGGAAGGGCCACGCGGAGGGAATTGCGCATTGTTCGATCCTTTCGATCGGATTTCCGTTTTCGACGGTCTGGGGCGCTGCGGGAAACTCACCGGAAGGTGCGCCATCCCCAATGGCGCTCGGGCAGGGCTTGCCCCGGGAGTGGTGCGATGGATTGATAGATGTCGTACAGCCAAGCCCGCACCCTCGCGTCCTCGATCTCCTTGCCGAGGATGGCTCCGACTTCCACGTACCCGACGACGGCGGCGATCGCGGTCATTCGCGCCCGCAAGCCGCGAGCCCGAGGGTGCAGTCGAAGGTGGAAGTCGCGGTGGCCCGTCGCCAGGCGGGAGCAAACATGACGCAGGATCGCCGCTGCCAACGGGGCCGCGTCACCGGGCAGGCAGGCGTCGATCAAGAGGTCGAGGGCGTCTCGCTCGCCGGCCGCGAGTCCTCGGGTGGTGAGATCTCCGATCGCCTGGTCCACTTCCCGCGGGGTCCTGATCAGCAGCCGGTAGCGATAGAGCAGCATCGGCACCGTCACCGGCCGATAACGCACGAGCGCCGGATCGGCGGCCGCCCCCAAGGCGTCGCCGAGGTCGGTGGCGTGAGGCGCGCTGAGCAGTTGACGCCACGCGGCGGAGCGGGGGCCGTAACCCAGACCGGCGAGGTAGGTGATGTCCTCCGTCACCCAGGCGGGCCGCCGTCCGTCCTGGCCGCGAACCACCAGATACTCGCCTATGACGGTCGAGATGACGACGTCCCATGCGGGATCGGGTTCGGGTGCTGCGGTCAGTGCTCCGGCCAGGAATCCGGGGCGGCGGCCGGCATCGAGACGGGGCAGAACCGTGCCCAGAAGCAGGTGGCGCTCACGCGGATCCAGCGCCTGCGCGGTAGCTGTCGCGACGCTGTAGGCCAGCACCTGATCCAGCTTGCCGACAGCCTCGCACAGCGGTGCGACGGAAGGTAGCGCCTCGACGAAGGATGAGGCCAGGTCTCCGGGATGGCGCAGCCGGGCCAAGGTCGTCGCGGGGTCCTTGCGCGTGGCCGAGAACGCGCGTGCCAGCGCGGTCGCCCGCACCCGGACCGGCAGTCCGGCATCGTCCGCGATGCGCAGGCAATCGGCGACGGTGGTGTCGAGCAGAGGGCCGATGACGGCGGTGGTGTCCGCGCAGCGCCCCGCGATGTGCAGCAACACGCGCCGGTCGGCGAAGGTGAGGTCGGCGGTGTGCAGGACATGGGGCGGCAAGCGGCGGAGCAGTTCGAGCAAACAGATGTCACGGTACCGGTGGAGACTTCGCCCGATCTTGTGCACATACTCGCCCAGCATGCGCGCGGTCGATCGGTCCGCTATCTCCCGCCCCAATCGGGTTGCCACCTCGCCGGCCTGATTCGCGCGGACGGAATCGAGTTGTCGCAGTGCTTCCCACGCCGGCGACCCGGAATCCAGGAGGAGAGCGACGAGGATGTCGCTGCCGTTCGGCAGCGCCAGCACCGTCATGAGGCCGCCTTCGCGGCGGAGCACGGGCAGCAGCAGATCGTGATCCGGCGTCCCGGTGGTGAGCACCGTGATGCAGCGCAGGACGGCATCGAGCGTTACGCCTTCGCCATTCGCCGCGTCACCACTGCGCATTGCGCCGACGGCAGCGCGCACGACGGCGCGCTGGCCCGCGTCGTCGGAGAGGATGAGACGTGCATGGCTGACTCGGGTAGCCGGATAGGAGGGCTGATCGGCCTGGGCTCGCAGCGGCGACCGTTCGGTGACCGCCATACCGGTGATATCGAATTCGTCGACGAAACGGGAGGTTTCGTAGGTGGACAGCGTGAGCCCTTCGGCTACCTCGGGGAGCCGCCACGCCAATTCGGCGAACGCGGCGACGATCACCTCCGGTGGTTTCCGCAGGATCACCGGCAGTTGCCCGTCGTGCGCCAGAATCGCAGCGACGACGTCCGACAGCTCTTCCGGGTGGAGCGCCCGCAGCGGCGCGGCGGGAATCTCGCCCAGGCCGATTCGGGGCAGAACGGGGCCCACCGGTAATTCGCCCCGCCACCAGAACGGCGAGTCGAAACGCGCCGCCAGTTCGTGCACGGGAAGTGCCGCCGCCGGTCCGGCCACTACGTGGGCGTAGAAGTTGCCGGGGCGTCCGGTCGTATCCAGCCCGAGATGGCCGCGGCGGAACACCAACCGCATCCCCTCGAAGTCCGTCCACCCGTAGGACACGGGCGTGGCGGAATCGCGATGACTGCCCCGGGGAGCGGTGTATCGGCACAGTCGCACCGCGGCTCGCGTGAGCACGTCTTCGCGATCCGCCAATCCGCGTGACGCCGCGACAGGTTGCAGGCCGAGGCCCGCCGCGCCGCGGGGTACGCGCGTATACAGAAGTTGCTCCAGCTCTGTCATCCGCGGCGACCGCTGATCTCGGGCAAGCGGAGCAGCACCATCAGCAGCGGATCCAGGCAGCGCACCGGCTTCAGCACGTCGATGGTGTCGGCGTTCGGGGTATCCCCGATAGCGGCGACGGCGTGAAAGGAGACCAGGTCCCCGGGCCGCCGCCGGCCTGCCGCCACCACGTCGTTGCCGCCGAATTCGCGCAGGACCTGCCGGACCTCCTGGTCGATCCACTCGGCGTCCTTGCGCCATGCCGCGACGGAACTCATGTCGGCAGGCGCGGCGAACGCGACCGGGCGTCCCAGCGCGTTCGCCACGAGATCGGATTTGGACAGCGCGATCGCGATCGGCGTCTGCCGGCGATGCGCGTGATCGAGTTCTTCCATGCACGCGTTCAGCAGGTTCGCTTGATTGGCGTAGGCGGTGTCGACAGCGCCGTCGACCGGCCATGGCCGCCCGTCGGGCCGATCCAGCGACAGCGGATCGATCAGGAAGATCGTGGCGTCCGCACGGCGCACGAATCCCGCGGTCGAAGCGCGGCGGCGCGGATCGGCCAAGTCCTCCCCGGCCACGTCGTGGAACAGGACCAGCGCCGGATCGTTCTGTCCCACAGCCACTTTGCACACCAGCGGATTACGTGCCACGTCCGTGCCCTCGGGGGTGGGCGCGAGCAGAAATCGCTGACGGAACACCGGTATGAAGTAGTCGTTGTCGAATCGGTTGCCGCTGTCGTTGTCGAAGGTGAATTCCGTGAAGTCGCAGTGCTCCAGCCCTTGCCGGTAGACGGCCTCGCGCAGCGCGCTCGTCAAGTAGTGCGATTTGCCCGCTCCGCTGGTTCCCACCACCGCGATGGTGTAGATCGGGTAGTTGTCGATGTCCTCCGGCATCGGAGTGGCACACCGATGACACAGGCGGCGCGGAACCAGCGCCGGATCGACGTCGCTGAGCAGGGGGAGTGCGGGCGGCAGCGCCTTCTGGAGCACCCGGTTGTGCAGGCGTTCGGCGGTCGTGTTCAGCGGAGCTTCGACGACGACGGGCCAGCTGCGGATGACGTCGTACACCGGGACGTGCACGGCCGGAGCGAAGAGTTGTTGTCCGCCGCCGTTTCCCACCGGTCTGCGTTTGACGCGGTTGGTCGCGACGATCGGCAGTTCACCGAGCATCACCACGTGACCGCAATAGGGGCAACGACGTTTCGAGAACACGTCCATCTTGTGTTTCCTCTACTCGGCTGCCCGCGTCACCGGACGAACCGGCGGTCGGAATGATCGCCGGGGCGTCCGTCGGTGCGGTCCGGTTGATGGGTGTAGGTGATGCCGACGTAGATGATGATTCCGACCACGAAGGCGACATTCGGGATCACTGCGGTCCCCATCGCGAGGCCCGAGGTGCGGATGGCCTGGGCGTACACCAAGAGGAATTCGATGATCGAGATGGCGCCGATGAAGATGGTGATGCGTTTGGCGATGTCTTCGCTTTTGGGGAAGACGTGCACGAAGTACCAGCCGACGGCGGCGCCCGCGATTCCGGGCAGGACGGTGCCCGCGAGCAGCGCGATGGGCGTGGCGTTGGACAGCGCGCTGACGGCCAACTCGGCGACGGTGAGTCCGGCGACATGGGTGGCCAGGACGACGAGTCCGCCCGCGATCAGCATGCAGCCGCGAATGGTGGATTCCATCAGGTCGTTCGGTTCGAGCACCACTCGAAAGCAGTAGACGATGAAAAGCATCGCCGATCCCAGCAGGACCAGATGGAACAGGGCATAGAGCAGAAAGATGACCATCTACAGGGGTTTCCTCGGGTTGTCGTCGAATGGTCAGCCGGAGGCAGCATGGTTGCCCGCGGTGCGCGCACACCGGTGCGGCGTCCGATGACCGTCCGAATATCGAAACACGCGGCGGTGCCGAAAATTTGCCTCTGCGCCGATCGTGCGACTAATCACTTGACCAAATAGACGTTTGCCGCAAAGTAACTCGCGAAACGGCGGGGTGGGCAAGATCTTGCCAGGAATACCGAAATTCGAAACCTACTGGTTCGAAAGGGCTTTCAGATCTTGCCCCTGCGTATCCCCAGCGTTGAAGATCGCGTGATGGAACCGAGCTTACGAGTACTCGTCGCCTCGCCACTGGGGGGAATCATCGCTCCGACGCTGAAGCAACATTTTCCGGCATCGACGGTCGCGATCGCCTCCGATGTCGACGAGGTGCGCAGTCAAATCGTGGGACGTTTTCGGTTCGATGTGGTCATTTCGGATCTGATCTGGAACAAGCCCGAAATGGAGTACCGATTCGACGGTTTGGATGTTCTCGACTTGCTCCGGGACACCAAACGCGAGAGCGAGGTCCTGCTCGCCGCCCAAGGCCACAGCATGGAGCGGGACCACCTCGACGAGGCGCGGCTGCGCACCGCGGAGATCGCCGAGTTCTACGACAAGTCGTCCGGCGTGCCCGCGCTGCTCGAGGCCATCGAACGCGCCGCGACCGGCCGCAGCAGGCGGATCGCGCCGCCGCCGCAGGGGCCGCCCGCGTTGTGCACCCTGTTCACCGACCAGCGTGGCGAGACGGCGGGCCGGCTCGCCGGTGCGATCGCGTCCAAGTCGGCGTGGGACTACAACTCTCTCGCGCAAGTCGCCAGCGTCGGTCTCAATACGGCCAACAAAGCGGCCAACACGTATATCGGGCCGATCATCCTCGCTCGCGGGGAGTTGCCGGAGGGAACGCCGTTGACCCAGGGCGCGGTCTTCCGTTGGTGCGGTGAGCACGCGCACTACCTCATCAGCTGGTGCCGCCGGAACGGGCATGCCGATGTCCTCGGTCCGCGATTCGCCTGAGACCGGAGATTTGCGATCCGGCGTCACCGGGTCAGCACTTCCGTGTGCCCGTTGCGGCGGCACCAGCTCACCAGATAGCGCGCGTGCATTCCGCACCAGCGGTACACGACGGCGGGAGTCAGCTCTCCTCGGGAATCGCTCTCGCCACGTCGCGCGATGATCCACCCGAGACGGCCGTCGGCGATCGAACGGGCCGTGTCCACGCCCACGTTCGCCGCGGCGGCCAGAGAGCCCGGATCCCAGGTGTTGCCTGCGGCGATCGCTCCGGCCAGCCGTCCCGCGATCTGGCCTTCAGGGCCGGTGAAGAGTTCGTAGAGTGACGGGACGCCGTTCGGCGGAGGTCGGCGCGGAAGGTGTTTCCCATCGGCTACGTGCCGGATTGCCGACAGCAGTGCTGAAATCCCCGCTGCTTTCTCGTGCACGCCGGCGATCTCGTCCGCGCGGTGATAGGCCTCGTCGAGATGATCCTGCTCCATGCTGTGCCCTTGCCCGGCCAGCAGGACCGGTGTGCGCGCGGATTTCGCGCGCACCATGTCCACGACGTCCAACCCGTCGAAGCGGAATTCCTGCTCGGGGTGGTTCCACACCAGGTCCGCGAGCACCACGTCGAAGCTCGCGCTGTCGGCGAGAGCGCCGGCCACCTCCGCTCGGTCGTGAGCGACGATGACGTTCGCCGCCGGAAACGCCGCCGACAGGGTCGGTTCGATGACATCTCCGAGCGGTGAAGCGACGAGAAGTCGCATGAATGGTTCCCCTCTCGTGGGCCCCCGGTGGAGAGTTCTCTGTCGCGTCGGCGGTGATGGAAGTGGAATCAAGTATGGACCGCGCGAAGGCGGTAACAAGGGGCCGATCGTTATCGGATCTGGCATTTCGCACAACTCGTCACGCATGAAAGTGCTTGCTGCGCAGCAGCTTCGGTAACCAATTGCGTGACGGTGGCCGGGCTGTGCAACATCTTGCTCGCCGGTGCGCTACTTCGCGCAGAGACCTCGCTGGGCGATGGTCGGCAGGTACCGCTGCCATTCGACGGCGGTGATCGGCCCGCTGCCGCTGTCGCAGAGGTCGGCGGCGACTTGGTCGACGTCAGTCGCCCAGACGCGCACGACCCGGTCCGGTCCCGCGGCGAGCAGCAGACGGCCGTCCAGCGCGTACACGGCATCGTTGACCCGCCCGGTGTACGCGTCGAGCACCGCCACCCGTCGCGGAGCGCGCGGGTCGGCGATGTCCCAGACCCAGATGCCGTTGTCGCTGGCGCCGCCGACGAGCCGCCTGCCGTCGGGGCCGAAGTTGACGGTGATGATCGCGTCGGCGGCGCCGGTCAACGTGGACAGATGGCGAGGCGCTTCGGGATCGGACAGGTCGAACAGTTTGACGGTGTGGTCCATGCTGCCCGCGGCGAGAATCGGGGCGATGGGGCTGAAGGCCACGGCGGCCAGGTCGTTGGTGAAACCGGAGAGCTTCGGCAGTTCACGCGGCCGCGTCCGATCACGGATGTCCCAGCGGTACACCGACTCGTTGGACGTGGCGATGGCGAGCTGCGTTCCTGCCGCGTCGACGGCCGCGATGCCAGGCAGGCCGGGGCCGGTGTAGAGCGAGCCGAGCCGCCGCGGCACGGCGAGATCGCCGAGATCCCACAGCGTCACCGTCGGATCGTCCTGTCCCGCGACGACGAGCGTCTTGGCGTCGGGCGTGAAGGTCATGGCCGAGACGATGCCTTCGACGGCGGCCACCTTCGCGGTCAACCGCGGATGCGCCGGATCGCGCAGATCCCAGAGCAGGACCGAACCGGCGCGGGTGCCGACCGCCGCCGTCGAACCATCGCCGGCCAGGGCGACCGCTCCACAGCTTCGCTCGTCCGGACCGACGGGCAGCGCCGCGTATTCCACCGGCGTCTCGGGAGCGCCGAGGTCCCACAGATGGGCGTTGCCGTCGGAAGCACCGGTGCCGACGAGCATGAGTTTCCCGCTGCGGTCGACGGGTGTCTGGAACACCACGCTCTGCGCGCCGCGCAGGATCGGCCCGGGCAGCGGCCAGATCCGGACGGTGCCGTCCAGACTGCCCGTCACCACCGCGCGCCCCTCCAGCGCGAACCGTACGGATACGACGATCACCGGGTTGGGCAGCTCCATCTCCAATTGGTCGGTGTCCAGCCGCCATACGCGCGTCTTGTTGTCCGAGCTGCCCGCGGCCAGCCGTGTGCCGTCCGGACTGAAGGCCACGTCGTTGACGTAACTGGTGAATCCACGCAGCGACGGCTGTGCCGCAGGGCGGGCCGGGTCGCGGACATCCCAGCGGCGTACCTCGTTGGCGCGGCCGGGAACCGCGAGCACGGTGCTGTCCGGGCTGAACCGGAGCGACAGCGCCTGCGCCGGGGAATTGTCGGGCGCGACGTCCGCCAGCGGGATGTCCTCGACGGCATCGGCGGCCCAGATGCGCAGCGCTCCGGCGTTTCCCGCGGCGGCGAGCAGTTTGCCGTTCGGGGCGAACGCGACGACGGGAGCGCCCGCGGGCAGTCGCAGGTCCGGGAGCCGGACCGGGCGCCGGAGGTCGGTGATGTCCCATCGCACGATCTCCGATGCGGTGGTGGTCGCGACGAGGGAACGTTTGCCGGGATCGATGCCCGCGGTGCGATACCGGGCGCCCGCGAGGGTGACCAGCAGCCGGGGTGCGTTCGGGTCGGCCAGATCCCACAGATCGATGTGGTCGCCGAATGCCGCGGCGAGCAGCGAACCGTCCGGCGTCATCGTCACCGAGCCGAGGACCGCGTCGGGAGCGGGAGCGGGGATGCGGCCGCGGAAGTCCGCCGCGCCCCGCCGGCCGGGGCCGTTGCCAAGGCGCAAGAGATGAATATCTATCGTGGCGTCGCTGCGGCCGACGGCCAGCACGCCGCCGGACCGGTCGGTGGCCACCAGCGTGCCGCCGTCCGGACCGAGCAGCCGGGTCGGAGTGTGCACCGCGGTGCTGTCCAACAGCGCGGAACGGGCCTCGAGCGTCGGCTGGATCCGGAACGCCGCCAGTGCCAACTGCGCCGACAACGCGGGATCGGTGCCGCGCAGCCGCTGCGCCTGGAGCGCGACCTGGCGCGACAACGCCTCGTCTCGTGCGTGCGCCGCGTTGGATCGGGCCACCAGCGCGACACCGGTCAAAACGATCGTCGCGATCAGCGCGGTCGCGAGACCGGCGACCATCCGCTGCAATATCCGGGTGCGGCGGCGCTCCCTGGCCCGTATCTCCGCCTGGTGGGCGATGCTGGCGGCGATGTAGTCGCGTTCGCGTTGGTTGAGGTCGCGGAGATGCCCGTCGCTGCGGGTCCACTCCTGGACGAATTCCAGCCGCGCCGGCCCGAGCAGCGCGCTGGTGTCCTCGTTGTTGTCGAGCCAGACCTGCGTGGCCTGGGTCAGGCGGCGGTGCACCGCCAGGCTCTCCCGGTCGTGCTCGAGCCAGCCGTGCATGCGAGACCACGCGCCGATCAGCGCCTCGTGCGTGATCGTGACGGTCTCCTCCTCGACGGTGAGCAGGCGGTGCGCGGCGAACCGTTCGATCACGGTGTTCACGTTCGCCACCGAATCGTGGTCGAAGAACAGCTCTTGGCGTTGCACCCGGCGTCGGGTGGTGATGTCGTCGTCGATGTTGAGCAGGCGCAGGAACGTGCGGCGTGCGATCTGCCGCTGCGGCTCGGTGAGCCCGCGATACACCGTTTCCGCCGTTTGCTCGATGGCGCCCGCGATACCGCCGACGGCGTTGTAGTCGGCGACGGTCATCTTTCGCCTGCTGGACCGCTGCCAGGTCTCCAGCAGGGCGTGCGACAGCAGCGGCAGCGCGCCCGGGTCGTGGGCTTCGGACGACCCGCGCGGCGCGAGCTCCATGATCAGCAGCTGGACGAGTTCGTCTTCGACGGTCCAGTTCGCCTTTCGCGCCGGTTCGATGATCACGTCGCACAAGGCCTGCTTGCTCAGCGGGCCGACCAGGACCGAATGCCGCGCCAGCGCGTGGTGCAGGAACGGCTCTTCGGCGGCGTGGCGATAGAAATCCGCGCGCAGGCCGAGCACGAAGGTCCGGCCGCAGGCGTCGCGGGCGACCGCCGACAGGAAGCCGGACCGTTCGTCGTCGTCGAGGCACAGCGTCCAGATCTCTTCGAACTGGTCGATGACCAGAACGCCTGCCGACTCCCGCAGGACGTGTGCCGGGTGGGCGCCCGGGGTGACGACCGCCGCGGTGCGGCCTTCGCGCTGGAGGGCGGGGAGCAGGCCCGCGCGCAGCAGCGACGACTTGCCCGAGCCGGAAGCGCCGGTCACGATCAGGATGCGCTGTTCGGCTCCTGCCAGTGCCGAAACGCGCTCGAGCAGTGCCGCGGTGAGTTCCGCGCGGCCGAAAAGCCATTCGGCGTCGTCTGGTTGGAAAGGTTCCAGCCCGCGGTACGGCACGGGGCCCTGGCTGCGCCTGCGTCCGCTCGTCGGGCGCACCCGCCGGACCGCCGCGAGCCACCGCTGTTGCTCCTGCGGGTCGCCGACCCCGCAGACGGTCAGGACCTCCCGGAACATCCGCTCGTTCTGCTCGGTCGGCACATGATGACCGGCGAACCATCCGCTAACCGTGCCGTGCAGGCCGCCGGACCGGTCGACGACCTGCCGGACGGTGAGCCCGGCAGTGGTGCGCAGACGCGTGAAAGCCGCCGCGAATTCCTCTCGCGTCCAGATCGTTCCAGGATCGACCCCCGCCGCGCCCCCATCGCTCATGACGGGAGTCTAGCGAGATCCAGGCTGCGGCGCCGCGTGTCGTATGGACCTTGTATTGACTTCTTTCCCGGCCGTACGCCGTGCTCAGACGCTGTTTTCCGAACCCACGGCGCGACCGCGCACCGCGAATCGCCGGAGTGGGGAGGGAAAGGAATCACCACCATGTCCGCACCGTCACTGCTGTTGCCGACCGGGTCTCGACCCGGATTCGAGCGCGCACTCGACACCTTCCGCAGGGCAGCCGTTCACGTTCCGGCCTACGCCGACTTTCTCGCGCGCCGCGGAGTGGAACCGGCAAACATCCGCACCGTCGAGGATTTCGCCGCGCTACCGCCGATGACCAAACCCGATTATCTGCGGCACTACCCGGTGAACATGCTGCTCTGGCACGGCGACGTGGGTGCGGCCGGAACCTGGTCGTGCAGCTCCGGCTCCACCGGCAGGCCCAGCTATTGGCCGAGGGATCTGGTCGCCCAGGAAGAGGCCGTCGAACTCTACGCACGGGTGTTCCGGGACAGCTTCCAGACGCGGCAGCGCTCCACGCTGCTGGTCGTCGGGTTCGCGATGGGCAACTGGATCGGCGGTACCTACACCTACGCGGCGGCCACGGCGCTGCGGCAACGCGGGCACCGCATCTCGACCATCGCGCCCGGCATCGAACCGGACACGATCCTGGCCGACATCGCCGAACTGGGGCCGCACTACGACCAGGTCGTGCTCGCCGGCTACCCGCCGTTCGTCAAGGACGTCCTGGATCGTGCGCCCGCGGCGGTGCTGCGCCAGAACCTGCGCGTGCTCCTGGCGGGCGAGGCCATCACCGAAGAATGGCGCGACTACGTGCTCGACCGGATCGGTAAGCCGGGGCAGCCCGGCGAGATCCGTGTGGTCTACGGCACCGCCGACGCGGGCATCATGGGCTGCGAGACCGCCACCAGCGTCGCCGTCCGTCGCGCGGCCGCCGCAGATCCCGCGCTGAGCGAGGCGCTGTTCGCGGACGCGCAGCTGCAACCCACCTTCGTCGAGTACGACGCGGACTATCGGTACACCGAGGCCGACGCCGAAGGCCGGTTCCTGTTCAGCGCCGATACCGCGATCCCGCTGTTGCGCTACCGGATCAACGACGTCGGCCGGATCTTCTCCGCCGCCGACCTCGCCGCCGTTCTCGACGCGCACGGGCACCGCATGCCGGTCCGTACCTCCACCGACTCCTGCGGGTTCCTCGCCCTGCACCGCCGTACCGATGTCGCCGCGTCGTTCTACGCGCTGGAGATCTACCCGGAGAACGTCCGCGCCGCGCTCGAGGACCCGGACATCGGTCCGACGGTGACGGGGAAGTTCGTGCTGGCGACCGACGCGGACGCACGGTTCGAGCAGACCTTGCGGTTGCGTGTGGAGTTGCGCGACGGCGTCTGTCCCGCACCGGGATTCACCGCGCTGCTGCGGCGCAAGGTGGTCGAGGCGCTGGCGCGGACCAACAGCGAGTACCGGCGCCTGCACCGGACGCTCGGGCCGGCCGCCGAGCCGGAGATCACCCTGCACAGCCCTGGCAGCGCGGGCTTCGAGACGGGCGTCAAGCACAGGTGGACGGGGGTCCGGTCATGATCGAGATACTGCATCCGGAACGCGACCGGCGGCGCATCGCCGAACTGTGCGCGCCGGGATCCGGGTACCGGCTGGTCGACGGGTGGGCCGGCGCGGCCAGGGAACTCGCGTTGATCGACCGGCCCGATCTCGCCGCGGGTACCGCGGCCGCGGAAGCGGAGCTGAGGGACTACCTGGCCGGCGTCGCGGTCGATCGGATCAGCCGCTACGTCGTGTACCCGTGGCGGCGGACGGTCGTCGAACTGCCCGATCGAGAGCACTTCTGGCGGCTGCGCACCGCCAGGAACCGGCACCTGCTCACCGGCGAAGAGCAACGGGCCTGGTCCGGCGCCGTGGTCGGAGTCGCGGGGTTGAGTGTGGGGGCTTCCGCACTCGCGGTCTGCGCGCTGTCGGGCGCCCGCCGATTCCGGCTCGCCGAGCACGACACGCTCGGATGCACCAACCTGAACCGGCTCCAGGCGTCGGTGTGCGACCTCGGCGAGTCCAAACTCACGCTGGCGCAACGCCGGACACTGGAGCTGGACCCCTACTCCGAGATCGCCGCCTTCCCCGCCGGCTACCAACCGGAGCACGCCTCGGACTACTTGGCCGGTCCTGGCGCAGCCGCGCCGTTGACCGTGCTCATCGAGGAGATGGACGACCTCGCGCTGAAGGTGGACATCCGGCGGCGAGCCCGTGCGCTCGGCGTCCCCGTGGTCATGGCGACCGACCACGGCGACAACGCCTTCGTGGACGTGGAGCGCTACGACCTGCAACCGGACTATCCGCTGTCCCATGGCCGAGCGGGGGACCTGACCGAACTGACGACCGCCGAACTGCGCGATCCGGCCCGGCGGATCGCGCTGGCGACCGCCATCGTCGGCCCCGACATCACCGCACGCACCCGCTATTCGCTGACCGAAGTCGGCCGGACCCTGCCCGCGTGGCCGCAACTGGCCACCGCGGTCACGCTCGCGGGAACGCTGGCCGGCCTGGCCGGACGGTTGATCGCCTGCGGCAGCGGGCTGTCGTCGGGCAGATACCGCGTCGATCTCGAGACGCTGCTGCCGGGTAGGCGTGCCGGAGCGCATGGGCGTTGGAACGAAATGGGCGAGGGGGAGTTCCTGGCGATGCTCGCGAGTTCTTAGCGCCATCGCGTCGGCAAGATCTTGCCGGTAAGGACACGTGTCGAGCCGGATGGAACCCGGGTGCCGCCGGTAACCGGTCAGAGTTGGTACGGCATCCGGATTCCGCTCGGCTCGATTTCGGCAAATGCTTGGCTGGCGAGGTGCGATGCGCCGAGTGTCAGCATTCCAGCCGTGACCACCACGTCTTCTGCCGTAGGTGTTCCGGGCGTGCCCGCCGAAGGCGCACCAGGAACAACAATGTGGCAACTGCGGAAGCCGTGGGGGAATTGCGTTCCGTCCTGAGCGATCTGCTCGACCGGATCAGCCGGTGTGACATCGACCTGGCGGAACGGGAGTTGGTCGAGGAGACGACTCGACGGGCGGCCGCCGAGGCGGCGAAGGAGCGACCGAATCGGATCGTGCTCGCGGGGGTCCTCTACGCGCTCGGAGAGTCGGTCGCGGGTATCGCCTCCCTGGCGAACGCGGTGTCGGCGTCGAAGGACGCGGTCGACGCGGTCTTCAGCCGATCCGGCGCCTAGACATACATACCGTATGTATGTAACAGTGGTCTGGAACAGCGATCACCGGGAGGACCCATGGCAACCAGCGCAGCACTCGGCCGCACCCACGAAGTGGACCTGCCCGGCGGCCGCATTCGCTACTACGAGACGGGGGAGGGCGCCCCCGTCGTCTTCGTGCACGGCCTGCTCGTCAACGCGGACGTCTGGCGCAAGGTGGTGCCCGTCGTCGCGGCGGCCGGGTACCGCTGTCTCGCGCCGGACTGGCCGCTCGGCTCGCACGAGATCCCCGTGCCGGACGCGGAGCTGACTCCGACCGGTGTCGCCGAACTCATCGCCGCGTTCCTCGAACGCCTCGACCTCACCGACGTCACCCTGGTCGCCAACGACACCGGCGGAGCGATCACCCAGGTGTTGCTCACCCGCGACCGCTCCCGCGTCGGCCGGGTGGTGCTCGCCTCGGTGGACAGCTACGAGGGCTTCCTGCCACAGCCGTTCACCGCGCTGCCGCTGCTGGCAAGGATTCCCGGCTCGCTGCGACCCCTGACGGAGTTGCTGCGCATCCGCGCGCTGCACCGGCTGCCGCTGGCTTTCGGCTGGGTCACCAAGCGGCCCGTCCCGCCGGAGATCGTCGACTCCTATCTCCTGCCGAGCCGCAGGTCCGCCGCGATCCGCAAAGACCTGCGCCGCTTCCTGAAATCGGCGCATCGCCGGTACACCCTGGAGGCCGCGCGGCACTTCGCCGAGGTCGACATTCCGGTGCTGCTGGCCTGGGCGCGGGAGGACCGGTTGTTCCCGGTGTCGTTCGCCGAACGCCTGGCCCACGACCTGCCGAACGCGCAGCTGAAGCTCATCGACGACTCCTACACCTTCGTGTCGGAGGATCAGCCCGAGTTGCTCGCCGAATCAATTCTGGAGTTCACTCGGCTGCATGCCACGCCGTAGCCAGGAAGACCGCTCCCGAGCGACCAAGGCCGCGCTCGAACAGGCGGGACGCCGCCTGTTCACCGAGCGCGGCTTCGCGGGGACCTCCGCCGAGGAGCTGGTCACCGAGGCCGGCGTCACCAGGGGCGCGTTGCACCACCACTACGGCGACAAGCGCGGACTGTTCCTCGCGGTGCTGGAGCAGATCGAAGTCGAGATCACCGAGGAGATCGAGAACGCCATCGCCGCGGTCGATCCCGGCGATGTGATGGCAGGCATGACGGTGGGGCTGGGCCTGTTCCTGGAGATCTGCCAGCGGCCCGCGATGCTGCGGATCGCGCTCACCGACGCCCCCGCCGTGCTGGGCTGGCAGGCCTGGCGCGAATTCGAATCCGCCCACGGTCTCGGCCTGATCACCGCGCAACTCGAGCGCGCCCGCGACGCCGGATTGATCGCCGACGCCCCCGTTCCCGTCCTGGCCCAGCTCGTGGTCAGCGTGGTCAGCGAGGCCGCCCTCATCGTCGCGCACGCCGAGGACCCCGATCTCGCCCGCGCCCAGACCCAGCAATCGGTGCTGCTGTTGATCTCCGGCCTCCTGCGCGCCGACGGCTGAACCGGGCCGGCCACGCTGGGCCAGGACAGGAGCGGGGGCGTCGGCTCACCGAAAGCCACGCGGGCGACATTGTCACCTGCCCCGATTCCGCCCCCCGGGGTCTTATCCTGCGCGTGTGACAGAGCAACCAGCGCGCTCGGCACATCGATTCCGGCGGCGTGCGACGCCGCAGGCCGTAGGGCTCGTTCTGGCCGCATGCGGCGCCGCGACCAGGCCGTTCAGCTGGCAGGCGACCGCGATGGTGGCGATCGCGGCACTCGCCGGAGTGGCACTGACGTCGCGCCGTCGAATCCAGCGACCTCCGCGCACCGCCCCGCTCAGGCGGGGCGTCGCCGTGTGGTCCGCGCTGCTGGTCGCGGCGTCGGGGTGGGAGGCCTACACACTGCTGCGGCAGCCCGCCCTGAACCAGCCGAGTCAGGAACACCCGACTTTGTCCACGCTGCTCGACCCGGCGCTGGAACACTGGCCGCTGCGATTCGCCGGATGGGCGGTGTGGCTCGCGGCCGGCTGGTGGCTGGTGTCCAGATGAGCGACCGATCCATCGCCCTGCTCGGCTTCGCCCTGCTCTGCGCGGCAGCGCTCGCCATGACCGTGCTCACGCACCTGCGCCGGGACCTGGTCGCGACGCTTGGAGACACGATCGCCTACCTGACCAGCACACGACCGGCAAGAATCACCGCCGTCCTCGTGTGGGCATGGTTCGGCTGGCACTTCCTGGCCCGGTGACGGAGGTCCGTAGACTCCACCTGTGCGGTTGTATCGGGACGAGGCGGTAGTGGTGCGCCAGCACAAGCTGGGCGAGGCGGACCGCATCGTCACGCTGCTCACGCGACAGCACGGGCTGGTTCGCGCGGTCGCCAAGGGGGTGCGGCGGACCAAGTCGAGGTTCGGGGCGCGGTTGGAGCCGTTCTCCTACATCGACGTGCAGCTGCACCCAGGGCGCACGTTGGACACCGTCACCCAGGTGCACACCATGGAGGCGTTCGCCGCCGACATCATCGACGACTACGGGCGCTACACCACCGCGTGCGCCGTCCTGGAGACCGCCGAGCGCCTGGCGGGTGAGGAGCGCGCGCCCGCGCCACGGCTGCACGCGCTCACCGCGAGCGCCCTGCGCGCCATCGCGGCCAAACAGCGCCCGCACGAACTGATCCTGGACGCGTTCCTGTTGCGCGCCATGGGTTTCGCCGGCTGGGCGCCCGCCTTGGACGAATGCGCCAAATGCGCGACACCGGGCCCGCATCGGGCCTTCCATGTCGCGGCCGGGGGCGCGGTGTGCGTGCATTGCCGTCCGCCGGGTGCGGCGACGCCCGCTCCGGGGGTGCTCGACTTGCTGGTCGCGTTGTTGCGGGGGGAGTGGGAGCGGGTCGAGGCGACGCCCGAGGCGGTGCGCAAGCAGGCCAGCGGGCTGGTCGCGGCGCACTTGCAGTGGCATCTGGAACGCCAGCTGCGCACTCTGCCGTTGATCGAGCGATCCAAAGACGCACGGACTCCGCCCCTGCCCGCGCGGGGTTGAGGTAGCGAGGGTTCAGGCGAGGCCGCCGCTTACTCCACGAATTGGAGCTCTACCTGGGGCAGCTCGTTCATGACGCGGGCGCACACGGCGCGATGCCAGGTGGCCGGGTAGCGGGTGTCCGGCTCGTGCTTGGCGTAGTCGTCGTTGGTCCGGTAGGTGTGCAGGCGGGGGGAGATCTCCCCGGCGTCGATGGCATCGACCATGGCCTCGACCACCTGCTCGGTCTCGTCCGCGATGGCGGCGAGCTCACGGGCCACGCTGTCGGGGATCTGGAAGGCCCCCTTCTCCCACCGCTCGACGGTGCGTTCGGCGACCGCGAAGAACCGCGCGCACCACGGGACCGGAAGGCCGAGCAACTCACGAGTGGCGCGGAAACCCGCCGCGGTCCCGGTGCCTGGTAAATCGGTCACGTTCGAGAAACCCCTCCCCAGTATCACGATAGGGAAAAGAATAAGTCACCAGTGCCGGTCGGAACCGTGGAATTCGTCAGGAAGCAACGCGGCAGTGGGGTCGGCGAGGGCGATCAGGCAGGATAGAGGCCGTGATTCTCCGTCGTGACTCCGCCACCGCGACCGACTCCGCGCCTGCGGGCGCCGTGCGTCCGCCCGCGCCGCATCCGTCGGGAGCCCGGCCGCCGCAGCTGCCGCCGGAACTGGTGCCCAACCATGTCGCGCTCGTCATGGACGGCAACGGACGCTGGGCCCAGGAGCGCGGGTTGCCGCGCACCGCCGGGCACGAGCGCGGCGAGGCGGTGCTGATGGACACCGTGGAGGGCTGCATCGAGATCGGCGTCAAATGGTTGTCGGCCTACGCCTTCTCCACCGAGAACTGGCGGCGCAGCCCCGATGAGGTGCGCTTTCTCATGGGCTTCAACCGCGACGTGATCCGCAGGCGCCGCGACGAGATGCACGAGATGGGCGTTCGGGTGCGCTGGGCGGGGCGGCGACCGCGCCTGTGGCGCAGCGTGATCAAGGAACTGGAAGTCGCCGAGGAACTCACGAAGAACAACACGGTGATGACGCTGACCATGTGCGTCAACTACGGCGGCCGCGCCGAGATCGCCGACGCGGCAAGGGAGATCGCGCGCCGGGTGGCGGCGGGCGAGATCGACCCGGAGAAGGTCACCGAGGCCACGGTGGCGAAATACCTGGACGAGCCCGACATGCCGGATGTGGACCTGTTCCTGCGTCCTTCCGGCGAGTTCCGCAGCTCCAACTTCCTCATCTGGCAGTCCGCCTACGCCGAATTCGTCTACCAGGACACGCTTTTCCCCGATTTCGATCGCCGCAACCTGTGGGAGGCGTGCCTCCAGTACGCCGCGCGGGACCGCCGTTTCGGCGGCACCAAGTGAACGGCGGCGCGGACATGGGCGCGGCGGTGACCCCGGACCGGGAGTTGCAGGCGCGGGCCGGGGCCTGTCTGTCGAGTTACGGCATCGACGTACGCGTCGACGCCGACGGGTCGCTCGGCTTCGAATACGAGGGCGCCCTCTCGTCGCTGCGCGCGGTGAATCTGGCGCCGGGCTTGGACGTGCTCAGCCTCACCTGCGTGCTCGCCTGGGACCGTCCGCTGAAAGCGCAGCTGCACAAGCGGGTCGCCGAACGCAACAACGCGCTGCAGTTCGGTTCGCTCACCGTGATCGCCCGCGGCGGGCTGGCCGACGTCATCCTGCGCTACACCTTCCCCGCCGCCGGACTGGACGACCAGGCGCTCACCACCATGCTGCTGCTCGTACTGTCCAACGCGAGCCGGGCGAGGCAGGGCCTGGTGCCCTGAGGCACGACATTCGTCATGCCCAAGTCGTGACAGCCGTGCCGGGTCGTGGGTGGCTGCGCGAGCCGGAGGCTATCGGGTGGGCTCGCCGTAGGGCAGCAGGGTCCGCACGCCGAGCGCCAGCGTCTGCGGGTCGAGGTCGCCGAGGATGAGGTGCTGGAGGATGAAACCCGGCAGCAGTCCGATGATCGCCTTGGCCACGGCGTCGACATCGGCGTCCTCGGGGAGCCAGCCTTTGTCGCGCATGCGTTCGGCGTAGGTCACCCACAGCGCGCGCATCGCGAGCATCGTCTCGCGGACCATGACCGCCGCCCCGGGATGCACCAGGGCCAGGGCCCAGGCTTGCGGCGCCAGTCGTACCGGGCCGTCGGGCCCGCTGCGCCGCACCACCTCCTCGGCGATCATGGTGATCAGTTCGGCGGGCGTCGGCAGCGGATCGCGGCGAATCGCCTGGTCCATGGCGATGCGCAAGGCCACGGTCGTCTCCGTGGCCAGCGCGGTGATCAACTCGTCCTTGCTCTTGAAATAGCGGTAGACCGCACCGGCCGAAAGGCCCGATTCCGCGAACACGTCCTGCATGGAGGTCTCGTAGAACCCCTTGCGGGCGAAGCAGAGCCGGGCTGCGTCCATGATCTGCTGCCTGCGGCGTTCGAGGTGTTCTTCGGTGACTCGGGGCACGGGTCAAAAATAAAACGAATATCCGTTCTTGACAACTTCCCAGTCGCGTGCGACGGTAGCCCCAATAAAGAACGAGCATTCGATTTTTAAGGGAGAAGGCCATGAACAGCACGCAGCGGGCGCTCGCTCTCGGCCTCGGCGCCACCCTGCTCCAAGCGCTGATGCTGATCGCGTTCGCCTGGCCCGCCGCGAACATCGCGCCTCGGGACCTGCCGCTTGCCGTCACCGGTCCACAGGCCGCGATGGTCGCGGGCAAGCTCGCCGAGCACAGTCCGGGCGCCTTCGAGATCAGCACGCCCGCGGACGAGGCCGCCGCCCGCGCCGCCATCGAGGACCGCGAGGTCTACGGGGCGATCGTCACCGGCGACGGGCCGCCGCGCGTACTGGTCGCCTCAGGCGCGAGTCCCGCGGTCGCACAGCAGCTCACCCAGATCGGGCAGCAGCTCTCCGGCGCGCCCGCCGCCCGGGTCGAGGACGTGGTGGCGGCCGACTCCGACGATCCGCGAGGCGCGGCATTCGGCGCGATGGTGTTGCCGCTGGTGATGTCCGGCATCGCGGCAGGGGTGCTTCTGGCCCTGCTGATCCCGTCGATCGGGGGCAAGGTGCTCGGGCTGGTCACCTTCGGCGTCGCGGGCGGACTGCTGGGCATGGCGATCATCCAGGGCTGGCTGTCGGTGGTGCCCGGCTCGTACCCGGTGCTCGCTGCGGTCGGCGGGCTGGTGTCGTTCGCGGTCGCCGGTTCGGTGGTCGGGCTCGCCGCCGTCATCGGCCGAGCCGGCATCGGCATCGCCGCGCTCACCATGCTGCTGATCGGCAATCCGTTCTCCGCGGCCACGTCGGCGCCGGAGCTGTTGCCGCAGCCGTGGGGCGCCGTCGGCCAGTTGCTGCCGCCCGGCGCCGCCGCGTCGCTGCTGCGCTCGGTCGCGTTCTTCGACGGCGCCGCCGCGACCGGACCGCTGGTGGTGCTGCTGGTCTGGAGCGCGGCCGCCCTCGGGTTGCTCGGGGTGGCCGCACTGCGCGGTCGTCCGGCCGAGGCGCAGGCTCCGGCGCGGGATGCGGTGCCGGTCGGCTGAGCCGGTCACCGCGGCGGATCGCCCTCGCAAAAGGGCGACCCGCCGTCGGCGTTTCCGGCGATACATCGCAGCCGTTCTCGTCCGTGCGGAGCGGCGGCTGCGGGCGCTCAGCCCACCGTGAACGACAGAGTGGGTGCGGTGGCGGCGCCCTCTTCCTTCTGGGGGTTGTAGATCACCGTGTAAGGGCCGGTGCCGGGAGACGGCACCACGAAGACCACGTAGTTCTTCGGGTTGTCGATGGTCTCGTTCGCGTTCAGCAACTCGTTGATCGGGCCGCGGACGTCGGCGGGCACGGTCTGGCCGTCGGGTGTGCGGACGGTGAAGTAGTCGTAATAGATGTTCGTCCCGCCCGCCGCGATGCCGGGCCCGCCGACGAGCTTGACGCGCAGCGCCAGATCCGATTTACCGTTCTCGTTCTTCGTGTAGCTCGGGCTGATCCGTCCGCCGGTGACCTGGATGGTGGTCTGGTCCTGCACCAGGGTGCCGGTGACGGTCAGCGCCTTCGGCTGGACGCTGTCCACCTTGCCCGCCGCCGCGAGCGGAATCTTGGTCTGGTTGTCGGCGGCCTGGCCGTACACGACGGTCATCGTGTCGATGAGGTGCTCGGCGTCCTTGACCGACTGCAGCGACGTGGTCGCGGTGCCGGTGGCCGAGCCGTTGCCGGGCACCGTGGGGCTGTCGAAGATCGCGCCGCCGTCCACCTCTTTGCCGACCAGCAGCGACGGCGTGATGCTCAGCGTGTGGTCGTCGAGCGTGGTGTTCTTGTAGGTGATGTCGATGCGCACCTTCGCGCCGCCGTATTCGTCCGGCGCCACGGTCGCCCTCTGCACGGTTATGTCGAATCCGTCGTACCAGCCGGTCTTGCCGACGGTGCGGACCGTCGACTGCCCAGTCGGGCCGGCGGCGACTCCGATGGCGGTGGTCGACGGGACGGCCACCGGCGTGCCGTCCTCGTCCTGGCACGCCGGAAGCAACAGCGCCGAGGCCACGAGGAGCGCGGCCCCGGCGACGGTCACGGCCCGGCGGCGCACCGGGCGTACGGATGAATCGATGGTCGTTGACACGCTGCCTCCCCAGCAGATGGCGAATCCTTCGTATCGAGCCGGGATCGTCCTGGCACTCCGAGGATCTCGCCGGTGAATCTCCGCTGGTCGCAGGCGCGTTAACCCGACACGCCGGGAATCGGGCCGCTCACCGGTCGCGGCGGCGCGCCGTCCCGCATGTCGTGCAGGTGCCGAACACCTCGAGGGTGTGGCTGATCTCGGTGAAGCCGTGCTCGCTCGCGATCGACTCGGCCCACGCCTCCACGGTCGGACCCTCCACTTCCACGGTGCGGCCGCAATGCCTGCACACCAGGTGGTGGTGATGGCCGGTGGAGCACTGGCGGTAGACCGACTCGCCGGAGTCGGTGCGCAGCACGTCCACCATGCCCGCGTCGGCCAGCGACTGCAGCGTCCGGTACACCGTGGTCAGCCCGATGCCCTCGCCGCGTTTGCGCAGCTCGTCGTGGAGGTCCTGGGCGGAGCGGAACTCATCGATGTCACCGAGCAGCGCGGCGATGGCGCTGCGCTGCCTGGTGCTGCGGATGCCGACCGGTTTCTGCGGGACGGCCGTGTTGTCTGGCACGAATCACCCTTCCTCGGCGTGCGCGACGGCGTCGACGACGATGTGGGCCAGATGGTCGTCGACGAGTTCGTAGAGCACCTCGCGACCCGAACGCTCACCGTGCACGACACCGGCGGCCTTGAGGATACGCAGATGCTGACTGACCAGTGGTTGCGTGACACCGAGCGCGTCGACCAGTTCGTGCACACACCGCGGTGATTCACGCAACTGCAGCACGATAGCAATCCGAACCGGCGCGGCCAGCGCCCGCAACAGCTCGCCCGCGTCCTCCAGCACGGTTCGCGGGGGTACCGGCGCCGGTCCCGGCGACCGGTACGGGTTGTGCGGCGGTGCCGCGGCGGTCTCGGCGGTCATGTCACCAACTCCTTAATGGAAAGCATTACCAGTTTGCGTATGCACAGGTGCGCATGTCAAACAGGCACGCCGGACCGTGCGGTTGAAACCACTGCGGCGACTGCCGATAGGCTGGGCACAATCGCAGCATCGACACAAAACTATCGTGTCGGGGCAATGCAGAAATCCGACTCGCAGTGGATGGAGAATTCTCGCGTGGCACCCAAGTCGAAGGTGGACACCGTTGCCAACCTCGCCAAGCGCCGGGGTCTGGTGTACCCGTGCGGTGAGATCTACGGAGGCACCAAGTCGGCATGGGATTACGGGCCGCTGGGCGTCGAACTCAAGGAGAACATCAAGAAGCAGTGGTGGCGCGCCATGGTCACCGGCCGTGAGGACGTCGTCGGTCTCGACTCCTCGGTGATCCTGCCCCGCCAGGTGTGGGTCGCCTCCGGCCACGTCGGGGTGTTCAACGACCCGCTGGTGGAGTGCCTCCACTGCCACCACCGCTTCCGGCAGGACCACCTGCAGGAGGCGTACGCGCTGAAGAACAAGATCGACGACCCGGACACGGTGTCGATGGAACTCGTGGCGTGCCCGAACTGCGGCACCGTCGGCCGCTGGACCGAGCCGCGCGACTTCAACATGATGCTCAAGACCTACCTCGGCCCGATCGAGTCCGAGGAGGGCCTGCACTACCTGCGCCCGGAGACCGCCCAGGGCATCTTCGTGAACTTCGCCAACGTGATGACGACCGCGCGCAAGAAGCCGCCGTTCGGCATCGCGCAGATCGGCAAGAGCTTCCGCAACGAGATCACCCCGGGCAACTTCATCTTCCGCACCCGCGAGTTCGAGCAGATGGAGATGGAGTACTTCGTCAAGCCCGGCGAGGACGAGGAGTGGTACAAGTACTGGATCGAGACGCGGTTCTCCTGGTACACCGATCTCGGCATCTCCGCCGACAACCTGCGGCTGTTCGTGCACCCGAAGGACAAGCTGTCGCACTACTCGGCGGGCACCACCGACATCGAGTACCGCTTCGGCTTCCAGGGCAACGAGTGGGGTGAGCTGGAAGGCATCGCCAACCGCACCGACTTCGACCTGAAGACGCACTCCGAGCACTCCGGCACCGAGTTGAGCTTCTTCGACCAGACCACCAACGAGCGCTACATCCCGTACGTGATCGAGCCCGCCGCGGGCCTGACCCGCTCACTGATGGCCTTCCTGGTCGACGCCTACGCCGAGGACGAGGCGCCCAACGCCAAGGGCGGCGTCGACACCCGCACGGTGCTGCGCCTGGACCGCCGCCTCGCGCCGGTGAAGGCGGCGGTGCTGCCGCTGTCGCGCAACGCCGATCTCACGCCGAAGGCGAAGGACCTGGCCGCCCAGCTGCGCAAGCACTGGAACGTCGAGTTCGACGACGCGGGCGCCATCGGCCGCCGCTACCGCCGCCAGGACGAGATCGGCACGCCGTTCTGCATCACCGTCGACTTCGAGACGCTCGACGACCAGGCGGTGACCATCCGCGAACGCGACACGATGACCCAGGAGCGCATCGCGCTGGACAAGGTCGAGGGCTATCTGGCGCAGCACCTGATCGGCGCCTGAGCCCCGGCACGGCGCCCCGTGGCGGGGCGCCGTCGTTCAGTCCTTCTTGCGGGTGACGATGCCGATCGTGGTCGGGATGAGCAACGCCAGGCCCCACGGCACCGCGACCCAGAACGGCCAGAAGTAGCCCGCGCCGGTGGCCAGGTAGATCGCCACGCACAGCGCGTTGACGAACACCCACGGCGTCCACATGATCGTGATCCACTGCGGGATGCCCTTGGCGCGCGCGGGCCGCGCTTCGCGTTGTGCGGGAAGGTCCGACAGCAAGGGCGTCAGCTCGCCGTAGGTCTTGGCGGCGTACACCTGTTGCAGCCGGTCGTCGAATTCGGCGAGCGACAGCCTGCCCTCGTTCATCGCGAGGCGCAGCCGGTCGATGATCTTCTCCCGATCCGCGTCGGAGGCTCGCACGTGGTCCTGACTCACGATGTCAGCGTAGGTCCACCCGGCCGACGGCGCGGTGCGAACATGGTGGGCAACAGGATTCAGGTCAGCGGGACGTCCCAGAACGCCAGTTCGTGCCGGAGCCCCGCGCGGAACAACTCTTCCGCCCGCGCCGGGTCGGCCCCGGACTCGTCGATCATCTGCGCGCAGCGGCGGGTGAGGGCGGCGAATCCGGGATCGGCGTAGGTGTCCACCCAGCGGCGGTAGCGCGGTTCGGCGGGCGGGTGCTGGGCCAGCCGCGTGCCGAGCGTGGAGTATCCCCACATGCAGGGGTAGAGCGCGGCGAGGCCTTCGCCGTAGGACGCGGCGGAGTCGAGCAGGAACGCCGTGTACGCCGCGCACGCCGGGCCTTTGACCGCGCCGTGGAGGTCGGCGCCGAACTCGGCCGCCAGCGACCGGTGCAGTGACAGCTCCTCGTGGTAGGTGGCGTGCGCGAGATCGACCAGATCGCCGAGATGGGCTGCCGGAGCCTGCCATGCGAGCCGGGCGAACACCCGGACGTAATCGAGCAGGAACAGGTAGTCCTGCTCCAGCCAGGACCGGAACACCGCTTCGGGCAGGGTGCCCTTGGCGATACCGAGCACGGTGGGATGGGCGAGTTGTTCCTCCACCGCGGGAAGGCCGATCTGTTCCAGATGCGCCGCGAGACTCATACCCGCAGTCTTCCGTATCCGCCCGGTCGGTTTGCGCCTGTGCCGGTAGTGCAGCACCCTTGCCGTGTGGTGTGGGATGAGGACGCTCCGATTCGGGTGCTGGCGCCGTCGGAGCAGCGGTTCGTGCGGCACGGCACCTATACGGGCCGCTCGGTGTCGGTGCGGGGAGCGCTCGACGTTGCGACGCTGCGGGAAGCGTTCGCGACGTTGCGGCGCGGATATCCGGTGATCGGTTGCAGAATCGTGGAAGACGTTGCGGGGCAGGGGTATCTGTTCGCCGCGGACGAGACGGCGTTGGTCCCGGTCGCCGTACGCGAGGGTGATCCGGCGGTGATCGGTGTCCCCGCCATGGATCCGGCGGTTCAACTGGCGTATCTGGACGTCATCGGCTCGGGCGGGGGCGAGTGGCGTGTCACGCTGTTCGTTCATCACAGCGTCGCCGACGCCGGCCACTGCGTGGAACTGCTGTCCCGGCTGTGGGATTTCTACACCGGCCATGTCGAGGGCCAGTCAAGTCATGTTGCGCCACAGGGGATTCCACAATCTCTGGAGTGGTATGTGGCGGCGCGAGGCATCACCGCGACCGCGAGGTCGGGATTCGAGGACGTGACCGTGCCGCTTCCGCCAGAGGCGCGGGAAGCGCCGTCCGATGACGCGAAACCCGCGCCGAGCACGCTCGCCCGTCCGGTGCGCGTGCGGCTGAACAGGGCGGCCACCGCCCGGATCGCAGAACTGGGGCGCAAGTCGGGTACGACGGTCAACGGGCTGCTCACCGCCGCGCTGCTGCGCGCGTATGCCCGTGAGACAGCAGGCGGCGCGACCACTTTGGGCTGCCTGTATCCGGTCGACCTGCGCAACCGGCTGGATCCGCCGGTCGCCGCCTCCGCGGGCACCAACATGGCCGGACAGGCTTCCTTCGCCGACGAAGTGGACCCGGCCGCCAGCCCGGTCGAACTGGCACAGCGTATTTCGGCTCGGCTGACCCGTGACCTGTCCGAAGGGGTCGTGCAGCAGTCCGTGCTGCATTTCCCGGATTACTACGGAGCCAAGAGGGTTCATTCGCTGGCGGGGCACATCGCGGTCACCAATACCGGCGTCGTCCCCGCGTTCCGCACACCCGCCGGGCTGGAACTCACCGATTACGAGATCGTCTACGTCTCGGCCCATCCCCGCCCATCCGCGGGGGCGTCGGCCGCGGTCACCTATCTCGCCTACACCTTCGCGCAGGAGCTGACCGTCGGCGTGCTCGGCGGCGGCGCGCACGCCGACGGCCTCCCGGAGGCGGTGCGAGCCGAACTGACCGCCCTGTCGGCGGCCGGGGCCCACTGACCGGTGCGGACGGCCGCTGAGCCGAGGTCAGAATCTCCCGCCGCGGCCGATGCGCCGGGAGCCGGACGAACCACCGTACGAACCGGGGCTCCAGCCGCCGCCGGGGCGTACGGCGCCGCCGGCCGCTCCGCGCAGCAGTCCTTCGAGCAGGATGCCGCCGAGCACCGCCCCGGTGTTGGCGCTTGCGGCGGGCATCCGTTCGGCCTCCCACGCCCGCACGCTGGCCTGTGCCGCTTGCAGCGCGCGCCCGGCCAGATCCGCCGCCGCCTGCGCGTGCCGCAGGGCGGCGGCGGGATCGCTCGTGCTCGAACGCCGCGCTTCGTCGAGGTTGCGCTGCGCTTCCGACAGGCGGGTGCGCGCTTCGGCGTCGATGCCGCCGCGCCGGGTGCCGATATAGTCGGCGGCCGAACCGATCCGGACGCCCGCGTCGGCGAGCGCTCGATCGAGCCTGCGTCGCAGGTCCTCGGCGGCGAGCTTGCGATCGGTGGCGCTCGCGACGGCACGGTCGAGATCGGCGTCGGCGGTGACCGCGTCGTGGAAGGCGCTCAGCGGATCGGTGTCACCCGTGGCCGTCGCCTGCTCCAGTGCCGACTGCCCGGCGGCGCGGGCGTCGGCCAGCTCCCGCCCGCCGTAGTCGCCGAGTCCGGCGGCGGAGGCGAGGTCGCGGCGCAGCTCCTCCAGCGCGCCGGGCAGGCCGTCGCGGGCCTGCTGGATGGCGCTGGAGGCGTTGTCGACGGCGTCGAGCAGGGAGCGGGCCTGGCCGATCGCGGCCTCTGCGGAACGAATGGCGGCGACCGCGCCGCCTTGCTCGCCGACCGGCTCGGCGAGTGCGGAACGTCCCGCGTCCACGTTCTGCTCCGCGAAGGCGAGGCGCTCGCGTGCCATCCGCACGTTGTCCTCGATCGGCGCGAGCACGCTGGCCGGATGGGCGGCGGCGAGCCGGCTCAGCTCGGCTTCCGAGGCGGGAATCCGGGCGGTCACCTCGACCACGTCCCTGGTGAGGGCGTCCAGCCGAGCCGGGGCGTCGAGCAGCAGATCGCGCATGGCGTCGAATTCCGCGACCTGCGCGTCGAGTTCCCGGTCGGCGCGCCCCACCTTGCCGATCAGCTCGACCAGCAGGGCGCGCTGTTCGTCGGGTGTCTCCGGAATCGCGTCGTCGAGGCGCTGCCGGATCGTGAATGCCTGAGCCGCAGCGGCTTTCGCATTCTCCAGAGCGTTGCGGAACGGGGTGGTCGCGGTCGCGCCGAACTCCCCGGTGGCGAGCTCGAGCTCCTCGCCGCTGGTGCGGATCGCGTTGTCGATCTCCACCAGCGTCTCCCGTGACCGGGCCTGCAGCGCCTCCGTCGACAGCGCCGACAGCGCCGTCGTGTCCTCCGGATCCAGCTGCCGCGCCACCGCCAGCTCGGCCGCGGACCGTTCCCGCCGCCGCTTGCGCGCGTACCAGACCAGGCCGCCCGCCACCAGCACCACCAGCAGGCCGAGGACGAGCAAGGCGCGGACGTTCACGCCGCCGCCGCGCATGGCGGCGTCGAGCCCGTCGGCCGTCGCGATTCCCGCGTCGGCCCAGCGTCCGTCCCGCAGGGCGGGCTCCACCTCGCCGATCAGGATGTCGTCGAGTTCGGCATCGCTGACCTCGCCGGGCACTTCGCCTTCCAGCCAGTACGCGCGGTCCTCGGTGGCGACCGCGAGCAGCAGGTCCCGTGGGCCGAACCCGGATATCGAGGCGGTGCGCCTGGCCCAGTCGCGCGGATCGAGCCCGTCGAAGCCGCGCACGTACACCACCCACAGTCGCAACTGCTGGTCGGCGTAGAGCCGGTCCACCGCGCCGCTCACCCGATCGCGCTGACTCAGATCGAGCACGCCAGCCGGATTCTCCACATAGGTGTTCATGCGCAGCGGCGGTTCCGCCGCGATCGTCGGAGCGCCCAGCAGGGCGATCGCGGCCAGGAGGACGCTGATCGCGAGCAAGCGAACGAAGCGGATCGGCGACGGCAGTGACATGGCACGAATCTAGCTCGATAGCATCGTTTCGTGATCACCATCGATCGCCCCTACAGCGGCCACGTGTCACCGGATTCGAACCCGCAGCAGCGGGATGTCCCCGGCGCGCGCATCGTCAAGATGTCGGTCGGCGGCATGGACAACAACTGTTATCTGGTGCAGTGCGCGGGCACCGGCGCGGCCCTGCTCATCGACGCCGCCAACGAGCCCGACCGCATCGCGGCCCTGGTCGAGCAGGAGGCGCGCGGCCAGATCCGGCTGATCGTCACCACCCATCAGCACCGCGACCACTGGCTGGCGCTGCGCGAAACCGCCGAGGCCACCGGCGCTCCCACCGCCGCGCACCCGCTCGACGCCGACCCGCTGCCGGTCCGCCCCGATCGGCTGCTCGCCGACGGCGACACCGTCACCATCGGCGATCTGGTCTTCGAGGTCATCCATCTGCGCGGTCACACGCCGGGCTCGATCACTCTCGCGCTCACCGACGGGGCGGGACGCACGCATCTGTTCACCGGGGACTCGCTGTTCCCCGGCGGCGTCGGACGCACCACCTCCCCGGCGGACTTCACCTCGCTGCTCACCGACGTGTCGGCCAAGCTCTTCGACCGCTACCCCGACGACGCCGTCGTCTACCCCGGCCACGGCGACGACACCACGCTCGGCGCCGAGCGTCCGAGCCTTCCGGCCTGGCGAGACCGCGGCTGGTAGCCGCCCCTGGCGGTAAGCGGTCGGTGGCCCGCGCCGCTTTTGGCAGACTTGGGGAGTGGATTTGCCAACGATGCGCACCCGAGCCCTTCCCGCGCCCGAATCCGCCCGGCCACAGGGCTTCGGCGCCGGGTTGCTGCGCTGGACGCGGCGGCTGGTCGTCGGTTCCGTCGTGATGGGCGCGGTGCTGGTCGGCGGGACCGCCTTCCGGGTGTGGCAGGTCGCGCGCATCGATGACTACACGAAGGCCGACGCGATCGTCGTGCTCGGCGCGGCGCAGTATTCCGGAACGCCGTCCTCGGTGTTCGAGGCGCGACTCGACCAGGCTTACAAGCTGTTCCGGGCCGGTGTCGCGCCCCGTGTCATCACCGTGGGCGGCAAACAGGAGGGCGATATTTTCACCGAGGCCGCCTCCGGCAAGAACTATCTGCAGGCGCGCGGCGTGCCCGCCGACAAGATCCTCGCCGTGGAAACCGGATCGGACACGCTGCGCAGCATCGAAGCGGTGGTCACCGCGATGCGCGCGCGGGACATGTCGTCGGCGGTGCTGGTCAGCGATCCGTGGCACTCGCTGCGCACCCGAACCATGGCACGCGACGAGGGGCTTGCGGCCTGGACCGCCCCCACCAGAACCGGCCCCGCCGTCTACACCAGGGAATCGCAGGCGCACGGCATCGCCAGGGAGACCGGCGCCCTGCTGTGGTACCAGCTCACCCACTTCTCGGCGGACTTCACCTACACGGCGGGACAGTGAGCCCTCGATGAGCGCCCGGTACACCGATCACGACACCGAACGCCTCGTCGTCGAGGGCGCCAAGACCGCGGGACTCGGCCCTCCGCGCAGCGAGTTCGAGACCGGCCACCGCACCGAATTCGCCCGCGACCGCGCCCGCGTGCTGCACTCCGCCGCGCTGCGCAGACTGGCCGACAAAACGCAGGTCATGGGTCCGCGCGAGGCGGACACCCCGCGCACCCGGCTCACCCATTCCCTGGAGGTAGCCCAGATCGGCCGCAGCATCGCCGACGGTCTCGGCTGTGACCCGGACCTGGTCGACCTGGCCGGCCTCGCCCACGACATCGGCCATCCGCCCTACGGCCACAACGGCGAGAAGGCCCTCGACGCCTTCGCCGACGCCTTCGGCGGATTCGAAGGCAACGCGCAGAACCTGCGCATCCTCACCCGCCTGGAACCGAAAGTGCTCGAGCCCGACGGCGCCAGCGCGGGTCTCAACCTCACCCGCGCGGCGCTCGACGCCGCGCTCAAATACCCCTGGGGGCGAACCGGTCCCGGCACCAAGTTCGGCGCCTACGAGGTCGACACCGAGCGCCTGGAGTGGATCCGCAAGGGCGCGCCGGACGGGCGCCGCAGCCTCGAATGCCAGATCATGGACTGGTCCGACGACGTCGCCTACTCGGTGCACGACGTCGAGGACGGCGTCATCGCGGGCCGGATCGATCTGCGCGCGCTGGCCGACCCGGCCGAACAGGACGCGCTGGCCGCGCTCGGCCAGTTCCAGCACTCGCTGGCCGCCGACGAGTTGATCGCCGCCGCGCAACGGCTGTCGGAACTCCCGGTGGTCGCGGCGGCGTCCGGATACGACGGCACGTTCACCGCCTCGGTCGCGCTCAAGCGTCTCACCAGCGAACTCGTCGGCCGCTTCGCCACCGCGGCGATCATGGCGACGCGCGCGGCGGCCGGGCCGCAGCCGCTGTCCAGATACCACGCGGATCTCGAGGTGCCGCGCATCGTCGCCGCCGAGGTGGCGCTGCTGAAGACCGTCGCGTTGCGCTACGTGATGTCCGACCCCGCGCATCGGCTGCGGCAGGCCGCACAACGCGAACGCGTCCTCGCCGTGGCCGAGCGCCTGCTCGCCACCGCACCCGGCAGTCTCGACCCGCTGTTGCTGCCGTTCTGGAACGCCGCGTCCGACGACACCGCCCGCGTGCGCGTCGTGGTCGATCAGATCGCGTCCTATACCGAGAGCCGGTTGGAGCGGGTGGCGGGGGAGTTGAACGTCTAAGGCGTACCTCCGCCTTCGCTCCGGCCGTGCGCGGAAAATAAGGACGGACTGCGTCCGGCTGCGCCTATTGTGCGTACCTCCGCCTTCGCTGCGGCCGTGCGCGGGACTGAGGGCGGACTGCGTCCGGCTGCGCCCTTTATGCGTACTGCCCATCCAGTCTCACGCCGACAGGTCGTCGGAAGACTCCACTCGGGCCATTTTGACCAGCGCGCCGTGCAATTCCTTGGCCGTCGCGCTGGCTCGCTCGCCTCGCAGCACCACCTCGGTGAAGCCGTCGATCAAGGCGCGGCCGGGGTCGAGCAGTCCGAGTCCACCGCCGCCGCCGCGCAGTGACTCGTTGATCAGAGTTCGCAGAGCTTCTTGCCGAGCCCGGAACGCACCGGCGACATCGAGCGCCCCCGCGAATTCGCGCACCACCGCCGTGTACACGGGCCGCTCGGCAGGCCCGCGGCGCCGGAAGATCCTGCGCGTCTCCACCGGTGCCGACCGCGGCGAAGACAAGGCCGCGTGGTCAAGCAGCAACCAGATCGGGGCGTCGGCCGACTGCGCCGCTGTGGGGTCGCGCTCCGGTCGCGGGCGAGGCTCCGTGTCAGCGGTCAGTTCGACGCCCCGCAGCGGCATCGGGTATTTCGTGAGCAGCTCATCGATGGCGGACGCGATCTCACGGATCACCTGGAGATCGACATTCGCGGTATCGAACCCGACGACTTCCACCCCGTGCCGCGCCGACATCTCCCGCGCGATGCGAAGCGCCTCGAACGGGTCGGGAGCGTCGGTCTGCTCGGAGACTGCGGGGCGGCGTGCGGAATCGCCGCGCTCGATGAGTGCGCGCTCGTGTTTCCGGGGGGATGCGGGGCCGGGGCGTTGGACCGGTACGCCGCCTGTGCTGCCGGTCCGCCGCGGAGTCGCCGACTCGCTGCGGTGCACCGCGGTGGAGTTCTCCGCGCTTGTTGCGGCCGAGGCGGCCCGGTGAGGGTGTGTGACGTCTGTTCGGGGTGACCGCGTCGGGTTTTTAGCGATGCCGATGGAATCGGCGTCGTCAGCGGCGTGCCGAGGGTGTCCGGTAGCGCTGACTTCGGTTTGCGTCGGCTGGTCGGCGGCGTCGGGTTTCCGGTTGGGTGCGGTCCCGGGGTGTTCGGGCGCGGGATCGCTCCGTCCGCCGCTCGAGGGGTGGCCGATGCTCCGGCGGGCTCCGGAGTTGTCTGTGCTGCCCAACTGCTGAGCGACGCTGCCTGCCTCCCCGGCCCCTGGGGGCGATCCCGCCTGGTGGCCCGAGGCGTCCGTCGTTCCAGCGCCGGCGGGCGGTGGGCCGTTCGGGGAATCGAGCCAGGAGAAGCGCAGCGCGTCGAGCCAAGCAGCCGAGCCGGGCGCGTTCCCGATCGTTCGCCGCGATACGGGTTCATCAGTGGCGTCCGCCTGCCGGCCCGGCGCGGAGCCTGCCCGCCGCTCGGCCGCGCAATCATCCGTGGCATCGATCTGGGGACCTGGTGCGGTAGCCGCCGGAACGGATGCCGCCTGCTCGGCGGTATCCCTCGGCGGATCGGGTACCGAGTCGCCGGTGCTGGTCGTGGGCTGGGAGCGGGCCGTGTTCCCGCTCGAGTGATCGGGCGCTGCGGTTGTCTGCTGCTCGGCTGCGGGGTGGTCTGTGGCGTCGATCTGATGGGCGGGTTCGGGGACGGGTGTCGTAGGTCCCGTCTGCTCAGCAGCGGTCTTCCGGAGGTGAGGTACCGAGTCAGCATTGATCATCGGTTGGTGGTCGGGAAGGATCGCCTTGCCGCTCGACTGGTTTGACGCTGCGGTTGTCTGTTGCTCGGCTGCGGGGTGGTCTGTGGCGTCGATCTGGCCGGAGGGTTCGGGGAGGGGCGTGGTGGCTGCCTGGGCGGGTGCCGTCTGCTCGGTAGCCTCCTTGTGGCGGTGAGGTAGCGAGTCGTCGGCATTGATCATCGGTTGGCGGCTGGGAAGGTTTGCGTTGCCGCTCGACTGGTTTGGCGCTGCGGTTGTCTGCTGCTCGGCTGCGGAATGACCTGGGGCGTCGAGTTCAGGAATGGGGTCGGGGCGCAGTGTGGTGGCTGTCCGCGGGTTCGGCGCCTGCTGCTCGGCGAGGTTCGTCGGTATGTCGGGGTCCGCGTCGTTCTCGCTGATCATCCGCTGGGGGAGATCCGCGTTATCGGTCGAAGGCGTAGGTGTGGTGTCGGTGACGTGACCGGCTGCGGAATCGGCCGCACGGTCGGACGGGACCAGGGACGCCGCATCGTATCCGTGAGTGGCCTCGGGCTCGGTTCTTCGGATACGTGCGAACTCGCTCGATCTCCCGGACTGGTCGGTGGACGTGATGGGGACCGGAAGGTACGGGGGCTCTGAATCGGGTGGGGAGTCGTCTGCGATGCCGGGCGGCGGGGTAGTTGCGGTGCCGATCGTGGTGTCGTCCCGCAGCGTGACCGCCGGACGATCGTCGGCTTCTTCGATGAGTACGTCGTCGTCTGCGGCTTCGATCGGTGCGCCGCGCCGGGCGTTCGGCACGACGGGTGCGGGGTCGTCGGCGATGCCGGTTCGTTCCGGGGGCGCTGGTTCCGTCGTTTGCGGGACTTGCTCCGGGTGGGGTGCAGGGCCGGTCTCCGGGGCAGGCGGGGAGCCGTCAGCGGCAGCGATATGTCGCGGTGACGCGAAGGCTTCTTGGATGTCCTTCTGGCGAGCCGGTGCCCGGTTATGCGCGGCACCCGCTTGCTGGATGGGTTCATGGTCGTCTCGGGCATCGGTCCATCGCGAGGGGGACCGGTGTCCCTCCGCGGCGGCGCCGGCCGAATCGGTCGCTGCGGAGGCGTCGATGAAGTCGGTCGGCTGGCCCGGTGCCGTCCCGCTGCGCGCAGCTGGCGCGGGGGCCTCTGGTCGCACGAGCCGCACCGAGTCGTCCAGGTCGATGTGCGGGCGAGGGGGACGACTGCCACCGGCCGCACTGGGAGCTGACACCTGGTGCCGCGGACTCCCGATCGGTGCGAGGTCCTCGGCGCGGTGCGCTCTTCCGACGCTGGGTGCGGCGCCGGCCGACCCATCCGGAGGGGAGCCGTCAGGAGTGTCCGTCCGGTGGGCGGATGCGGCATCGGTGCGCCGGCGAGGCACGGAGTGTTCGCCCCGGTCCGTCCCACGGCTCGACGCCGCGGCGGCGGCGGGGGGAGGGCCGTCGGCGGCAACTGCGCGCCGGACCGATGCCGGCTCGTCGACGGCATCGGTTCGACGACCTGCGGGCTGGAAATCCGAGTGGCCGGCCGCGGCCGATCGACGTGCGGGCGCGGAGACCTCCGCTGACGGGACGCCGATCTCGCGGGGCGCGGATACGTGAACAGGTGTGCTCTGCACCGTCGGGCACGGCCGCACCACACGCCTTGACCAGGGCGTCTCCTGGTTCTTACGGGACCACGGCGTCGGCATCGCCTTCGGCTCGGGCGACGATTCCGCCGCGAGCACCGCGGGCCCCAGGACAGGCGATGCTTCGGCATGATCGACCGGGTCGCCGCCGACGAGCCCTTCAGCGGAGGCGATGGCCGCTTTCAGTTGGCCGACCGTCCGGGAAGCGTCGGCAATGAGCCGTTCCAAGGTCGAGACCATCGCGCGCAGCTCGCCGGTGTCGATCCGCGACGGCTGACTCACGATGTCTCCCGCCTGTCCTCATCAGGTCTTGCCGCGGTGCGCCGGCCTGCGCCGACATTCTGATCCCGGTTCATCGAGAACAGACTGTGGTTGCGGCCATTGTCGCTCAGATCTCCCTGACCTCTCCGGGCTGGGAAGCATGGATGATGCGCCCGCCGCGGCCGAACAGCTATCGATTCGCAACCTTCCCGCCACCTTGCCGCTGCGATCGTGGCGCGGGGAAACCGGTGGTCCGAGCCGTCACCTGGCGGACCGGCTTCGCCTGGCTCGTGAAATCCATTGTGCCACAGTTGAATTCGCCATCTTCCCAGGTTGGCTACCATAGAGGGGTGCGGATCGGAGTAGGGCTCTCCACCGCGCCGGATGCGCGGCGAGCGGGCATGGAAGCCGCAGCGCGCGCCCGCGACGAGATCGCGGGCGCGGCGCCGTCCCTCGCTGTGCTGCTCGCGTCCCGCGCGCACACCGACGACGCCGTGGAAGTGCTCTCCGGCGTCCACCGGACGGTCCGGGTGCCCGCCCTGATCGGATGCGTGGCCCAAGCGGTGGTGGCGGGTCGCCGCGAGATCGAGGACGAGCCCGCGGTGGCGGTGTGGCTGGCCTCCGGACTGCCCGCCGCCGAAACCTTCCAATTGGACTTCCTGCGCACGGCCAGCGGAGGGCTGCTCGCCGGCTATCGCTTCGACAAGGCCGCACGCGACTTCCACCTGCTGCTGCCCGACCCCTACTCGTTCCCGGCCGATCTGCTGCTGGAGTACGTGAACACGGATCTGCCCGGCACCGTCGTGATGGGCGGGTTGGTCAGCGGTGGCCACGGCCCGGAAGGCAGCCGCCTGTTCCGCGATCACGCCGTGGTGACCTCGGGCGCGGTCGGCGTGCGGCTTCCCGGCCTGCACAACGTGCCGATCGTGTCCCAGGGCTGCCGTCCGATCGGCCACCCCTACACCGTCACCGGCGCGGACGGCATGGTGATCACCGGGCTCGGCGGCCTGCCCCCGATCGAGCGGTTGCGTCAGATCGTCGCCGTGCTGCCGCCCGACCAGCAGGAACAGCTGGCGCGCGGCCTGCAGATCGGCTTCGTCGTCGACGAGCATCTGGCCGAGCCGGGGCAGGGCGATTTCTTGATCCGCGGCCTGCTCGGCGCCGATCCGTCCAGCGGCGCGATCGAGGTGGGCGAGGTGGTGGAAGTCGGCACCACCGTCCAGTTCCAGGTCCGCGACGCGATCGGAGCCGACCACGACCTGCGGGCGGCGCTGGCGCGGGCACGCACCGACCTGCCCGGACCTCCGGCCGGCGCTCTGCTGTTCACCTGCAACGGACGCGGCCGCCGGATGTTCGGCGTGGCCGACCACGACGCCGCAACCATCGAGGACTTGCTCGACGGCATCCCGCTCGCCGGCTTCTTCGCCGCCGGTGAGATCGGGCCCATCGCGGGCCGCAACGCGCTGCACGGGTTCACGGCGTCGATGGCGCTGTTCGTCGAATGAGCGTCGATCTGCGGGTATACGCCGAACTGAACGACTTCCTGCGGCCCGGCGAACGATACACCGTGCTGCGACGGCCATGCCGTCCGCACCAGACCGTCAAGGACGTCATCGAGGCCGCCGGCATTCCGCACACCGAGATCGATCTGATCCTGGTCGACGGAGAACCGGTCGACTTCGACCATCGCCCGCGCCCCGGCGCGCGGATCACCGCGTACCCCGTCTTCGAAACACTCGACATCGGCCGGGTGACGCTGGTGCGCCCGCATCCGCTGCGCGAGCCCCGCTTTCTCGCGGACGTGAATCTCGGTGGTCTAGCCAAGCTGATGCGGTTGCTCGGTCTCGACGTGCATTGCCGCTGGGCGGCCGGGGACGCCGAACTCGCCGAGGCGTCCGCGGCCGAGCATCGGATTCTGCTCACCCGTGACCGGGGGCTGTTGAAGCGCCGCAATGTCACCCACGGCGTCTACATCCGATCCGACCGGCCGGCCGACCAGGTCGTGGAGCTGATCCGGCGGCTCGACCTCGCCGCGCGCCTGGATCCGTTCACCCGCTGCCTACGTTGCGGCGGCGTCGTCGCCGAGGTCGGTAAAGCCGAGGTCGAGGACCGTCTGGAACCGCTCACGCGTCGCTACTACGACACCTTCCGGCAGTGCCGCGCTTGCGGCCGGATCTACTGGCAGGGCTCTCACCAGGCACGTCTGGCCGAGACGGTCGCGGCGATCCGCGCGGAACTGGACCGCTCGTGACGGGCGGGGCCGCCGGAAATCGCGGTGTGGAGCCGACCGGGCGCGTCGGCCCCGCCTTCGCCTAGACTCTCTGCCGTGGCCGGACGACTTCCTGATCGCGATATCGCGGCAATACGCGAGCGCGTCCGGATCGAAGACGTGGTGGGGGAGTACGTGGCGCTCAAGCGCGCCGGAGCCGACTCCATGAAGGGCCTGTGCCCGTTCCACGACGAGAAGTCGCCGTCATTCCACGTGCGACCCAATCACGGCCTGTTCCACTGCTTCGGCTGCGGCGAGGGCGGCGACGTGTTCGCTTTCCTGCAGAAGATCGAGCACGTCGGATTCGTCGAGTCGGTCGAGCAGTTGGCCGACCGGATCGGTTACCGGATCAACTACGAGGGCGGCGGCACCTCGGTGCAGCGCGACCGCGGCACCCGGTCCCGGCTGGTCGCGGCGAACGCCGCCGCGCACGAGTTCTATATCGCCCAGCTGCGCGAGCCGGAAGCCGAAGCCGCGCGCAAATATCTCACCGATCGCAACTTCGACGCCGCCGCCGCGCACCAGTTCGGCTGCGGCTACGCACCGGCCGGGTGGGACACACTCACCAAGCATCTGCTCCGCAAGGGGTTCGACTTCAAGGAGCTGGAGGCGGCCGGGCTGTCGCGGCAAGGTCAGCGCGGCCCGATCGACCGCTTCCACCGGCGGCTGCTGTGGCCGATCCGCAACCTGTCCGGTGACGTCATCGGTTTCGGCGCCCGCAAGCTCTTCGACGACGACACCATGCCCGGCAAGTACATCAACACGCCGGAAACCCTGCTGTACAAGAAATCTCAGGTCCTCTTCGGCCTGGATCACGCCAAGCGCGAGATCGCCAAGGGGCACCAGGCGGTGGTGGTCGAGGGCTACACCGACGTCATGGCGATGCACCTGGCCGGGGTCAAGACCGCCGTCGCCTCCTGCGGCACGGCGTTCGGCGACGAGCATCTCGCCCTGTTGCGCCGCCTGATGATGGACGACAATTTCTGGCGCGGCGAGATCATCTACACCTTCGACGGCGACGCCGCGGGCCAAGCGGCGGCTCTGAAGGCCTTCTCGGGCGATCAGAAGCTGGCCGGTCAGACCTACATCGCGATCGCGCCGGACGGGCAGGACCCGTGCGAACTGCGGCAGCACTCCGGTGACGCCGCCGTGCGCGATCTGGTCGCCCGCCGGACTCCGCTGTACGAGTTCGTGATTCGCGGCCTGCTGGCCGACCACGACCTCGACACCGCGGAGGGGCAGGTGGAGGCGCTGCGCCGGGCGGTGCCGGTGGTCGCGCAGATCAAGGACAACGCCCTGCGCAAGGCCTACGCCACCAAACTGGCCGGCTGGGTCGGCTGGGACGACATCCAGACCGTCGTGCGCCGCGTCGGCGAGGAAGCCAAGCGGCATCGCAACGGCGGCGGGCGGACCGGCACGGTGCGCACGCCCGCGCCCCGCGAGGTGGTCGCCGAACATCCCGCCGCGCGGCCCAATCCGAACGATCCCACCCTGCTGCCGCAGCGCCAGGTGCTCGCGGCCGCCCTCCAATACCCGGCGATGGCCGGAGCGGGTTTCGACGCGCTCGAGGCCGAAGCCTTCACCCACCCCGCCTACGCGGTGCTGCGCGGCCTGATCGCCGAGGCGGGCGGCACGGCGGCCGGACTCGGCGGCGCCGAATGGGTCAACGCCGTCGCCGACCGCACCGAGGACCTGACCATGCGCGCGCTGCTCTCGGAACTCGCCGCCGAGCCGCTGCCGGTGAAGTCGGAGTCCGATATCCCGCGCTTCGTCTCCGGCGTTCTCGCCCGCACCCAGGAAGCCTGGGTGGGCAGGCAGATCGCCGAGCTCAAGTCCAGGCTGCAGCGGATCTCCTCGACCGAACAGCCGGAGGCCTACCTAGCCCTCTTCGGCGACCTCGTCGCCCTCGAGCAGTACCGCAAGAGCCTGCTCACCCAGGCGATGGGCAACCACGGGGACTTCGCGACCGGGGCGTAGCGCCGACCCGGTCACGTCGCGGGTGAGGTCAGCGACGCAGCTGGTCGTGCGGCACCAGGACGGTGGTGCGCTCATCGATCGGTTCCATCGGCTCCAGGCGGGGGCGGGTGCTGAGCTTGTCCGCCAGTTTCTGCCTGCCCACGAGCACGAGCTTGCGGGTCACCGGGCTCTCGGTCAGCGCGCGGGTCGCGGCGCTGATCTGTTCGTAGCGAGCCCGCCCGGCCTTACTGCCGAGTACGTAGCCGGCCGCCACGCCGATGATCAACCGCAGCATCTCGATGTGCTCCTCCCAGTTGCCAGTTCGCCGCCCCCATCCTGCCCGACGCCCCACACGCCTGTCGATCCGGACACCCGGTGCCGACACCCCGCCTCCGGCGGACAAGACAGCAGGTAGCGACGCGATTTGGGCTCCCGCCCAGCGATACGCTAGAGTTTCTCCTCGGCCCGCCCGATACCAACCGGACGAGCCGAGGGCAATCCCCTATAGCTCAATTGGCAGAGCAGCCGACTGTTAATCGGCAGGTTTCTGGTTCGAGTCCAGATGGGGGAGCAAACGGCCCCTGACCCGCGGGTTTTCCGAGGTTGGGGGCCGATTTCGTATTCGACCCCAGAAAAGCGCCGAACGTCTATTGCGGGTGCTTCGGGTATCCATCCGCGTCACAGGGTTGCTCATCAGGCTGGTTCACGTCAATTGCCTCCTTCCAAGAGGGTGAACTGTTGTGGCTGTGTATCGAAGGCTGGAGCCGATCCCACGGGATGAGGGGATGGCAATGTTGGCATCCGACGAAAGCGCGGCTGTTCGTGAAGCGATTCCGCGGGTGGCACTGCATGATTCGGATGCCGCGTGGGTGACCGATCGGGCTCTGGGTTTGCTCGGCGATTGGGACTCCCATGTGCGTGGGGTTGCGGCCACGGCCCTCTGGCATGTCGCTCGCATCCATCGAGCTATCGATGGAAAGCGTGTCATCCCCGCTTTGCGGGGGTTGTTGAACGACCCCGCGACTGCGGATCGCGCCGAGGACGCTCCGGATGACATCGCGGTCTTCGCACGGATGTCGGCGCCGTGACGGCCCGTGGCCGTCTGCCGGGCGTGCCGAGGTAGTGACCAGGCTCACGATTTGGTCTCGGTGGCTGCGGGCGCGAGCTGTTGACCAGCGGGTTACGGGTAGATTGCGGACTCGGGCGGCGGGAAAACCAGGTGATTTGTGTCGGTGCCGGGCGGAATACTGACCCGCGCCCGATGAGTTCGACCGAGTGACGACGTCTCTACAGCTGTGGCGCCGGGACGCGATCCGGTGACTCGGCAACGGGCCACATGTTCTGTCAACGACCCATGCCTCCGGAGGTATCCGATGTCCGCCGCACCATCCGTTCCAGCTTCGGGAGGGCGGACGCCGACCGTCATCCGGGTGCTGGTTCTCGCTACCTTCGTGGTGATCCTGAACGAGACCATCATGATCAACGCGATTCCGCGCTTGATGTCGGATCTGGCGATCACCGACCGGGCGGCGCAGTGGGTGTCGACGGCGTTCATGCTGACGATGGCGGCGGTCATCCCGACCACCGGCTGGTTCCTGCAACGCGTGTCGACCCGGCAGGCGTACGCGGCGGCGATGGGCGTCTTCCTGGCGGGCACGGCGTTGTCGGCGATCGCGCCGTCGTTCGCGGTGCTGCTGCTCGGCCGGATCGTGCAAGCCTTCGGCACCGCGGTGATGATGCCGCTGTTGATGACCACATTGATGACGGTGGTGGCCGAGCACGACCGCGGCAGAGTGATGGGCAATGTCACCTTGGCCATCTCGGTGGCGCCCGCGATGGGGCCGGTGATCTCCGGCGGTGTGCTGCAAATCGCGTCGTGGCGTTGGCTTTTCGTGTTGGTGCTGCCGATCGCGGGTGTGATCACTTGGCTGGGGCTGCGGCAGCTGGAGAACGTCGGTGAACCGCAAGCCGGGCAGATCGATGTGGCCAGCGTGGCGCTGGCGGCGCTCGGGTTCGGTGGACTGGTGTTCGGGCTCAGCCGATTCGAAAGCGACGACGTCGCAGGCCCGATCGGCATCGTCGCCGTGGGCTCGGCGCTGATCGCCCTGTTCGTGTGGCGTCAGTTGCGCTTGCAGCGCACCGGCACCCCGCTGCTCGATCTGCGCGTTCTGCTGTCGGGCACCTACGCCAAGGCGTTGATCCTGATGTCGGTGGCGTTCATGGCCATGCTCGGGTCGATGATCCTGCTGCCGCTGTACCTGCAGAACCTGCGCGGACTGAGCCCGTTGGCCACCGGCCTGCTGGTGATGCCGGGCGGTTTGGCGATGGGTCTGCTCGGACCGACGGTCGGTCGCCTGTTCGACCGGTTCGGCGGTCGCTGGCTGGTGATTCCCGGGTCGATCGGCATCGCCGCCTCGCTGGCCGGGTTCACCCAGATCTCGATGACCATGCCGTACTGGCAGCTGCTCGGCCTGCACATCGTGCTGATGGTGTCGCTGGCGGCGGCCTTCACCCCAGTGTTCACCCTGGGTCTCGGTGCGCTGCCGCAGCATCTGTACTCGCACGGCAGTTCCATGCTCGGCACCTTGCAGCAGGTCGCCGCGGCGTTCGGCACCGCTCTGGTGGTGACGGTGATGTCGGCGCGCGCCACCTCGCTCGCGGCCGATGGCGCCGACCTCGTCGCCGCCCACCTCGACGGCATGCGCCTGGCCTTCCTCGTCTCGGCGGCGCTGGCGCTGATCGTGATCGTCATGGCGGTGCTGCTGCCGGGCCGGTCCGCCGCACCGGAGGGAGCGGAGGAGCCGGAGTCCGCGGCTCCCGTACTCGCCAAGCACTAACGGATTCCCACACGGCGATGGCCCTGGTCGCATCGACGGCCAGGGCCTTCGGCGTATGGACAGCCGCTGGGTCGGCATTCGACACTCCCGTAGACACGCCGAGGCGGTAACGGCGGTCCGTTCGGTTCCGATCGGTCTGTCACAGGGGCTCGTCAGATGACGTACCGGCTGGCAGGGTGCGGATTCGCCACGCTGCCGCGAGTGCGTCTCCGGCGGAACCCGGTACGGGGCACCTCGAAGACGGTCCGCACGCCGACTATTCTCGACGGAGCTGGCGGCGGACCCACACAGGTCGCCGTCACGCCGTCCCCGCGTACCCCGCATCCGATGCCGAGGATGCGAGTCACCGGAAGGACACAGGCTCAGGCTTGGTCGGCCGCACCGTCCAGGTCCGTGGCACCGGAGAAGCGACCAGCGCATCCGGTGCCGATAACCGGGGTTCAACAATTCGCGCGGCTCGTGGCCGCGCTGCTTACGAGCGAGGTATGGCCTCGCTACCACCCGACCGGTTGTCCCGGGGCGCTACGGTGTTCCCCATTCGAACGTCCGGCCTGGCGGGGCCCGCGTCGGCTGCGACATCATCGCGTGGGTGCTGCGCGGCAGACCGGGCAAATGGGGCTGTCAGGGAATATGGTTCGTCGACTCGCGAGGCTCGAAACCATCTGGTTCTCCGGAACGGCCGCAGGTGGAACCGAGAACGGGAGTGACCCACGTGATCAAGATACCCAGCAGCGACCACGTCGAGCCCGCGCAGGCACGGCTCGGCCGTTCCTCGCGCGGATCCCGGGTCGCCGGCACGCCGCCGCGGATAGTGGCGACCGCGCATGACGCCAGTTCGGCCGACGAGCATGTGCTGTTCTGGCTGGCGGCGACGGAGTTCTTCGTGCCCAAAGTGGAATCAGGTTGGCGCCGAGTCGATCTGGTCGCTCCGTCCGGCGGCGCGGCGCGGTCGGCCCTACCCGTCCGAACGCACTACTCGGTGGTCTTCGAGGCCACTTTCGACAGCCGGTTGCGCTACGACCCAGTCGTCGAAGCGCGCGCCATTCGTGGTCAGCTCGATCGGCCACCGGACGTGGCAGTGGCCGTCGTGGCTCCCACCCTGGAGGTTTCGGTGGCGACGCAGCACGCGATCGCCTATGAGACCGGACTCGAGCTCGGTGCGACCGACATCCGGGTGGTGACGTTGTCGGAGCGCAGGTCCAAGCTCAGCGACCGCAAACTACGCAAGCTCGAAAGCCCCGAAGCCGGCCGTGGGACGGCCGAGCCGGCCACCATGGCGATCGAACGGGCGCTGGAAATTGTCGCGGGCCGAGCCGACGGGGAGAGGGTGGATCGAACGGCGGCGGCGTTCGTCTACGCCTATGTGTCGCGTCGACCGCGCCGAAGCCCGTTTCGCTGCACGCCTTTGCAACGGAGCATCCTCCAGGTTGTCGCGGCCGGATCGATCGTCCCGACGACCGCCGCCATCGCGGGCGCGGTGTACTCGACGGAGAAGAAGGTCAGCGAGAGCATCGCGGAGTTGGTTGCTCAACTGGTTCCGCCGACGGCCGATGGAGACCGGGCCCGAGACGGGCACCAGCGGCTGTATTGGCTCATGCACCGGTATGGCGCTTGGATCCGGCTCGTGGATGGACGTTCGTAACGAGGGGCGAGCCCGCGAACCGGCTGAATTTTGCGGGCACTGCTCCATACGCGGCAAGATATTTGGGGGAATCAATCCTCTAGAGCCGCACCTAGCTGTAGCTCGAAAATTGCCCCATGACAGATGAGGATTACCCGTGGGATCGTTCGGAACCGGTTGAATCGGACGCGCCGATACCCCGTTCCATGGTCTTCGACAGTCCGCCGACCAGTAGCGACATCGTGCCGCGCCCGCCGTTCGCGCACGAGGAGGATGTCGTCGACGGAGGTCTGACCGAGACGTCCGTGCCCGGACGCCATCCCCGGGTCGAGGTCGCGCGCGACGGGTCGATCGATATCGTCGATGCCGAGAGCACAGCCAGGGAAACGGTGGCCGAGGTCACCGGCGACACCTTCTATGGCCTGCCGTGGCGCCGGACCCGTGATTCCGGGCGTTTCGCCACGGTCACCGGCCTGACCATGGCGGTCGATCTCAACGCGATCGCAGACGCGGTCAAAGAGGCGCAGCGCAACGACGGGCAGCCGGACGATCCGACGAAGCACGTGTACGTCGGCAGGGAAGGCGAGCTGTTCATGGGCGATGACGCCACCGGCGGCGAGCGCATCGCCGAGGTCACCAGCGACACGTTCTACTCGTCCGGCCGCATCGCGACCGAGTCGAGTTTCGTGCGGTCCAATATGCCGCGCAACACCGTTCGAGTCTCGGACGGGACCTACAACGGTTGGCATTTCAGCATCACGAACGAGTTCGGCGACAAATACAGCCTGTTCCTCTACTACCACGAAGGCTATGGGGTGTATCGGGTGGCGCTGGTCGAACCGCGCCTCGGCGGATCGGTGGACCCGCACGGCAGTCACCTCTGGCCCGACGGCACACTCTGCCTGACCAAGCGGGACGGCAGCGGCTACCCCAGCATGGCCGCGACCTACGCGAAGGCGGCGCTGTGGACGCGGGGCGCGTCGTGCTATCGGCGTGGCCACGGGTTCCAGTTCAACGTCGGACAGGACTGACCATGACGAACCTCGAGGTCGCGTTCCACGACACCGTGCTCTGGGAAATCGACAGCTTCATCGCCGCCCATCCGCCCGAGCGTGGCGGAGCCCTCGTCGGGCCGGTAGGGCAACCGGTGGTCTCCCGGTTCGTTCCCGATCCCCACGCCGCGGTTACCGGCGTAACGTACACGCCCTCGCCGACGTTGCGGCAACGGGTCGCGCAGACCGAGCGGTCCGACGCGAATCTCGAGTTCAAGGGCATCGTGCATTCGCACCCGATAGGCATCGACCATCCCTCGGCAGGCGATCATCGAGCCTTCGCCGACCAACTCGGCAAAGCGCCGTGGCTCGGACGGATGATCTGCCCCATCGTCACCTCGCCGGGTGGACGGCAGCTCCTGGATGAGCATCGGGTGGCACTGGGGTCGGGCACGCTGTCGGTGTATGTGGCGGAGGCGCGAGTTCGCGGAGCGGTGCGAGTCGAACCCGCACGGCCGCGGGTGATCCCGATCTTCCGTGACACGAACCTGCTCGCGCGCAGGCTCGGCGCGCGGGTGGAGTCGCCGGTCTCCTACGCCACGATCGACGGTGTGCTGTACGCCGTCGTTTCGCTCAGCGAGCGCAGTGCCGATGTCACCGCGTTGTTTCCCGCGCTCTATCCCACTGTGCCGCCGTTGGTGCTGCTGACCCGCCGGGCGGGACGACCCGGCCCGCTCGCGGAGATCGCCGCGGGCCTCGGTTCCTCTGCCACAGTCGCGTTGCCGCTGGCCTGGAGCCTCAACACCGATGAGGGATCGCGTCTGGCGTCCGCGCTGGACGAGGCCATGGCGAGAGATACGGTGCGATCCGGCAGGCACCCTACCGTTCCCTCGGACGCATCCGCTTCCGAGGGATCAGACGCCGCTCGTGAGGGTCTGCGGGCTCGCCTCGACGGGGCGGCCGCTGCCACGCTGCGGACTGCGCGGGTGCTGATCGTCGGCCTGGGTTCCGGCGGATCGCAGACCGCGGAGGCGCTGGCGCGCGCGTCCGTGGAGCGGTTCACGCTGATCGATCCGGATCGGGTCGCGCCGGAGAATCTGTCCCGGTCGGTGTACGACCTCGCCGATGTCGGCTCGGCCAAGACCGAGGCGCTGGCTTCCCATCTGCGGGCGATCAACCCGGCCGTGACCGTCGATACCCGCACTGCCGCACTGAGCGACGTCCCGGACCACGAACTGCTCACCATGATCCGCGATTGCGACCTGGTGATCGCGGCCACCGACGACCCGAAGGCGCAGCGGGAACTCGACCACCGCGCGTGGACTCTCGGCGTGCCCGCCGTCTTCGGCGGCGTCTACGCGCGCGGACACGCGGGGGAGGTGGTGTTCACCGTGCCCGGGATCACCCGCTGCTATCGGTGCGCGGCGGCCAATCGCCAGGCGCGGGAGCGTGATTCAGCCGGTCTCGACTACGGCACCGGCCAGTTGATCGCCGAGCCTGCGCTCGGCGCCGACATCAGCCATATCGTGACGGCGTCGGTGAAGATCGCCATCGGACTGCTGGAACTCGGACATGCGGGCGCGCCCGCCCATTCCGCCGGGAATCTCGTGTCCACCGCGTTGATGCGCGGGTACCAATTCCTCATCCTCTCCACCGTTCCCGGCTACGAGTTCTTCCCCCGGCTCTTCGGGGACGCCGCCGCGCAGCACGGGTATCAGTCGGTTTGGCTCAGCGTCCAAGGCGACCCCGAATGCCCGACCTGCGGGCGGAACCCGGTCGGAGCCGAGGTGGATCTCACGGGGGCGCCCGATCTGGCGGCGCTGCATCCGGCGGACGACGAGTGCGCCGGTGCCCCCGCGCCGCAGCCGGAGGACGAACCCAAAGCCGTGCGAGACACGGTCTCGGAACCCGAAGACCCGGTCGAATCGCCGGTGGCGCTGCCCGAACTGGGCGACGCGGCCGCGGTGGTCGCCGACAGCCCGAGCGATCCCGTGGCTGTGGAGCTGTCCGTCGCGGAGAGCGGGGAGCAAGGCTGACGGGAGGTGGACAGGATCGTCTCGCACGCTGGGCGTGGGTCCGGGTGCGGGCGATCCGACCGCAGGCCGATTGGAATTTGCCGGGGGAGGCGGATGCTCGGCAAGATATTGCTCGACACTTGTCGGTCTCGGTGAGAAATAACTTCTTTCATCTGCCTCCATCGATGTAGCTCGGCGGTAACATGATTGAGAGTATGACCGGAGACAGGGACGTACATGTCCGCATCTCCGCCGGGGTGATGAGGTATGTATTGTGCTCGTGAGCGCTTACAGAAATGCGCCGTTGCGGCATCGAATTCTGAAGGGCTACGTGATCGCCGCGGACGATGTCGATGAAATACATCGAAAATTGCAGCGGTCATTTGTCGCGTCATCGCCATCCGGCGATGATTTTCCGCGAGTGTATTTGAAGGCGAATCGGCCTGGCTGTCTGTGGATTGATACGGGACCGGTGTGGGTCAGCGAGCCCGCGCAGCGTTCCGCGGTTGTCGACGGCTTGGCCGAGTCCGTCTCCGCCGCCGCGGAGCGGGTACGGCAGGCCGGTGGGACGATGCTGCCGTCGGGCGTCTCCTGGGGCGCCGCGCCGCATCGCCTGCTGTGCGAGGACGGGCATGCCATCGAGGTCGCCGATGATCTCCAACGCGAGATCCTCAGCAACCTGATCCGGCGCTACGTCCCGGAGCTCATCGCACTCAGTGGGCGTGCGCTGTTCGTCGCGGGCCGCGTCACCGGCCGTGGTTCGCTCCGTTTGGCGGAGTCGAAAGACCAGGTCTCGACTCGGTATATCGCGTCCGCCTCCGTCCGGCACCTGCGGCGGGTCGAGCAGGCGCTGCGCCGCGACGATCGCGTATCGGGCTTCGCGGTGATGGACGTGAATCCGGTCGGCGACGGCGAGTTGGGGATTCCGAATGTCAGCCTCCGATGCATCGATGCCCAGGTTTTCCCGAGTTCCGCTGTAGCGCAGGCTGTTCTGCTGCAGGCACTTGCGGTGCGCGCGCGGATGATGGGGCGCGAGGGAGGGCGCATGTCCGCCCCCAGGCAACAGATGCTCGATCGGAATCGAGCCAACGCCATTGCCAAGGGCATGGGCGGGGAGTTCGAGCACGAAGCCGACGAGCGGCGCAGGACGCGGGAACGGGAACAGGGAACCGTTCGCCGCTCGGCGGCCGAATCGGTGGCCGATCTGCTGGAGGACCTGAGCGCCGAACTGTACGCGATGCAGATCGAGCCGCGCGAGATCCTGCCGTTGCTCTCCGCTCCGGCGCTCGCGTCGCTGCACCCGGAATACGCACAGACCGAGAACGATCTGCTCGCGGCCTGGGGCCGAAAGCACCGACTCGGAAGCAGCGAGTTCGCGGCGCTGCTGCGGGACCGGGCGGCGCTGGCGGACGACCAGGTGACCAGGCACAACAGGCAGGTCGCTCCGGGCAGCCTGGGAACTCTGGAGGCGGCTTGGCGAACCAGACTGGCCGCTCAGCGGTCGAGGCATCCTGCGGCGAACGGGCGGAGAGCGCCGGTGCGTCCCGCCCGTCAGCGCAGGCCGGACGAGGAGATCATTCGCGAGTTCGACGAGCTGACCGAGCAGCGCGACATGGACGACAGGCTGCGCGTTCTGCTGTCCGGCCGCCCGCCGCGCAATCTGGCGCCCGCGCTGTCGCGTCTCGGCCGCGGCAAGGAGATCCGCCGGGTACTGCGGCAGCCGAACGCCACGGTGCTCGTCCTCGGCGGACCGGCGGAAATCGGCGATGGCGTACCGGACGAGCTGAGCAGCCTGCTGTCGGACAACGGCCGGGCCTGCGTGCGTCTCGATGTGCCCGAGGACGAACGGAGATCCGCGGTGGACGCGTTGCTGGGCTTGGCGCGCAGACTGCCGAAAGGAGTATGCGCCGGATTGATCACCAATCAGACCTACGCGCGCAAGACCGATCGCCGCGCCAACGTCGAAATGATCATTTTGGACTCCGACGGAGGGGCGCAGGCATGAGTCAACCCGTCAACGTCGTGCTGGATATCCGGCAGACGAGCAATCCGCCGACCGATCTGGCCGGATTACGCGCGCTGTGGACGCAGATCGAACAGCAGCTGGCCGGCGCAAGTCTTCGCGGCACCGAGAAGATCGTCGTCCCGCTGCGGGACAACCGGACCTGCGTGCTGTGGGTACAGGATCGACTGTGTGCTCCGGCCCGGGTGGACGCCGACACGACCTTCTCCATACGCGGCGTCCTGGAACCCGCGATGGTCCGGCACAAGTGCACGACCTGCGCGGCCTCGGGCCGGGTCACCTACGCGCCGTTCCTGTGCGCCGGATGCGACCAGGGCGATCGGCAGGGACGCGTGTGCGACGAGCACGCCGTGGTCCTCGAAGGCCGGATGACCGCGACCTGTGCGCGTCATCGGCCGAGTTGCGCGTGCGGAGCAGCGGCTACGTTCCGGTGCAACGGGGACAACTGCCGCGGCCGCAACGCTTTCTGTGACCGGCATCGCGTCGCGCATCCCGGCGCCGCCGACCTGTCGTACTGCCCGGACTGTTACCGGAAGGAATTCCCGGAATGCGCCGGACCGGGATGCACCTCGACCGGGAGCATCGCGTGCGAGTTCGTCACCGACGGCAGGACTAGGACCTGCGGGAACGCGGCGTGTGCCAAGCACGCTTATCGCTGGCAGATCTTCGGCCCCCACAAACGAGGGCTGGGGCTGTGCCCGGAACACGCGCGCCGATTGAAATCGCTGGAGGACCGCCAGATCGTCTTCCAGATCGTGGCGGGAACCGCGAACCGCCGGCGCGGCCCGCGCACCGGAGCCAAGCGCGCCTATATCAGTTTGCCTCGGCTGACGATCGTCAGGCATATCGTCATCAACTCCCGCTCGCGCAAGCTGGACATAGCTTCCATCGACCGGATGTTCGCCGAACTCCAGCGCGAGAGCCGCACGGAAAGCGTGATGCGTCGCCTGTTGCAGGAACAGGAGAAACTTCGCGCTGCGGACGTGGCTGCCGCCGCCATAGCCGAGCGACGTGGCCGCGAACTCTTCGATCGACTCACCGCTTGGTTGCGGGCGCGCGGCCGCGCCGAGGTCGCGGACCACATCGGCTTCTCGGACTACCGGCCTCGGTCCAACCTGTTGTTTGTGCATGTCGAGCCGGACTACAAGGGCAGGTTCATCGGCCGCGGCGGCGCGGAGCGTCGAGCGGCGTCGAAAGCCCTCGGTGTCGAGGTCAAAGTGGAGGAGAGATGACATCGACCGTATGGGACAACCGGCGGCACACATTGCAGGTCGCGAAAGGCGACGGTCTCGTCGGCGCGAATATCGTCGCGGTCCGCTCCGTGGACGGCCACGGCACGGCCGGTGGGGCGGACATCGCGCGGATCGGCGTCTTCGAGGTGGGCGCCGGCTCGTCACGGCAGGCGACGGTGCGGATCGTCGTCTCGCCTTCGGTCCCGGAGGGGTCCGTCGTCGTCAGCACGGAACTGGTGGACCAGCTGCGGCTGGAAGTGATTGATGAGCACGGATGGCGCCTGAGCACGCTGGCTTGCGAACCGGCCGCGCGGATCGTCCTGGAACCGCTCACCGAGAACCGCCTGGACGACGTGTGCAAGCAGCTGCGCAACGCGCAAGACCTTGTGGGACAACAGGTTCATCTCGGCGGCGATCCGTGGGTATCCGCCGACGGCGAGTCGTTCCGGGTGCGTCAGGTTTTCGACCGCTCCGGGCGGGAGCGGACGGACCTCTGCTACATCGACACCGAGACCGAACTGGACGTGTTCCTGGCCGGCAATCGCAACGGGGTCGATATCGTGATCCTCGCCGATTGCAGCGGGTCGATGGGCTGGAGCGACATCGCGTATCAGGCCGAGGTGGTCGGTTTCGGGTCGCAGCGGCGATCGAGCTTCATCTCGCGGATGGAAGCTCTGAAACGTTCCCTCCTGGATATGGTCGAGATCCGTCGGCATGTCACCGGCCGGGTATCCCGTATCGCTCTGGTGAAATTCACCACTACGTCGATGTGCGTCTTTCCCCGGTCGGGCTCCATGGCCGAGATCCAGGGTCCTGACGACGAGCGGACCCTGCGGGACTTCCAGGGCGCTATCAGCCTGCTGCGACCGGAGAACGCGGCGACCGACATCGGGCAGGCACTGCATTTCGCGTCCGACTTGCTGCACCGCCATGGCGTGCCGGGTAACGACCGATTGATCGTCCTGGTCAGTGACGGAGCCGACTGGCACGAGCAGGGCGAGGAAAGCGCGGGAGAGGCCGTGGTCGCGGTGACCGACCCCGTCTCGCTGATGGAGGAACTGCACGAATTCCTGAGCATCAACCTTCATGCCGTCGGAATCGGTGAGCGCGACACCTTCATGCGCTGGTGGCGGACGAACCGTCCACCGGGCGAGGGCGATCCACAGGAATGGTTGATCCCGAACCACACACTGCTGCGGGAGTTGGTGCGGGTGGGCGGTGGCGACCCGAGCCGGACCGGCGGTGTGGACGTATTGCACGGATATTTCGCGGATCTGGGCACCGGCGTCGCGCACCACGTCGGCAAACCACCCGGTCCTCGCGGCGGCAGGTTGCAGTCGACGATCGACATACTTCATCCCGCGGGTCTGCGAGTCGATCGCGAGGCGAGGCGGAGACTGGAGCAACTGTCCGAAGAGTTGCTGGATCTGCGGACCCACCTGAACGATCTCTCGCGCCGATGCGGTGCGGATGAACTGTTCGGTTCCTTGCACGAAGACAGGCTGCTCGGGCTCGGGCGTCCGCTGCACGGCGCGCACGACTTCACGGCCTGGATCATTCACTGCCAGCAGGCTTTCGGCGAGGCGTTGGACAAGCGACTCAAGGGCGAGCTCCCCAAGAAGCCCGAGGATCGGTATCCGATCGACGGGGTCCGCGAGGCGATTCGCGATTGGCGGATGGATGCCGTCCGGCGGTTCCGGAACAACGACGGTCACGCCTCCATCAATCCGGAGGATGCCGAAATTCTCGGGGGAATCTGCCTCAGATTGACCGGAAGGAAAGTCCTCGCGAACGACGACGCCGAGTCATGGACGAAATTGCAGGTCGGTCTGCTGACCGGCGTCGCCGAGGTGCTGCGCAACGTCAAGACCGTGCTCGAGAACGCACCGCTGTCCCCGAAAGCGGAGCAGTTCGCCGCCGCGTTCTCCTTCGAAGGCTACTAGGCCGGTGACCGCCGAAATCAGGAGAAGCCGTGGCCGCTGATGTATTCGCATGCCTGATCTTCCAGGTGCGCTGGACGGCCGATCGCACGCCCTCGGCCTGTGGCTGGTTCCCCGGCCCGTTTCCGGTGCCGATCCCGAAAATCGGCTCCGTAGCCGAGCGCGGGGGCGAAGCGGCGGTCGCCGACCGCACCGCTCGAGCCGGGTACTTCTCGGCCCGCGTGCACGACGCGCTGTACGGCGCACAGTATGCGGTGGGGGGCACCGGCCGCTGGTACCGGCAGACGATCGGAGCGGCGCCGGACCTGCACGGTGCGACCGTCCACGGCTGGGAAGTGCTGCTGAGTCCGGAAAGTGCTTACGCCGTCGCGCATGTACAGCTGTCGGAGCAGCCCGTCGAGGTCTTGTCCGAATTGACCAAAGCGCGCGGCGACGGCCGCCGATGGTTGTCCGCGCTCGTCGGCGAGGTGTCGTTCGAGTCCGGGCGACCTCGCGTCGTCAGCCACCTCCACTGGGCAGGCGATCGGATGCCGGATCCGGTTCCCGACCCGACGACACTGGGGTGCTGGTCGGAAACGCGACGGTGGCAATGGTTCCTGGCGTCCGGCACGTCCGTAGCCGACGGCCTGCCCGACCCTGGCGATCCGGGAATTTTCGACGATACCGTCCACCTCTCGGGCGATTGGCGCGCGCTCGTTCTGCGTGACGGTGTGAACTACACCGCGCTGACCTCGACCGACACCACCGACTTCCACACCGTCGCACGCGCTTACGTGCGGTCGATCCACTTGGACGCCGTTCTGCTCGGCTCACTGCAACTGAACGCCTTGCACCGCATCGCAGATAGCATCGCGGACATCCGGGTGGACCGCACCGGGGCGGGGCCGGTCGAGACGCTGGAAGCCGAGATCCTCGATACGCGCGCGAAACTATGGTGGAACAACGTCTCCGAACGCGGGGTGCAGGTCGCGGACGTGCTGCGTGCCTTCCAACGCCAGCATCGGATGACCGAACTCTACGCACAGGTTGTCGCCGATCTGGACGATATCTCGCGCTATCTGCAAGCTCGTCGCGCTCGTCTGGAAGACGAGGCGCTCGCCGAAGCAAAGGCACGGCAGCGCCGCACCGAGGAACGCCGACGTATCTTCGAGGACCGCGATCGCCGCAATCAGACCACCATTGCCCTCATTTCGTTCCTGCTCCTGCCATTCGCCGTCACGTTCGCCGGCGCGGCTGTGCTCACAGATCCGAGTGTGGCCGCCTTCGCCGGGAGTATCGTCGCGGCCCTGGTGCTTGGGCTGATCGTCGCCACCGTCTCCGCGCTGCGCGATCGGTGAGGGCAGCCGCCGCACCGGCGTCGATGCGCCGTTCGGTGGCGACGGTCACAGCATGATTGTCCGCGCCGGAGGCGGGTATGCGACGCATGTCAGCCGACGAGGAATTGGGAGGTAGTGATGCCGGAGCATCGGAGCGGACCCCTGGAAGCTGTCGAAGGGGTTGTCGAGGATGTCAAGGGGAAGGCGAAGGAAGCCGCTGGCGTCGTCACCGGTGACGCGGACCTGAAGAACGAGGGTCGCGCTCAGCAGGACAAGGCCGAATCCCAGCGCGATGCGGCGCAGAAGGAAGCCGAGGCCGAGAAGGCCCGCGCCGAAGCGGATCTGGACGAGGCTCGCCAGAGCGCGTACGAGAGCGGCAAGGACGCCTGACTCACGGCGTGAGATGCGATATGGCCGTTCGGTGACGGCCAGGTACCGGCCCGGCGGTGAGTTACCGCCGGGCCGGACTCAGCAATTGCTCGGCGCTGGAACGCCCTTGAAGCGCGCTTCCAGCCAGCTGAGGGCGGACGGTATGCCGAGCACCGCCGCGGACAGATGATCCGGGCTGAGGAATTTCTCGTATTGCACTCGGGTGCCCGCGGCGCAATATCGCCGCACCGTGTTGTCCACCGAGTCCACTGGGATGAGAGAGTCCTGCTCCGCACGCCATTGGTAGACCGGCGTGGCCGGGATGTCTCCGTAAAGTTCCAGGCTGTTCTCCTCGAGCACCTTGCGCGCGCGTTCGTCGTCGGCCAGCGAATTGGAGGCCGCGACGTCGACGATGCCGCGCCCGGCCCCGACCAGCAGGATCTCGTTGGTGCAGCTGTTGGCGATTCGGCCGCGAACCGACAATCCGAGCGAGTTGAGCTGATCGCTCACCGGCAGCCGGGTCGGGTACTCGCGCTCCAGTCCCAGGGCGGCCGCGAAAGCGAGACCGAACACCGCGTGCGGTGCATAGCCCAGTCCCTCGATCATCTTGACCAGATTCATCGGCACCCCGCCCGACGCGACTCCGACGAGCGGCAGTTCCGGCGCATAGGTGGGCGCCAGCGCGGCCGCCCATGCGCTCGCCATGCCGCCGCCGGAATATCCGAGCAGGCCGATCGGGCTGTCCGCCAGGCCGAGTTCCCCGACCTGCCGTGCGGCGCGGAGGCCGTCCAGCGTGATCATCCCGCCCAGTTTCGCGGCGCCGTACGCGCTGGTCGGACCCAGGTGGTCGGGGAGAGCGACCGACCACCCGCGCAGCAGCAGAGCGTTGAGGGCGGGCGCTTCGCGGATCTCCAGGTTGGGGTCGCTGGTGTAGAGCACGCGGGACACCGTGCACTGGGTGCCGAGCGCGTTGATGATGTGCTGATAGGACAGCAGCGGCCTACCGGGAGCGGGATTTTGCGGGGTCAGGACGGTGGTGGTGGCCGCGATCGGCTCGCCCGCCGAGTTGGTGGAGCGGAATTTGATCATCGTGACCGTCGAGCCGGGGAACGTCGGTAGGGCGGGCATCGGCCGCACGGCGAGGACCTCGCCCGGTGCGGCTCGGTCCAGTCCGGCCGGAGCGGCGTAGAACGGATCGGGATCCGGTGCTGGGTAGATCGGTTGCGCCGCGGCTTGCGGTGCGATCACACAGAGGGTGGCCGCCGCGGCGGCGATGAATAATCGAAGCATGTTTTTCGTCGACTCCCCTTCATCACAACGTGCTGTTCCGTAACGCTGGTGTGCTGAAGCCGAATGCAGCCGGACACCGGTCGTCTACGACCGATGCCCGGACTCGCACACTGTAGGGGAAAGATCGGGAAAAGCCGAGGTCGCCGCGCCGCTCGTGGACGGGGGCGGCGCGCCGCGCACCCCTCGGTTACCGTGGCCCGGTGCTTCTGCTGGTCGGCGTGGTCCTGCTCGGTGTGTTCGCGGTGCGATTCGGCAGGGACCGCAGGCGGCTGGGGCACGGGGTGTTCTTGCTTCTGGGACTGGGGTTCGTGGGTGCTTGGGTGGTCGGCCGGATCACCGAGGGCGATGCCACCGTGGTGCTCGCACCGCTGACGGTGCTCCTGTCGCCGGTGCTGGTGCTGGTGCTGGCCGGGTTGTCCATCGCCAATGGCGCACAACTGGTGCGGCGGGAGGGGTGGCGTCTTCCGAATCTATTGCCGCTCGGACTCGGTTTCGCCCTGCTGGCGCCCTACGTGGTGCTCGTCTTCGCGCTGCTGACCGAGAACGTCTGGCTGATGGTGCTTCTGGCCTCGCTGACGATGGCGATCAGCTATGCCGGATTCCTGTTCGCGGCGTTCCTGTTGTACTCGCTCTGCTACGGACTGTTGCCCTACCGTCCCGGAATGGACGCGATCGTCGTGCACGGAGCCGGTTTGGCCGGCGGCGAGGTGCCGCCGTTGCTGGCCGCACGCCTGGATCGGGCGATCGAGGTCTACCGTGCCGAAGCCGATGCGGGCCGGGCTCCCTTGCTGATCGCCAGTGGCGGCAAGGGAGACGACGAGAAGGTCTCCGAGGCATCGGCCATGGCCGATTACCTGATCGGTCGGGGCGTGCCGGGAGACCGCGTGGTGCTGGAGGACCGGTCGGGGACGACCGAGGAGAATCTGCTCTTCACCAAGCGGCTGCTCGGCGAGCGCGGGCCCAGCACGCGAATGGTGCTGGTGACGAGCAACTTCCACATGTTGCGCACCGCGATCCTGGCCCGCCGCCTCGACCTCGACGCCGAGGTGACGGGCGCGGGAACCGCCTTCTACTACTTGCCGAGCGCCTTCCTGCGCGAATTCGCCGCGCTGCTGGTGGCCTACAAGTGGAGCAACGCGACCGTGGCCGTGGCGCTGGTGGCGCTGCCGCCGCTCGCGCTGCTGGCCACCCGCGGGTGAGTCAGAAGCTCTTGTGCGGGACGCCCACGGTCAGACCGCCGTCGATGACGAACTCGGCGCCGGTCGAGTACGACGATTCGTCGCTGGCCAGGAAGGTCACCAGCGCGGAGACCTCGGACGGGTCGGCGCCGCGGCCGAGCGGGATCTGCAGGAAATCATCCGGGATGTTCTCCGTCATCGGCGTCCGGATCAGGCCGGGGTGCACGGAATTCACCCGGATCTTGTACTGCGCCAGCTCCAGCGCGGTGGATTTGGTGAGCCCGCGCACGGCGAACTTGGTGGCCGTGTAGCCGTGCAGCCCGGGGCTGCCGCGCATGCCCTCGACGGAGGAGATGTTGATGATCGAGCCGCCGCCCGCCTCGATCATCGCGGGCGTCGCGGCCTGCATCCCGAGGAATGTGCCGGTGAGGTTGATGTCGATGATCCGCTGCCATTCGGCCAATTCGAAAGCCACCAGCAGGTTGCCGTTCACGATGCCCGCGTTGTTCACCAGTACGCTCAGCGACCCGAATCGCTCCACCGCCGTGCCGACGGCTTTGCGCCAGTCGTCCGGCTCGCGCACGTCCAGGTGGACGTAGGCGGCGTGGTCGCCGAGTTCCGCGGCGACCGCGGCGCCCTCGTCGTCGAGCACGTCGCCGAGCACGACGCGCGCGTCCTCGGCGACCAGGGCCTTGGCGTGCGCCGCGCCCATTCCGCGCGCTCCGCCGCTGATCAACGCCACCTTGCCGGTCAACCGCCCCATCCGGGGTACCTCCGTCTCTCGAATCGTCTGTAACACGTTACAGAAACACGCCTCGTGGTGGCGCGTCTCGCGACAGTAGCCCAGACGGTCGCCGGTGACGGCGCGATCGTCTTCGCGTCCCGGTGAGCGGTCCGTATGCCCGAATCGGGCCATCCGGAGCCGACGTGGCCGCGAAGGATCCGAACGTGCCGGTACGTCGACGGAGAAGGGTGGTGTTCACGGGAGCTGCGACGCCGCCTCGACGAAGTCTGGGCCGGGTCCCCTTCGCCGGGTCCTGACGGAGCGCGCGTGGTGCGCGAAGGTTCAGGCGCGTCCGCGTCGGCGGTCATGGGTCGCGACGGAATGGACAACTCGCCCGGAAGGCGGCACTCGGGATGCCTCGGCTGACGACCAGCGGTGGGCCTCTCTGTAGAACGTGTTCTAAAATATCTCCCATGTGAGCACTCGGGAGGTGCGCTATGACGAACTCCGGCCGCGGCGTGACGCGATTCGGCGGACGCCTGCGGGTGCCCGACATCGCCGAGGTGCCCGGTGGCCGCCTGGTCGATCTGGCGGGCCGGGGCCGGACCTACGTGGTCGACATCCCCGGACCCGAGCACGCGCCCGTGCTGGTGCTCCTGCACGCGACCGCCTGCACCGCGTACCTCACCTGGTTTCCGTCGTTGGCGGAGCTGGCGCGGCGGTACCGGGTCATCCTGTTCGACCAGCGGTGGCACGGGCGCGGCATCCGCTCGCAGCGGTTCACCCTGGAGGACTGCGCCGACGACGTGGCGGCCGTGCTCGACGCGTTGGAAATCGACCGAGCCATCTGCGTGGGATTCTCGCTGGGCGGAATCGTGAGCCTGCTGGCGGGGCATCGGCATCCGGACCGGGTGAGCGGGCTGGTGCTCTGCGCGACGCCCTATCGGTTTCGCGAGAAATGGAGCGAGCACGCTTTCCATCGGACGTTCGGCGCTTTCGCCGCCGCTGTGGAGCAATACTCCTACCGCCGTGCCGAGCGGCTCGCTGGCCGTCTGCCCGAGCTTCCCGAGATCACCTGGGCGCCAGGACGATTGGATCGGTGGGCGCTCGGCGAGTTCCGCAGCACCAGCGGGTGGGCGCTCACCCAGGTGCTCGCGGCGGTGGGGCGCTTCGACGCGACCGCGTGGCTGCCCGACCTGGCGATGCCGACGGCTGTGGTGATCACGACCAAGGACCGGGCGATTCCGGTCTCTCGGCAGCTGGAGCTGGCGACATTGATCCCGGGGGCGAGCAAGCATCTGGTCGCGGCCGGGCACGCGTCCTGTGTGCTGGAGGCCGACCGTTTCGTGCCGGTGTTGCTCGAAGCCTGTGCGGCCGTCGCCGCGAAGAGGTGATTCGGCCGATCCTGTCCGGCGGCGGTGGCGGACAGGGGCCAGGGGCTCAGCCCGAGGTGCGTGCCGCGGCGAGCAGGTCGGCGACCACGCCGGGAACGGCGTCGGCCAGCGCCGCGATGTCGGGCACCAGTTCCTTGCAGGCGATGAAGCCGAAGTTCAATTTGTCGTTGTTCGACAGCACGGTCACCGTCAGGCCCGCGCCGTGGAACACCGGTCCGAACGGGTACATCCCCTCCACACGGACGCCGAGGAAGTACAGCGGCATCGGCGGACCCGGCACGTTGGACACCACCAAGTTGTGCACCACCGGGTGCTTCTCCGCCAGTTTCAGCGAGGAGTACATTCGCGCCGCGAGCCGGAAAGTGTTCGGCGGGGCGTATTGCGACCAGTCCTGCAGGAAGTCCGCACCTATCACTTTGTGCTCTTCCTTGGCTCCCTGATTGGCCTCGGCCACCTCGCGCAGGCGTTCCACCGGGTCGGCGATGTCGGTGCCGAGCTGCGCGAACAGCGCGGACACCTTGTTGATGCCCGCCTTGTGCCGGGTGGACTCGTGCACCGACACCGGAACCGACGCGATGAGCGAGCGGTCGGGCAATTCGTCGCGCCCGGCCAAGTAGGTGCGCAGCGCGCCCGCGACGACGGTCAGCACCACGTCGTTCACCTTGACGCCGAACGCGGAGCGAATCTCCTTGACGGCGTCGAGTTCGGCCTCGGTGAACGCGACGGCGCGGTGCGGGGTGATGGCGAGATTGAAGGGCGTGCGAGGAGCGGAGAACGGTATGGCCATGCCCGCCTTGTTCTGGCGACGGCGCTGTGCGAACCCGGCCACCACGCCGAGGGTTTTCGGCAGCATTCCGACGATGCCCGCCCGGGCCGGGAATCTCACCACCGCCTCGGCCAGCAATTGCCAGTCGTTCGGTTTCGGCTCGGGACGCCACTGCTGGTCGGGCACCGCCTTGGTGACGCCAGGCTCCGGATCGCACAGGTGCATCATCAGATCGGCGCCGGTGATGCCGTCCACGGCGGCGTGGTGATATTTGCAGATCACCGCGACCTTCCCGTCGTCGAGGCCCTCCACCACGGACATCTCCCACAGCGGGCGGTCGCGATCCATCGGGCGGCTTGCGATGTCTCCGACGAGCTCGGCCAGTTCGCGTCGTCCGGCCGGCGCCGCGATCGCGATCCGGCGGACGTGGTAGTCGAGGTCGAAATTCTCGTCCTCCACCCAGACGGGGTGGTCGAGGTTCAGCGGCACCTCGTGCACGCGGCGGCGCATCTGCGGAATCAGGGGAAGCCGCCGGGCCAGTTCGGCTTTGAATCCGTCGAACGAGTAGTCGCCCGACGACGGGTCGAGGATCAGCAGCGCGCAGACGTGCAGATGCTGGGTTCCGGTTTCCAAGTAGAGAAAGCTGGCGTCCAATCCGGTCAATCGTTCCATAGCAAAAGCCTACTAGAACCTGTTCTAATTTTGGGTCGGACGCGGCAGGGTGTGACGACTCTCGCGAGTTGTGTCACCGTACAGCCGACGGGACGGCTTTGTGTGTTACCGGAAGTTTCATGTATGTGTATGCTACGGAAACGTAGGAACTGCGCGGCGACGCGGGCGCGGGAGGATCGAGGAGTACCGATGAAGCTACTTCGCAGGCGGCGGCCCGACACCGACCCGGGCGCCGTGGCGCTGCACGCCCGCAACGTGCGCTTCGACTGGTCGGACACGCCGCTGCGCTGGATGCCCGCCGAGCCCATCGCCTCGCATCTGATCAACTCGCTGAATCTCCTGCTGCCCGAGGGCGAGCGCATGTTCTGCGCCGCGTACGCCGAGGCGCTGCCGTACGTGCGGGACGAGCGGCTGCGGGAAGCGATGCTCGGGTTCATCGGTCAGGAATCGATGCACGCCGAGACGCACGACAAGGTGCTGCACGAAGTGCTCGCCGCACACGGCATCGATCCCGAACCCTATGTGCGGCACGCCGAGTACCTGTTCCGCCGGACGCTCGGACCGAGGGATGTCGAGGGCGTGGCCGAACGGCAGGTGATGGTGGAGCGGCTGGCCTTCATCGCGTGCCTGGAGCACTTCTTCGCCTACCTGGGCGACTGGGTGCTCAACGCGGATCTGGAGCGGTTCGGCGCCGACCCGCGCATGGCGGACCTGTTCCGCTGGCACGGGGCGGAGGAGGTCGAGCACCGGCACGTCGCGCACGACGTGGCCGTGTACTTCGGCGCGGGATACCTGCGGCGCGCGGCCCTCATGCTGCTGGTATTCCCGATCTTCCTGACGCTGGTGGTGCGGGGCACCAAATTCCTGGTCCATCAGGACCGCGACCTGCCCGACCTCGGTTACCCCCGGTTGCTGGGGCGGGTCTTCGGTGCGATGTGGCGCGGCGCGTTGCCCGGCGTCCCCTCGCTGTTGTGGAGCGCGTTGAGCACATTCAAGCCCGGCTACGACCCGGAGACGGTCGGCTCCACCGCGCAGGCGGTGGCCTATCTGGCCAAGTCCCCGGCGGCGCGGGCGATGGCCTCGTGAAATCGCCCGTTCCCGACCAGCTGCCCGCCGACCTGTTCGGCAGGCGTGACCGCGACCGCACCGTGCGCGTGCTGCACGCGGTCGCCTCGGCGCGACTGCGCTGGACCGCTCTGGTCAACCGGCGCGATCCGCGTCCGAAGGTGGATGACCGGCGGCTGGCGCTGGTGGTCACCGAGCGGCGGATCGAGGCCCGTGACCAGGACGTGGTGAGCCTGCGGCTGGCCGCCCCCGACGGACGCGCGTTGCCGCCATGGCGTCCGGGCGCGCACCTCGACCTGGAGCTGCCTTCCGGTCGGCTGCGGCAGTATTCGCTGTGCGGCGACCCGGCCGACGTGCACGCCTACCGTGTGGCTGTGCGCCGGATCCCCGAAGGCGGCGGTGGATCCGTCGAAGTGCACGATCGCCTCCCGGTGGGTTCGCCGATCGTGGTGCGCGGTCCGCGCAACGCCTTCCCGTTCGCCGTGCCCGGCCACGGATCACCCGCCACGCGTTTGCATTTCGTGGCGGGCGGCATCGGCGTCACGCCGATCCTGCCCATGGTCGAGCTGGCGCACCGGCTGGGCATCGAGTGGTCGATGGTGTACACCGGGCGCAGCCGGGACACCTTGCCGTTCCTCGGCGAACTGGCGAGATTCGGCGATCGCGTGGTCGTCCGCACCGACGACGAGCACGGGCTCCCCGATGCGAGCACCTTGCTGCCGGGCGTGCGGCCCGGTACCGCCGTCTATTGCTGCGGCCCGGTGCCGATGATCACCGTCATCGCCGACGCCGTTCGGGAAATGCCCTGCGCGGAACTGCATTTCGAGCGGTTCTCGCCACCGCCGATCGTGCGCGGCAAGCCGTTCGAGATCCAATTCGCCTCCACCGGGGAGGTCGTCGAGGTCGGCGCGGATCGCACCGCGCTCGACGCCGTTCTCGCTTCCCGGCCCGATCGTCCGTACTCGTGCAGGCAGGGATTCTGCCGCACCTGCAAGGTGCGCGTGCTCGGCGGCGAACCAGATCACCGCGACAGCGTGCTCACCGACGCCGAACGCGAGGCGGGTGCGATGCTCGTCTGCGTCTCGCGCGCCGACGGCGGCCGCCTCGTGCTCGATCTGTGAGCTGACCTGCGGGTGTGTACGAGACGGTCGGGCCGGTGCTCGCGGATATCGGGTCGCGCCCGGCTTCGTCCGGTTTCTGGCGGATCAGGAAGCGCGGGTGCGCGCCAGCTCGGCCTCGACGGCCGCGACCCGATCGGAGTCGATTCCCCATGGGTGCTCGACACCGACCCGCCGGTCCAGATCCCACAGCACGCATTCCTCGTCAGGAGCCGCCACCAGCGACCACGCGACCACGGTGCGGCCGAGCTGTTCGGCCATCGAGCCGTGCGCCGGGTTCGGCGGTCCGGCGCCCTCCGGGAAGTGGTGCAGGAAGCGGCCGTAGGCCTTCGCGCAGAAATCGGCGTAGCGCATGGTGCACAGGATGAATCCGTGCCATGCCTCGTCCACCGCGTGTGACGGCATGCCGATCACCTGATCGTCGCGCATGGCCGCGCCGCAGCACAGCAGCCACTGCCGCAATCCCTTGTCCACCAAATCCCTTGGCTGCCAAGGGCACGTCTTGTAGACCGCCTCGGGCAGTTCCAGCGCGTCGACGGCGGCGCGTACGGCCGCCGGATCGATTCCGCGCGCCGGGGATCGACGGAACCTGAAGTTCACCACACTTCACTGTACGTGCGCGCCGATCTGCCGCTACCGTTCTGACATGAGCGCACTCATCCTTCTGTTCGTCTTGCTGATGGTGCTGCTCCTCGTGGCGGTTCCGATCATCGTCGTAGTCGTCATCATCCGCTCGCAACGCAACCGGTTCATGCCGCCGCCCCCATACGGCGGGTGGGGCGGCTACCGCGGCGGCGGATACAACGAGGGGGGTTCCACAGATCCGTTCTGGGCGGCCGGCGGAGCCGGTTTGTTCGGCGGATCCGACCAACCCGGCGGCTCCAGCGGCGGGCATCACCACCACCACGACCATCATCACCACGGCAGCAGTTGCGCTGGCGGAAGCGGGTGCGGCGGCGGAAGTAGCTCCAGCTGCGGTGGCGGGAGCAGTTCGAGCTGCGGCGGGGGCAGTAGCTCCAGCTGCGGTGGTGGTAGCAGTTCCAGTTGCGGCGGCGGTTCCTGACGCACGATTTGACCTCAACATGACTTCAGGTTTCATGCTGATCTTCGTCCGAAGAAGGCAAGGAACGATGAAGGGTTGTGTCATGCGGGCTGTGCAAGCCAGTGAGTTCGGTGGACCGGAAGTGCTCGTCGTGCGTGAGCTGCCCGATCCGGTGGCCGGACCGGGGGAGGTGGTGGTCGACGTGGCCGCCGCGGACGTGATGTTCCTGGACACCCGGCTGCGGTCGGGCTGGGGGACCGATTTCTTCGCGATCGAACTGCCTTATGTGCCCGGCGGCGCGGTCGCCGGGGTGGTGGCTTCGGTCGGGCCGGGCGTCGATCCGTCCTGGGTGGGCAAGCGGGTGTCGACGCCCACCGCGGCCAGCGGTATCGGCGGGGGCCTGCCGATCGGCGGATACGCCGAGAAAGCGCTGGCGAAGGCGGACACGCTGGTCGCCTTGCCGGACGGGTTGACCCCGGCGCAGGCCGTCGCGCTGGCGCACGACGGCAGGACCGCGCTGGCGGTGTTCGACCGCGCCGCCGTCCAGCCGGGCGAATGGGTACTGATCACCGCCGCCGCCGGTGGGCTGGGCGTGCTGTTGATCCAGCTGGCCCGCGCGGCGGGCGCGAACGTCGTCGCCGCCGCGCGTGGCGCCGCCAAGCTGGAACTCGCCCAGCGGCTCGGCGCGACCGCGGTGGTCGACTACTCCGAGCCCGACTGGGCGGAGAAGGCGCGCGCCGCGACCGGGGGAGCGGGCGCGCACGTGGTGTTCGACGGTGCGGGCGGTGCGCTCGGCGAGGCCGCGCTCACGGTGGCCGCGGATGGCGGGCGTTTCCTCGGATACGGCGCTGCGGCAGGGGAATTCGCCGCACTGGATCGGGACGCCGCCGCGGCGCGCGGAGTCACGGTGTACGGGCTGTTCGACATCACCGGCGCCGGCATCGATTGGCCGGCGCTGGCCCGGCGCGCCCAGGAGGAGGTCGCCGCGGGGCGCTTGGAGGTCGTCATCGGCCAGACCTTCCCGCTCGACGAAGCCGCTCGGGCGCATGCCGCCATCGAGTCCAGGGCGGCGCTGGGGCGCACTTTGTTAACAGTGTGAACAATGCGTCGAACTGGACAATCGATGTAGTGCGCCGCCCCGGCGACGGCGCTAGGGTGCCGGGGTGGGAACTCTGCTCGTCGTGGTAATCGTCATCGTGGTGCTCGGCTTCGTGGTCGCTGTCGTGCAGTTCGCCAGCCGGCCGCCGAAGGAAGCCGAGCCATGGGACGACCACGACGACGCCGAGGACTACGAGGACGACTGGGACGACGACTATCGCGAGGGCTGACCCTGCGCCGGGGTCAGCACCACGACCGCGATGGGCCGCTTGGTCAGCTTCTGATAGGCGCTGTAGCGACCCTTGTTCACCTTGTCGACGAGCTCCCACCGCCGTGCGTACTCGGGATCGTCCGGCAGCGTCGCCCGCGCCCGCACCATGAGTTTCCGCCGCCCGACCTGGATTTCGCATTCCGGTCGCGCTCTCAGATTCGCCAGCCACCCCGGCGGCCGCGGCGACCCGCCGTTGGACGCCGTCACCAGATAGTCCGCGCCGTCGCGCGCGTACGTCAGCGCCGAGGTGCGCTCCTTGCCGGACTTGCGCCCCACCGTCCGCAGCAGCAGCGTCGGATTCCCCAACAGCAGCCGATGCCCCACCAATCCGCCACTGTTCTCGTACACCCACTGATGCGCCTTCAGCACCTTCGTGAACAGACCGGCCATACCTGACCCTCCAGTAAGTTTCCGACCCACCCACCCTAGGTCATCCCCCTCCGACTGGTCCGGAACCCACCCGACCCGGTAGCATCCCCAACGCTCGCGGTTCCCGCGGGATGGGGCGGTAGCTCAGTCGGTTAGAGCCGTGGACTCATAATCCATTGGTCGCGGGTTCGAGCCCCGCCCGCCCCACAAATAGGCCCTGATCAGGGGGTTTTGTTTTTTCACGAGCGGTTTCGATCTTGAACAGCGCTCGTCCACGATAGATAATGCGCCTTCGCATCGGGCCGTTGACAACCGGTAGAAGTGATCGTTGAAATAGCCCAACGATGATCGAACCTGACCCCCAACTCGAAGACGAACTCAAGGCCGCGCACGGCCTTTATCCGATCGGTGACCATGTGACCGGAGTGGTCACGCTGATTCCGCGACCCGGCGTTGTCGGACTGTTCGTCGACTTGGGCCATCCACCCACCGGATTCGTCGACATCCTGAGTCTGCCGTTTTCCGCCGAGCAATGGCCGGCCGTGGGCACAGTGACCGAGTTCGAGGTTCTCCAGCACACACGCGGCCAGGTTCGCCTCTGGCCTCTCGATCCCGCCTTCCGATCGAGCACGACAGGGTTTCCCGTCTCGAGCGAGTCCGAATGGTGCGCCGCCAAGAACCGCCACCCCGTCGGCTCCGCAGTCACCGCCGAGATCACCGACGTCTTCCCCAGCAACCGCGAATACTGCGTAGCATTCGACGGCCTCTGGTCCGTCCTGTCCTGGTCCGGCACGCCCCCCATCGTCGGCACCACCGCACAGTTCACCGTCGACCGACATCTCGACGCGACCCGAAGAATTCGGCTGCGCAGCGCATGACGAACCCGGCATCTCGTCACGGCTTGTCCCTGAACGAGGCCCGCCTATCAGTGCAAATACCCATGCCGGCAGCCAAGTCACTCCAATTCTCCAACTCGCCGCATCCGTGCCGGGCGTTTGCAGGCGGGGCGCGTCCGATCCCGCGCGTGAGTGGCACATGACGGAGAGGTCACTCGCGATCGGCCTCCGTCATGTGCCACTCGCGGGTTCTAGGCGGGCTGAGGACGGCGCCGGGGTGTGCTGAGTGCGGTGCGCCATTCGCGATCATCTTCGAGACCAGGCGCACCCTGACGCCCCTTCTTCCGCTGTCGCGAAAACTTGCTGCCGAGTTGGTCACTCACGGCGGAAAGATCGTCGAGCGGGAATCGCGGGCACTGGCCGGACGGCTCGGCGTCACGGTTTAGTCGACGGTTGTCGTTCGGTCCGTGTATATGGATGGGATTCGTCGCGAAGCGTTAGGGGCAAGCCACCAAACGGGGGTGAAGCTCGTATTCAGGCGCAGGCGCGGTTGAGTTCGTCGGTGTAGGGGTTGAGGTCGGTGACGTTCTCGTCTACCAGCGCGTTGGCGTAGGCGGTGATGGCGTCCTGCTCCGCGCCTTGGGTGAGATAGGCCAGGGCGTTCAGTCGGTCGGACAGCTCTGCCGCCGTCGCGCCGTCGAGGGTGCCGCCGTTCGTGTCGATCGCGATGTTGATCAGTTCGATGGCCCTGGCGCAGAAGGGGGATCGGGCTTGCGCGGGGGCGGCGGGCAGGAAGAGCAGAGCGGCGGCGGTCGCGGCGAGCGCAGCGGCGAAGGACTTGGTCATGATTTCCTCTCAGAAGGTCGGGCTGATCGTAGACCGGCGGGAGAGCCCCCATTTCTCTTGGCTCGGCGGGTATCGAGACGGCGGTGGGCATGCCGAGTTGACGTATCCCGGCCCGCGCTGGACGCGGTTGGCAGACCGGGCGCGGTGGAAGGAAGGACGTAGACGAGATTTCTGCCATTAGCACGGCACCGGCGCGGGTGCCCGTGCTCACCTCCGGTTTCACCCCGGGGGGTGAGTGTTTCCGACCCCGGGGACGATGATGTCGCGCGCTTCCTGAGAGAAGAGTGAGAGAGGTCATATGCGGGAGGTCTTCAACGAACGGGCGAAGGCATCCCACCAGTCAGTTGAAGGAAGCATCATGACCAAAACCAAGGTTATCGCAGCCGTATCGGCGGCAGCCTGTGTGCCGCTGATCGCTTTCGGTTCGGGCGTGGCTACCGCCTCCCCCGAAGGAGCCCCTGTGCCTGCCCCTCCGGCAGCCGTGGACGTCTCCCAGCATGGGCAAGTGCAGACCAATGACGCATTCTTGTTCTGGGCGCCATTCTTCTGGCCGGTCTGTTTCTTCCCGCCGTTCATCTTCTTCTTCCCGGTCTGCCTCGCCTGATTCGCTGGGCAGCGTCGCCGACAAAACGACGAACGCCGCACGGCACGCCCGCTCACCAGATCGTGGCGTGACCGTCGGCGTTTCGTCATCAAGGACGCACACCTGAACCGGCTGCATCCCGCACCATTGGTGATGGACGCCTGGTCGACGAGCCTTTCAAGTGCACAGCAGTATGTTCGCGCGGCATGGGGGGACGATCTTCCCTTCGACCGATTGGATGCGGCATGTTCGAGAAACTTGCGGGAACAGCTGCTGCGCTCGCAGCATGCGCGACACTGATCGGGGCGCAGGCGGGTGCGGCGCGCGCCGCCGTTCCGGTCGTGCTGGGCGGCGGCTCCGGCATCGTCGTCAACGAGCAGGGCATCTGTTCGCTCACCACCATCGGGCACGATGGCGCGGGCCGGCTGGTGGGCTTCACCGCGGCGCATTGTGGTGGGGAGGGCAGCAGCGTCACCGCGGCGGCCGATCGCGAAGCAGGCCCGGTCGGGACTGTCGCCCAGACCAACGTCGACATGGATTACGCCGTCATCGTGTTCGAACCGGACAAGGTGGTGCCGGTGAGCCGCGTCGGCAACACGACGATCACCCAGGTGGGCGGCCCTGCGAAGTTCCCCGATATCGCGTGCAAGGAAGGCTATAGCACCGGTCAGACCTGCGGACTGACCTACGGAGACGTGGTGGAGCCCAGCACGTGGACCTGGACGCAGATATGCGTCGTCCCCGGTGACTCCGGTGGGCCGGTCGTAGTCGGGACGACGCTGGTGAGCATGGTGAACGCGTACGTGACGGTGCCGTGCCTCGGGCCGCAGCTCGGGATGAAGATGACCACCATCCTCGACGACGTCGACGCGCGCGGCGGCCCCGGAGCGGGCTTCCTCCCGATCTAGCCCGCCTGCGTACCCATCGCAACGGGTGTCGCCGACAACGCTTCTGCCGGGACGAATACGAAATCGCGGAGTCCGGCCTTCAGCGAATGCGTCCGCGGTAGTCGAGGCAGGCGCGGCCGTCGGCGGGCGGGTTCACCGGTGTGGCTTCGGCCGCGAAGGCCTCGGTGTACGCGCGCAAACCCTCGGCCAGCTTGCCCGCCATGTTCTCCAGTTGTTCGGGTCCAAGATGTTTGCCGAACGCGGCCGCGTCCAGCAGCTGCCTGCGCACGTCGTTGATCCGCGTTCGAGCGAAGAGGATGGGCTCGTGGTCCGGCATGCTCCGGCACCTTACCTCGAGTCGAACGTATTTTCGATCCCGGTGGACTGGCGCGTTGCACCGGGTGACTCCATCCCTGACGGGCCGCGCTTCCGAGCGTGGCCACCGTGTCAGCGGACATGTCAGGCCGGTGTCAGGACCGTATCAGCCGGGCTGGCGACAGTATCCGTGTGAACAGTTCAGCGATTACAGCTTCCGGGCTGCGAAAAGCATACGGGGACAAGACGATCCTCGATGGCATCGATTTGGAAATAGGTGCCGGCACGATCTTCTCTCTGCTCGGCCCGAACGGGGCGGGCAAGACCACGGCGGTGAACGTGCTGACCACCCTGCTGAAGATCGATGGCGGCACCGCGCGCGTCGCCGGGCACGATATCGCGACCGAGCCCGACGCGGTGCGCGCGGCGATCGGGGTGACCGGCCAGTTCGCGGCGGTGGACGATCTGCTGACGGGGGAGGAGAACCTGCGGCTGATGGCGGATCTGCACCATTTGCGGCCCCAGGAGGGCAAGCGGGTGGCCGCCGAGTTGCTGGAACGGTTCGATCTGACCGGATCGGCGCGCAAGCAGGCCTCGACCTACTCCGGGGGTATGCGCCGGAAACTGGACCTGGCGATGACGCTGGTCACCAAGCCGCGGATCGTCTTCCTGGACGAGCCGACCACCGGACTCGATCCGCGCAGCCGCCGCACCATGTGGGAGATCGTCCGGGAACTGACGACCGAGGGTGTGACGATCTTCCTCACCACCCAATACCTCGAGGAAGCCGATCAACTGGCCGACCGGATCGCGGTGCTCGACCAGGGCCGCATCGTCGGCGCGGGCACGCCCGACGAACTCAAGCGCCGGATACCCGGCAGCCACATCCGGCTCCGGTTCACCCACGTCGACGACCTGGACGCGGCGGCGCGGATTCTGCCCGCCGCCACCCGCGACGACGAGGCGCTGATGTTGCGTGTCCCGGGTGACGGCGGGACGAAATCGCTGCGGGAGCTGCTGAACCGGCTCGCCGAACACTCGGTCGACGCCGACGAGGTCTCCGTCCACACCCCTGATCTCGACGATGTCTTCTTCGCCCTGACCGGTCACGCCACCACGGAGGCTGTCGCACAATGAGCACCATTTCCGCACCGCTGGCCGATTCGTCGATCATGCTGCGCCGCAACTTCAAGCACATCGCCCGGACCCCGGTCACGATATTCAACGCGGCTCTGATGCCGGTCGTGATGATGCTGATCTTCGTGTACGTGTTCGGCAACGCGTTCGACGTCGGAGAACAGTACATCGACTACGCGACGCCGGGCATGATCCTGCTGGCCATCAGCTACGGGTTGTCGGGCACCGCGGTGTCGGTGAGCTCCGACATGGCCAAGGGCGTCATCAACCGGTTCAAGGTCATGAGCGTCTCCCGTGGCGCCGTGCTGACCGGCCATGTGGCGGCCACCGTGCTGACCAACGTGGTGGCCATCGCCGCCGTCCTCGGTGTGGCGTTCGCACTGGGGTTCCGGTCGCCGGCGAGCGCGCTCGACTGGCTCGGCGCGATCGGCATCATGGCGGCGACATCGTTCGCGGCCGCCTGGCTCACGGTCGCGCTGGGAATGGCCGCGAAGACGCCGGAATCCGCGGGTATGACGGTGGTGCCGCTGATCATGCTGCCGTTCGTGAGCAGCGCGATCGTGCCCGCCGAGCAGATGGGGCCCGGCATCCGGCAGTTCGCGCAGTATCAGCCCTTCACGCCGATCATCGAAGCGTTGCGGGGGTTTCTGTTCGGCCACCCCTCCGGCGGTTACACGGCCGCCGCGCTCGCCTGGTGCGCCGGGTTCGCCCTCGTCGGATACCTGTGGTCGCGCGCCACATTCGACAAGCGCGTGTAGTCGATCCGCCGGCTCTGCCAGCCCCTGTTCCACCCTCACAGGAGACAGCCATGCCCACATTCGAGACCCCGGAACCGATCGACGTCACCATCGACGTGCTCTCCGGTCACGTCACGGTGATCGCCTCGGACCGCACCGACACCGTCGTCGCGGTCCGCCCTGCCGACCCGTCCAAGAAAGGCGACGTGCGCGCCGCCGAGCAGACCCGAGTCGAATTCACCGCGGCCGCTTTGACCGTGAGAACGCCGAAAGACTGGCGGACCTACACCCCGTTCGGCGGCAACCCGTCGATCGAGCTGACCGTCGAGGTGCCCATCGGCTCGCGGCTGAAGGGCACCGCCGCGGTGGGCCGATTGCTGGGCGCGGGCGAACTCGGCGAGTGCGACCTGGAGGTATCCGCGGGCGACATCACCGTGGAGCGTCCGCGCGATTCGGTGACCGCGAAAACCGCCAAAGGCGACATCCGCATCGGCGAAGCGTCGCGCGGCGTGCTCCGGCTGGAAACGTCCATGGGCGAGGTACAGGTCGGAATCAGCCCGCGCAGTGCGGTGGAGCTGGAAACCAACGCCCTGCACGGTGCCGTGCGCAACCAGATGGGACCGGTGGACCGGGCGGACGGCAACGCGGACGTCGTGCGGGTGTACGCGCGCAACTCCTACGGCAACATCGTCATCCGGCACGCCACCGCCGCCTGACCCGCTCCGTGCCCCGTCAGCCGGCGAGCGCGGCGGCGACCAGTTCGCGCCAACTCGCCTGCGCTCCCTCGCTCGTCGCCTCGGTGAACCGTTGGTCACCGAGGCGACGTCGTGCTGTCTGCTCGATTCGGGTCACATCCGGCTGGGACCGGTCGGACAGACCGCGCACCCCGGCGCCGGCCGCGAGCAGTCGCACGGCCTGCTCGTCGTGGCCCGCGCGCAGCGCCAGGTCGGCGATCCCCACGAGTATCTGCGCGATCAGCGGCGCGTACCCCGTGTCGGCTGCCGCACGGAAGGCGGCGGCGTGTTGTTCGCGGGCTTCGTCGAGACCGGCTGCGAGGTAGCCGAGCAGGCTGTGGGTCAGCGCCGTGACGTAGGGCTGTTCCGCATCGCTGCCCAGCATGGTCGCCGCGATCTCGATCTGCCGGCGTGCCTGCTCGGTGTCGCCGCTCCACCGGGCCAGCTCCGCCTTGGTCATGGCGAGTTCGGCCAGCGCGTTCGGCCAGGCCGACCGATCCGCGTGCCGCTGCGCCTCCGCCATGGCCGCCGCGCTCGCCCGCGTGTCACCGAGCAGCCAGTACAACTGAGCCTGCCGGGCCCGCATGAGGAAGATGTCCTCGATCGCGCCGACCTCGGCCACTACCGCGATCGCCTGTTCGAGGTACTCGCACGCACCGGCGAACTCACCGCGCATGGCGATCCGATTCGCCAGTTCGGTCAGAGCGAACGAAATACCCCAGCGCTCGCCGATGGCCCTGAACTCGGCCAGCGCCGTCTCGAGATACTCGTCCGCTTCCCGCCCCGCCCGGCCGAGCGCGATCCGCGCCTTGCCCAACTGCAGCCGCGCCAGCGCCCGCACCCAGGGGTCGTCGTCGGTGAGGAGCGGTTCGAACGCGGGCAGCAACGCGTCCGGCCCCTGCAACATCTGTTCCAGCGCGGCCACGAACGCCAGCAGCGGGTACCGGCTGGGACCGCGCCGGCTGAACCGGTATGCCTTGCGGATCCATTCCGCCACTTGGCGCTCGTCACCCGGCCCGGAACTCATGAAATGCGCGATCAGCCCGTACACCCTGGCCCTGGTCTCGTCGTCCACCTCGCCGGACGTCTCGGCAGCCGCGGTGATCAATTCCATGCCCTCGGCCTTGTGCCCGCCGAGCCACCAGTACCAGCCCGTGGCCGCCGCGAGGCGCATCGCCCCGGCCGCGTCCGAGGCCGCGAGCGCGCCGCGCATCGCGACAGCGATGTTGTCGTGTTCGACCTCGAGCGTGGCCAGCCACTCCAACTGCTCGGCTCGGCGCAGGTGCGGCTCCGCGCTGTCGGCGAGTTCGGTGAAGTACGCCAGATGCGCTCGGCGCGCCGATTCCGATTCCCCCGACTCCGCGAGCCGGTCGCGGGCGTACTGCTTGATCGTGTCGAGCATCCGGAAGCGCGGCCCGCTGTCCTCCACGGTGAGCAGCAGCGATTTCTCGGTCAGCGCGGTCAGTAGCTCGAGCACCTCCCACCGCTCGACCGTCACGCTCTCCTCGCCGTCGACGTGCGCGCAGACCTGCTCGGCGGCCTCCAGGCTCGCGCCGCCGGAGAACACCGCGAGCCTGCGCAGCACCAGCCGTTCCGCGTCGGTGAGCAGCTCCCAGCTCCAGTCGACCACCGCGCGCAACGTCCGGTGCTGTGGGATCGCGGTCCGGCTGCCGCCGGTGAGCAGGCGGAACCGATCGTCGAGGCGGTGGGCGAGCTGATCGAGCGACATGGTGCGCAGCCTGGCCGCGGCCAGTTCGATGGCCAGCGGGATGCCGTCGAGCGCGCGGCAGACGCGCGCCATGGTCGCCAGGGTGGAGGCGTCGGCGGTGAGATCCTTGCGCACCGCGCCGGCCCGGTCCCGCAACAGCTGAACGGCCGGGGAGGACTCGATCTGGCCGGGGTCCGCGTCCTGCGCCGGTAACGCCAACGGCTCCACCAGCCACAACGCCTCGCCCATGATGCCGAGCGGTTCCCGGCTCGTCGCGAGGATCCGCAGCCGCCCGCACTCCCCGAGCAATCGGTGGGCGAACGCCGCGGCGGACTCGATCACGTGCTCGCAGTTGTCCAGGATCAACAGCGTCTCGCGCTCGCGGATCGCCGCGACGAGCCGGTCCATCGGTTCGGTGTTCGGTGCGCCGCCGAGCAGCGCGTCCCGCAGCCCCAGCGCGGCGAGCGCCGATTGCGCCAGGTCGCCGCTCGCGCCGATGGACGCCAGTTCCACCAGCCAGGCCCCGTCCGGCAGGTCGTCGAGCATGGTCCGCGCGGTTTCCAGGGCCAGCCTGGTCTTGCCCGAACCCCCGGGGCCGGTCAACGTGGTGAGCCGATGGTTCGCGATGAGTTCGCGCACGGCGGCGACGTCGGCGTATTTGCCGATGAATGTGGTCAACTCTGCCCGCAGATTCGTCTTGCGGCCGGCTTCCTCGGACCGCACTTCACCGCGTAGCAGTGCGACGTGGAGCGCGGAGAGCTCCGGCGAGGGATCGACGCCCAACGTGTCGGCGAGCGCTTCGCGTGCGCGCTGGTACACGACCAGTGCCTCGGCGCCACGCCCGGCGGCGCCGAGCGCACGCATCAGCGCGGCGACGAGCCGTTCCCGTACCGGGTGCATGGCCACCAGCTCGGTGAGTTCGGTGATCAGTTCCGTGCCGCGGCCGAGGCGGATCTCCGCTTCGTATCGGTCCTCCATGGCGGCCAGGCGCAGCCCCTCCAGCCGGGTGACCACCGTGTCGAAAGCCGCGCTGTCCGGTATCCCGACATCCTGCATGGGCGCACCGCGCCACAGGCCGAGAGCTTCGCGCAGGAGTTCGGCCCGGCGCGTGTCGTCACCGCCGCGGGCTTGGTCGAGAAGCTGCTGGAACCGCACGGCGTCGACGGCGTGGGGTCGCACCGTCAGCCGGTATCCGCCCGCCTGCCCGTCGAGCGACCCCTCCGGCAGCAGCCTGCGCAGCCGGGAGACCAGCGCCTGCACGGCGTTCGCCGCGTCGGCGGGCGGCTGCTCGCCCCAGATCCAATCGACCAGCGTCGTTCTCGGGACCGTGCGGCCCGGTTCGAGCGCGAGGGCGATCAACAGCGCCCGCAATCGGGCACCCGGTACCTCGATCGATCCACCGTCGTCTAGCCGGATCTCGAGCGGTCCAAGCATCCCGATCTGCACCGGCCCATTCTGCCGTGGGCTCGAGGTGGTCGGCGTGGCCGCCCGTTCCCCGGGATGACGAGCACTGCTTGCGGGTGGGAAATGAACTCGCTCAGTTCGCATCGGAGTCGTGCCACGAATGCAAGGGACGAATTCTCGGACCGGCCACTTTTATACTCGCCGGTAACTGCTGGAACTGCCAATAGCCGCTAAGTAGCTGACTGCTTATTTCCGACTGTGGGAAGTGTCTGACATCGAACTTTGTGGGTGGTTGCTGTTTGCGAGTCGCGCCCGTGTTGACGGATGGGAAGGGCACGGGCAGAATCGGCCGGGTTGGTCCCGGGGGTGGAGGAGTTATGCGCGTAAAAACCGATATCCATTTCGCCGTCGGCGTCCATCCCGCACAGGTCTTCGATGCGGTCGCCGCGATCGAATTGCTTCCCGAATGGTCGACGCATTCGGATGCGCGCGTGGCCACTCGTGACGAATCCGGTCGTCCGCAGCGGGTTTACGTCACCGCGGAGACCCCGCTTGGCAGGTCCGATCTCCAGGTGCTGGAGTACGAGTGGACCGAGGATCGAGTGTCCTGGCAGGTCGTGGACAGCTGTGTCGGGGTCGGCGGCGGTGGCTGGTTCGAAGTCTCCGAGGACGTCTCGGGATCGCAGGTCTGGTATCACACCGAGCTGCAATCCTCGCTCCTGCTGCCCGGCCTGCTGCTCAAGCGCACTGTGCGGCGGGAGGCCGAGACCGTCGTGCAGAACTTCATCGAATTCGCCGAAGGATTCACCGCTCCTGGGCAATCCCGCGCCGTATAGGAATCCGCCTGCGAGACAGCCGATTCCGATAACCGGGGCGGTAAGCGCGGCCCATTGGCTACTGTCGATTTCGGCGACGTTCGAATTGGGGCAACTGCCGTCGCGGGACCGGCTCGTGCCGATGGGGTCGGCTCAATAGGACACGCGCGTCATGCGAATCTCGGAGATCGACACGCCGCGGCGGCGGCGGAACAATCCGCGCAGGGTTCCGGCATTGAGGTAGCCCACCTTGGCGGCCACCGCGTCCACCGTGAGCGAGGTGGTTCGCAGCAACTGCACGGCGCGTTCCAGGCGGATGTCGTGCACGAATTCGGTGGGGGACATGCCGAGTTCGGCGTGGGTGGCCCGCTGCAGGCTGCGTTCGGTGACACCGATGGCGCGAGCGGCCTGGGATATCCGGAAATTCTCGCCCAGATGGGCGCGCACCCAGCGTTCGAAGGCGGCGGTGACGGAATCGCCACGGGCGATGATCTCCGGAACGATGAACTCACGTTGCGGTCGTCCCGCGCCCACCGCCAGGTAGCGCATGGCGCGTTCGGCCAGCGCCGGGCTCTTGCCCGCGATCAGCGACAACGCGAGGTCCATGTGCGACAGCGCGGCGCCCGCGGTGGTGACGCGCGGGCCGCGGCACAGCGTGCGTCCCTCGTCGAGTTCCACGCTGGGGTAGCGGCGCCGGAAGCTGGGACCGAGCCACCAGCTCGTGGTCGCCGGGGAACCGTCCAGCACGCCCGCCTCGGCGAGGAAGAACGTTCCGGTGCAGGCCCCGGCGAGGTGCGCGCCCCGATCGCGGGCCGCCACCAGCCGGTCGAGCACCGGCCGGCTGGCGGGTGCGGAAACGAGGTCGATCAGCGCCGCGGCCTCCATGACGTTCACGGCGGGCACGATCATCAGCTCGAACGCGTCGCCGAGCTCGTCGAGCGGGACCGTCGGCACGGTGTTGCCGTTGCCGGATCGCACCGTGGTCCCGAACGACGCGCTGCGCACCCGCCACGGCTGCGGCGGGTCGGGCAGTTCGGTGCGCACGGCGTTGGCGGTGTTGAAGGTCTCCAGCAAGGCGGCGTATCCGAAATCGGCTACGCCGTCCACTACGAAGACGACGACATCCATGTCGGAAACGGTACCGAAGATGTCGTTCACGACACTCGGTTCCGCCGGGATTCTGTCCTACCGTCATCGCGAGACGGTTGCCCGCCGACAGCGCGAGGGAGCCGATCGGACCGCCGTACACCGCTCGGGAGCGTGACCATGATCGAAACGACCGGGACGCATCACATCCGGCTGACCGTGACCGATATCGCTCGGTCGCGTGCCTTCTACCGCGACGTGCTCGGTTTCCCCATCGCCGCCGAATCGCCGGGCAGTCCGGACGATCCTGCGGTGCGCACCGATCCGATGCGGCTGTTCGGCGGGGTGGTGTTCCAGGCCAACGGCATGTTGCTCGGCCTGCGCCCGGTCGCCGATCCGGCGGACCGATTCGATTCCGAGCGGGTGGGTTTGGACCATCTCAGTTTCACCGTCCCGGCGCGGGACGATCTGGTGGCCGCGGCCGCTCGCCTGTCCGAGGCGGGCATCGAGCACGGCGAGATCACCGAGATGGCCGATTTCGGCATCGCGATCCTGTCGTTCTCCGATCCGGACGGCATCCATCTCGAACTCACTGCGCCCCTGTGAGTTTGCCTCTGCCCGCAGCGGGCATGCCCGATCGGGTATGAACGCTGTTCTGATGAAGGCTTGGACGACCGGCCGTGCGAGCGGTGCGGTCGGCCGGGGAGGTAGGCCGATGCTGGTCCAGCGTGCGCGACCGCGAAAGCTGTCCGAGGGTTCGGCCTTGCCGAGTCCGAGCGCCCTGCTGTGCGCGCTGGGCGGCCAGCACGTGGATGGCCCGGTGAGCCGGTGGGCGCGCGAGCTGACCGAACTGCACCGGCAGTGCCGGGAGGACGGGCGAGAGTCGGTCGACACGCGGCGGCGACGCGCCGAGCTGGTCGATCGGATCGACACCTGGGCGGCGCTGCACCTGCCGAGTGCCGACCCCGCGGTGCGGGTGCACGACGAGAGCCTCGGCGAGATGATCGACCGGATGGCCGCCGTCGCGGAAGACGCGTTCCATCTGCTCATGCACGACGATCCCGGTGGCGAGCGCATGCACGCGGCATGGACCCGGCTGGCCGAACTGGAGATCGCCTATACCGATCTGGTGCGCGCGATCGGCGACGGCCGTCGCCGTCTTCCGTCCGAACGGACCGGGGTTCCGGCCGCGCCGGAGTCCAGGTGAGCGCAGGGACGGCGAGCGCGGGCCGATGCGCCGGCGAACGCGCTGTCCATCGGCGTCGAAGGCCGTCGCGGGGAGCGCGTCGCGGCCTCGCGCGACGGGCCGTCCACGGCGCAGACGCGCGCGCTGTGCCGTGGCCGATCGAACCGCCCGGACGAGAGGGCGTAGGCTTGGCGCTCCGACGGACGGCGCGACTTCTGGGAGCGGTGCATGAGCAAGGGTGAGGGGACTCCTCCCGCGACGACGCGGACCGGCACGATCAGCGTGCGGGTGCCCGCGGTGTCCGAACAGCTGGCGATGTTGCGTGCCTTGGCCGAGACCGTCACGCTCATGGCCGATTTCGGCATCGACGAGGTGACCGACATCCGGCTCGCCCTCGACGAGGTGGCCAGCGCGCTGGTGCTGGACGCGGTGGACGGCGCGGAGCTGGAGTGCGCGTTCGGCTTCGAGGACGACGCGGTGGACGTGCGCGTCTCCACCGTCACGGTGTCGGACAGCAGCCCGGACGAGTCCGGTTTCGGCTGGCACATCGTGGCGACGCTCACCCACTCGGTGTCGGCCACCCGAGGCGCGCACGACGCCGCGGCGGGCGGCTACCCGACTGTCGTCGACTTCCGGTGGGTGCGCGGCGGCTCGAATAATGAGTAGCGAGCCGAATCAGGTCGCTTCCAAGCGGAAATCGCGGGGAGATACCTACGACAATATCGAGCCGCTCTTCGCCGAACTGGCCGCGCTGGCTCCGGACGATCCGCGCCGCGAAGCCCTGCGCACCGAGGTGATCGAGCGGTGCCTGCCGCTGGCCGAGCACATCGCGCGCAAGTTCAGCGGCCGCGGCGAGAGCTTCGAGGACCTGTTGCAGATCGCGCGGGTGGGCATGCTCGCCGCCGTCGACCGCTTCGATCCGGGGCACGGCGCGACCTTCCTCTCGTTCGCGGTGCCGACGATCATGGGCGAAGTGCGCAGGCATTTCCGCGACTACGCCTGGTCGGTGCGAGTGCCGCGCCGGCTCAAGGAGATTCAGTCCACCATCGGTCCGACGGTGGAGATCCTGTCGCAGCGGCTGGGCCGGATGCCGCGGGCGCGGGAGATCGCCGAGGAGCTGGGCGCGGATCTGAACGAGGTGACCCAGGCGCTGATCGCCCGCAACGCCTACCAGACCTCATCGATCGACGCCGCCTCCGACACCGACGAGTCGGAGTCCGGCGGTCCCTCGCTGCTGGACACGCTCGGCGCCGAGGACCCTGACTTCGGCACCGTGGAGAACTACCTGGCGGTGAAGCCGCTGCTGGCGGCATTGCCCGAACGCGAGAAGCAGGTGCTGGTGATGCGCTTCTTCGACTCGATGTCTCAGGAGCAGATCGCCCAGCGGATCGGGTGCTCGCAGATGCAGGTCTCGCGGATTCTGTCGAAGACCTTGAAATCGTTGCGCGAGCAGGCGCTGCGGGACTGACGCGCGCCCCGGGCGGCATTCAGTCGCCGGTCAGCTCGCCGTGGTAGCCCCGCATCGCCTGCACGACGGCGACCAGCACGCGGTGCGCGGCGCGCAGGTCCGCGTCGGGCAGTTCGGCCATCGCGGCGCGGGTCCGCTGCCCGAGCGGTGTGAAGAAGCCGCGGGCCACGTCCATGCCGTGCTCGTCGTAGTGCAGGATGACCCGCCTGCGGTCGGCCGGATCGGCGGCGCGGCGCAGGTGGCCGGAATCGATCATGCGCTCGACCAGGTAGGTCACCGCCGACGAGGAGATTCCCATCAGCTTGCCGAGCGCGCCCGCGGTCAGCGGCGCGCCCTCGATCTCGGCGGTCGCGACGTGCATCAGTGCGCGGAAGTCGCCCGCGCGCAGGTCGTGCGACCGCGCGAAGACCTGCCCGATCTGCTCCGAGATCGCGGTGAGTGCCCGGATGTCGGCGGCGATGTCGGCTTCCAGTCCGGTGCGGTCCGGTCTGTCGACGTTCGGATCAGCGGTCAATGGGGCATCCTTTCGCACACGGGCGTCAGCGTAGTTCACCGAGGTGTCTCAATTGCTTAATATTTCAGTTTCTGAGAGAGTTGCGGGGTGAGTGCTTGGGATCGTTATGCGTCGGTGGTGACCGCCCGGACCTCGTGGGTGCTGCTCGTGGTGCTCGCCGCGGCATCGATCGGCCTGATCGGCGCGGTGGGCGAAAACGAGTCCGCCGGGCAGGCCCCCACCGCGCTGCCGTCCTCGGCGGAATCCGCGCGGGTGGAACAGGCGCTGAAGGAATTCCCGGACGCGGGGTCGGCCGCGGCGATCATCGTGGTCACGCGCGCCGACGGCGGCGAACTGACCGATGACGATCGCGACGCCACCGTGGCGGCGGTGGCCCGCGCGTCGGGACGCGCCCCTGGTCCGACCGACCTGCTCGCCTCCCCGGATCGGAAAGCGGCGATCGGGCAAGTGCCCGTGGACGCCGAGCTGAGCGGATTCGCGCTCACCGACCGCATCGGCGACATCCGTACCGTCGCCGGGGACGGGCTGCCCGACGGACTGTTGCTGCAGGTCACCGGCGGTCCGGCATTCGGCGCCGACATCGCCGACTCGTTCTCCGGCGCGAACGTCACCCTGCTGGCGGTGACCGCGGTGGTCGTCGCCGTGCTGCTGATCGCGACCTACCGTTCCCCGGTGCTGTGGCTGGTGCCGCTCGCGGTGGTGGGCGCGGCCGATCGGGTGGCCACCGGCGCCGGAACCGCGCTGGCGCGCCTGACCGACCTGACCTTCGACGGCTCGACCTCCGGTGTCACCAGCGTGCTGGTGTTCGGTGCCGGCACCAACTACGCGCTGTTGCTGGTGTCGCGCTATCGCGACGAACTGCACCGGGAAGCCGACCACCGCACCGCCTTGCGCCAGGCGGTGCGGCGCGCCGGGCCCGCGATCCTGGCCAGCAACGTGACGGTGGTCGCCGCGCTGCTGGTGCTGCTGCTCGCCTCGGTGCCGAGCACGCGCAGCCTCGGCGTGATGGCCGCGCTCGGCTTGCTGGTGGCGGTGGTGTTCGTGCTGCTGGCGCTGCCCGCCGCGCTCGCGTTGTGCGGGCGTAACGTGTTCTGGCCGTTCGTGCCGCAGGCCGACGACCGCGATACCGCCGATGAGGGCATCTGGCACGCCATCGCCGCGCGTGTGGTGCGCAGGCCCGCGGTGGTCGCCGCAAGCGCCATCGCGGTGCTGGTCGTCTGCGCGACCGGGTTGCTGTCGACGCAGGTGGGGTTGTCGCAGACCGAGCAGTTCCGGGTTCGCGCGGAGTCGGTGGAGGGATTCGACGCCCTCGCCCGGCACTTCCCCTCCGGCGCCTCCGATCCCGCGATCGTCCTCGCGCGCAGCGACGCGGCGGTGGGCATCGACGCGGCGTTCCATCGCACGGAGGGCGTGGTGATGACCTGGCAGACCGGCACCTCGGCGACCGGGCTCACCCGGTGGTCGGTGGTGATCGACGCGCCGCCGTCGTCGGCGCGCGCGTTCGACACGATCGAGGCGCTGCGGGCGTCGGTGGCCGCTGTGCCAGGGGCCGACGCGATCGTCGGCGGTACCGATGCCCAGGCGCTGGACGTACAGACGGCCGCGAGCCGCGACCGGAAGCTGATCATCCCGCTCATCCTCGTCGTGGTGCTGGTGGTGTTGCTGGCCCTGCTGCGGGCGGTGCCCGCCGCGGTGCTGCTGGTCGCGGTGACGGTGTTGAGCGCGCTGGCCGCGCTCGGTCTCGGCAGCTGGATGAGCGAGCACGTGTTCGGCTTCCCCGCGTTGGACATCAGCGTGCCGCTGTTCGCGTTCCTGTTCCTGGTCGCACTCGGCGTCGACTACACGATCTTCCTGGTGACCAGGGCCCGCGAGGAGACTCCCCGGCACGGCACCACGCGCGGCATGGTGCGGGCGGTGTCGGTGACCGGCGCGGTGATCACCAGTGCCGGCATCGTGCTCGCCGCGGTGTTCTGTGTGCTCGGCGTGCTCCCGCTGATCACATTGACGCAGGTCGGCATCGTGGTCGGCCTCGGCATCCTGCTCGATACGTTCGTCGTGCGCACGGTGGTGATCCCCGCGCTGTTCAGCCTGATCGGGCGCAGGATCTGGTGGCCGAGCGCACTGCGGCTCGTCGAGGAGGAGGGCGACGGGCGCTCCGCCGCGGATCAGTCGGCCGGCGCCCAGCCGGGGCCGCGGAACAAGTAGCCGCCGCGGGCGCGCCACGACGGCGCACCGCGCAGGTCGCGCCAGATCGAGGCCCACTCGTGGGTGGCGACGCGCGCCGGATTGAACGTCTCGATGTTCTTGGTCAGCCCGTAGCGGACGCGTTCGCCCTCCGGCTCGAAGGTGCCGAACAGCCGATCCCAGATGATCAGGATGCCGCCGTAGTTCTTGTCCAGGTAGCGGTCGTTGGAGCCGTGGTGCACGCGATGATGGGAGGGGGTGTTGAACACGAACTCCAGGGGGCGCCACAGCGTCGCCACGCGCTCGGTGTGGATGAAGAACTGGTAGACCAGGCTGACCGACTGTTGCAGCAGGATCATCCAGGGCGGGAAACCGGCCAGCGCCAGCGGCAGCCAGTAGGGCAGCGAGCTGAACGGGGTCCACGGCTGGCGCAGGGCGGTGGAGAGGTTGTAGAACTCGCTGGAGTGGTGCACCACGTGGCTGGCCCACAACACGCGCACCGTGTGATGGGTGCGGTGATACCAGTAATAGGCGATCTCGTCGGCGAAGAACAGCGCGACCCAGGTCAGCGGATGGTCCGCGGGAAGATGCACCGGGGCGAGAAGGTACGCGGCGGCGTAAACCGCGACCACCACGAGTTTCCAGCCGAGATTCACCACCACGTTCCCCAGTCCCATGAGCACGCTGGTGCGTGCGTCGCGGAACTGGTAGCCGAGTTGGTCGTCGTCTGGCAGCAGGTGGAAGGAGGCCGCTTCCAGGGCCAGGCAGAGCACGAAAACCGGTATGGCGTGGGCGATCAGGTCGAACAAGGGGTCAATCTTCCGGTGCTGCTTGGGCGTCCACCAAGCGGGTGAGCAGGGTGTACGCGGTGTCGTAGGCCGCGTCCGAGTCGCGGCGGGCGATGCACTCCGCGAGTGCGCGATGCGCGCCGGGGTCGATGTACTCCTTGTTCAGGCCGAGTTCGGCGACGAGCTCCATGCCGATCCCGAAATAGCCCGCCACCAGGGTGTTCAACGCCAACCGGTAGGCGAGGTTGCCGGAGCCGTCCAGGATCGCGACCCAGAACGCCAGATCGGCCTCCACGACGGTGTCGAAGGGCGCGGTGGCGTCCGGGTAGGTCGCCGCGGCGCGTCGCACCGCCGCCAGCTGCTCGGCGTCGGCGTGTTCGGCGCACAACCGGGCCGCGTCGGCGGCGACCGAACGCCGCATCACCGCGATGTCGTGCAGGATCCGCCGCGCGGGCACCGCGCCGGAGCGCGTGAGCGCGGTGAGGATGTCCAAGCCCGCGTGCGAGCGCCAGTCCAGAACCCGCGTCTTGCCGCCGGGCGTGACGCGCACCAGCCCGCTCTGCTGGACGCGCTTGAGCGCTTCGCGGACGGCGTGGCGGTTCACCTGGAACATCTCGGCCAGTTCGCGCTCGGAGGGCAGCGTCGCCTCCGGCGCGAGCTTGCCGCTCAAGATCGCGTCGATGATCTGGCCGAACACCACATCGGAGACGGCGGTGCGGGCGACCGCGGCGAATTCCATGCCGCCGAGTGTCGCGCAGAAGGGTCAACACGTCAACTGGTTGGACCAGTTGGTCGGAAGAAAAAGGCGGATGACCGCTCGATGCGGCCATCCGCCTTATGCGCTTCGGCCGGGCGCGTCGCTCAGCTCGCGTGCGCTCCGTGCGCGGCGCTACGGTCAGTGCTTGAAGGCGTCCTTGACCTTCTCGCCCGCGTCTTTCAGGTCGGACTTGATCTGGTCGGTGCGGCCTTCGTCGCGCTTGCCGCGGTCGCCCGCCGCCTCGCCGAACTTTTCCTTGGCCTGACCAGCGAGTTTATCGGTCTTGTTCTTCGCCTTGTCGACTGTGCTCATGTCACAACCTCCTTCTGAAGCGACCGGCCGGCCATCTTCAGCCGGTCTTCTTCGCAGTAGCCCGTTATCCGGCGGCCAAACATCGGCCATTTCCGCCGGAAAAGCAGAAGACCCGGCGGAAACCGGGTCTTCGCGGAAATCTCGCGTATTCGGAATCGAGGCCGGATCCGCGTAATGGGCGGTTTCCGGCACGGGGAACTTTACGCGGCGGGAACCGTCGGCGGCGTCAGAAGTCCTTGCAGCACACCCACACCCGCGCCGACGGCCGCGCCGACGGCGATGGCCGGGGAGGCGACGAATCCGTAACCGATGGCGGCGCCGAGGGCCATGACGGCGATCGTTCCGGTCGGAATCATCGGCAGGCCCGCGATGGCGCCGCAGATCGCGCCGATGACCGCACCGATCGAGGCCACCGGCGAGGCCACCATGCTGCCAACCGAGGCGCCGATGGCGGTGGAGCCGATGAGGTCGGCGGCGATGCGGTCCGAACGCGACGGTTCGAAGCCCGCAGAATCCAGGGTCTGCGCGATGCTTGCTTCCGGACCCGCGATCGCGTCGTTGAACATCTTGCCCTGCTCGGGAGTCATGAAATCGGGACGGCCGATCACCACCGAACCCACGCGCAGCGTGCCGGGCGGCGCCTCGATCGGCGCGACCGCGGGAGCCGGGGCGGCGGGGTTGGGCAGGTGCAGCCGCTGCGGCTCGATCGGCGCGAGCACGTTCGGATCCGGCATCGGCCGGTTGACGCTCAGGTCGTTGCGGCCCGCGGAGACCGGGGGCGCGGGCGGAAGGAACTCGGGCGGAACAGCTCCGGGGTCCGCGGGATCGGCCGCAGGGACGATGCCGAGGCCGGGCGCCGGGGCGAACGGGATCTGGACGGAGATCTCCGGCAGCAGCGGGTCGGCGGTGGCGCCGGCGGCGGCGCCGACCAAGGACAACGGGATGGCGCTCGCGACGACCAGAGTGACAGCGCGGCGTAAGAAGGGGTGTGCCGCAGTTTCGATTTCGGGTACTGCTGTGCCCATGAACTTACCCACCTCATTCTGAAGAGGACATATACCTACCCTTCTAGTTCGGTTCAGAAAGCCTTACGGATGCGCGGCAGTTCCATTTCTTTCGCGCGGGCGAGGAACCGCGCGTACGCCAATCGAATCCGCGTGCCGCCGACGAATAGCGGTGGCGCCGAGAGCCGGTCGATGGAAACTGCGGTTGCGGTTCAATTCATCGACGGTAATCAGGAAATCGCGCCCGAAACGGGTTTTCGCCCCGCTGAGCGGCTTCCGATCCGCATGGGTGACCGGGGAAGCGCCCCGGGGCCGATCGGCCCCGGGGCGCGACGCGTCAGGAAGCGGCGTCGAATCCGGCGCGCAGATCGGCAAGGATGTCGTCGATTCCCTCGATGCCGACCGCGAGCCGGACCAGGCCCGGGGTGACGCCCGCGGCCAGCTGCTCTTCCGGCGTCAGCTGCGAGTGGGTGGTGGAGGCCGGGTGGATCACCAGCGAGCGCACGTCGCCGATGTTGGCGACGTGACTGTGCAGCCGCAGCGCCTCGACGAACCGCTTGCCCGCGTCGACGCCGCCGGCCAGCTCGAAGCCGATCACCGCGCCCGCGCCCTTCGGCGCGAGAGCGCGGCCCCGCTCGTACCACGGCGACGACGGCAGACCCGCGTAGGACACCGAGGTCACTTCGGAACGGGTGGTGAGGAATTCGGCCACGGCCTGCGCGTTCTGCACGTGCCGCTCCACCCGCAGGCTCAGCGTCTCCAGGCCCTGGCTGATCAGGAACGCGTTGAACGGCGACACCGCCGAGCCCAGGTCGCGCAGCAACTGCACGCGCGCCTTCAACGCGTAGGCGGGCGCGCCGAGTTCGGCGTACACGACGCCGTGGTAGCTCGGGTCGGGCTCGGTGAAGCCGGGGAACCGGCCGCCGGTCCAGTCGAACTTGCCGCCGTCCACGATCACGCCTGCGATGGCCGCGCCGTGCCCGCCGAGGTACTTGGTCGCCGAGTGCACGACGATGTCGGCGCCGTGGGCCAGCGGCTGGATCAGGTACGGCGTGGCGACGGTGTTGTCCACGATCAGCGGAACACCGTTGTCGTGCGCGACACCCGCGATCCCCGGGATGTCGAGGATGTGGTTCTGCGGGTTGGAGATCGTCTCGCCGTAGAGCGCCTTGGTGTTCGGGCGGATGGCGGCCTTCCACTGCTCGAGGTCGTCGGGGTCGTCGACGAAGGACACCTCGATGCCGAGCTTGGGCAGCGAGTAGTGGAAGAGGTTGTAGGTGCCGCCGTAGAGCCGGGGGCTGGAGACGATGTGGTCGCCCGCGCCGGCGATGTTGAGGATCGCGAAGGTCTCCGCGGCTTGGCCCGAGGCCAGCAGCAGAGCCGCCACGCCGCCTTCCAGTGCGGCGATGCGCTGTTCCACCGCGTCCTGGGTCGGGTTCATGATCCGGGTGTAGATGTTGCCGGGCTCGGCCAGACCGAACAGCGCCGCCGCGTGCGCGGTGTCGCGGAAGGTGTAGGAGGTGGTCTGGTAGATCGGCAGGGCGCGGGCGTTGGTCGTGCCGTCCGGAATCTGTCCGACGTGGATCTGCTTCGTCTCGAAGCTCCAGTTCTGGGACAGGTCGGGTTCGGTCATCGGGAAGGTCCTTCCTTGTGCGTGGTCGATCTGGTCGGGACGGCCGCTAATCGGTGATCAGCGTGGTGTCGACCGGAGTGCGCCCGGTCGTGAGATCCAGCACGGGGCAGTGCGCGTCGACGGCCTGCTGGAGTTCGGTATAACGCTGCGCGGTCTCGGGGCCGCCGATGCGAACCGTCACCCGCACCGCTTGGAAGCCGGGGCGAACGTTCTCATCCAAGCCGAAGAATCCACGCACGTCGAGATCGCCTTCGGCGCTCACGGCCAGTTCATCGATCGTGATGCCGAGGCGCTGGGCCCAGAACCGATAGGTGACCACTTGACAGGCGATGAGCGACGCCAGATACACCTCGACCGGATTGGGCGCGGTGTCCGCGCCGCCGAGCGCCGGCGGTTCGTCCACGCGCACGGTGTATCTGCCGAGGGAGATCGCGCTGCCCACCGTCCCCTCCGGAGTCCCGGAGGCACGGAACACCACCAGCGCGTTCGCCGGGTCGTCGGCGACCGCCTCGGCCGTCGCGTCGGCGATGTCGTTGAGCGGGGTGCCCACATCAGTTGTCATGTCCACTGACGCTAGGAACCGCGGCGGGCGACGGCGATAGTTACATTCGGACTGAGTACAACGATGGTGCGCGGCCGCGGGCGCTGCGTCAGTCCGCGGGATCGCTGTCCGGTTCCGGCCGCGGCGCGGTGGCCGCGTCGATCTGCTCGCCGACGTAGCGCAGGACGACCGCGGCGATCGCCACGACGGGCACGGCCAGGAACGCGCCGACGATCCCGTACAGCGAGCCGCCCGCGGTGACCGCCAGCAGCACGATGACCGCGTGCAGCTGCATGCTCCTGCTCTGCAGGACCGGTTGCAGCACGTTGCCCTCCAACTGCTGCACGGCGACGACGATGCCGAGCACGATCAGTGCGGTGACGAAGCCGTTGCCGACCAAGGCGACCAGCACCGCGAGGGCCCCCGCGACGAACGCGCCGACCATGGGGACGAATCCGCCCAGGAAGGTGATCACCGCGAGAACCAGCGCCAGCGGCACTCCGAGGATGACCAGACCGGCGCCGATGAGCACCGCGTCGACCAGGCTGACCAGCGCCTGGGTGCGGATGAACCCGCCGAGCACGACCCAGATGCGGCTGAGCACCTCCTCCAAGTGCCTGCCGCTGCGGCTGCCGGAGACGCTGTGCAGCCAGGGCAGGAAACGCGGCCCGTCCTTGACGAAGAAAAAAGTGAGCACGAGCACAAGGAACAGGGTGATCAGCGCCGACGTCGCGGTGGTCACGCCGGTGAACACGCCGCTGGCGATCTGCGCGGAACTCGACTGCAACCGGGACACGATGGCGTCCACCGCCGAATCCAATTGCTCTTCGCGCACTCGCAACGGCGGCCCTTGCAACCAGTCGCGCACCTGGTTGACGCCCTCGCTCGCCTTGTCGGCCAGCTCCGGGGCCTGGTCGACCACCGAGGGCACGATCAGCGCGATCACGCCGGCCAGCACGCCGACGAAACCGAGCACCGCGATCGAGGCCGCCGCGGCGGGCGGCAAGCCGCGGGCGGTGAGCCAGCGCACCGGCGGCCACAGCACGGTGGCGATCACGATCGCCAGCGCCACCGGCAGGATCACCACCCACAGCCGGGCGACCAGGAAGCCGAGCACCCACGCGCCCGCCGCGATCGCGACGATGCACACCGCCCATTTGGCCAGCCACAGCAGGCCCATACCGATGACATCACCGCGATCGGGCGGTGTGGGTTCGTCCGGTCTGCCGCTTTTGCTGCTTTCGCTCACCGGCCCAGTCTGGCACGTCGTCGTGCGATCGAGCAGGGCTCGCGCTCGGCCGATCCCCGTGCGGGGGCGCCGCGGTCGCTGTTTGACCCCTCGGCCCTCGGTCATCACCTGAGCAGGTCATCGGAAGGGTGGTTGCCGTGCGGTGTGTGGTGTTCGGTGCGACCGGCTACATCGGCGGACGACTGGTGCCGGAGTTGCTGCGCGCCGGTCACACGGTTCGCGTGCTGGCACGCACACCCGGCAAACTCACCGAGGCGCCTTGGCGCGATCGCGTCGAGGTGGTGGCGGGCGACGTGACCTCGGCCGCCGACGTGCGCGCCGCGCTCGCGGGGCAGGACGTGCTGTACTACCTGGTCCACTCGCTGACGCGGGCCGATTTCGACACAGTGGACCGGGAGGCGGCCACGCTGGTCGCGGCCGAGGCGGCGCGCGCCGGGCTGACCAGGATCGTCTACCTGGGCGGCATCGTCCCTGACGCCCAGCGGCTATCGCGGCACCTGGCCTCCCGCACCGAGGTCGGCGAGATCTTGCGAGCGGGTCCGGTGCCGGTCTTGGTGCTGCGGGCCGCGGTGATCATCGGTTCCGGCTCGGCCAGTTTCGAGATGCTGCGCTATCTGACCGAGCGCTTGCCGCTGATGATCACCCCGCGCTGGGTGCGCAACCGGATCCAGCCGATCGCGGTGCGTGACGTGCTGTACTACCTGACCGCAGCGGCGACGCTGCCGGAAGGCGCGGGCGGCGCGTTCGACATCGGCGGCCCCGACGTGCTGACCTACCGGCAGATGATGCGCGAGTATGCCGAAGTGGCCCAGCTGCCGCGACGGCTGATCGTGCCGGTGCCGGTGCTGACGCCGTGGTTGTCGGCGCAGTGGGTGAACCTGGTGACCCCGGTGCCGCGCGCGATCGCCGTTCCGCTGATGGAGTCGCTGATCAACGACGTGGTCTGCCGCGACCACGCGATCGCCGACCTCATTCCGGACCCGCCGGACGGACCGACCGGTTACCGGCGGGCGGTGATGTTGGCGCTGTGCAAGATTCGTGATCTGGACGTGCCGACCAGGTGGTCGGACGCGCATCCGCCGGGCGCGCCGTCGGATCCGCTGCCCACCGACCCGGAGTGGTCGGGCGGTTCGCTGTACCGGGACGTGCGCGAACGCCACACCGACGCCGACCCGGCGACGCTGTGGCGGGTGATCGAGGCGATCGGCGGCGAGCACGGCTGGTATTCCTTCCCGCTGGCCTGGTCGCTGCGCGGATGGATCGACCGGCTCGCGGGCGGCGCCGGTCTCGGCCGCGGACGCCGCGATCCGCACCGGTTGCACGAAGGGGAGGCGCTGGATTGGTGGCGGGTGGAGCGGATCGAGCGGCCCCGGATGCTGCGTCTGCGCGCCGAGATGCGGGTTCCCGGCCGGGCGTGGCTCGAGCTCGCGGTGGAGCCGGACGGTCCAGGCGCCACCTATCGCCAATGCGCGGTGTTCGAACCGCATGGGCTGGCCGGACATCTGTACTGGAAGTCCATCGCGCCGTTCCATACGATCGTTTTCGGCGGGATGGCGCGCAATATCACCGGCGCCGCGGAGTCGTCCCGGCCGCGATGACACCGGTTTCGGCTATCCGGTGACCGGGGAGGCCGCCAGCGCGGCGGCGATGAGCGGCCACGAGTTGTGCAGGTCCTCCTGCCAGTAGCCCCAGGAGTGGGTGCCGGAGGGGCGGAAGTCGAACGTCGCGGGGATGTTCAGTTCGCGCAACCGATCGCTCAAATCGTGCGCGCACTGGTTGATGATCGCCTCCAGCACGCCGCCGGTGACGAGCTGACTGACCAGTTTGTCGCGATTTCCGTCGATGCCTGGCCCATCGGGCCGGTCGAACGGTCCCGGTATGCCGGTGCCGGTGGAGACATAGATGGCGGTGCCGCGAAGTTGTTCGGCGTGCAGGTACGGGTCGTTGGCGGCCCAGTGCGGATCGGTGGGCGGGCCCCACATGTTCAGCGCGTTGCCGTGCCAGTGGGCGACGACGGCGGCGACCATGGCTTGGCCCTGCGGATCGCTGGTGCGGACGCATCCGCTGTAGGAGCCGACGGCTCGGTACAGCCCCGGCGCGTTGAGGGCGAGTTGGAATACCGAAGTGGCCGCCATGGAGATGCCCGCGACGGCGTTGGCCCCGTTGCCTCCGAAAGTGGCGTCGATCAGCGGCGGCAGTTCTCTGGTGAGAAATGTCGTCCAGCGTTGCCTGCCGAGGACCGGGTCGTCGGCCTGCCAATCCGCGAAATAGCTACCCTCGCCGCCCATCGGCACGACGACATTGACTTGTTTGTCGCCGAAGAAATCCTCGATATCGGTCCGGTGGGGCCAGTTGCTTCCTTCCGAGCCGCCGCTGGCGCCGTTGAGCAGATACAGCGTCGGCGCGGATTCGGAATTATCCGGCGCGCGGATCACTTTCACCGGGACGGTGGCGCCCATCGCGGGGGAATGGATCTGCACTTCGATCAGGCGACCGGCGCCCGGCCCGATGCCGACCACTCGGGCGCCATCCGTGGCGGCAGGCGGATCCGGTGCCTGTGCCGTCGGTTCGGCTGTCGCCGCAGGCCAGGACGGTGACAGCGGTGTCGCGGCGAGCGCGATGGCGACGGCGATCGAGGTGATGATCGCGCCCGGCCTGCATGTCGTTCGAGCCCGCACGCGAGACCTCCGAACCTGTTTCGTGCATTTCGTGGTGGCGAACGTAGGGCGCGGTCGCACCGCCCGGCAAGCACTGGCGCGCATTCTTGGGAGACTCGACGAGCCGTCGGCGCGGCCGGCTGGTGGTGGTCACAAGATTTCGTGCAACCCATGGTCGCCGGACGACCGGAGTCGTTAACTTTCCTGGGGGTTCAGCCGAGGATTTCTCCTCGCAAGCACGAATCGAGAACACCTGTGGTCAATTTCGGTTTCATCGACGAATGGCAGCCGACGGCGGGAAAGCTCACCAGTTGGCGTGCGGCGCCGGAATCGCTCACCGCGGCGCGCCGTGCCCCGGTTCATCCTGCGCCGCCGTCACATCAGCAGGAGGAATATCTGCGCACCACGCACCGCAATGCCGATGCGGGCGTGCGCACTTCGCGGGTGTGCATGATCGCGTTCACGATTCCCGGCGTGCCGGATCATGCCGCGTTCACGCGAACGGTCGAGGCATTCCTGCGCAGGCACGACACGTTCTGGAGCCGGTTCGTCCTGACCGAGGACGACCGGGTGGAACGCAGGGTGCTCGACCCCGCCGACATCCGGGTGGCGGCGACCGAGCACGGCGTCTACACCGACAGCGACGCCATCCGAGCGCATGTGCTCACCGAGACGCCGGGCCCGCTGGACTGGGACTGCTTCAGCTTCGGCGTCATCGAGCACGCGGAAGCGTTCACGGTGTACGCGGCGGTGGATCACCTGCACACCGACGGCGTGGCACAGGCGCTGTCGTGCGTGGACCTGCTGACCCTCTACGGCAGTGAACTGTCCGGCGGCAGCCTGACGCCCGCGCCGGTGACCGGTCACATCGCCTACTGCGAGCGCGAGCGCCGCTACAGCGCCGAGCTCGCCGCCGACTCACCGCAGATCGCCGTCTGGCTGGATCTGCTGCGACGCAACGGCGGCGATGTTCCCGGCTTCCCGGTGGATCTGTGGGTGGACGGCGACGAGCACGTCCGGGGCGCCCAGGTGACGACCGTTCTCATCGATGAGCCGGGTGCGCTGCGCTTCGAGGAGGCCTGCCGCGCCAACGACGCCCGGTTCACCGGGGGCCTGTTCGCCGCGGCCGCGCTCGCGGAGACCGAACTGGCCGGTGGTGACTGGTATTTCGGTCTCACACCGGTGAACACGCGTCGCACCGAGGGCGAGGCGGCATCGGTCGGGTGGTACACGAATCTGATCCCGGTGGCCTTCCCGGTGAACGCCGACCAGTCGTTCACGGACGTGGCTGCCGCGGCTCAGCGGGCATACGACCAAGGCAAGGACCTGACCGACGTGTCCCTGCACCGGGCACTGCAACTTGCGCCGCCGGAGCTCGGCATCCGCACCCGCCCGGGTTGGTCCGCACGCATGCTGTCCTACCTGGACATTCGCAAGATGGCCGGCGTGGAGATGTTCGACAAGATCGACGGCGGCATGTTCGCCAACCGCGGCAGCTCGCGCGAGGTCTACATCTGGGTCAACCGGTTCACCGATGTCACCACGCTCAGCCTGCTGTTTCCCGATACCCCGCAGGCGCACGAGGCGATCGGGCGCTACGTCACCGCTATGCGGGCGATCGTGGCCGACGTCGCCGCGAAGGGCGACCGCGCGGTGCGGGTCGGCGCCCTGCCATGAGCACACCGGCGAGCACGACCACCGCGACGCCGACGGCGGTCTCCGGCTCGGGTGCGTGGGCGGCGCTGGGCGCGTGCCTGCTCGCGGTGTTCATGCAGATGCTGGACATGACGATCGTGAACACCGCGCTACCGAGCATCGCCACGGAAATGGCGGCGCCCGGTTCGGCGCAGGTGTTCGTCGTGGCCGGCTACAGCCTGGCCTTCGCGGGCACGCTGATGACCGCCGCGCGGGTCGGGGAGTCGGTCGGGCGGCGGCGGGTCTTCCTCGGCGCCATGGCGGCGTTCACCATGGCCTCGGTGTGGTGCGGCCTGGCGCACCTGCCCGGTGAGCTGATCGCCGCGCGCGCGGTCCAGGGGCTGTCCGCCGCCGCGATGTCCGCGCAGGTCATCGCCATCATCAGTGCGGTGTTCCCGAAAGCGCGGCAGCCATTGGCCTTCGGGCTCTACGGAGCCGCCGCCGGGCTCGCGGCCATCGTGGGGCCGCTGCTCGGCGGCGCGATCATCGCCTCCGATCCGTTCGGCCTCGGTTGGCGCGCGATCTTCCTGCTGAACGTTCCGCTGTGCGTGCTGGGCTTGCTGCTGGCGCACCGGCATCTGCACGTCGGCAGGCCACCGGGTCGGGAACCGCTGGACGTCGCCGGCGCGCTGCTGGCGACCAGCGGGCTGGTCGCGGTGCTGTACCCGCTCGCGGCCGGGCGCGAACAGCGCTGGCCGCCCCAGCTGTTCGGGTTGCTCGGCGTCGGGCTCGGGCTGCTCGTTGTGTTCGTCTGGCACCAGCGCAGGCGGCTGCGGGCCGGGCAGAGCCCGCTGCTGCGGACCGATCTGTTCGCCGACCGCGGTTTCGCGGTCGGCTCCGTGCTCACCCTGTTGTTCTTCGGGATCTTCGCCGCGTTCTTGTTCACCGTGTCGGTGACCGTGCAATCCGGGCTGGGATTCACCGCGCTGCGGACCGGAATCCTGGTGCTCCCGTTTGCCATCGGTGGCGCGTGCGGCGCGCTGACCTCGCCCATCGTGGTGGCGCGGCTGGGCAATCGTGGGCTCACCCTCGGTGTGCTCGGGTTCGCGGTCGCCATCGTGGTCATCGCGATGACCGTCGATCCCGCCGACGCGGCGATCGATCCGGGGCGCCTGGCCGTTCCGGTGTTCGCCGCAGGAGCCGGGATGGGGCTGTTCGCCGCGCCGCTGCCCGCGGCCATGATGGCGGGGGTCGCGGAACGGGCGACCGGGTCGGCCTCAGGAACGGTGCCGACCGTGCAGCAGATCGGCAGTTCGCTGGGCGTCGCGGTGCTCGGCGCGCTGTTCTTCCGCCGGGTAGACGCCGACACCGGCCTCGGCGTCGAGCACGCGAAAGCCGTACTCGCGGGATCGTTTTCGGACTCATCGGCTACGACCGCGCAGCGCGACGGCGTCGTCACGACGTTCGCCGACTGCGCCGAAGCGGCGCTGCGTTCGCCGACCCCGCACCTGGACGCGCACACCTGTCCCGGCGCGGGAGCGGATCTGGCCGGACAGATCGCCGCCGCCCACACCTTCCTCGCCGCCTGCGTCACCGTGCTGTGGGTGGTGGCGGGAACCGCGCTGGCGCTCGTCGCGCTCAGTCTCGCACTGCCGCCGCGGGGGGAGCCACGGTGACCTCCCCGCCTCGCCGAGACGCACCCCGGCGAGCGCCAACCGCTCGATGGACCAGCGAAAGGACACTCGCGCATGACGTCGGCAGCGCCCGGCATCGTCCACTACGACCGTGCCTGGTCGCACGACGAGCTTCTCGAACGCAAGCGGCACCGCACCGTCTCGGTGGTCGTGCCCGCCCTGAACGAGGAGGACACCGTCGCGGAGGTGGTCGCCTCGATCCGCGACCTCGTCGGCACCCTGGTCGACGAGCTGATCGTGCTCGACTCCGGCTCCACCGACCGGACCGCCGCCCGCGCCAGAGCGGCGGGCGCGACCGTCTATTCCCGGGAACAGGCGCTGCCCGCCGTACCGCCGTGTCCCGGCAAGGGTGAGGTGCTGTGGCGGTCGCTGGCGGTGGCCTCCGGTGATTTCATCGTGTTCGTCGACGCCGATCTGGTCGCGCCCGACCCGAGGTTCGTGCCGTCGCTGCTCGCACCGCTGCTGTCGGACGAGCGGCTACGGTTGGTGAAAGGGTTCTATCGCCGCCCTTTCGGCGCCGCCGCGGACGGCGGTGGGCGCGTCACCCAGCTCGTGGCCCGGCCGCTGCTCGCCGCGCTCGCGCCGGAACTGGCCGAGTTGCGCCAGCCGCTGGGCGGAGAGTACGCGGCCACCAGGGAACTGCTGCGGTCGTTGCCGTTCGCACCCGCCTACGGCGTGGAGATCGGCATCCTGATCGACACGTGGCGCAGGCACGGAGCGCGAGCCATCGGGCAGGTCGATCTCGGCGCCAGGGCGCACCGCAATCGGCCGCTGCACGAACTGGCCGAGATGAGCAGGCAGGTGATCGCGACGCTGCTCGACCGGCTCGGTATCCCCGATTCGGGCGCAGCGCTGACCCAGTACCTCCCGGACGGCTCGAGCTGGCGTGCGGTGCGGGGAGCGGCGCCCGCGCCCGACCGGCCGCCGATGGCCACGCTGACCGGCACCGGTGTCCGATGACGGCGGGGCGCGCCCCGCGCCGGAATCGTCGCAGGCCCAACCGCTAGCGGCGCGGCGAAGACTCCGCATGCTCGCGAGCCCGGCCTTACCCTGATCCGGTTGGGCGTTTCACGAGCGACGACGACTGGGAGTCTCGGTGGGCACGGCATTGGTCAAGGGTCACAACGGTGTACTCGACGCGGCTCACGTGCTGGTTTCGGTACGCACCGAGGCCGCGGTCGATGTGTCGGCGCTCCTGGTGACCGAAGCGGGCCGGGTGCGATCGGACGCGGATTTCGTGTTCTTCAATCAGCCGAGCGCGCCGGGTGTGGCGCTGGGCGCGGGAACACCCGGCACGCTCTCGGTCTCACTCGGCGATCTGCCCGCCGATATCGCGCAGGTGCGCGCGGTGCTCACCCTCGACGATCCGGCGCGGACCTTCGGCGGGTTCGCGCCTCCGGTCGCCACGGTGGCCGACCCGACGGGAAACATCCTGTACGAGTACCGCATCGAAGGGTTGGGCAGCGAATCCGTGGTGATCGCGCTCGAACTGTATCGCCGTGGAGGCGCGTGGAAGGTGCGCGCGGTGGGGCAGGGCTATGCGGGCGGGTTCGCCGCGCTGGTCACCGATCACGGTGTGAGCGTGGACGAGGAACCGGCCGGTGCGGACGTTCCTTCCCCGGATCGGGCCGGGCCGGGGGTCGCCCCGGCGGCGGAGGTGTTCACCGTTCCCGGCGAGGCGAAGCTCTCCTTCGAAAAACGCGCGACGCTGGACCTGCGCAAGCGCGAGGTCGCGAAAGTCCTCATCGACAAGGCCGCTTTCGGTGTCCGGGCCCGGGTGGTCCTGGTGATCGACAAGACCGGCAGCATGCAACGGCAGTACCGCGACCAGGTGGTGCATCGCGTCGTGCAGCGGATGATCCCGGTGGCCACCCAGCTCGACGACGACGGCGTCCTGGAGGCGTACCTGTACGCCCTCTCCTTCGCCAAGCTGCCCGATATCACGGTCGAGCACGGTGACGAGTGGGCCCGCACCTATCTGCATCTCGGCGGAACCCACGGCGACATCGATTACGACCGGCTCGGCGGCCGCAACGACGAACTACCGGTCATGCGCGACATCATCGACTCGTTGCGCCCTGGCGGCCGTCCGACGCTGGTGTTGTTCTTCACCGACGGCGGGTTCGCCAAGAAACGCGAGATCGCCGCGCTGATGCGCCGGGCCTCGCTGCTGCCCGCCTTCTGGCAGTTCGTCGGCCTCGGCCGCGCCAACTACGGTCTGCTGCGCGCTCTGGACGAATTGTCCGACCGGGTCGTCGACAACGCGGGCTTCTTCGCTCTCGACGACATCGACCAGGTCGACGACGCGCAGCTCTACGCCCGATTGCTCGGCGAGTTCCCGGACTGGCTGCGCGCCGCTCGGCATGCGGGCATCCTGCGCTGATCGCGCGAAGGGACGCGTCGATCACCGCGGCGGCAGACCCTGCCCGCCGCGCACTGCCCGCTTGTTATAGCGAAAAGCTATGACGGTGTGTGTTTCCGGTTCGCGGCGGCTCAGCCGATGACGGCGTTCATGATGGTGCCCGCGCTGGTGGCGATCACCCCGCCGATCATGGCCCCGGCCACCATCTTCGGTGACTCGAGCCCGCCGCCGGTCCACTTCTCCCAGGCGAAGCGGCCACCGGCGTAGATGATGCCGCAGATGCCCGACAGGAGCACGAACCACGTCAGGTAGCGGACCAGTTGGAGGAACTTGTCGGAGATCGGCGGTGCTTCTGGAGTGGGGTTGCCGATCTGCGCCAGGGTGTCGTAAGCGGCGGCCAGGATCATCGTCGTTCGCTCATTCTGGATTCGGGACAGGGGCAAGTGATTCGCTGAGAAGATCGTATCCGTTCGTTCGCCCCGACGCAGTCAGGTCCAAGCAGCGCAGGGAAGTTCGTGTTTCCCGCGCCATCGGCCGGGTAGCCGGACCTGTGAGCGTGCTGCCCGTTCCACCGCTGGGCGCGAACGTCGCACGCAGTGCGCGCACCGCGGCGGCGTCTGTGCCCGTATCCTGGTTCGTGGCCGAATTCATCGGTGGTCGAACGGCTTTCGCAAAGCGGCTGGTCGGCGGCAGGGTTGTATTCGAGCGTAGAGGGAGTAAACGGTGAGCATCATTCTGGCGTCGGTCGGCGATTCGTTCACGACGTTGGCGCAGATCGGCAATCCGACCCCGGAGGCGCCGCCCCTGGCGGACAAGCTCTTACAGTTCGTCCGGTACCTGACCTGGTTCGCTCTCGCGTCCGGCATCGTCAGCATCATCTACGCGGGCGGCAGATTCGCCTGGGAGAAGTGGAGCGGCGGCGGATTGCAGTCCCCGAAGATGATCGCCGGCGCGATGATCGGCGGAGTGGTGGCCACCAGCGCGGGCACCATCATGAACACCGTGCTCGAGTTCTGAGCGCGGGCGGTGCGGCCCTGCTTCTCGCGCGTTCGGCGGCGAACACGCGGTGAACGGGCCGCACCGGCCGTGATCGCGGGGGTCTGCCTCGGACCTCGTTGGAGCACGGTCGTCCACTTGGTCCGCGAAAGCCCTTCCAACCGCGGTTTCCGCCGTGAGTGCGGTCGTACTCCGGTGCGGATCTCGCGCTGCCGATAGGATCGGAGGCGGAGCGGATCATGGACGAGAGCACCGAGGACAAGCTCACGGTGTCGCGGCGCAGGGCGCTGGGCATCGCGGCGTCGGCGGTGGCCGCGCTCGGATCGGCGGCATGCGGCGGATCCGGGCAGGATCGCGCAACCGATTCCGCCCCTGGTGACGCCGCAACGATCGCCAAAGACGCCTACGTATTCGGCTACCCTCTGGTGTTGCTGGACGTCACCCGGATGGCGGCGGAGACGGTCACGCCGATCAACCGTTTCCAGCACGCGTCTGCGTTGCCCACCCCCGCGCAGCGCGACGTGGTGCGGCTGGACCGGGACACGCTGCGTTCGACCGCGTGGCTGGATGTGGCGAGCGAGCCGATGGTGCTGAGCGTGCCCGCGATGGACAGCGGACGGTTCTGGGTGGCCCAAGTGCTCGACGCCTGGACGAACAACGCGCACAACCCGAACAACCGTCGGCCGCAAGCGAAATCGGACCGGCCGCCGTACACCTATGTGGTGACCGGTCCGGGCTGGTCGGGTGCGCTGCCGGATGATCTCACGCCGTTGCCGATGCCGACGCCGACGGTGTGGTTGATCGTCCGGATCCAGGTCGACGGCGAGAACGATCTGCCCGTGGTGCGCTCGATCCAGCAGGGACTGCGGCTGGTGCCGTTGAGCGCCTGGGTGGCGGGCGCCGAGCCGCCCGCGCCCGCCGAGAGCGGGCAGGTGAGTGCGCAGCCGCCGCCCGAATGGGTCGCCGGGATGGACCCGAGGATGTTCTTCGACCGGATGTGCGCGTTGCTGTCGACCGACCCGCCCGCGCCTGGTGACGAGCCCGCGATGCGGCGCTTCGAGAAGATCGGCATCCGGCCGGGCGGTACGGTCCACGGCATCTCGGAGACCGAACTCACCGCGGCGGTGAACACCGCCAAGCAGCAGATCCCGGTGTACCTGGGCGCCCGGACGGTCAACGAGAACGGCTGGCTCGTCGACCCCGACGTCGGCAGGTTCGGCACCAACTACCTCCTGCGCGCCGCCGTCGCCCAGATCGCGCTCGGCGCAGGCCTGGCCGAGACCGCCTTCTATCCGACGCTGTTCGCCTCGACGGAAGCCGACGCGGGCGCGGGGCGGTTCCGGCTGCACTTCGCACCCGGCCAGTTGCCGCCAGTCGACGACTTCTGGTCGCTGACCGCCTATGACGCCGAGAGCTACCTGGTGCCCAACCCGGCTGGGATTTACGCGGTCGGCCATCCGGATCCGGTGGTGGTGAATCCGGACGGGTCCGCCGACATCGCGTTGCAGTACACCGACCCCGGCTCCGCCGTAGCCGCCGGGAACTGGCTGCCCATTCCTGAATCCGGGCAATTCTCGCTGACCCTGCGCCTGTACGCGCCGAAGGCGGAGGTCATCCAGGGGCGCTGGCGTCCGCCGCCGCTGTCGCCGGCGCGCTGATTTCGTGCATGGATGCCCGCGCTCGGCCGGTGAGGGGGACGCTCAGTCGGCTACCTGTCCGCAAACGTGCGGATATACTCCGGGACGGAGCTGACGCGGCGACCGATCGCATCGGAGGCGGACAGGATCATGGACGACTGGACCCACCGCGTTCCGGCGCTGTCACGGCGCGCCGTGCTCGGCATGGCGTCGGCGGCCGCGCTCGGTGTGGCGGCGTGTGGTGGTTCGTCCGAGGACGATTCGGCCCACCCGACCGTGACCGGCGACGCCGCGACGATCGCCAAAGACGCCTACGTGTTCGGCTTTCCGCTGGTGCTGATGGATGTCGCCCGCAGGACGTCCGAAGCGGCCACGCCGGTCAACCAGTTCCAGCACGCCACCTCGTTGCCCACCTCGGCCGAACGTGCCGTGGCGCGGCCGGACCCCGACACGCTGCACTCCACCGCGTGGCTGGATGTGGCGAGCGAGCCGATGGTGCTCAGCGTGCCCGCGATGGACGGCGGCCGGTTCTGGCTGGCCCAGGTGATGGATGCCTGGACGAACAATGTGCACGATCCCAGCGCCGTCCGGCCCCAGGCGCGGTCGGCGACGCCGCCGTACACCTACGTGGTGACCGGTCCGGGCTGGTCGGGTGCGCTGCCGGATGGTCTCACGCCGTTGCCGATGCCGACGCCGACGGTGTGGTTGATCGTCCGGATCCAGGTCGACGGCGAGAACGATCTGCCCGTGGTGCGCTCGATCCAGCAGGGACTGCGGCTGGTGCCGTTGAGCGCCTGGATGGCGGGCGCCGAGCCGCCCGTCGCGCCGCCCACGCGGGCGAGTGGGCAACGCCCGGTCGATCAGGTGCTGACGATGGATCCGCACGATTTCTTCGCGCGGATGTGCGGGTTGATGTCGACCGACCCGCCCGCGCCCGAGGACGAGCCCGCGATGCGGCGCTTCGAGAAGATCGGGATCCGGCCGGGCGGCTCGATCGAAGGCATCTCCGATGCCGATCTGACCGCCGCGGTGCGGACCGCTCAGCAGCAACTCCCGGTGACGCTGGGCCCGAATACGGTCAACGAGAACGGCTGGGTCTCCGACCTGGGTGCGGGCCGGTACGGCACCGACTATCTGCTGCGGGCGGTCACCGCGCTCGGCGCACCGGGCATGCCGTTGCCCCGGGACGCGCACTTCCTCTTCACGGCGGTGCCCGCGGGCGCGGGCCCGTTCCGGCTGCACTTCGCGGCGGGCGAGCTGCCGCCGGTGGACGCGTTCTGGGCGCTGGCCGTCTATGACGCCGAAGACTATCTGGTGCCCAACGAGGCCGAGGTCTACTCGGTCGGCCACCACGTGCCCGTCGTGCTCAATCCGGACGGTTCCCTCGACCTCACGCTGCAACAGCACGATCCCGGCCCCGGCGTTCCGAAGGGCAACTGGCTGCCGGTGCCGGAATCGGATCCGTTCTCGGCGAGCCTGGCGTTGTTCGAGCCGAAGGCGGCCGTCCTGCAGCGGCGCTGGCAGCCGCCGCCGCTGATCGCGCTGCGCTGAGCGCAAAAGTAAACGCGTTTTACTAAACGCTGTTCACGAACGGCGGTTCTGTGGTTGCATCTGTCTTGACCGTGTTCGTCAGGTCTGCGCCCAGACCGCCGTAGGAGTTAGCCGTGACCGTGACCACGCCCTCGATCCCGACGGGCTTCGACTTCACCGACCCCGACCTGCTCGCCACCCGCCTGCCCATCGAGGAGTTCGCCGAACTGCGCCGCACCGCCCCGGTGTGGTGGTGCGCCCAATCCGATCGGGCCAGCGGGTTCGACGACGGCGGTTACTGGGTCGTGTCCAAGCTCGCGCACATCAAGGAGATCTCGAAGAACCCCGAGGTGTTCTCCTCGCACGAGAACACCGCGATCATCCGGTTCAACGAGGAGACCACCCGCGAGCAGATCGACATGCTCGGCGACATGCTGCTGCTCAACCAGGACCCGCCCAAGCACACCAAGACCCGCCGCATCATCTCCAAGGGTTTCACCCCGCGAGCGGTGGAGAGCCTGCGTGCCGCGCTGACCGAACGCGCCGCGCGCATCGTGCACGAAGCCAAGAAGTCCGGCAGCGGCGACTTCGTCGAACAGGTCGCCTGCGAGCTGCCGTTGCAGGCCATCGCCGAGCTGATCGGCATCCCGCAGGAGGACCGCAAGAAGATCTTCGACTGGTCCAACCAGATGATCTCCTACGACGATCCCGAGTTCGAGGGCGACCACCACGCCGCCACCGCCGAAGTGATGGGGTACGCCTGGAACATGGCCGAGCAGCGGCGCGCCTGCCCGGCCGAGGACATCGTCACCCAGCTGGTCAACGCCGACATCGACGGTGAGCATCTCGGCTCCGACGAGTTCGCGTTCTTCGTCATCCTGCTGTCGGTGGCGGGCAACGAGACCACGCGCAACTCGATCACCCACGGCATGAAAGCGTTCGTGGACCACCCCGAGCAGTGGGAGATCTACCGGCAGCAGCGTCCGCGCACCGCGCCCGACGAGATCGTCCGGTGGGCCACGCCGGTCACCGCCTTCCAGCGCACCGCGACGCAGGACACCGTGCTCGGGGGCCAGGAGATCAAGAAGGGCCAGCGGCTCGGGTTGTTCTACAGTTCGGCCAATTTCGACGAGGAAGCGTTCGCGGATCCGTTCACCTTCGACGTGCTGCGCGACCCGAACCCGCACGTGGGCTTCGGCGGCACCGGCACGCATTACTGCGTCGGCGCGAACCTGGCCCGGTTGCAGATCGATCTGATGTTCAACGCCATCGCCGACGTGATGCCCAACCTGCGCCAGGTGTCCGAGCCGGTGCGGCTGCGGTCGGGCTGGCTGAACGGAATCAAGCGCTGGGAAGTCGAATACGCTTGAATCGATCGGTGCAACAGTCCAAACCCCGGGGCCGCTCGCCGGTGGTGACCGACACCGATATCCGGCGGGTGGCCAGCGCGCTGCTGGTGCAGCGCGGGCCCGACGCGGTCACCCTGCGCGCCATCGCACGGGAACTCGGTGTCACCGCGCCGGCGCTGTACCGGTACTACGGCTCGCTGGAAGACCTGCTGGAGCGGCTGCGGCTGGACTTCTGCGCCGACTTGGCCGAGGAACTGACGGCGGAGATCGCCACGCTGCCCGATGACGGCGCCGCGCAGTTCTTCGCCATCTGCCGTGGGTTCCGGCGCTGGGCGCTGACGCACACCAGGGAGTTCACCTTGGTGTTCGCCTCGCCCGGCGCGGGCAGGGCCCGCGCGCTGCGCCGCTTCGACGAGCCATTCGGTCGGGTCTTCCTGGCCGCGGCGGGCAGGCTGCTGGCGAACTACGACATCGTCACGCCCCCCACCGACGTCATCCCGCCGGAGTTGCGCGAGGATCTGGTGCACTTCCAGACCGAACTGCTGGCTGCGCTGTCGGAGTCGGGCCAGAAGTTCCCCGCCGAGAAGCTGGACCTCGGGGTGACGTACTTGATGATCCAGATCTGGGCGCGGCTCTACGGCCATGTCACGCTCGAGGTGTTCGGCAACTATCCGATCCCGCTGGACAATCCGGAGATCCTGTTCGACGCGATGCTCGCCGATCTGGGCCGCACCGCGGGCCTGCTCGGCGAGTGACACCGGGCTAGATGCGGGCCCCTTTGGCCCGGTTGCAGGCGCGGCACAGGATCTGGAGGTTGGCGGCGCTGGTGGCGCCGCCGCGGCTGAGCGGGATGATGTGGTCGAACTCCAGGTAGTGTCCGTCGCCGCATTCGACGCAGCGGCCGCCGTCGCGCTGCCACACCTGCGCCTTCACCTCTTGCGGGATGCTGCGGGTGTCGCGCTGACCGGGCGTGAGGACGAGACGTTTGGCCACGCGCAGCGCGCCTTCCAGCGCGGCCGAGACGTAATCCGGATCGTCGACGGCGAAGGTCGCGCCGCCGCGCGCCGACGTGGCCGCGATCACCACCGTCCCCTGTTCCGCGTGCACGGAAACCACTCGCGACCACAGCATCTCGATGCCGGTGTCGGCGCCGACGAACCGCAGCTTCTTGTTGCTTCCGATCAGCCTGCCCTCGGTCAGCTTCGGCCCGCGCGCGAGCTGCCGCACGTGCGTCGCGGGCAGGTCGAGGTGCACCGTCTCCTCGGGGTCCAGGTGCAGACCGGGTGTGCGGACGATCGGCAGATCGCCCGTGCGCAGCCGGTAGAGGGTGTTGCCGCGATGCATCCGCCTGCGCAGGTCTTCGATGAGCGGTCCGCCGAGGGCGAGTTCGGTGACCGCGTGCTCGAACAGCTCCAATTCCGCGTGCCTGACCTCACCGTCGGCGAAGGCGAAGGTGACCAGCCGCTCCACGTAACTGAGCGCCGCGTCGCGCAAGGCCGCGCGGCCCGCTCCGGCGTCGATGCGCTGGTAACGCAACGACGCCCACACTTCCGCCCACTCGGGGCCGCGCGGCCCGTGACCGGTGAGCACCCGCCACGCCCGGGTATGCCAGTGCACGAGGAACTCCTCGATCTCCTGGGCACACCTCTGGCACGGCGCGAACCCGCCGAAGAACTTGCGTCGCAGCGCGTTTCCGCAGCGGGCGCAATGGCGATCGCCGGGCGGTGGCCGTAGACAGCGGTCCTCGGTCCATGCTGTGCCGTCCCACCAGCGCATGACCTGCGGGTTGTCCGGCTCGGGGTGCCAGTCCGCGAGCTCGGGCCGCGGGGGCGGGGGAGCGAGGGGCGCGGCGTCGCGGCTGTGCCGGTGGAGGTCGACCACGCGGTGGGTGTGCCGCGGCAGGGGAGAGGTGTCCACGCGGTCGAGCACTTCGGTGTGCGACCGGGCAGGGGTGTCGATATCCGGGCGTACCTCGGTTGCTTCCAGCCGCCCGGCCGGGTCGTCGGCGCGGAGGCGCTCACGCGGGGCCGGTGCGTTCTCGGCGCTGTCGGTTCGCTCCGTATCTTCGGGAGATCGCCCGTTTCGCGGAGGTTGACCGGAGGGCAGCGATCCGTGCGCGAATCGTCGGGCCGGTTCGGTGGATTCTGTCCTGTTCGACGAAAGCCGCTCCTGCGCAGAGGTATTCACAGCCGGGCGGCGCACCCGGAACGGGTTGGTGGGATGGGTGGTGCGGGCCGGCGCCTCGGGGTCGTTGACCTGGACGCCGAACTCGGTGACCAACCCGGCCAGTCCGCTGGACCAGCCCTGCCCGATCGCGCGGAAACGCCACTGCCTGTCACGGCGGTAGAACTCGCCGAACATCAGCGCTTGCACCGCGCCGGCGTCATCGATCTCGAACGTCACCACCGCCCCGTCGACCGAGTGCACCGCGACGGTGAGCCCGTGGATGTCGCCGAAAGTGGCGTCCTCCACCGAGCCGGAGACCACGATGCGCTCGACGTCGGCTTCGGTGCGCGGCAGCGAGACGCTCAGCCGCGCGGTGCCCGGCGCGGGTTCCTGATCGAGGGTGACCGCCTGGGACACGTGCCGCGGCGCGTTGTAGAACACCAGGTCGCGGTCGGAGCGCACCGAGCCGGAGGCGTCCAGCAGCAAGGCGTGCGCGTCCACCGCGTGCTCCGATCGCCATGAAACAACTACGGCTAGAAGGGATGTCGGTACCGCTGCGTTCGCGCCCTTGCTGAGTTTCATGGTGCTCGCACTATGCCACGACCCTCCGACACGCCGAACGCGCGAGGGCGGTCCTTCGGCGGGGCGTGCGGCACAGTGTTCCCATGACGAGCCCGAAGCGCCCGGGTCGTAAGCCGCAGACCCCCAAGCTCCCCGGCGGGCGTGTGCCCGGTCCCGCCGATGTCCTCGCCGCCGCGCAGGCTGCGGTCGAAGCGGCGCAGACGGCCGCGGGCCAGGCGCTGGAAGCCGCCCAGCTGACCGCGACGTCGGCGTTCGACACGGCGGTGCGGCTGCCGCCCGCGTCGGCGCAGCTGGCCGCGCAACTGCCCGGCCTGATCGAGAACCTGTCCACCGCGATCGAGCGGCTCAACTCCACCATCGACCGGCTCGACCGCACCTTGGCCCTGGCCGATCCGGCCTTCGCCGCTTATGACCGGCTGCTGCCCCGGCTGGAGGCGATGATCTCGCTCGGTGAGGACGTGCTCGGGCGGTTGGCGAAGCTGCCCGGCGTGGCCTTGCTCGGCAAGCTGACCGGCCTCAGCGCGCCGGAGCCACCCGCCGACGAGCCGCCCCGGCGGAAGCCGGCCAGGCGGCGCAAATAGTCGAATCCAGCGCTCAGCGGTGCGCGGGGTCGGCGGCCGCGCGCAACGTGGCGGCCGCCTTGAGCAGCACCTCGTGATACTCGTCTGCCGGGTCGGAGTCGAGCACGATGGCGCCGCCCGCGCCGATCCGCCAGCGTCCGCCGTAGCGGACGGCGGTGCGGATCACGATGTTCAGGTCGGCGGTGCCCCCGAGCCCGAGGAAGCCGATAGTGCCCGAATAGACCCCGCGCGCTTCGGTTTCCAGTTCGTCGATGATCTCCATGGTGCGCAGCTTCGGCGCGCCGGTCATCGATCCACCAGGAAAGCAGGCCCGCAGGCAGTCGACCGCGCCGACCTCGGGCCGCAGTTTGCCGCGCACCGTCGACACCAGTTGGTGCACGGTCGCGTACTGCTCGGTGACCATCAGTTTCGGGACGTACACACTGCCGATCTCGCAGACCCGGCCCAGATCGTTGCGCAGCAGATCCACGATCATGAGGTTTTCCGCCCTGGTCTTCGGGCTGTCGGCCAGCTCCCGGCGCAGGCGCTCGTCCTGCTCCTGCGTCGCGCCGCGCGGCGCGGTCCCCTTGATCGGCTTGCTCTCCACGATGCGGCGGCGGTCGATCTTGAGGAAGCGCTCCGGTGACGAGCAGGCGATGTCGAGATCGTCGAAACGCAGGTAGGCGGCATACGGGGCGGGGTTGCACCGGCGCAGCGTGCGGTAGAAGTCGAGGCCGTCGGCCGCGGCGGCGGGGATGGTGGCGCTGTCGGTCAGGTTGATCTCGTAGGACTCGCCTGCGTGCAGTCGCTGCAGGCAGACCGCGATGTCGGCCAGATAGCGCTCCCGGCCGCGGGTGAGCAGTGGCGCGACGGCGTCACCGTCCGGTGGCAGTTCGAGGGGCGGCGGGTTCGTCCAGGTCGGAAGGGTGTCGAGGGTTTCGCGGGTGTCGCGCAGCCAGTCGGCGGCCGACCGGGCGGTCTCCCCGTCGTCGCTCAGCGCCAGCAGATGCGTCCGGCCGCCGACGTGGTCGACCACCACCATCCGGTCGGCGAAGATCCACTGCGCGTCCGGAGTCGGCGCGCGATGCGCCATGTTCCCGCCGCAGTCGGCTTTGACCTCGTAGCCGAGATAGCCGACGTAGCCGCCGGCGAAATCGAAGGGCAGATCCGGCAGTTCGAGCTTGCGCGCGCGCAGCTCGGCGGCCAGGAACTCGAGAATGCCGCCGGGTGCGGTGCGCCGATGCCCGTCCGACGACTCCACGGTCACCGCGCCGTCGCCGACGCGGTAGCGCAGCACCTCGGCCAGCGGACCGCTCGCGTCGCCCAGGAAGGAGAAGCGGTCGGCGCCCGGTTCGACGTGTTCGCTGTCGAGCCAGAACGCGGTCGGGGAGTTGGCGTACAGCTGCACGAACGCGCTCTCGGTATCGATCGGCCGTTCGAGGACGGCCCGTTGCAGCCGGAAGGTCCGCGGGGCCGGGGCATAGGCGCGAACCGCGCGCCCGGCGGGACGCTCGAGTTCGGCCGCCCCGGCGGGGAACTGCTCGGCGGCCAGCGGCACGGGCGAGTCCCCGGTGCGGGCGGCGGTGAGCGGGCGGCCCTGGGCAACCGGCTCCGCGCCGAACGCCTCTCCCGCGTCGATCGACGGGCTCGGCGCGGGCGAGGCGCGCCCGCTCCGGTGCGCTGTGGTGAGTCTCGCGAAGTTGCGCAGCAGGGCCGCGCCGAACTCGCTGGCGATCGATTCCGGGTGGAACTGCACACCCCATTGCGGTCGCGTGCGATGCCGCACGCCCATCACGACGCCGTCACCCGACAGCGCGGTGACCTCGAGGTCGTCGGGCAGCGGCCGCAGCGCGCACAGCGAGTGATACCGCACGGCGGTGAAACCCTGCGGAACCCCGGCGAACAGATCCCGGCCGTCGTGCTCGATGCGATCGAGGTAACCGTGCCGAGCGGAAGGCGCTTCGGCCACCACGCCGCCCGCGGCGACCACGATCCCTTGATGGCCCAGGCACACGCCGAGCAGCGGCAGGTCGCTGTCCCGGATCACCGCCGCGGAGATCCCTACGTCGCGGGCCACGTCCGGCCGCCCCGGCCCCGGCGAGACGACGACGTTGTCGTAGCGTCGGAGACCGAGTTCGGCGACCGTGCGCGCCTCGTCGTTGCGCACGACCGTGGGCTCGACGCCGTTCACCTCGCTGATCAGCTGGTACAGGTTGTAGGTGAACGAGTCGTAGTTGTCGATCAACAGCGTGCGCATGGTGCTGGAAACCCTACGCCGCGCCGGTCGGGGCAAACTGTTGTCGTCTGCCTTCAGTTCGGGTCGGCGGGTGGTGCACAATGTGGTGCATGTCTGTTGCGCAACCGGTCGATGTGGATCCCGCCGTCGTCGACTTCGCCGTCGTCGGAAAGTGGATGGATGAGCAGGGTCTGTCCGGGGGTGAGTTCGAGGACGTGACCGCGCTGGGCGGCGGGACGCAGAACATCATGCTCCGCTTCACCCGCGGCGGCCGGACCTACGTGCTGCGGCGCGGACCGAAACATCTGCGCGCCAAGAGCAACGACGTGATCCGGCGGGAAGCCAGGCTGCTCGGCGCGCTGGGCGACACCGAGGTCAGCGCGCCAAGGGTGATCGCGGCCTGCACCGACGAGTCGGTGCTCGGCGCGGTGTTCTACCTGATGGAGCCGATCCACGGCTTCAATCCGCAGAACGAACTGCCGGAACCGCATGCGAGCGATCCGGAGATCCGCAGGCAGATGGGCCTGTCGGCGGTCGAGGCCATCGCGCGTCTGGGCGCGCTGGACTACCAGGCGCTCGGGTTGGCCGATTACGGCAAGCCGGAAGGTTTCCTGGAACGCCAGGTGCCGCGCTGGCTGGGTGAACTCGAGTCCTACTCGGCCAACGAGGGCTACCCCGGCCCCGAGATCCCCGGCGTGGCCGCGGTGGGCGAGTGGCTGGACCGCAATCGCCCCGCCCAGTGGACCCCCGGCATCCTGCACGGCGACTGCCATCTGGCCAACATGATGTTCTCCTTCGACGGACCGCAGGTGGCGGCGATGGTCGACTGGGAGATGTCGACCATCGGCGACCCACTGTTGGATCTGGGCTGGCAGATCGCCACCCGTCCGGAGCCGGGCACCACCGGTGCGGCGCTGGTCGGCAAGCTCGGCGCGGTCGGCGGGCTGCCGACGGCCGAGCAGATGATCGAGCACTACGCGCGGTTCTCCGATCGCGACCTGACCGCCATGCCCTGGTACACCGTGCTGGCCTGCTTCAAGCTCGGCATCGTCCTGGAGGGCACGCATGCCCGCGCGTTCGCGGGTAAGGCCCCCAAGCAGGTCGGCGACTTCCTGCACGCGATCACGCTGGAACTGTTCGAACGGGCGCAGCGGCTGATGGAGTGACGCTGTCGGGATGTGCCCGATAGTTGACCGGATATCGGTGGAAGGCGCGATACGGCCGCGCCTAGGTTGAGCGCATGCCGATCGTTCCCGATGTCAAGGACTGGACCTGGGTGCTCGAGCGCCCTTGCCCGGAATGCGGTTTCGACGCCGCCGCGACCACCTACGAAGCCGTGCCCGCCCTGATCCGGGCGACGGCTGTCCGCTTCGCCGCGGTGCTCGACCGCCCCGGCGTACGCGTGCGGCCGGATGAATCGACCTGGTCGGCTCTGGAATACGGCGCGCACGTGCGTGACGTGTGCCGTATGTCCGACACTCGCCTCGGCCTGATGCTGGCCGGTGACCCCGACGGCGAGCCGCCGCGCTTCCAGAACTGGGATCAGGACGCGGCCGCGGAAGCCGACCGCTACAACGAGCAGGACCCGGCCCGGGTGGCCGAGGAGTTCGCCGAGGCCGCCGAGCGGGCTGCGCGGTCTTTCGCCTCGGTGCCGCGCGAGCGGCGCGGTCTGCGGGGTGCGCGCGGTGACGGAGCGGAGTTCACCGTGGAGTCGTTCGCCCGGTACATCCTGCACGATCTGGTGCACCACGTGCACGACGTGCGCGGCTGAAACGCATCGCGGAACTGTAACGCGTTCGGCTAGAAGGTCACGCTCTACCGACGAATTTTTCGACCGACACTAGAACGCGTTACATTTTTCTCGTACTGTGGGTGCAGTCACATATAAGCACGTGCATGCGAGAGGGTCGACAGGAATGAAGACGAAGGGCGCGATCCTGTGGGGGATCGACCAGCCGTGGTCGGTGGAGGAGATCGAGGTCGGTGACCCGGTCGCCGGTGAGGTGCAGATCCGGATGGAAACCGCCGGTATGTGCCACTCCGACCACCACATCGTGACCGGAGCGACCCCGATGCCGTCCTTCCCCGTCATGGGCGGGCACGAAGGCGCGGGCGTGATCACCAAGCTCGGCCCGAACTGCCCGGCCGATTTGCAGGTCGGTGACCACGTGATCCTGTCGTTCATCCCCGCCTGCGGCCGCTGTCCGGCTTGCGTGGCAGGACATATGGCGCTGTGCGATCTGGGCGCCGGTCTGCTGATGGGACAGGCGATCAGCGATGGCACCTACCGCATCCAGGCCCGTGGCGAGAACGTCATCCCGATGTGCCTGCTGGGCACCTTCGCGCCGTACATGACGGTGCACCACACCTCCGTGGTGAAGATCGATCCGAGCATCCCCTTCGAGGTGGCCTGCCTGGTCGGCTGCGGCGTTCCCACCGGTTTCGGCTCCTCCACCCACGTCGCCCAGGTCGCTCCCGGCGAGACCGTGGTCATCGCGGGCATCGGCGGCGTCGGCATGAGCGCCTTGCAGGGCGCGGTGCTGTCCGGCGCGTCGAAGGTGGTGGCGATCGATCCGAATCCGTGGAAGCGCGAGCAGGCGCAGAAGTTCGGCGCCACGCACACCTACGAGAGCATGGCCGCCGCGATCATGCCGCTGATGGAGGCCACCGAGGGCCGGATGGCCGAGAAGGTCATCCTGACCATGGGTGAGATGCACGGCGAGTACATCGAAGAGGGCCTGATCCTCACCTCGAAGGCGGGCACCCTGGTGGTCACCTCGATGGGCCGGATGGACGAGAACGACGTCAAGCTGAACAGCTTCCTGCTGTCGATGCTGCAGAAGACGGTGAAGGGTTGCATCTTCGGTGGCGGCAACGCCCGCCAGGACGCGCCGCGCCTGCTGTCGCTGTACAAGTCCGGCCAGCTGAACCTGGACGACATGGTCACCCGCAGCTACTCCCTGGAGGAGATCAACCAGGGCTACCAGGACATGCTCGACGGCAAGAACATCCGCGGGATCATCAAGTACACCGAAGCCGACTGGTAGAGCGCCTCACCGCCGCTCGGCGAGCGCGATGACGACGCGTGCGATCAGCTCGTACGGCACCGGTTCGCCGAGCCGGAACCGCAGCGTTCCCTTGCCCGCCCGGTACGGCCCGAGCTCGCGGGCCAACGCGGGATCGCCGTCCGGGACCGGGTGGAGGCTCACATGCTGCTTCCACCCCGCGAAGTGCACGATATCGCGGCCGTGCGCCGGAAGGTGAGAATGCCGTAGCTCATCGCCTAGGTGGCTTCGTGCAGCGCGGTCGGTAACCGATCTGCCTTCGCAGGCATGGGTCTCGCGAGTGTAGGCAGCACCGGTGCGGGCGTCGTGGAAGGCTCGGCGCGGCGGGCTCAGATCCGGCAGCGCAGCAGCGCTTCGCGGAGGTTGCGGCTGCGGACGTCGTCGAGGACCGCCAGACCGAGCCGGTTCATCGTGTACCCGAAGCCGAGCCCCGTCGCGGGATCGGCGAACCCGAACGAGCCGCCGAGTCCCGTGGTGCCGTAGGCGCGTTTGTCCGAGCCGAAGCGAAAGCTCCCGCGCGACTTGCGGAAGCCGAGGTGGTAGCGGCTCTTGGTGTGCAGCACCAGGTCCTCGGCAGGCACATCGTCGGCGGTATCGGCCGCGGCGAGCCGGTCCAGCAGTGCGTCATCGATCGGCAGCGCGCCGGTGCGACCGGCAGCCGCGCCGTAGACCTTCGCCAGCGCGCGGGCGTTGCCGACGCCATTGGAGCCGGGCAGTTCCACTTCCAGGAACTCGCGCCGGGTCGCCCGCGCCGGCGCTCCGCAGCGCGGGTTGGTCAGCGCCGCGTAGGACAGACCGCGTTCGGCGTAGATCTCCGCGCCGATGCGCAGCGGGATATCGCGTTCGTAGCGCAGCACGTCCAGCCCCCGGGTGGCCGACATCGTGGCGATGCGGTCCATGCTCTGCTCCGCGGGCAGGCCGATGAAGAAATCGGCGCCCAGCGGTGCGGCGATGTCCTCGGCGAAGATCCGCCCCAGCGTGCGGCGGCCGTGGTCGACCCGGCGCAGCAGTTCGCCCTGGTACAGGCCGAGAGTGATGGCGTGATACCCGTGCCTGGTGCCGGGCCGCCAAGCCGGTTTCTGCGCCGCCAGAATGGTCGCGAGGCCATCGAGGTCGGCGATCTGGGGCAGACGCACGGTCTGGCTGAGGCCGGACAACCCGGCCTGATGGTCGATCAGCTGACGCACGGTGACCGTTTCCTTGCCGTTGGCGGCGAACTCCGGCCAGTACTTCGCCACCGGCTGCTCGTAGTCGAGCAGGCCTTCGGCCACCGCGGCGGCGACGGTGAACGCCGCCATGCCTTTGGTCGAGGAGAACACCGGCACGATCGTGTCCCGCTCCCACGGGAGCGTGCGCTCGCGATCGCGGAACCCGGCCCACAGATCCACCACGGGGCGCTCGCCCGCGTAGACCGCGACAGCAGCGCCGATTTCGCCGTGGCGCTCGAAATTGCGGCGGAAGGCGTCGGCGACCGGTTCGAAGCCGGGCGCGACGTCTCCGTGAACAGTGGGCGTTTCACTCATGGTGAATGGATGGTAGCTATCCGGTTCTCGTAGGCTCGCAGGGTGCGTTCACTCGAGCAGATCCGGGAATGGCCGGTCCGGCACGCGGCGGCCGCGGTGGTCACCGCCGACGGCGGTGTCGCGAGCGAAGGTGATGTGCAGCGGGTGTTCCCGCTCGCGTCGGTGACCAAGCCGCTGGTGGCCTACGCGGTGCTGGTCGCGGTGGAGGAGGGCGCGGTCGAACTCGACCAGCCCGCGGGCCCGCCCGGAGCCACGGTGCGTCATCTGCTGGCGCACACGTCCGGACTCGCGTTCGATACCACCGACGTCCAGGCCCCGCCAGGAACCCGGCGGATCTACTCCAGTTCGGGTTTCGAGGTGCTCGCCGACTTCGTCACCGCCCAGACCGGGATCGCGTTCGACGAGTACCTGCGCGACGCGGTGTTCCGGCCGCTGGGCATGACCGCTTCGGTGCTGACCGGTCCGGCCGGGCACGCCGCGCGGTCTTCCGCGGCGGATCTGGCCCGTTTCGCCGCCGAATTGCTCCGTCCCCAGCTGATCTCGGCGCAGACGCACGCCGAGGCCACCTCGGTGCAGTTCCCCGGCATGAACGGCGTGCTGCCCGGTTACGGTTCGCAGCGCCCGAACGACTGGGGACTGGGCTTCGAGATCCGCGACGGCAAGACGCCGCACTGGACCGGTGGCACGAATTCGCCACAAACCTATGGACATTTCGGCCAATCCGGGACATTTTTATGGGTTGACCCGAGCACGGGGTTGGCGTGTCTCGCGTTGAGCGACGAGAATTTCGGCGACTGGGCGCGCGCGGCCTGGCCACCGCTGAGCGATGCCGTCATCGCGGAGGCGACCGCCACGCGCAACACGGTCACGAAGTAACACGTGTAACTTCGGGCACTCCAGTACACTCAGGCAACGCCAGTTCGACGAATCGTTGGGGAAGACGTTCCTCGTCGAAGCTGGAGGTGTTGGTGGTGCGCGCATCGAGTCAGTTCGCGGACGCGACGGCGGGTGTGGTCTACATCCACTCGTCGCCTGCCGCGCTGTGCCCGCATGTCGAGTGGGCGCTCACCTCGGCCCTCGGCGCCCCCGCGAAACTGCGCTGGACCGCCCAACCGGCCGACGGCCAACTGCGCGCCACCAGTGAGTGGATCGGCCCCGTCGGCACCGCGTCGAAGATCGCCCAATCTTTGCGCTCCTGGCCGGTTCTGCGCTTCGAGGTCACCGAGGACCCCAGCGACGGCGTGGACGGCGAGCGCTACAGCTTCGTCCCCGGCCTCGGTCTGTGGCACGGCTCCACGAGCGCCAACGGCGACGTCATGATCGGCGAGATGCGCCTGCGCGCGATGCTCCAGGCCACCCGCGAACTCGGCAAGTACTCCGCCTACGACCTGGCCGCCGAAATCGACCGCGCCCTCGGCACGGCCTGGGACGAGGACCTCGAAATCTACCGGTACGGAACGGAATCCGGCGCGGAGGTCACCTGGCTGCGCCGGGACGTGGGGTAGGGCTCGCGGCTCCGGGAGCCACCGGAATTGGCGGCTGCCCGGGATCCGACGACGGACGTAGGGTGGTCACGCGGTCGGGGCCGAGAGCGAGGAGTCGACCATGAAACATGCCGGTATGCGGATCATCGCCGCAGCGACGATTGCCCTGACGGCCGCGACAGCCGTCCCAGCGACGGCCACCGCCGAGATCAGCGCCGAACCGGTAGCGGCAGCAGTGGAGATTCCCCCAGGCATCGTCGACGCGGTTCGAGGCGCGATCGCGAGCGTGTTGTTCTTCGGCATAGTCGGCCTGTGCGTGGCGCGCGTCCTCCCCGCCGACCAGTGCCATCTGTTCTGAGGGGCTGAAGTTGCGAGCCGTGCGAACCGACAGCGCCGGGGATCATCCATTCGGCCGGGTCCGGTAGCTCGTTGTCGCTGCATCGGTTTCGGGTCAAGCGCGTTCGGAGGGGGGACATCGGCGCACCGAGCAATGCGGACAGCTGGTCCTCGACACCGATGTAGTTGTGGTCGTGCTCGGCGCCGACACGGCTAGGCGTAACGCGACGATGACCGTTGGCGCCGCTCCGGCGATCGTCGTGAGCGGACTCGTCCCGCTTTGTCGCGTCGTCGTTTCGCGGCAGTCGCGTCAACGGGCTCGGTGACCGAGCACGGCGAACATGGTGACCGACAGGTGGTAGTCGCCTTCGGCGATGCCTGCCTCCATGGTGGCCAGCAGGTCTCGTCCTTCCTGCTCGGTGATCGCGCCGCTGGTGCTCGCGGACGCGATCATCTGAGTGAACAAGGGACGGGCGGTTTCCGGGTTCCAGATCACCGCCTCCGATCCCATGTCGTCGATGGTGAAACCGGCGGCGGTGAGCAGGCCGCGAAGGTGGCGGCCCGACGCGGGGTTGGGGGTGGTCTCGAGCATCGCCTTCGTCAGACGGGTGACCACCTCGGGGTCGCCGGGATGGGCGATCACGGTGTGCCAGTCGGTGTCGATGAGCAGTACGCGACCGCCCGGTCGCAGCACGCGGGTGATCTCGGCGGTGGCGGCCGCCGGGTCGTCGAGGTGCTGGTAGACCCGTTCACAGCGCACCGCGTCGAAGTAGCCGTCCGGGAACGGCAGGTGATACGCGGTGCCCTCGACGAAACGGGCGGGGGAGTCCGCCGTCTCGGCGCGCCCACGGGCGATGGCGAGCATCGCGGGGTTCGGGTCGACCCCGACCGCCTCCCCGCCGGGCCCGACCCGGCCCGCCAATTCGATCACCTCGGTGCCCGTCCCGGCCCCGATATCCAGTGCGCGTTCGCCCGGCTGGACGTCCAGCACTTCGTGCCCCCATGCCCGCATTCTCCGGATACCCGGCAGCGCCGCTTGGAGATCGAGGATGCCGACCAGCACGGCCATCGGGTCGTCGGCATCAGCCTGTGATGTATCCGGAATCGCGCTTTCGTGAAAAGACGGGAGGGGCGGCGCGGACTCGCTCGGCATATCACGACACTAACCCCGCGCCACCACTGACGACAGCACCCCGCCCCGGCTCCCGCCCCGCATCCGCGCGAGTGGCACATGGCTGCGGCGAAACGCGAGAAGCCCCCACGATGGTGTGCCACTCGCGAAGCTGGTGAGAACTCCGGGGCAGCGCGCCCGGGTACCGTTTGCCGCGAGCTTTGCCGGGTAGACATCTGGGCGGCCGGCTTGCGCGCAGCCGCGAGGCGGAGGGACGGCTCTCGGCGCGGACGGGGCAGGCCGGAACGAATTCGATGGCTTTCGGCGGCATCCACCGACCCGACCACCAAGGGAGCGTCAGATGACCGAGCCTGGATCAGCGGACCTGAAGCGGCGGCATCGCGCGATGTGGGCGCTGGGCGACTATTCGTCCATCGCCACCGAAGTCATCCCCGGACTGGGCCGGCGTCTGGTCGAGGTCTGCGGGATCGGTCCGGGGCAGCGGGTGCTGGACATCGCGGCCGGATCCGGGAATGCCGCCATCCCCGCGGCCGAGGCCGGTGCGGACGTCGTGGCCAGCGACCTCACGCCGGAGCTGTTCGAGGCCGGGCGGCGTATCGCCGCCGCGCGGGGAGTCGAGCTGCGGTGGCAGGAGGCCGACGCCGAGGCGTTGCCTTACGCCGATGCGGAGTTCGACGCCGTGGTCTCGTGCGTCGGCATCATGTTCGCGCCGTTCCATCAGGCGGCGGCGGACGAACTGGTGCGCGTGACCAAGCCCGGCGGCACCATCGGGTTGATCAACTGGACGCCCGACGGATTCATCGGGCAGATGTTCGCCACCATGAAGCCGTTCGCTCCGCCGCCCCCGCCCGGCGCACAGCCACCGCCGCTGTGGGGCGACGAGGCGCACGTGCGGTCGCTGTTGGGCGATCGTGTCGCCGGACTGGAGCTGCGACGTGAAAAGGCCGTCATCGACCGCTTCGCCGACGCGGCCGAGTTCCGTGATTTCTTCAAGTCCTACTACGGCCCGACGGTCGCGGTGTACAAGGCCATCGGTGCGGAGCCCGACCGCGTCGCGCAACTGGATCGGGCACTCGTCGATCTCGCCGCCCGGCACGACGCGGGCAGCGGGCGGATGGAGTGGGAATACCTCCTTATCACCGGACGTCGCTCGGATTGAGCAGCGCCGACCGCACTTCGTCGGCGTGCACGACGTCAGTATGAGTCCGATCGAATTCAGGCGATCGACGCCCTGAACTCCGCGCCTTCCTGGACTCCCTGCGCGGCTTCGGCAATATCGACGACGGGGTAGATCTGGTAGTCCGCGAAAAAGGCGAACTTATTGGGAGCGTCCGCCAAGTCCGCCGCATTGTCGGTCTCCACCACCGCGAACCCACCGCTGCCGTCGAGTCTGCCGACGAGCTGGTGGTAGGTCGTGGTGGTGAGCGGTTTCCAATTCGCGAACACATCCAAGGCGCGCCGGATACTCGCCTCGTTCTCCGGTGCGGAGCCGGTCCATCGGTAAGTCCACGAAACCACGTACTTCATTTCATCCTCCCTTGGATACCGCGAGCTGAATGGGTATCTCGTCCTCAGGGTTTCCCCGCACGTGGACACCACCTACTTTGCTCGGGGGAGGCTCGAGAGGATATCAACCCTCGGGCCGGAATCTTTCGACTCCAGCGCTCGGGCACTGCGAGGGGAGGCCATGACCCTGCATACGATGACGACGTTCCGGCAAAGCCCGGTGAGAGCGTCGAGCGCGGCGATTCAGGAAACCGGGCGGGCAGGGCGATGGCGTGCGGGATCATACTGCTCGAAATACGACTCGCCCACGGCGAACATTCCGCGTTGCGGTAGCCAGAAGTCGCCCAATCTGGCCTGCTCGGCCAGAGGTCCCGGCGGGCCGATATCTGTTCCGTCGATCCGGGCCGTGCTGTCCTCCACGGTCCACAGCATTCGGGGATTGGCCAGGAACCATTGACCATTCGGGGAAGTGCCGCTGAGACGCACCCGCCCGAGACCGAGCGCCGGACCCGCCACCCGCGACATGAGCGCCAAGACGGCGGGACGCCGCCATAAAGCGGCGGGCATCATGCGACCGAGGCCGGTCATCGCGGCGGTAGCCACCGACCGTCCCAGCTCCAGATCCCACTCGATCCGGTCGCCCACCCGCACGGTGAACGCGGCGGGCCCCGTCCAATCCACCGAGATGTCCTCTACTCGCGCGTCCTCGAGTGCTGACCCGAAGTAGCGGGCGCAGCTGGTCGCCGGGGAAACACTGCTGTAGATCACCCATTTTTCCTCGGGATCTCGATGCCACACCGCGTCGTATCCCGCGCCGACCGAACTGGCGGGAAAATGCCGCAGGGCCAAGTAGTGACCGCTGACGAAAGGCATTCCCATCACTCCGTAGCCGGAAAATCGCTCATCCTCCGCACCCGGCGGGAGTGTTTTGTCGATGGCGGCAATTGATCGTGGACTGTCGGTCATCACCGACCTCCTGGAGGAGTGGTTTCCGTACCGAGCATTTTACGTCCGCCGCATAGAGGGGCCGGTGCGACTCGATACGCGGCCGGTAGTGGGCGCAGTAACACGCGAGTAAGGCAAGTTCCGCGATGCGAAGTGTGGGGTCCGTGTGCTTCATGGTCGCGCAGTCGCCTGTTCGGCGCAGCGGGGCGACCGTCGGACATGGACGACGGTGTCGACCCAATACCGCCGTGCCGGACCGAGCTGGGTGTCCACGATCCGCTCGAGCACGCCGCCCTGGCGTTCGATGGTCTTCGCCGAGGCGACGTTGTCGGCCGCGCAGACGATCAGCACCCGGTCCATGCCCAGCTTCCCGGCCTCGTCGAGCATCCGGCCGAGCGCCCAACAGGCCAGTCCGCGCCTGCGCGCGGAGGGCCGGATGCCGTAGCCGATATGACCGGCCCACCGCACGAAGTCGTCGAACCCGTGCCGCAGCGCGATCCCGCCGACCACCCGCTCGCCCTCGATGATCCACCGATAGGTGCACCGCACCCGGCCGGTCCCGGCCCATGCCTCACTCGATTCGCCGGCCAACCGGTCCACCCAGGCCGCGAAACCGGCGGGCGAACGCACCTCGTCGTACGGCCGCAACCCGAAACCATCCTCATGCGGACCGGGACCCCACTCCCGATGCGCCTCGAGCCAGGCCGCATGCAGACGTGTCGTCGGAGCGATCAACGCGGGCATATCGCGACGATACCGATCCGGCCGCCCAGGACCAGGGCGAAAGACGAGCCTTTCCTGTGGTGGGCGCAGAGGGGATCGAACCCCCGACCGCTGGTGTGTAAAACCAGAGCTCTACCGCTGAGCTATACGCCCGTGCCGTTACCGGCGGCTTATGAATCTAGCGCGGCGAGCGCTTTCTCCCAAGCTGCCTGGTCACGGGGTTCGCCGGGGCCGTTCATCTCGGCGAAGCGGATGTAGCCCTCGCGGTCGACGACGAAGGTGCCGCGGTTGGGGTAGCCCGATTTCTCGTTGAAGACGCCGTAGGCCTGGGCGACCGCCCCGTGCGGCCAGAAGTCCGACAGCAGCGGGAAGGTGTAGCCCTGTTCGGCGGCCCAGATCTTGTGGGTGGGCGGCGGGCCAACCGAGATCGCGAGGATCTCCGCGTTGTCGTTCTGGAACTTGGGCAGTTCGTCGCGCACCTTGCACAGCTCGCCCTGGCAGATGCCGGTGAAGGCGAGCGGGTAGAACACGATCAGGACGTTCTTCTTCCCCCGGTAGTCCGACAGGCTGACTTCCTGGTTGTTCTGGTCCTTCAGCGTGAAATCCGGCGCGACAGTGCCAACCTCGAGCGGCATAGCGAATCCTCCATCGTGTCGGGTCTCCACCGGGCGGGCGTGCGGCGCCGCCCTGGTGGAAACCATAGCGCGGTGGCTCAGCGCTGCTTCGAGGGTGCCTTGGGCTGCACGAGTCGGCTGCCGGTCCACGAGCCGAGGCTGATCGCCGAGGTCTGCGTGAGACCGGCGGTCGGTGCGGATTCGGCGATTTCACTCGGCTCGACATGGCCGGGTTGCCCGGTCTTGGGCGTGAGCACCCAGACGAAACCGTCGTCGGCGAGCGGGGCGATGGCGTCCATCAGAGCGTCGACCAGATCCCCGTCCCCGTCGCGCCACCACAGCAGCACGACATCGATCACCTCGTCGGAGTCCTCGTCGACGAGTTCACCGCCGATCGCGTCCTCGACATCGGCCCTCAGATCGTCGTCGACGTCCTCGTCCCAGCCCAATTCCTGGACAACCAAGCCGTGTGAAATGCCAAGCTTCTGAGCGTAGTTCTGCGCGTCCGCCGCGGCGACCACGGTGGTGTCCTCCTCAACTCCCGACAGTAGATAGTTGCAAGCGAACATGGTTATGGGCTTCAGCGCAAGCCGATCGGGCGAAATAGGTACCGAATGTCGCGTTGCGATGGTGTGTCAAGGGCCTTCTCAGCGCTTCGGGCACGAGTCGCGCACGGCGTTGCGCGCGTCGTTGACCCGCTTGCTGGCGTCGTTGAGCGCCGCGACCGGGGCGGTGTAGGTCATCTTGCGGGTCTCGGCGGCCAGCGCGCGGGCGGCGTTGACATATTCGGTGAACAGGGCCGCCAGATCCGGGGGTAGCGCGTCCTTCGCGGAACTCACGCCGCTTTCCACCTTGTTGGCGGCGTCCTCGAGGGTCTGCACCGCCGAGTCGCGTTTGGCGACGTAGTCCGGCGCGTTCGAATCGTGCGCGTCGACGAACTCGTTGTATCTGCCGACGCCGGCGCCGGTGATGGTGGGGAACTGGCCGCAATTGTCGGAGATGGCCTTGGCCTGGGCCGCCGCGCGCCGGGAAGAGGTCGCCGCCGCCGACGATGACGCCGCCTCGGTCTTGTATGCCGCCAGATCGCTCGTGTTCGGACCCGCCACGCCTTCCACCCGGTTGGCGCACCCCGCGACGACCACTCCGACGGCGACCGCGCCGGTGGCGCACACCATTCCGAACCCGCGTGGGTTCAGCAGCTTCATCGTCCTCCCGCTCCTCAGGGCTGCCACGCTCGACATGCTCACCTTGCCTGTCGAACGGTACTGGATTTCCGGCTGACATGATGATTTGGGACGCGCCATCGGCAAGGATGGATGGTGCGCCCGAACCTTTCGTTTACGGGCGGTCCGCCAACCAGCGAACCCGCCCGGGGATACCGACGCCATCAGCATGTCCACCCCTGTACGAGGAGCAGATTTGACCGACCTGATCCACTCTTCCGCACCGGCGAAATCCGCCGGTACCAGCTCCGCTCCCGCGCCCGCAGCGAGCCGTGATCCGAATGGGTCGCACGCGCCGCAGCCGGCCGGACGGGTGCGGGTGATCCGCGAAGGGGTGGCGTCCTACCTACCGGACATCGACCCGGAGGAAACCAGCGAATGGCTAGAGTCGTTCGACGAGATGCTCGACCGGGAGGGCCCCGGCCGTGCGCGTTACCTCATGCTCCGTCTTCTGGAGCGGGCCGGTGAACGTCGGGTCGCCATCCCGTCGCTGACCTCCACCGACTACGTCAACACCATTCCCACCGAGAACGAGCCGTGGTTCCCCGGCGACGAGGAGGTGGAGCGCCGCTTCCGCGCCTGGATCCGCTGGAACGCCGCGATCATGGTGCATCGCGCCCAGCGCCCCGGCATCGGCGTCGGCGGCCACATCTCGACCTACGCGTCCTCGGCGGCGCTCTACGAGGTCGGCTTCAACCACTTCTTCCGCGGCAAGGACCACCCCGGCGGCGGCGACTCGATCTTCATCCAGGGCCACGCCTCGCCGGGCATCTACGCCCGCGCGTTCCTGGAGGGCAGGCTGTCGACCGATCAGCTCGACGGTTTCCGCCAGGAGTACAGCAACGGCGGCCCCGGCCACGGCCTGCCGTCCTACCCGCATCCGCGGTTGCTGAACAACTTCTGGGAGTTCCCCACGGTGTCCATGGGTCTCGGCCCGATGAACGCCATCTACCAGGCGCGGTTCAATCACTACCTGCACGATCGCGGCATCAAGGACACCTCCGATCAGCACGTCTGGGCGTTCCTCGGCGACGGCGAGATGGACGAGCCGGAGTCGCGCGGTCTCGCGCACGTCGCGGCCATGGAGGGTCTGGACAACCTGACCTTCGTGGTGAACTGCAACCTGCAGCGCCTGGACGGCCCTGTACGCGGCAACGGCAAGATCATCCAGGAGCTGGAGTCGTTCTTCCGCGGCGCGGGCTGGAACGTCATCAAGGTGATCTGGGGCCGGGAGTGGGACGCGCTGCTGGGCGCCGACCGCGACGGCGCGCTGGTGAACCTGATGAACAGCACCCCCGACGGTGACTACCAGACCTACAAGGCCAACGACGGCGCGTACGTCCGCGACCACTTCTTCGGCCGCGACCCGCGCACCAAGGCGCTGGTGCAGGATCTGTCCGACCAGGAGATCTGGAACCTCAAGCGCGGCGGCCACGACTACCGCAAGGTGTACGCCGCCTACGCGGCCGCGATGGCGCACAAGGGCCAGCCGACGGTGATCCTGGCCAAGACCATCAAGGGCTACACCCTGGGCAAGCACTTCGAGGGCCGCAACGCCACGCACCAGATGAAGAAGCTGACCCTGCAGGACCTCAAGGACTTCCGCGACCTGCAGCGCATCCCGATCAGCGACGCCGAGCTGGAGAAGGATCCCTACCTGCCGCCGTACTACCACCCCGGTATGGAGGCCCGCGAGATCCAGTACATGCTCGACCGGCGCAAGGCGCTCGGCGGGTTCCTGCCCGAGCGGCGCGCCGCGGCCAAGCCGCTGAAGCTGCCCGGCGACGAGGCCTACCGCTCGGTGCGCAAGGGGTCGGGCAAGCAGAACGTCGCCACCACGATGGCGCTGGTGCGGCTGATGAAGGAGCTGCTGCGAGACAAGGAGATCGGCAAGCGGATCGTCCCGATCATCCCCGACGAGGCCCGCACCTTCGGTATGGACTCGTGGTTCCCTTCGTTGAAGATCTACAACCGCAATGGGCAGTTGTACACCTCCGTCGACGCGGAATTGATGCTTGCCTACAAAGAGAGCGCCGTCGGGCAGATCCTGCACGAGGGCATCAACGAGGCCGGGTCGACGGCGTCGTTCACCGCGGCGGGCACCTCCTACGCCACGCACGGCGAGCCGATGATCCCGCTGTACATCTTCTACTCGATGTTCGGCTTCCAGCGCACCGGCGACGGACTGTGGGCGGCCGCCGATCAGCTCGCCCGCGGCTTCGTGCTCGGCGCGACCGCAGGACGCACCACGCTGACCGGTGAGGGCCTGCAGCACAACGACGGGCACTCGCTGCTGCTGGCCTCGACCAACCCGGCCGTGGTGACCTACGACCCGGCGTTCGCGTTCGAGATCGCCCACATCGTGCGCGACGGCCTGCGCCGCATGTACGGCGGCGGCACCCCGCCGCAGGGCTCGGCACCGCTGCCGGGCACCCACCCGCACGGCGATCCCGGCGAGTTCGGCGGCGAGGACATCTTCTACTACATCACCCTCTACAACGAGCCCTACCCGCAGCCCGCCGAGCCGGAAGACCTCGACGTCGCCGGTCTGCTCAAGGGCATCTACCTGTACCAGCGCGGAGGCGAGGGCGACGTGCGCGCCCAGATCCTGGTCTCCGGCGTCACCGTGCCGGACGGCCTGCGCGCGCAGGCGCTGCTCGCGCAGGAGTGGGGCGTGCAGGCGGACGTGTGGTCGGTGACCTCGTGGGGCGAGCTCCGCAAGGAGGCGCTGGACAAGGAGATCGCCGCGCTGCGCGACCCGGGCGCCGAGCCGGGGGTTCCGTACGTCACCGAGGCCCTGTCGCGGGTCGAAGGTCCGTACGTGGCCGCGACCGACTGGATGCGGGCGGTGCCCGACCAGGTCCGCAAGTGGGTGCCCGGTGACTTCACCACGCTCGGCACGGACGGTTTCGGCTTCTCCGACACCCGCCCGGCCGCGCGGCGGGTGTTCAACGTCGACGCGCAGTCCATCGTGGTGGCCGCGCTGGCCGGGCTCGGCCGCACCGGCAAGCTCGACCCGGCGAAGGCCGCGGAGGCGGCGGCGAAGTACGGCATCGCCGACGTGGACGCCGCGCCGAAGGCGGCGGTGAGTTCGGACGAAGACCTCGCATAGCGGAATATTGGATGGTGGACCGTAAACCGCCGCGGCCGCGACGGATCTCCGAGGGCTCTTCCGAGCACGAGGTGTATCTGCCGACGGGCGCGCTCTCCCCGAACCGGCAGACCCGCGACCCTCTTCCGGACACGCTGCTCAAACGCGTGAAGCAGTTCTCCGGCCGCCTCTCCACCGAGGCGGTGGGGTCGATGCAGGATCGGTTGCCGTTCTTCGCCGATCTGGACGCCGCGCAGCGCGCCGGCGTGCAGATGCTGGTGCAGACCGCGGTGGTGAACTTCCTGGAATGGCTCCAGGACCCCGACAGCGACATCCGGTTCAGCCTGGACGCCTTCCAGGTGATCCCGCAGGATCTGGCGCGGCGGCTGACGCTGCGCCAGACCGTGGACATGGTCCGCGTCGCCATGGAGTTCTTCGAGCAGTGGCTGCCCGCGCTGGCGCGCAACGACCGGCAGCTGGTCGCGCTGACCGAGGCGGTGCTGCGGTACGGGCGTGAGCTCGGCTTCGCCGCCGCCTCGGTGTACGCCAGCGCCGCCGAGTCGCGCGGCGCGTGGGACACCCGGTTGGAGGCGCTCGTCGTCGACGCCGTGGTGCGCGGCGACACCGGCCCGGACATGCTCTCCCGGGCCGCCACGCTGAACTGGGACGCCACCGCACCGGCGACGGTGCTGGTGGGCACGCCGCCCGGCGAGCAGGGCGTCTCGTCGGTGGGGGCGGTGCATTCCATCGCGGCGCGGCACGGGCGGGCCGCGCTCGCGGTGGTGCAGGGCACTAGGCTGGTGATGGTGGTCTCCGGGCATCTGGGCGAGACCGCGCATATCTCCCCGTTCCTGGCCGACCTGCTCGCCGAGGTGTTCTCCGACGGCCCGGTGGTGATCGGGCCGACCACCCGCACGCTGGGCGCGGCCCACGCCAGCGCGGTGGAAGCGCTGGCCGGGATGGAGGCCGTGGTGGGCTGGCGCGGGGCGCCGCGACCGGTGCATGCGGCGGAATTGCTGCCGGAACGCGCTTTGTTGGGTGATCGAGCTGCGATCGACGCGCTGAACGAGTACCTTGTCCTACCGTTGGCCGCGGCGGGGTCGTCGCTGGCGGACACCCTCGATGCCTATCTGGATTGCGGTGGTGCGGTCGAGACGTGTGCGCGTCAGCTGTACGTCCATCCAAATACGGTGCGGTACCGCCTCAAGCGAATCGCCGAGATCACCGGCCGTGATCCGATGAACCCACGAGACGCTTATGTGCTCAGGATCGCCGCAACAGTGGGTCGTTTGACACGAACCCGTAACGAATCGTCATCTCCTGCCCCAGAGGTCACTTCGATCGCGTTGGGTCCCGACGGCTTGTAACGCGCCGAGGGAATCGGTCGATTCGGACAGCCCACGTGGTCTTTTGTGGAACCCCCACAAAAGCGCTTCCGAACCTTCATCCGCGTCGACATCTCGTGCGGCCCGCCTCACAGTGTTTTCTTAGAGGCGTGATCGCGTTGTTCGCCCCTGGACAGGGCTCTCAGACACCCGGCATGCTCGCGCCTTGGCTCGACCTTCCCGGCGCGAACGAGCGCCTCACGCTGTGGTCCAAGGCTTCGGGCCTGGACCTGGTCCGTCTCGGCACCACCGCGACGGCCGAGGAGATCACCGACACCGCCGTGACCCAGCCGTTGGTGGTCGCCGCCGCGCTGCTGGCGTTCGCGGAGATCTCGCCCGAGGAGCTTCCCGCCGCTACCATCGTTGCCGGGCACTCGGTCGGTGAACTCGCCGCCGCCGCGGTCGCCGGAGTCATCTCCGCCGACGACGCGGTCCGGCTGGCCGCGATCCGCGGAGCGGAGATGGCCAAGGCGTGCGCACTGGAGCCGACCGGTATGTCCGCGGTGCTCGGCGGCGACGAGGCCGCCGTGCTCGAACGGCTCACCGAACTCGACCTCGTTCCGGCCAACCGCAACGCGGTGGGTCAGATCGTGGCGGCGGGCCGGTTGGACGCTCTGGCCGAGCTCGCCGCGAACCCTCCGGAGAAGGCCAGGGTTCGGGCGCTGCCCGTCGCTGGCGCGTTCCACACGGCGTTCATGGCTCCGGCGCAGGATGCTGTGACCGAAGCCATAACGAAGATCACGCCGAACGAGCCGACAAGGACCTTGCTCTCGAACTTCGACGGCAAGCCGGTCGCGTCCGGACAGGACGCGATCGACAAGCTCGCCGCGCAGGTCACCCGGCCTGTTCGCTGGGATCTGTGCACCGAGACCGTCCGGCGGGCCGGCGTCGCGGCGGTGGCGGAGCTTCCGCCGGCGGGCACCCTCGTCGGCATCGCCAAAAGGGAACTGAAGGGCACGCCCACGCTGGCCCTGAAGACCCCGCAAGACCTCCCCGCGTTGGCTGAGCTGACCGTCTCCGGCTAGCTTTCCTGCGCGACCATGCATCGCACGATGCGAGGTCGTGACCGAGAGGCGGTAACTATTACCGCGCTCGATCCGAAAAAAACCAGTAGAGCCCTACAAAGTATCAAGAAGGGAGCCACGAAGTGGCCGCTCTGACCCAGGAACAAATCGTCGAGGAACTCGGCAAGATCATCGAAGAGGTGACCGGCATCGAGCCCTCCGAGGTGACGATCGAGAAGTCCTTCGTCGATGACCTGGACATCGACTCGCTGTCCATGGTCGAGATCGCGGTTCAGACCGAGGACAAGTACGGCGTGAAGATCCCCGACGAGGATCTGGCCAGCCTGAAGACGGTCGGCGACGCCGTCAACTACATCCAGAAGCTCGAGGCCGAGAACGCTGAGGCGGCGGCCGAGCTCAAGGCCAAGTTCGACAACGCCGAGTAGGGCCGAAACTGTGACCACTCCTTCCACCTTGAACGGGAACTTCCCCCACGTCGTCGTAACCAGCCTTGCGGCGACCACGTCGATCGCGGGTGACGTCGATGCGACGTGGAAGGGACTCCTCAACGGCGAGAGCGGCATCGACGTTCTCGAGGATTCCTTCGTCGAGGAATACGATCTTCCGGTCCGCATCGGCGGTCACCTGAAGGTCCGGCCCGACACCCTGCTGTCTCGTGTCGAATGTCGGCGCATGGCCTACGTCGAGCAGCTCGCGACCGTGCTCGGTCGCGAGGTCTGGCGCAACGCGGGCAGCCCGGAAGTCGACCCGGAGCGGCTGGGTGTGGCCATCGGCACCGGATTGGGAGGCGGCGACGCCCTCATCGATTCCGTGGACAAGCTGAAGAACGGCGGCTACCGCAAGATCTCGCCGTTGGCTGTGCAGATGGTCATGCCGAACGGCCCTTCGGCCGTTGTCGGCCTCGAATTGAAGGCCAGGGCAGGAGTGGTCACTCCGGTCTCGGCATGCTCGTCCGGCTCCGAGGCCATCGCCAACGCCTGGCGGATGATCGTCATGGGTGACGCGGACATCGTCGTCACCGGTGGCGTCGAGGGCTTCATCGACGCGGTGCCGATCGCGGCGTTCACCATGATGCGCGCCATGAGCACCCGCAACGACGACCCGAAGGGCGCCTCGCGTCCGTTCGACAAGGATCGCGACGGTTTCGTCTTCGGCGAGGCGGGCGCGCTGATGGTCATCGAGACCGAGGAGCACGCGAAGGCTCGCGGCGCGACCATCCACGCGCGTCTGCTCGGCGCGGGCATCACCTCCGACGGCTTCCACCTCGTCGCCCCCGATCCGACGGGTGACGGCGCCGCGCGGGCGATGACCAGGGCGATGCAGTCCGCGGGTCTGACCAAGAAGGACATCACGCACATCAACGCGCACGCGACCGCGACGCCGATCGGCGACACCGCCGAGGCGAACGCGATCAACAAGGCCGTCGGCACGCACGCCTCGGTGTACGCGCCCAAGTCGGCGCTCGGCCACTCGATCGGCGCCGTCGGCGCCCTGGAGTCCGTGCTGACCGTGCTGTCCATCCGCGACGGCATCGTTCCGCCGACGCTCAACCTGGAGAACCAGGATCCGGAGATCGATCTCGACGTGGTGAAGGGCGAAGCCCGCCGCCAGGAGATCGAGTACGCGATCAACAACTCCTTCGGATTCGGTGGGCACAACGTGGCGCTCGCCTTCGGTCGGGCATAGCCGCGCGATCGACTGCACAACGATTCCGGCGGGGCCGGCCATCTCGATTGGCTCGGCCCCGCCGTGTTTCGACATACGCAGCCGCGGCAGCGGCACGCTCTTTGAAATGAGGAGACAACGCGATGACAATCATCGCTCCCGCGTTGCACCAGGAGACGGCGACCGACCCGCGCGATCCGCTCGGCCGGCTCCAGCGCTTCTTCGATCCGGGCACCATTCTTCCGCTCCACCCGCGTGACAAGTCCGGCGTGCTCGCCGCCATCGGCGAGGTGGACGGCGTCCGCACCGTCGCCTACTGCTCCGACGCCACCGTCATGGGCGGCGCGATGGGCGTGGAGGGCTGCAAGCACATCGTCGACGCGATCGACACCGCCATCGACTCCGGTGTCCCCGTGGTCGGCCTGTGGCACTCCGGTGGCGCTCGCCTTGCCGAGGGTGTCGAGGCGCTGCACGCGGTCGGCCAGGTCTTCGAGGCCATGGTCCGCGCGTCCGGCCTGGTCCCGCAGATCTCCGTGGTGCTCGGCTTCGCGGCGGGCGGCGCCGCCTACGGCCCGGCGCTGACCGACATCGTGATCATGGCTCCGGAGGGCCGCGTCTTCGTGACCGGCCCGGACGTGGTGCGCAGCGTGACCGGCGAGCAGGTCGACATGGCCACTCTCGGCGGGCCGGAGACGCACGGTAAGAAGTCCGGCGTCACCCACATCGTGGCCGACGACGAGTCCGACGCGCTGCACCGCGCGCGCAGGCTGGTGTCGATGTTCGCCGAGCAGGGCGAATTCGATCTGGTCGCGGCCGAGCACGGCGACGTGGACCTGAAGGCCATGCTGCCGGAGTCGGCCAAGCGCGCCTACGACGTCAAGCCGATCATCAACGAGCTGCTCGACAACGTCGACGGCGAGTCGTCGTTCGAGGAATTGCAGGGCGGGTACGCCCGCAGCATCGTCACCGGTCTCGGTCGCCTCGGCGGCCGCACCGTCGGCGTGCTGGCGAACAACCCCATTCGGCTGGGCGGCTGCCTGAACTCCGAGAGCGCGGAGAAGGCGGCGCGCTTCGTGCGGCTGTGCGACGCGTTCGGTATTCCGCTGATCGTGATCACCGACGTTCCGGGGTACCTGCCCGGCGTCGGCCAGGAGTGGGAAGGCGTCGTGCGGCGCGGCGCGAAGCTGCTGCACGCGTTCGCCGAGGCGCGCGTTCCGCGGGTCACGCTGGTCACCAGGAAGATCTACGGCGGCGCCTACATCGCGATGAACGCCCGCTCGCTCGGCGCGACGGCGGTCTACGCGTGGCCGGGTTCGGAGGTGGCCGTCATGGGCGCCAAGGCCGCGGTCGGCATCCTGCACAAGAAGGCTCTCGCGGCCGCGCCGGAGGAGGAGCGCGAAGCGCTGCACGAGCGGCTCACCGCCGAGCACGAGCGCATCGCGGGCGGTGTGGAGCGCGCCATGGCCATCGGCGTCGTCGACCAGGTCATCGACCCGGCGAAGACCCGCAGCATCATCGCCGCCGCGCTGGCGGCGGCCCCGGCCCGCGCCAGCCACCACAAGAACATTCCGCTCTGAACTACGCGCTGAAGCGGGCCCGGCACACCTTGGGTTCACGCGGTCGTCGCAACGCTCTCGAATCGGGAGATTGCGGCGACCGTGTCGGTTTGCGGGGCCGGCTTCGCGTTCGGCGACTTCGTATCCCGGCGGCGGTGTGGACTCGATGGTTTTGGGGTGTCGCACGCAGTCCGAGCGGCGAAATCGTGAGGTCTCACGGGGCGGGAGCGGCTCGATGGTCGGTAGCATCGGGAGGTGCGCTACGAAGAACTGGCCGATGTGCCGTGCTCGATCACGCGCCCGCTCGTGATCTTCGGTGACCGCTGGACGTTGCTGATTCTCAAGTCGTGCTTCTCCGGCATCCGTCGGTTCAACGCGTTCCAGAGCGCACTCGGTATCTCGCGCAGCAGATTGCAGGATCGTCTGGACCGGCTGATCGAGCACGGCATCCTCGTCAAGCAGAAGGCCGCCGTCGGCGCGCACGAGGAGTACCGCCTCACCCCCAAAGGCCACGACATCTACCCGATTCTGCTGGCCATCCGCGATTGGGGCGACACCTATATGGCCCCCGAAGGCCCCCCGGTGCGGTACAACCATCACGATTGCACGGGCGAGGCGCACGTCCGGCTCGAATGCGATTCGTGCGGAAGCGAACTCACCGCGCGCGATGTCACCCCGGTGCCGGGCCCCGGCTTGCTGGGCGTCACCGGCGCCGAGGCGACCGCGGGCAGCGCGCGCTAGCGGCGGGCGCGCCCTCGGGGTCAGTCGGCGAACCAGGTGGTGACTTCGTCGGCGTCGGCCCTGGTGGTGCGAAAGCCGTTGACCGGATGATCGAGGTCCGGATATCCGAACGAGATTCCGGCGACGACCTTGCGCTGCTCCGGGATGCCGAAGTACTCGCGGAGGAAGGGGGAGTAGGAGGCCAGTGCCGCCTGCGGCGCCGCGCCGAGCCCGAGGCTCTGCGCGCCCAACAGAAAACTGCCGATGTACAGGCCGCAGTCCACCGCCCCGTAGACGCCTAGATCGGCTTCGGTGGTCACGATCGCCACATGCGGGGCGTCGAAGAGTTCGAAATTCCGGACGGCCTGCCGCATGGTCTTCTCGTGATCGCCTTTGGCGATGCCGACGCTGTCGTACAGCTGCTTTCCGCACTCGCGCCTGCGGTCCCGATAGACGCCGGTGTACTGGGCGGGGAACTCGAAATCGGGCGCCGGTGTCGCCGTCGCGATGTGTTCGAGCAGTTCCTTCCGGAAGCGATCGGTTCCGGAGCCCTCCGTCACCACGACCTGCCAAGGCTGGGTGTTGCACCATGACGGCGTCCGCTGGGCCAGCCGCAACAGGGCGCGGATGGTGTCGCGCTCGACGGGCTGGGAGCGGAATTGCCTGCAGGTCCATCGGTCGTCGAGCACTCGGGCCAGCGTCGTGAAGTCGTCGGTCGTCACGGTCATTCCCCCGCCTCCTTTGGCAGTCTTATTTCGAGACCGAACGCTAGCATCGAATGCCGTGGCGCGAAAGCCGGGCGGATCCGCCGTCGCCGGAACGGGGCGAGTCGAGCGCGACGCGCGCGGTCGCGCAAAAGTGTTGCCCGCGTTGCGGCAACGGGCGCGGTCGCAGCAGGCAGAATCCCGATATGGCGTCCGAAGCTCCCGCCGCGCGGGACCGCAAACGGCACGGCAGGCATTACACGCCGCCCGTGCTGGCCCGGTTCCTCGCGCAACGGCTGCTGCGCCATGCCGAGCCGTCGGCCGCCGGCGTCCTGCGCGTGCTCGATCCGGCCTGCGGCGACGGCGAATTGCTGTTCGCCGTGCACCGTGAGGTGGCCGCCCGGTTTCCCGGCATCCGTCTGGTGTTGATCGGCTACGACCTGGACGCCCGCGCGCTCGCGATCGCCCGTAAGCGCGCCCGCGCGGCGGGGATCGCCGTGCACTGGCGCGAGGCGGACTTCCTCGCGGTCGAGGCGCGGCTCGCCGACGGCTCGTTCGACGCGGTGATCACCAACCCGCCGTATGTGCGAACCCAGCAGTTGGGTGGGCCGACCGCGCAGTTGCTGAGCAAACGATTCGGTCTGCGCGGGCGGATCGACCTGACCCACCCGTTCGTCGCGACGCTGCCCCGGCTGCTGGCCGCGGGAGGTGTGCTCGGCCTGCTGTGCGCCAACCGGTTCCTGACCACCAAGGCGGGCGCGAACATCCGGCGGCTGTTGCTGACCGATCTGGCTCCGGTCGAGCTGTACGACCTGGGAGACACCAAACTGTTCACCGCCGCTGTACTGCCCGCGATCACCATCGCGCGCCGCGAAAACCACGGCGAGGGCTGCCGCTATGCCTCCGCCTACGAGGTCACCGGCGAAACACCCGGTGCGAAGACGCTGTTCGAGGCGCTGCTCGACCCGGGCGGTTCGATCGTCCAGTACAACGGCCGTACCTTCGCCGTCGAGGTCGGCAGGTTGGCGACCGAGTGCGGGCCGCCCGCGGACGCCGGAGCCGGTCGTGGTCGCGAGGAGAGTCCTGGCGCCGCGCCGGAACGCACGGTGGGACGAAGGATTTCCCGGGGCGTGGCGCGGGAGCCGGAGACCGCGTGGCGAATGTCGCACGACGCGATCGATGCGTGGCTGGCGCGGATAGCGGGGGCGACCTGGCGCAGCTTCGGTGAGCTGGCGCGCATCCGGGTCGGCATCAAGACGACCGCCGACCACGTGTTCATCTCCGACCGCTGGGCACAGGCCGACCCGTGTCCCGAGCCCGAACTGCTGCTCGACCTGATCACCCATCACGATCTGGCACCGTGGCGAGCCACCCGCGCCCGCGACGTGCGCGTGCTGTATCCCTACGACCTGGCCCGTGCCCGCCGCACGCCGATCGATCTCGGCCGGTACCCAGGCGCGGCCGCGTATCTGCGGTCGCATCGCGCGACGCTGGCCGGGCGTCGCTATGTCGTCGACAGCGGTCGCGCCTGGTACGAGATCTGGGTTCCGCAGCGCCCGCACCTGTGGCGGCAGCCGAAGCTGGTCTTCCCGGACATCAGCGATCGGCCGCGTTTCGCGCTGGACAGTTCGGGCGCGGTGGTCAACGGCGACTGCTACTGGATCTCGCTGCCCGATCTGGCCGGTGCGCCCGCCGAGGCGACGCGCTTGGCCTATCTGCTGATGGGCGTGGCCAACTCGGCGCTCGGATTGCGGTTCTACGACGTGGTCTGCGGCAATCGGCTGTACTCGGGCAGGCGGCGGTGGATCACCCAGTACGTGTCCCGGCTGCCGGTGCCCGATCCGGCGACGGCCCGGTCGGCGCGCGTGATCGATCTGGTGCGCGAGTTCGTGGAGGGCCGGGCGGCGGACCCGGTGGCGCGGGCCGAGCTGGACGAGCGGGTGGCCGCGGCGTTCGGCGTCGGATCAGGCGCTGACCTGGACGCCGACCATCGGCAGCAGTGTGCGCCGGGCGAACTCGCGGGCCGCGTCCCGATCGCTGACCGGGATCAGGCCGTCGGGGGTGAGGGCCAGCGACAGCGCCAGCCGGGCCATGATCTCGGCGACCAGGTCGGCGTCGAAGTCGTGCGTGCCACCGGCATCCCGTAGCTCGCGCAGCTTCTCGGCCAGGTAGTCGCGGCCGACGGCGAGGATCGGGCCCGCCTCGGTGGTGAGCCGGGGCAGGATCAGGTCGGGCTCGGTGCGCAGCAGCCTGCGCAGCAGTTCGTTGCCCGCGATGGCGCTGATGAACGCGACGAAGATCTCGACCAGCTGATCGTCGTTGCCCGAGACGGTGTGCACCTGCTTCTCGATCGCCGCGACGAAGCGCTGCGCCTCCCGGACGCTGACCGCCTCGACCAGGTCGTTCTTGGATTCGTAGCGCCGGTACAGGGTGGCGGGGCTGATGCCGGCGCGGCGGGCGATCTCGCCCATGCTGGTCCGCTTGATGCCGAAGTCCAAGAAGGCCGACAGCGCGCTTTCCAGGAGCTTTTCGCCGTCGGCGACCGGCTTCTCGAGGATGCGCTGCAACATGGGCGAGATGGTTGGCATCGGATCTCCAGTAGGTTCGGCGCGGTCGCCGGGCGGTGGCCGGTGGGCGCGGCATCGCGACGGGTGACGGACGGGGAAGTCCATTATTTCATTGGGTGGGCGCGGCGTGACCCGGCATCGGCCGTCGGCGCGGTGACACGGAGTGGGTCGCGTGTCCAAAATCGGGGGGCTAGCCTGTGGTCGGCGTCCGGCCGTGCCTTCGGCCGGCGCGGAAAGGGGTTGAGCCATGGGGTATTTCGCGAACCGCGTGGTAGCGGTCACCGGCGCGGGCGCTGGAATCGGCCGGGCGTTGGCGGTGGCGCTGGCGGGTGCGGGGGCCTCGCTGGCGCTGTCGGACAAGTCGGCGCAGGCCGTGGCCGAGACGGGGGAGTTGTGCGCGGCCGTCGGCCGCGAGCCGTCGGTGAGCACGGTGGACGTCACCGATCGCGCGGCGGTGTTCGCGTACGCGGAGCGGACCGTCGCGCGATTCGGGCGGGTCGAGGCGCTGTTCAACAACGCGGGCATCCTGCACGTCGGCAGTGTGCTGGAGTCGCCGTTCGGTGACTTCGAACGGGTGATGGCCGTCGACTTCTGGGGTGTGGTCAACGGGACCAAGGCGTTCCTGCCCCATCTGCTGGCCGCCGAGCGCGCCCACATCGTCAATATGTCTTCGGCGTTCGGACTGGTGGCCGTCGCGCGGCACGCGCCGTACAACGCGGCGAAGTTCGCCGTGCGCGGCTTCACCGAGTCGCTGCGGCAGGACATGCGGGCGGCGGGCGGCTCGGTGCGGGTCACCGGGGTGTATCCCGGCGGCGTGCTCACCGGCATCGCCCGGTCGGCGAGCGTCGCGCCGGGCGTCGACGCGGCAGAGGTGGTGCGCCGATTCGAGGGGCACGTGGCCAGGACCAGCCCGGCCGCTGCGGCGCGGACCATCCTGCGCGGCGTCGCGCGCGGCGAGGCGAAGGTGCTGGTCGGCATCGACGCCGTCGCTGTGGACCTGGTCACACGAATCGCGGGGTCGTGCCACGAGAAGGTGCTGGACATGGTATTCCGTTCCTGACCGCACGCGGGTGGCGCGGTCGGCGACGGGGAGAGCGAAATGACAACCGGCCGAACATATTCCGAGTTACGGCGACTTGCCGATGATGGCGCGCTGGGGTGCCTGTTGTGACGAAATGGCTTTTGCTCGAGTGCTTTTCGGGTGAGCCGGGGTGCGTGATCGCGGTGGGTTCCACGCCGAAGTCGTTCGTGCCGCTGGGCAATATCGTGCGCAATCCGCTGTCGCGGGCCGACGCGGAGGCGGCGTTGCGGCGGGCATGCGCCACCGGTGCGCCGGTCGCGCACGTCTCCGGTGACGGGCGGCGCACGGTGCGGGCCGAGCCGTTGCTCATCGCGCCCGGGCGGGCGCATGCCGTACGACTGTGGGTCGGTCCCCGGCAGGAGCCGGTCGCCGCGCCCGACCCGATGGGGGCGTGGTACTTCGATCTCACGAACAACCGGTCGGTGCGCAGCATCGACCTGCTGGACCTGTACGGCGTCGCGCCGCAGAACCGCGCCGCCGAACTGGCCATCGCGGGCGCGTTCACCCGGTTGGTCACCAACCGCGACGAGAGTGAGGCGCTGGCCAAGATCGTCAATTCCGCGCCCGGCACCGAACATCAGGCGGTCTGGACCATCCGGCGCGACGACGACGCCCTGCGCGCCGGGCATTTCGCCTGCCGGATCGTCGCCGAGCCGGATGACGCGGGCGAGCGGCGCGTGCTGCTGCGCGGCGTGACCCAGGACATCGGCGCGGCCACGGCCGTCTCCGCCGCTCCGCCGCCGACGATCCTCGAGTACACGGTGCTGGAGGCCGCCACCGAGCCCGGTGAGTACCGCGCGATCGTGGACCTGCGCTCGTTGCGGCTGATCCGGTGGATCGGGCCGCCCATGCCCGACGTCGCCTGGGCGGATCTGCCGGGACAGCCGAGACCGCAGATTCATCCGGAAGATCTGGCGACCGCGAAGGCCATGTCGCGGGACCTGGCGCGGCGGCGCACCGAGGGAACGGTGCGCCTGCGCCAGGTGGACGGCGGCTGGCAACCGGTACGAATACGAGCCGCGTTGATGGCGCTGGATCAGCACACCACGGCCGGACTCGCCACGCTCACCGCGGAAACGTGACCCGCGGTGAGCGTAGCGGCGAAGTCATTGGCGCGGCAGATCCAGCTCGGCCATTTCCTTCTCGATCGCATTCGCGGCGAAATCGACACCGCGAGAACGTAATTCATGAACCCGGCGCTGGAGCGCCTCGACTCCGCCGGGTTGGGCCGCGATGTCGGCGACGCTGATCCGGCCCTTGGGCCCGTGCACACCCGACTGCACGTACGACACCGTGATACCTCCTGCCTGCACGCTCGCCCACCCACCGACCCGGGTGGGTTCCCCACTGCGCTACAAGTCGCACGACGACCGTGTCGACAGGAGAGCCCGGGTCGCCGGGCACGCTGGCTGAATGCTATCAGCGATCTTTATTGGACACTTGATCAGTGTGTCCTGTTTCACACCTCATTCGCCGTGCGATGTTGGGCTGTATTTGCTAGGTAGACAGTCGCATTCAGGCGAATGCGATCTTGCTCCTCGGCGCCGAGTTCGCGCCGCACCTTGCCGGGCACGCCCGCCACGAGCGAGCCGGGCGGAATCCGCGCGCCTTCCGGGATCAGCGCGTTGGCCGCGATCAGGCTGCCCGGCCCGACCACGGCGCCGTTGAGGATGGTGGCGCCCATGCCGACCAGCACGTCGTCGCCGATGGTGCACCCGTGCAGGATCGCGTTGTGCCCGACCGAGACACCCGTCCCGACGGTCAGCGGGAAGCCCGGGTCGGCGTGCAGCACGCAGCCGTCCTGGATATTGCTGCGCGCGCCGACCTCGATGGTCTCCAGGTCGCCGCGCAGCACCGCGCTGTACCAGACGCTGACTTCGGCATCGAGCCGCACGCGGCCGATCACGGTGGCGTTCGGCGCGATCCACGCGCTCTCATCGATCTCCGGCGCATGTTCGCCCAGCTGAATCCGCATGGCCACGAACTTAGCTGGCCTGGCTGTCCGGGTCGCCATGGCCCGCGGGGCGGCAGGCCGGTGCTGCCCCTGGAAGCTGGCGCGGTGGGCGGCGGGACTGGTGCCGAGGATGCGGTGGAAGTGGTGGCGCAAGCTCACCGCCGTGCCGAAGCCGGTGTCGGCGGCGATGCGTTCCACGGTGTCGGCGGTGGATTCGAGCAGCAGGCGCGCGCGGTCGGTGCGCTGGAGCAGCAGCCACTGCTGGGGGCTGGTGCCGGTGCGGTCGCGAAAGCGGCGGGTGAACGTGCGCCGGGACATGAGCGCCACGCGGGCCCAGCGGTCCAGCTCGAGCGGGTCGCCGAGATTCGCGCGCGCCCAGACCATGGCGCGCTCGATCGGATCGTCGTCGGCGGCGTCGGGCACCGCGACGGGAATGTACTGCGCCTGGGAGCCGCTGCGATGCGGGGCGGTGACCAGTGCCCTGGCCAACTCGGTGGCCGCTTTGCTGCCGAGATCGCCGCGGACCAGATGCAGGCAGCAGTCCAGCGCCGCGGCCACCCCGGCGGAGGTCACGACGTCGCCCAGATCCGACCACAGCGTGTCGGCGCGGACCCGGACCGCGGGGAACGCGCGGGCGAGTTCCGCCGCGGAGGCCCAGTGGGTGGTGACCTCGCGACCGTCGGCCAGGCCGGTGGCGGCCACCGCCCAGGAACCGAGGCACAGCCCGACGATTCTCGCGCCGCGCGCGTGGGCGGCGCGCACGGCGGCGCGCACGTCGGCGGGCAGCGGTTCGCCGAGTGGCCAACTCGGGATCACGACGGTGTCGGCGCGGGTCAGCGTCTCCAGGTCGTGCTGGACGTGGATGTCGAATCCGGCGGGGGTGCGCAGTCTTCCGGGGCGCTCGGCGCACACGTCCACGCGGTAAGGCGCCGGCCCCTCCACGCCGACCCGGCCGAAGACGAGGCTGGGCACGGACAGATGGAAGGGGCTTATCCCGTCGAAAGCGAGGACGGCCACCGTACGCATGGCCCGATCTTAACGGTAAGCGGCTCGCGGGCCACTGTCTCCGGACTTACGGGCAAGACAAGATCAACGGCATGAGCAACACGATCGAACGCACCGGCCTGGAACTCCTGCATGTCGGCGGCCCCACGGTGTGGTTCCGCTACGCGGGCCGCACCTGGCTGACCGACCCCACCTTCGACGAACCCGGCGACTATCCCGGCCCCGTCACGCTGCACAAACTCACCGGGCCCGCGGTATCGCAGGAGGACATCGGCCCCGTGGACGTGGTGCTGCTCTCGCACGACGAACACGCCGACAACCTCGACGACTCCGGCCGGAAGTTGCTGACCACGGTGCCGACCGTGCTGTCCACACCCGGTGCCGCGACCCGCATCGACGGCGTGCGCGGGCTGGCCGAATGGGAGACGGTGACGGTGCACGGCGTGCGGGTGACCGCCGTGCCGGCCCTGCACGGCCCCGAGGGCTGCGAGCCGTTCAGCGGAGTCGTCACCGGGTTCGTGCTGCGCGCCGAAGGCGAGCCGACGGTGTACGTCTCGGGCGACAACGCGTCGGTCGAGCTGGTGCGCCGTATCGCCGAGCGGATCGGCCGCATCGATATCGCGGTGCTCAATGTGGGCGCCGCGAACATCGGCCGTTTCGGCGACACCGACGTCACCCTGAACGCGCGCACCGCGCTGCAGGCGGCAGAAGCGCTCGGTGACGCGCTGATCGTGCCGGTGCACGCCGAAGGCTGGGCGCACTTCAGCGAGACGCTCGACTATCTGGGCCACGTCTTCCGCTACGGCGGCCGCGCCGAGCAGTTGCGCGTTCCGCCGCTGGGGCGCACCACCACCGTGTGAGCCGGCCCGCCCGCGTCCAGCTGGACAACGTGCCGAGAAACTCGCCCACGGCACGGGGTCAGGATGGTCGCCGTGCGCGTCCGGCGCGTCGGTCGTGGCGCGGACCCCGGCCCGGGGCGACGATGACGGTATGAGGATCGGAGTACCACGGGAGGTCAAGGAGCAAGAGTTCCGGGTAGCCCTGACGCCTGCGGGCGCGGGGGAACTGACCGGGCACGGACACGAGGTGCTGGTGCAGGCGGGCGCCGGGGCCGGATCGGGATTCCCCGACGCCGCCTACGCCGCGGTGGGAGCCCGCCTGATTCCCGACGCCGACCAGGTGTGGCGGGAAGCCGAACTGGTGTTGAAGGTGAAGGAGCCGATCGCGCAGGAGTACCCGCGGATGCGCCGGGGGCAGGTGCTGTTCACCTTCCTGCACCTGGCCGCGTCACGCGAATGCACCGACGCCGTGCTGCGCTCGGGCATCACGGCCATCGCCTACGAGATGGTGCGCGCGGCCGACGGATCGTTGCCCCTGCTGGCTCCGATGAGCGAGATCGCGGGCAAGCTCGGCGCGCAGGTCGGCGCGTATCACCTGATGGCTCCGCTCGGCGGCGCCGGACTGCTGCCGGGCGGCGTCCCCGGCGTGCGTCCGGCGGAGGTCGTGGTGCTCGGCGGCGGCGTCGCGGGGTCGAACGCGGCCGCGGTCGCCGTCGGCATGGGCGCGCGCGTCAGCGTGCTGGACACCAACCTGAACCGGTTGCGGGAACTGGACGCCCGTTTCGACGGGCGGATCGTCACCGTCGCCTCGAACGCCGCCGAGGTCCGGCGCGCGGTGCTGTCGGCCGATCTGGTGATCGGCGCGGTGCTGGTTCCCGGCGCACGCGCGCCGGAGCTGGTCTCCGACGAACTCGTCGGCGATATGCGCCCGGGCGCGGTGCTGGTGGACATCTCCATCGACCAGGGTGGCTGTTTCGCCTCGGCGCGTCCGACGACGCACGCGAATCCGACCTACCGGGTGGCGGATTCGTTGTTCTACTGCGTCGCCAACATGCCGGGGGCGGTGCCGCACACCTCGACGATCGCGCTCACCAACGCGACCCTGCCCTACGTGCGGGCGATTGCCGAACTCGGCTGGCAGGAGGCATGCGCCAGGCGCCCCGATCTCGCGCACGGGCTCACCGCGGACGCCGGGCGGCTGCTCTCGGCGGAAGTAGCGGCCGCGCACGGGTATTCGCGGCCGCTCGGCGTCGCGGGCTGACTACTCCCGCTCGGCGCGGCGTCCGCCGATGTACCAGTCGGGCTCGCCGGTGGTCGGCAGGTCACGCAGCTTGTCGGGGTTGCGCACCACGTCGATCGCGACGATACGACCGGCGTCGACGGTGAAGGAGAACACCCCCGTGTGGGTGCCGTCGAAGACCACCAGTCCGGGCTGGCCGTTGACCAGCACGGTGCGGCCCCAGCCGCCCGCCACTTGGTACCAGCCGAGCAGCAACTTGGCCACGAGCTCGGCGCCGTGCACGGGCTGGCGGATCGCGGGCACCTTGCCGCCGCCGTCGGCGGTGAGGCTCACGTTCGCGTCCAGGACGCCGAGCAGGGCGCTGAGATCGCCGGAACGCCAGGCCAGTGCGAAGGCCGACACCACCTTCTTCTGCTCGTCGGGGGAAGCGGGGAAGCGCGGAGTGCCCTGCTCGACGTGTTTGCGTGCCCGGGAGGCCAGTTGGCGGACGGCGGCCGGGGTGCGGCCGACCACTTCGGCGACCTCGGGGCCGCTCATGCCGAAGACGTCCTGCAGCACGAACGCGGTGCGCTCTGCGGGCGACAGCGACTCGAGCACGACCAGCAGCGCGGTGGTGACCCGTTCGTCCTGGGTGATCCGGTCGGCGGGGTCCTCCCAGCTGGTCACCTCCGGCTCCGGCAGCCATTCGCCCACGTACTGTTCGCGGCGCACCCGGGCGGAGCCGAGGTGGTCGAGGGCGAGCCGGCCGGTGACGGTGGACAGCCATGCCCGCAGGTTGTCGATCTCACCGGCGGCGCCGGTCTCGTACTGGCGCTGCAACCGCAGCCACGCCTCCTGCACGACGTCGTCGGCGTCGCTCAGACTGCCCAAGGTGCTGTAGGCGAGCCTGCGCAGATACGGGCGGTGTTCCTCGAAACGCCGAGCCAGCTCGGCCTGGTCGAGATGCTCGGGGGAAGGCTGCTCGGAAGTCACTGCTGTTCGCCGTTCGTCGTTCGGGCCCCCGCCGGGGCGAGTCTATGGATGCGTCACCGGGTCGACGACGCGGGGACGCGGAGTGTGACACGGCCGGGCCGTGCGGGCCGGTCGGGGGCCGCCCGATAGTGTCGCCGGGTGCAGAAGGGGACCTCCACCGCGCTCGGGTTGCTGCTCGGTTTCGCGCTCGATCGAGCGTTCGGCGATCCGCGGCGGTGGCATCCGGTGGCCGGATTCGGTTCCGCCGTCGCGGCGCTGGAGTCGGTGACCTATGCCGACCGGCGCGCAGCGGGGCTGGTGCACGAGGCCATGGCCGTCGGCGCGGTGGTTGGGCTAGGCGTGGCTTTTCGCCGGGGCGGCGTGGCCGCGACCGCCGTCGCGACCTGGACCGTGCTGGGGGGCCGAAGCCTGGCCCGGACCGGTCGCCGGATGGCCGACCACTTGGCGGAGGACGATCTGGACGGCGCCCGCGCGCTACTGCCCTCGCTGTGCGGGCGCGACCCGCGGGCGCTCGATGGCGACGGTCTGGCTCGCGCGGCCCTGGAGTCCATCGCCGAGAACACCTCCGACGCGGCCGTCGCGCCGGTGCTGTGGGGAGCGGTGGCGGGCATTCCGGGTTTGCTCGGGTATCGCGCGGTCAACACGCTCGACGCGATGATCGGCTACCGCAACGAGCGCTACCGGCGATTCGGCTGGACCGCCGCGCGCGTCGACGACGCGGCCAATCTGGTCCCGGCGCGCGTCACGGGGGTGCTCACCGCCCTGCTCGCCCCTTCGATCGGTGGACGACCCGCCGCCGCCCTTGCCGCGTGGCGGCGGGACGCCGCCGGGCATCCCAGCCCCAACGCGGGCGTGGCCGAAGCATCGATGGCCGGGGCGCTGGGCGTCCGATTGGGTGGCCGCACCGACTACCCGCACGGCGTGGAGCTGCGCCCGGCCCTCGGTGACGGTCCGGCTCCGACCGTGCACGACCTGCGCCGCGCCGTCCGTCTTTCCGAGGCCGTGCAGTTCACCGCCACCCTGCTCGCCGCCGCCGTGGCCGCGATCAGGCGCTGACCAGGTCTGCGATTGCCGCCGCCGGAGTCTGCGCGGCAAGCCGCGCCAGGCATAGCCGCGTGCCGCCGCAGCCGGGGCCGGCGCGGCGGTGCGGGTTCGCCGCCCCGGCAAGCCATGGCGAACGGCAGCTACAGAACCGAGTCAACGGGGCGCACCGGCGGCCCCAGCCGGTTGCGATCGCCCTGCGACCGTGGGTCACCGGCCGCAACATGCGGATCACCCCTATCAGCGAGCGCCGTCGACCGCGTGAACCCGCGTTCGGGCTCGGCTAGGGTCGGCGGGTGCGAATCGCGCTCATGACCATCGTGGTGGCGGAGTACGACGCCGCGATCGACTTCTTCGTCCACGCGCTGGGATTCGAGCTGATCGAGGACTCCCCGGCGCGCACCGACGACGGCCGCCCGAAACGGTGGGTGGTCGTGCGGCCGCCCGGTGCCGAAACGGGCATCCTGCTCGCCCGGGCCGACGGTGAGACGCAAGCGGCGGTGATCGGGCAGCAGGTCGCGGGCCGTGTCGGGTTCTTCTTGCAGGTGGACGACTTTCAGTCGGCGTATGACCGAATGGTCTCGCATGGTGTCGAGTTCGTCAGAGCGCCCCGTAGCGAGTCATACGGGCAGGTGGCTGTCTTCCTCGACATCGCGGGCAACCGGTGGGATCTGCTCGGCCCGTGACAGCCTCAGCGGCCGTCCGGCGTCGAGTCAGGGCGGAGCGGAACTGCCCGGATCAACCGCGGCCGCGGCCGTAGCGGTCGGCGAGGCGGGCTTCCGTGGTCGGTGCGGCGGGCGTGGCCGGGGCGACCGGCTCCGACCGGGCCGGGTCGGCGGGAGACGTGGCGCGGGCTGGTTCGGCGGCGCCCTTTTCTTTCCTTCTCTCCCGGATCTCTGCGTAGATGAAATAGCCGAGGCCGAGGGGAGCCATGATGCCGAAGGCGAGCCATTGCAGGCCGTAGGAGAGGTAGGGGCCGGCATCGAGCTGGGGGAGCGGAGTGGGCGTGAACGCGCCCGGCTGGTTGTCGCTCAGTTGCAGATAGCCGCCGCGTTCGCCGCCGGTGGGCACGGGAGTCAGGGACTGTCGCAGGACCGCCGTCTCCTGGGTGGTGTCGATGGAGTACACCTGGCGATAGCCGTCCTGGACGCTCGGGTCCTTGCCGGGCGTGACGCCTTCGGACATGCGGACCCTGGCCTCGATGCGCTGCGGCCCGGCGGGTGGCTCGGGGACCTGCGGCGGGCGCGACCCTTCGACGGCCGACACCAGTCCGCGGTCGACGAGCAGCACCCGTCCGTCGTCCAAGCGGAACGCCGCCAGCACCGCGTATCCCGGCGCGCCGTCGAGGTGGCGCAACCGGACCAGGACCGTCGAGTCCGGCACATAACTGCCGGAAGCGGTGACACGCCGCCACTCGGTGTGCTCGCTCGCCGTGCCGGACAGCACGGTGGTGACATCGACCGGATCGGCCCGCACCGAGTCCGCGATCAGCTGGTTGCGGTGCGAGGTGGCCGTGTTCTTGCCGAGCTGCCACGGCGCGAGCACGGTGAAGCAGAGGTAGGCGAACGCGGCGACCAGCACCGCCAGGATCAGCCAGCTGGGGCGCAGCAGGAACGCGAGCCTGCGCATCACGGTCGCTCGTCGGGAACGGGGCGCAGACCGGGCGGTTCGGCGGCCGCGAGTTCGGCGCGCACCCAGTCGAGCAGGCCGGGGACGGCGGCCTCGATCTGGGCGCGCACGAGTTCGAAGTCGGCCGCGTCGCCGTAGTAGGGGTCGGCCACGTCATGACCGTCGGCGTCCGGGTCGAAGGCGCGCAGCAACCGCAGCCGCTCGGCGGGGACGCCGAGGCGGGCCAGGTCGCGCTGGTGGGAGCGGTCCAACGCGACCACCAGGTCCGCGTCGCTGTGCTCGGCGCCGAACACGGCGGCGACGTGCCCGGTCGGGTAGCCGTATTTGCGCAGGGTGGCGCTGGTGCGCGGGTCGGCGTCGTCGCCGACGTGCCAGGAACCGGTGCCCGCGCTGCTCACCCGCACCCGGTTGGCCAGTCCGGCCCGGTACAGGTGCGAGGCGAAGATCTTCTCCGCCATCGGAGAGCGGCAGATGTTGCCGGTACAGACGAACGAGACGTGCAGCTGGCCCACGTCTGCCATTCTGGCCGGTCCGGACGCGTGACCGCCACGTAGGGTGTGGTCTCGTGGCCGAGGACACCGTCGATCGAGCGAAACTGCGTCACCACGGCGACGTGGACGCTCGTCCCGGCATGCTCGATTTCGCGGTGAACGTCCAGGGTGACGCGCCGCCGGAATGGCTGCGGCGGCGCTTGGCCGCGCGCCTGTCCGATCTGGGGCGTTATCCGAGCGCGGAGGACGCCGAAGCGGCCCGCCGCGCGGTCGCGGCCCGGCACGGCCGCGATCCCGACGAAGTGCTGCTGCTGGCCGGCGCCGCGGAAGGCTTCGCCATGCTGCCGCGCCTCGCGCCGCGGTCGGCCGCGGTGGTGCATCCGTCGTTCACCGAGCCGGAACTCGCGCTGCGGGAGGCGAGCGTCCCCGTCACCAGGGTGGTGCTGGAACCGCCCTACCGGCTCGATCCCGCCGGGGTGCCCGCCGAAGCCGACCTGGTGGTGCTCGGGAACCCGACCAATCCGACCTCGGTGCTGCACCCCGCCGACACCATCCGCGCCCTGCGCAGGCCCGGTCGCGTCATCGTGGTCGACGAGGCCTTCGCCGACGCGGTGGCCGGTGAGCCGGAATCGCTGGCCGCCGACCCCGCGCCCGACCTGCTCGTCCTACGCAGCCTCACCAAGACGTGGGCGCTGGCGGGGCTGCGCTGCGGCTACTTCCTCGGCGCGCCCGGCGTGCTGGCGCGGCTGGCCCACGGGCGTCCGCACTGGCCGCTGAGCACCTTGCAGCTGGAGGCGATCACCGCCACCGCGAGCCCGGCCGCCGTGGCCGAATCCGAGCGCCGTGCCGAGACGCTCGCCGTGCACCGTGCCGCGATGATCGAGCGCCTGAGCGACCTCGGCGTGGCGGTTCACACTCCGGCGGAAGGCCCGTTCCTGCTGCTGCGCGTGGCGGACGGCGAATTGCTGCGCAAACACTTGGTCGCGGAGGGGATCGCGGTCCGGCGCGCGGACACCTTCCCCGGCTTGGGCCCGGATCATCTGCGCGTCGCGGTCCGTGGCCCCGCGGAGGTCGATCGGCTGGTCGCGGCGATCCGATCGGCGGATGTCCGGTGAGTGCGAGGCTCCGGCCGCGCCACGTCGATCCCGCGCGCAGGCCGGCCGGACGGACGGAGATCTCGCGCGCAGGAAGTCTCGCGGCCGGCGGCCGATCTTCACGACTCGGCGAGAACCTGCTGTGGAGTCGGTCGGAATTCCGCCGCATGGTGATCGCCGCATCGGGCATCCGGACGAGCAATGCAGCAGGCGGCGGTCACCTCGACAGCCGCCCCAGCGGCGCTCGTGGCGCCGGACTGCGCCCGACCACGCACAGCGCGTGCCCTAGAGAGGCGAGCGCACGCAGCCGCGCCGGCACGTCCGGCAGTGCACCCGGTGCCGCACAGTGCAGGACCGAAGCGAAGGAAGGTGGACGATGACCACGCTCGCGGATCTCATCGGGGCGCTCGACGCGGCCTACCCGCCCGCGCTGGCCGAGCCGTGGGACTCGGTCGGCCTGGTCTGCGGTGACCCGGCCGAAGAGCTGACCCGAGTGCTGTTCGCGGTCGACGCGACCGCCGCGGTCGTCGACGAGGCGATCGACTGGCGTGCGCAGGCGCTGGTGGTGCACCACCCGCTGCTGCTGCGCGGCGTCGACACCGTCGCGGCGAGCACGCCGAAAGGCGCGCTGCTGCACCGGCTGATCCGCGCCGGCTGCGCGCTGTTCACCGCGCACACCAACGCCGACTCCGCCGATCCCGGCGTCTCCGACGCGCTGGCCGCGGCCATCGGTCTCACGGTGACCGGACCGCTGGACGCGAAACCCGAAGCTCCCGTCGACAACTGGGTGATCCAGGTGCCACGGACGCACACCGATGCCGTGCTCGCCGCGCTTTTCGCCGCGGGCGCGGGTGCGGGCGGGCACTGTTGCGACCGTGCGCTGCGCGTGCCCGCGACCGAGCAATTCCGTCCGATCGCCGAAACCGGTCCGGACCAAGGTTCGCTGACGGAACTGCGGTACGTCGAGGAGGACCGGATCGAGGTGTCCGCCCCGCGCTCCGCGCGTTCGGCGGTGCTCACCGCGCTGCGCGCGTCGCACCCCGGCGAAGACCCGGTCTATCACATCGGGGAACGCGCCGAGCTGCCGTCCTCGCTGGGCATCGGTCGGGTCGGCACGCTGCCGCAACCGGAATCGCTGCGCGCCTTCGCCGATCGCGTGGCCCGGGCCCTCCCGCCCACCGCATGGGGCGTGCGCGCCGCCGGTGACCCGGACCGCACCGTCTACACGGTCGCGGTCTGCGGCGGCGCGGGCGACTCCTACCTGGGCAGGGCCACCGGACTGGGCGTCGACGTGTATCTGACCTCCGACCTGCGCCACCACCCGGTGGACGAGCACCTGCGCAAGGGCGGGCCCGCCGTGGTCGACGCCGCCCACTGGGCGACCGAATTCCCTTGGTGCGCACAAGCGGAAGCGGTCGTGCGAACCGCCCTGCCGGGTCTGGAGACCAGGGTGTCCACGGTGCGCACCGACCCGTGGACGGTGCGCGCGCCCGGCTGATCCGGCGAAGCCGTTGTCCCGGCGCAGAACTGGCAACGGCGTGTCGGGGCGTGTCCGCGCCGAGCCGGGAAAGGATGGGCGGTTCGGGTGAATCGACCGGTTCGCGCGGGGTACAACTACCGCATGAACTTCCCGGTCGATTTCGGGCTCGTGCAGATCGGGCTGATCCTGCTGCTGGTCGTCGGTGTCGCGTTGATCATCTCCGGTCTGATCGCCGCGCGGCGGGTGGGAATGCGGCCGCTGCTCGCGCGGGGAACGGGTGGGCTCGCACTGCTGCTGGTCGCCGCGGTGCTGCTGTGGATCGCGACCCTGCTGCAGACCTACCTCGGATTGACCGGCGAGATCAAGGCGGCGCACGTGGTCGCCAAGCCCGTGGCGGGAGAAGAACACCTGCTCGACGTCGACCTCACCTTGTACGGCGACGACGACCACCCCGAACAGCGCCTCACCCACCGGGTCGAAGGCGACATGTGGGTGCTGCAGGCGGGCATCGTGGAGCTGGAACCGTGGGTGAACGCCCTCGGCTTCCACTCCGGTTACCGGATCAGCCGCCTGTACGGCCAGCGCCTCGACGGCGTCGCGACCAAGCAGAACCAGATCTTCCTCGACGACGGCGACCGCGACTTCTTCGCCGACATGCGCGAGGGCCGCTGGTGGACCCAGCCATTCGTGCGCTCCGCCTACGGCAACGCGGTCATCGCGGTGCCCGGCGAGTACGACGTCTACATCTCCCGCGACGCGATCAAAACCCGCGCCGTCGGCGGCTGACGCCGGTCCGCCGATCCGGCGGGGTACGGTTGAACACCAGTCCCGTCCACCCCGTCCAGGAGTTTGTCCGCGTTGAATGTCGAACCCCCGATCCAGGCCGAGCTGCTGCGGCTCGCCGCCGTCGACGCCGAGCTGACCCGGATCGCGCACCGCCGTACCGTGCTGCCCGAGCAGCAGGAGGTGGCGCGGCTGGAAGCCGAGCGCAACGCGCACTCCGACGCCGCCGTGGCCGTGGAGATCGTGCTGGACGACCTCGATCGCGACATCCGCAAGCTGGAGGGCGAGGTCGACGCGGTGCGCAAGCGTGAGGAGCGCGACAAGAGCCTGCTCACCGCGGGAACGGTGAACGCCAAGCAGCTTTCGGAGATCCAGCACGAGCTGGGCAGCCTGCAGCGCCGCCGCTCCGTGCTGGAGGACGAACTGCTCGAGGTGATGGAGCGGCGCGAGGCCTCCGCCGCCGATCACGAGCACGCGGGCGCGCGCTTGAGCAAGACCGACGAGGAACTCGCCGCCGCCCGGCGACATCGCGACGAGGCGCTCGCGGATCTGGACGTGGCGCAGACGCGCTGCGAGACCGATCGCGCCGGCGTGGTCGCGAAGTTGCCCGGCGAGCTGCTGGCCATCTACGACCGTCAGCGGCAGCAGCACGGCGTCGGCGCCGCGCTGTTGCAGGCTCGCCGCTGCGGCGCGTGCCGCATCGAACTCGATCGCGGCGAGATCGCCCGCATCGCCAAGACCGCCCCGGACGTGGTCGTGCGCTGCCCGGAGTGCGGCGCCATCCTGGTCCGGACCAAGGAATCGGGGCTGTGAGTTCGCCGCGACCGGTTGCCACGGGAGTGCGATGAGTTTCCCGGAGGTGATCGTCGAAGCCGACGGCGGCTCGCGGGGCAATCCGGGGCCTGCCGGGTACGGCGCGGTGGTCTACGACGCCGACCACCTCCGGGTGCTCGCCGAGCGCCGGGAGTTCCTCGGCGTCGCGACCAACAACGTCGCCGAATATCGCGGATTGATCGCGGGGTTGGCGGCGGCCGCGGAACTGGGCGCCGAATCGGTCGTGGTGCGTATGGATTCCAAGCTGGTCGTCGAGCAGATGTCCGGTCGCTGGAAGATCAAGCACGCGGCCCTGATCCCGCTCGCCGACCAGGCGCGCAGGATCGCGGACGGGTTCGCCCGGGTGAGCTACGACTGGATTCCGCGCGCGCAGAACGCCCATGCCGACCGGCTGGCGAACGAGGCCATGGACGCCGGAGCCGACGATGTCCGTGCGGCCGCCACCAGCTCGACGGAGGCCGCCGATCCGGCCCTCGCGGCCACGGAGCGCGAGCTGCCGAGCTGGATCGACCAAGTCAGGGACGCGAACGCCGGGCAGACCGAGCCTGCGCGGCACGGCCCCGGCTGGACCAGCGCCATCGGCAGGCCCACGCGTTTGCTGTTGCTTCGCCACGGCCAAACCGAGTTGTCGCTGCAGCGCCGCTATTCCGGTCGCGGCAATCCGCCGCTCACGCCGCTCGGCCGCGAGCAGGCCGCGCGTGCGGCGAAAATGCTGGCCGCCAAAGGCGACATCGCCGCGGTGGTCAGTTCGCCGCTCGGCCGGGCCAGGGAGACCGCTGAGGCGGCCGCCGCCGCGCTCGAGGTTCCGCTGGAGATCCACGAGGGGTTGATCGAGACCGACTTCGGCGCGTGGGAAGGTCTGACCTTCGCGGAGGCCGCGCAGCGCGATCCGGATCTGCACGCCCGCTGGATCGGCGACCCCACCGTCGCCGCGCCGGGCGGGGAGAATTTCGAGGAGGTCCGCGCACGGGTGGACGCCGCGCTGCGCGACCTGCTCGAGCGGTATCCCGGCGCCAATGTGGTGGTGGTCAGTCACGTCACCCCCATCAAGACGCTGCTGCGGCTTGCTCTCGATGCGGGCCCGTCGCTGCTGTATCGCTTGCATCTGGATCTGGCGTCGCTGTCGATAGCGGAGTTCTATCTCGACGGCGGGTCTTCGGTGCGTCTGGTGAACGATACGTCCTACCTCTGAGCCCGGCGACGTGCCGGAATCGAGGGCGAACGTGGTGCACGGAGGGCGAATTATGCACCATTGCAACACATTTGCGTTTCACAATCGCATGATGCGGTGAATCTCACTTCAACTCGGCCTTGCGCGCCGAGTAGCGGTAGGCTTCCGGACGGTCAGGCACAGGCGTCCCAGCTGCCTGCCCGGCCGGGGCCGACACGGTGGCCTCGGCCGGCGCTGCGCAGCGGGACGGTTTCGCGCGGGCGGTGTGGCCCGCGGGCCGCGTCGCGGCACGAAGCACCTGTGCCGTCGAGTTGTTCGATGAGAGTGCAGGTTCGATGAGCAGTCCGATCAAGGTTGTCGTTCTCGGGGCAGGGATCGGAGGACTCACCACCGCGGCCGCCCTGCGGCATGCGGGATTCGGTGTCGAACTATACGAAGCGGGCCCCGAACTGCGGGCACAGGGCTTCGGACTTTCGGTGCAGGCCAACGGCATCAACGCACTGCGCACCCTCGGCCTCGGCATCGACGAGCAATTGCTCGAGCGCGGCGGCCGGGTCGAGACCTTCCGCTTCTGCAACCCCGACGGCAGCCCGATCCGGGTGCTTCCGGTGCATCGGCTCGACGCCCAGCTCGGCGCACCCGCTGTCGCACTGCACCGCACCGATCTGCACGACGTGCTGCTGAGCGCGATCGGTGACACGCCGACTTTCACCGGCGCGCAAGCCATCCGGTTCGTCGACGACGGCGAACACGTGCGCGTCGAGTTCGCCGACGGCCGGGTCGCCGAGGGTGACCTGCTCGTGGGCGCCGACGGCATCCACTCGGTGGTGCGCGCCCAGTTGCACGGCCGCGCCGAGCCGCGTCCCGGCAATTTCGTCTGCTGGCTGGCCTGCATCCCGTTCGAGCATCCCAATGTCGCGCGCGGGTTGTCGGCGCATTTCTGGGGCACCGGAATGCGTTTCGGCATCCACGACATCGGTCACGGCCGGGTGTACTGGTGGGGCACCAAGACGCTGCCCGCCGACGAGGCCGCGAACTGGCAGGGCGGCAAGGACGACCTGCTGCGCCTGTACACCGACTGGGCGCCGGAGGTGCGCGCCTGCATCGAGCAGACCGACGAGGCGGCGATCCTGGCCGTGCCCGCGCAGGACCGTCCGCCGCTGGCGGGGTGGGGCCGCGGCCGGGTGACCCTGCTCGGCGACGCGGCGCATCCGATGCTGCCCAGCCTCGGCCAGGGCGCCAACGCCGCGATCGAGGACGCGGTGGTGCTGGCCGGTGTGCTGCGCAACTCCCTGGATCCGGTGGCGGGCCTGCGTCGTTACGAGAAATTGCGCGCCGACCGCACCGCCATGTTCGTCAACGGATCGGCCTCGCTGGCCAAGATCGAGCAGACCACCGACCCGCGCCTGGTGCGGGTGCGCGACACCTACTTCCGGCACGCGCCCACCGAATTCTTCCTGCGTAACCTCGGCAAGCCGATGTCCTTCCCCGAACCGGACGGGCCGACCGCGCGGCTGCCGCGTCCGCTCTCCCCGGTCGAGCGCTGGCACTGGATCGCCGATCAGCTCGCGCCGCTGCACATCCTGTCGCGGGTGCGCATCCGGGGCCACGTCGAGGCCGAACAGATCCGCGCGGGTCTGGACGAAGTGCAGCGCAGGCATCCGCTGTTGCGGGTCGCCGTCGCCGCCGAACCGGACGGCACCGCACCGCGTTTCGTGCCGGTGCAGGCGCCGATTCCGCTGCGGGTGATCGAATCGGAGGACAGCACGAACTGGCTGGCCGAGGCCGACGAGGTGGAGCTGCGCGAGCCGTTCGACTGGCGCACCGGCCCGCTGGCAAGGGCGGTGCTGATCAAGGAGACCGACGGCACCAACGAGCTGATCGTCACGCTGCACTACGCCATCGCCGACGGCGAGAGCGCGCTGTCGGTCGCCAAGCAGGTGCTCCAAGCGGCCGCAGGGGAAGGGGGCGATTTCGCACCCGCTCCGGTCCGGCCGGGCCCGGAGGAACTGTTCCCGCCGCGCTTCCAAGGCGCGGGCGGTGCGCTGCGCACCGCGGGTTCGTTCCTGCGCGACCAGAAGTCGCAGCTGCGCAAGCCGCGCAGGCTGGAGCCGACCAGGCTCGCCCCGCCGGCGCAGCGGCGCAGCCGGGTGGTGCACCGCAGCCTCGACGGCGACCGGTTGGACGCGCTCACCGCGGGCTGCGCCCGCCACGGCGTCGGCCTGCAGGCCGCCCTCTCCGCGGCGCTGCTGATCGCCGCGGCCAGGGAGGCGGGCACCGAGAAGGCCGCCTGGTACACCGTCGGCAGCTCGGTCAACTTCCGTGACCATCTCGACGGCGCCGCGGGCGACACCGAAGTGGGCACCTATCAGGGCATGATCGCCACTCCGGCCAAGTACGCGCCGTGGGCCTCGCTGTGGGAGATCGCCGCCGAGATCGAACGCGAGTACGGCGCCAGAATGGACCGGCGCGATCACCTGTCCGCGCTGAACCTGCTGAAGGTGGCCGCGCCGAAGTCGGTGGCCGCGAGCGCGTCCACGGTGAAACTCATGGACACCCGCGGCCCCGGTCATCTCTGTATGACCTACCTGGGCGACTACCCGTTCCCCGACAAGATCGGCTCCTGGCAGCTGGAGGGCGCGCAGTTCGTCTCCGGCATGTCCGTCAGCGGCTTCATCATGGCGACCGCCAACGCGACGCACAACGAGCTGTCCCTCAACATCGGCTACGTCGAGCCGGCGGTCTCCCGCGACCGAGCCGATCGTCTGGCCGACGAAAGCGTGCGTGCGCTGCTGTCGGCTTGCTGACCGGCCCGCATACCCCGCGATAACAACAGCAGAGTCGCGGCATCGGCACTGCCGATGCCGTGATTCGCGATATCGATAACTGGATAAGTGTGGTAGCAGCTTTGCGTGTCAGCGATCAGGGTGGGCCCGAGCGGATCCGCGCACGGCCGGTGCCGCGACTGTCGCGATAGGAGTGACTGTGACATTCGAACCGAGTGCTACTTCCGAGAGACCCCCCGAAGCCTGGCCGGTCAGCGCGTACCAGCGCGATGTGTTGTCGGTGGCCTACCGGTATGCCCCGGCTCCGGTCACCCGGAACGCGTACTGCGCGTTCATGGACGAGCCCTTCGACATGGACCGGTTGCGCGCCGTGGTGCGCAGGGCGCTGCTGTCGGACGAGGCGCTGCGCCTGCGGTTCGAGTTCTCCGAAGGCCGTTTCTGGCAATGGGTCTCCGACGAGCTACCCGAGGTGGAGCTGGTCGATCTCAGCTGGGCCTCCGACCCGGCCGCGGCGCGCCGGGACTGGGTGAACCGGGCCAATGTGACGCCGTCCCCGCCGCGCCAGCCGTTCCGGATCGCCGCGCTGGTCGACGGGCCCGACCACTTCCATCTCTACGTGGCGATGCACCACGCGATGATCGACGGCTGGGGCGTGAACGCGCTGTGGAGCGCCCTGGTGGACAACTACAGCCGCGGCGACCTCTCGCTCGAGCAGCTCGCCGAGCCCGAGCCGTTCACCGAGCAGACCGACCGCAGTGCGGCGACCTACCGCAGGATCGCCGCCGAACACGAGGAGTATCTGTCCTCGCCGCAGTGGGCGGCGGACCGTGACGCGCTGGTGCGCCGCTTCGAAGGAGTGGTCCCCGCACTCTTCTCCGGACGCGCGAGCACCCCGAACGTCGATCGGGGGCGTCGGCGCGTGGTCGTCGAACCCGCGTTCCTCGACCGCATTCGAGCCACCGGCTTCTCCGTCTTCGCGTTCACCGTTTCGGCCCTGGCCGCCTACCTGACCACCATTCACCGCTCCGAGGAGGTGGTGATCGGAGTCCCGATGCTCAACCGGCACAGCGCGGAGACCTTCCGCACCGCCGGGCACCGGACGAACGTGGTGCCCCTGCGCATCCGGGTCGATCCCACCGAGCCGCTGTCGGCGGTCGCTACCGAGGTGGCCGCGCAGATCCGGGAACTCAAGCGCTACGAGCGCTTCCCGTACGGCGACCTGGCCCGTGCCCTCAGCAGCGATCCGACGGCTCCGCCACTGTTCGACGTGGCGTACTCCTACATCAAGATGCCGCCCTCGGATCACCTCGACAAGATCCTCGGCACGCTCGACATCGTCAATCCGGGCACGGTGCTCGAGGCGTTGAACATTCTCGGCGTCGAGCACGCCCGCGACGGCTCGCTGAACCTCCAGCTGTATTACGACAAGGACGTCTTCGACGAGAATTTCCCGTTCGAATCGGTCGTGCGCGGCGTCGGCGCGCTGCTGGTCGCGGCGCTGGACCGGCCGGAGGCGCCGATCTCGGACCTGCCGCTGATGCCGAGGCGGGAGCAGGCGGCCATCGCCGCGTTCGAATCCGGTCCGCGCGCGGAGTTCCCGTACACGACGATCGACCGGCTGGTCGCCGACATGGCCGCACGGCATCCGGATCGGATCGCGATCGAACCGGTGGCGGGGTCAGGGGAGCAGCCGCTGCGCTACGCCGAATTGTCCACGCTGGCCGACGGCTTCGCCGCCAGGCTGCACGCGCTCGGCGCGACCGGCAACGAATGCGTACCGGTGGTGCTGCCCCGCTCGACCGAGATGCTCGTCGCCATCTTCGGTGTGCTGCGGGCCGGTTGCGCGTACGTGCCGCTCGACCCGGACTTCCCGGCCGCCCGCATCGAGACCGTGCTCGCCGACTGCGGGGCGCGCTTCGTCGTGGCGGGGCCGCGGCATCAGGCGGTCTTCGACGAACTGGGCGTCACGAGGATCACGGTGGCCGACACCGTCCCGGCCCGCGGCGTCGAAAGCGTCTCGCACCCGGCCGATCTCGGCTACCTCATCTACACCTCCGGTTCGACGGGCGTGCCCAAGGGCGTGATGATCGAGCACCGGTCGGTGGTGAACCGCCTGACCTGGATGCAGCGGCGCTACCCGCTGCGCGAGTCGGACGTGATCCTGCAGAAGACGCCGGTGACCTTCGACGTGTCGGTGTGGGAGCTGTTCTGGTGGGCGATCACCGGCGCGCGGGTGGCGCTGCTGGAACCGGGCGGGGAGCGCGATCCGCGCCGCATCGCCGACGCGATCGCCGCGCACGGCGTGACGGTGCTGCACTTCGTGCCCTCCATGCTGGCCGCGTTCGTCGACGAACTCGCGGCCGACCCGGCGACGGTGGCGCGGCTGGGCAGCGTGCGGCGGATCTTCTGCAGCGGTGAGGCGCTACCCCCGGCGCTGGTGCGCCGGTTCCACGCGGTCTTCGCCGCGGCCGGAGCGGCGGCGCCGCAGCTGGTGAATCTCTACGGCCCGACCGAGGCCACGGTCGACGTGTCCTATTTCGACTGCCCCGCCGACGAGCCGCTCGAGGTGGTGCCGATCGGCCGCCCGATCGACAACATCGACCTGCTCGTGCTCGATCACATCGGCCGCCGGGTGCCGGTCGGCGTGCCGGGAGAGCTGAACATCGCGGGCGTCGGCGTGGCCCGTGGCTATCGCGGCAGGCCCGAGCTGACCGCGGCGGCGTTCGTCGACGATCGCGCGGTGCCGGGGCGCCGCCGGTACCGCACCGGTGACCTGGCGCGCTGGCTGCCCGACGGCAACCTGGAGTACCTGGGCCGCTTCGACGATCAGGTGAAGATCCGCGGCAACCGGATCACCCTCGGCGAGGTGCAGAACGCCATGCTCGGCTGCGCCGGGGTTCGTGCGGCGGCCGTGGTGGACGAGGTCTCGGAGGCGCACGGCGTGCAACTGGTCGGCTACTTCGTCGGCGCCGACGTCTCCGGCGAGGAGATCGCCGAGCAGCTCGCGGCCGGGTTGCCCCGCTACATGGTGCCGTCGCGGCTGATCCGGGTGGACCGGATCCCGCTGACCCGCAACGGGAAGCTGGACCGGCGCGCGCTGGCCGAGCAACTCGTCCTCGGTCACGGCGCCGAACCGGCCGAGGGCGGCGAGCCGCGCACCGATGTCGAGGCCGGACTCGCGCAGGTCTGGCGCACCGTGCTGGGCGTCGAGTCGATCGGCGTGCACGACAACTTCTTCACCCACGGCGGCGACTCCATCCTCGCGCTGGCCGTGCGGACCGCCGCCGAACGCGCCGGGCTCTACTTCGACGTGGACTCGTTCTACCAGGCGCCGACCATCGCCGAACTGGCCCGCGTGGTGCGCGACGACCGCCGCGACGAGCGCGGCCGCGTCGCCGCGCCGCTGGAGACGGTGCCGCTGATCGACCGCGCCGCGCTGCACCAGGCCGAGGACGCGTTCCCGGCCACCGCGCTGCAACTGGGCATGCTGTATCACAGCATCGAGCGCGCCGACTCGGTCACCTACAAGGACGTGTTCCGCTACAGTCTCGAAATCCCTTGGGACGCAGCTGAGTTCCGTGACGCGGTGGACCGGCTGGTGCGGCGTCAACCCGCGCTGCGCTCGTCGTTCGAACTGAGCAAGTACTCGGTTCCGCTGCAGATCGTGCACACAGCGCCCTCCTACGATCTCCAGATCGTCGATCTCGGCGAGATGGACGAGGCGGACGGCGAGGATCTGATCGAGATCCATCTCCAGGAGCGGGCCCACGCCCAGTACGACATCTCGGTCCCCGCGCTGTTCGCCATCCGGGTGTTCGTCCGCCCCGGGCCGCAGGAACCGGTCGGCACGGTGGACCTGGTGCTCAGCTTCCACCACGCCATCCTGGACGGCTGGAGCGTCGCCACGTCGGTGCTGGAACTGCTGCTGGACTACCTGCATCACCTGGGCATGACCCAGAACCAGGTCGAGGCCGCCCCGCATCCGGCCACCGTGCTCGCCGAATACGCGCGGGCCGAACAGGGCGCGGCACGCGACAGCGCGGCCCGCGCGTACTGGCGCACCGCCCTGGAAGGCGCCGAGCCCACCGCGCTGACCGCGCTCGGGGCGCACCAGCCGGTGGTGGCGGGCGTGCCGCAAGCGCGGGCGCTGGTGCCGCGCAGGCTGGCCGAACAGGTCTCGGCGTTCGCCACGCGCCATCAGGTGCCGGAGAAGTCGGTGTATCTGGCCGCGCACTGCCTGGCGCTGCGGGCGCTCACCGGCCGCACGGATGTCACCACCGGCGTGGTCAGCCACGGCCGCCCGGACCGAGCCGGCGCCGAACGAGTGGCGGGGCTGTTCCTCAACACGCTGCCGATCCGGTTGGACGGCGCCGCGACCACATGGCGCGCGGCGGTGGAGCAGCTCGCGCGACGCGAACGCGAGGCGTATCCGTTCCGCCGCTACCCGCTGCGGTCGATCCTCGCCGACGGCGGGCCGGTCTTCGAGACGGCGTTCAATTTCGTCAACTATCACGTCTTCCAGCCGATGCTCGTGCTGGACGGCGTGCGCCTGCTCGACTTCGAGGCCCGCGAGGAGACCAACTTCCAGCTGCTGGTCACCGCGGCGACCGACCCGCGCGACGGCCGGATGTGGCTGCGGGTGGACGGCGATCACACGCTCACCGCCGAGCAATGCGAGACCGTGGCCCGCACGCAGCTGCGCATGCTGGCCGGTATCGTCGCCGACCCCGACACGGCGATCGACCGCGGCGTGGGCCCCGCGACCGCCCGCGACGTGGGCACTCTGGTGGCCGAGGCCGCCGCGCTCCATCCGTCGCGCGTCGCCTTGGCCGGTGACGACGAATCCGTCACCTACGACCAGCTGATCGAACGCTCCAACCGGCTGGCCCGGCGACTGGCCGGGCTCGGGGTGTCGCCGGGCGACCGGATCGGCATCCTGATGGGGCGCCGCCCGCAATTGATCCTGCTCGTGCTCGCGCTGACCAGGCTCGGGGCCGCGTGCGTACCGCTGGATGTCAGCTACCCGCGCGCCAGGCTCAATCTGATGATCGACCGCGCCCGCCCGCACCGCGTGATCGCCGACGCCGCCTATCGCGACATCGTCGACGAGGCCGCCTTGGTGCTGGACACCGCCGCGCTCTTCGACGATTCCGAACCCGACGCGGAAGTGACGCTGCCCACGCACATCTCGCCCGACGCGGTGGCCTACGTCCTGTTCACCTCGGGCTCGACCGGCGAGCCCAAGGGCGTCGCGATGCCGCATCGCGGCTTGACCTCCCTGGTGGACTGGCAGAATCGCGCGGCCACCGGCACCGGCCTGCTGAGCACACTCCAGTTGGCGCCGTTGAGTTTCGACGTGTCGTTCCAGGAAATCTTCACGACCCTCGCGGCGGGGTCGACCCTGCGAGTGAGTTCGGCCGATCTGCGATCGAACGTCGAGCAACTGCTGCGCACGGTGGTGGATGAGCGCATCGAGCGGCTCTTCCTGCCGTACGTCGCCTTGCAGGCGTTCGCCGAAGCGGCAGTGGCGCACCGGATGTTCCCGACCGAGCTGAAAGTGCTGATCTCCTCCGGCGAACAGCTGCGCATCACCGACGAGATCCGCGCGCTGTGCAAGGTGGTGCCCGGTCTGGTGCTGGAGAACCAGTACGGCCCCACCGAATCCCACGTGGCGACCAAGTTCACCCTCACGGGTCCGGCCGACGAGTTCCCCGCGCTGCCGCCCATCGGGCGCGCCGTCGACGGCGACACCGTCGAACTGCTCGACAGCGCCCTGCGCCCGGTGCCGGACGGCGTGATCGGCGAGATCTATCTCGGTGGCCGCAGCATCGCCCGCGGCTACGAGGGCAGGCCCGCGCTCACCGCGCAGCGGTTCGTCGCCACGCACGCGGGCGCGGTCCGGTACCGCACCGGCGACCTCGGCGTCCGGCTGTTCTCCGGCGACATCGTCTGCCTCGGACGCAGTGACAGCCAGGTCAAGATCCGCGGCTTCCGTGTGGAACCGGCCGAAGTCGAGTTGTGCATCCTGAGCCTGGTGGAGAAGTTCCCCGGCATCACCGAGGCCGCCGTGGTGGCCCGCGGGTTCGGCGGCATCGACGGTTCGCTGATCGCGTTCCTGGTCGGCTCGCCCGAGCGGACCGACCTCGCCGCGCTGCGGCACGACCTGCGCACGATGCTGCCCGCGCACATGGTGCCCTCGCGGTTCGCCTGGCTCGACGAACTGCCACGCACGCCCAGCGGCAAGCGCGACGACGCGACGCTGCGCGCCTACGGCGAGGACGCCACCGAGACGGTGTCGGCGCGGCGGGAGCCCGCCGACGAATACGAACGCTCGGCGGTCGAACTGCTGGCCGAGTACGCGGGGCTGCGCGCGATCGGCGTCGACGACGACTTCTTCGCCGCGGGCGGCACCTCGATCGGGGCGATGCGCGTGGTGATGGCGCTGTCGCGGCGCTGGGGGGTGGAGGTGCCGCTGGACGCGTTCATCGGCGCGCCCACCGCCGCCGGGATCGCCACGCTGATCCGGTCGGGCGACGCGCGGCGCACGTTCGACCCGCTGGTGCCGATCAGCGTCGGCGGCAGCAAGCCGCCGCTGTTCCTGGTGCACCCGATCGGGGGCAACGTGCTGTGCTACTTGGCGCTGGCGCGGTACCTGGATCCGGATCGCCCGATCTACGGATTGCAGGCCGCGGGCGCGGATTCCGGCAGCGCCCCGGAGAAGACCATTCCCGCGATGACGGAGTCGTATCTGCAAGCGGTGCGGCGGGTGCATCCGAAGGGGCCGTATCACCTGGCGGGTTGGTCGTTCGGCGGCTACGTCGCCTTGGAGATGGCCCGCCAGCTGCCCGAGCACCAGGTCTCCAGTGTGACGCTGCTGGACACGATGGCGCTGCGCGCTCGCACCCGGACCCCGATTCCGGAGGAGAAGCTCATCCGGTGGTTCTTCCTCGAGCTGCTGTGGTACGCGCGGGGAAGCCGTTCCGCGCTGGTCGATTTCGAGCCCGACGTGCACAATTCCGAGGACTTGTTCGCGGCGATGCTGGCGGAGTCGGTGCGGTCGGGCATCCTGCCCGCCGACAGTTCGCCGCAGGCGATCCGACGGCTCTACGAGGTGTTCTTCGCCAACTACTCGGCCATGCTGGACTACAAGCTCGAGCCGTACGAGCGCGACATCACGCTGTTGCGCGCCACCGAGGGCCTGCCGCCGGGCGTCGATCTGGCGCACCAGACCGTGGGCAGCATGTTCGACAGCGCCGACAACGGCTGGAAGCAGTACGCGGCGCGCCGGTTCACGGTGATCGACGTGCCGGGCGATCACCTGAACATGATGACCGAGCCGAACATCGCCGAGCTGGGGCTGCGGCTGGACGAGGTGCTCTCGGCCGCCGACCCCGACCTGGACCGCGAGTGGGACGAATCCATGCTGGACGCCTGAGGTCCGCTCACGCCTTCGCCGTGGCCGCCAAGCGCAGCGCGGCCGCGGTGAAGTCGTCGAGGGGATAGAACAATTCGATGGCCAGCTCCGACAGCGTCACATCGGCCGGAGCGCCGAAGGTGGCCATCGTGCTGAACATCGACAGCTCGCCCGCAGGAGTGCGGATGCGGATCGGCACCTCGAACGGGCTCGGCGTGCCGGTCTCCGCCGTCGCGGCGTCCGCCCCCGGCGGATCGGGGTAGCCGGAAACCTCGTCGTACAGCGCGGACAGTTCCGCGTCCCCGCTCGCGCTGACCTGCCTGGCCAAACGCTCCAGGAACAATTCCCGCACCTGGGCGAGGTTGGCCAACCGGGACGAGAGGCCATCCGGGTGCAGCACCAGCCGGTAGACGTTGGGCCGGGGCGCGCGCACGTGCTCGGGGACGCCGTCCATCAGCACGCTCATCGCCGCGTTGCCCACCACAACGTTCCACAGCCGGTCGATCACCACCGCGGGGTACGGTTCGTGCGCGGTCAGCATGGTCTCCAATGCGGTGCGCACCGACGCGAGATGGGCGTCGTCGAGACTGCTCTCCAGGTAGGCGGGGGCAAAACCCGCCGCCACCAGCACAGTGTTGCGTTCGCGCAGCGGCACCTCCAGCGTGTCGCACAACCGCAGCACCATCGCCCGGCTCGGCGCGGCGCGGCCGGTCTCCACGTAGGACAGGTGCCGCGCCGAGGTGTCCGCCGCCAGTGCCAGGTCGAGCTGGCTCAACCTGCGCCGTTGCCGCCATTCTCGCAGCAGGATGCCCGCTCTCGACTGTGTTCGCGCCGGTGTCACCCGGCCAGTGAAGCATCCCGCCCCGCGGTGCGGCCATGACCTCCGAGGTTATTGAGACGCGCACCTGCGGCCTGCAGGCTCGGCGCCGGGAGCCGACCGGCCCCGTACGGATCGACCGACGGGAGTACTCATGACATCCACCACCTCGGCTCGCCGCGACGCGTTCCTGCGTTTCGCGTTGCGCGTGGACGGCTGGAGCACCGGCGTCTTCGGCGCGGTGCTGCTCGCCGGGGCCAGGCTGCTGCGCGAGCCGCTCGGGGTGCCGACCGGGTGGAGCGTCGCGTTCGGCGTCGTCATGCTCGGCGGTGCGCTCGTGTTGCTGTCGATCGCCCGGCGTCCGGCGGTCGCCGCGCGCTACGCGGGGGCGGTGGTCGTCGTCAACGCGCTCTCGGCGGCCGGGATGATCGGGCTGGCCGGTTCGGGGGTCTTCGCGTTGACGGGGCCGGGCGTCGCGTTCCTGCTCGCAGGCGCGGCGGCGGTGGCGACCTTCGCCGGACTGGAGTTCGCCGGGCTGCGCAGGCTCGGTGCGGATCGCGCTCGATGACGCCCGCCTTTCCCATCCAGGGGCACGACGATCCGGTTCGGCGTCGCCGATGTGGCGATGATGGTTGCCAGTAGGTTACTGGTCCCGATGAGCGCCACAGGAGGCCGGACCAGGATGGTGCTGCGGCGGGCGGGACGATGGGTTGTGGACCGCGTGGCAGGACACGACCGTGCCGGTCGCGGGTGAGTGGACGGGCCCGTATCGACCGCGTTGTCGAAATCCTTTGTGCGGGAAGCCGTCGACCGGGTAGAGACATGCGGATGGACATCTCGATACCCGGGATCAGGTTGCTCGTGCCAGAGGACTGGGCGGTGTTCCGGCGGGTCCGCCTCGCGGCGCTGACCGACGCGCCGGAGTTCTTCGGGACAACCCTGGCCGAGGCGCGGGCTCGCACCGAAAGCGATTGGCGGCGCGCGCTGTCGGATCGGGCCCAGTTCCTGGCCGAGGCGGACGGGACGGGAGTGGGGACCGTCGCGGGCATGCCCGACCCGGAACGCGGTGGCGTGCACCTGATCTCGATGTGGGTGGCGCCGCGGGCGCGGGGAACCGGCGTGTCGGACCGGCTGGTCAGCGCGGTGCTCGACTGGGCGGTCGAGAGGGGGCACGCGGTCGTCCGTTTGGAGGTCGCCGAGCACAATGCCCACGCCGAGCGACTGTATCTGCGCAACGGGTTCGTGCGCACCGGGGTGAGCGGGCCGATGGGCCCTGGCGACCCGCGCCGGGAGTTCGAGATGGAATGGCGGCCCGGTTTGCCTGCTGATCCGCAGGGTATCCGGGCCGCGACGGCATCCGAGACATCCGTTTCCGTACCGCGAGGCCCAGCACAGGAGAAAGCCATGAACGAGCGCAAACCGACGGACAAGGGGACCGACGACCTGCCCGGCGCCACCGACGCCTCCGGCGGCGGGCCGGCCGGAACCGCGCAGTCGTCCGAGGGTGCGGCGCACGGGGCCGGCGGGGAATCGGCGAACCAGCGCGCGACGGATACCTCCAGCAACGGCGTCGCGGGAGCATCCGAACCCCCGAGCGCGGTGCGGCTATCGCAAGACACGTCTGTGCAGGCGGGCGGCATCGCCGATGCGGCGGAGACGGTGACTTCGGGCAGGGTTCCGACCGGGACGGCCCCGCAGGCGGGCAGTGCGCCCGATGCGGCGGACAGCGGTACGGCCCCGCAGGCGGGCAGTGCGCAGGATGCGGGGGAGACCGGCGCGGCTTCGCAGGCGGGTAGCGCGCAGGATGCGGGGGAGACGGCCTCTTCGGCGAAGACTTCGACGGGCGCGGCCTCGCGGGCCGGCGGTGCCGCTGGTGCGGCGGAGACGGTGACTTCGGGCAGGGTTCCGACCGGTACGGCCCCGCAGGCGGGCAGCGCGCCCGATGCGGCGGAGACCGGTACGGCCTCTCAGACGGGCAGCACGCCCGATACGGGAAAGACGGCGTCCTCGGCGGCGAAGACTTCGACCGGCGCGGCTCCGCAGGCCGGCGGTGCCGCTGGTGTGGGGGAGGCCGTGTCGTCGGCGCGGACTCCGGAGGCGGCTGCGCAGGCGAGCAGCGCGGCTGGTGCTTCGCAGACCCCGACGACCGCCGGTACCGCCTCGCAGGCGGACAGCGCCCTTGGTGCTGGAGGGAACCAGGAGCCGAAGACGGTGGCCTCGAACAAGAGCGAGAAGAAGGCGGACGACATCGCCAGCGCGGCAGGAGAGACGGAGCCGGAATCCACCGGGAGGCATGCCGCCGAAGCAGCGGGTGGGCAGGAGACGCCGATAGCGGAGTCGGTTCGGCGTGCCGCCGAACGCGCCGAGCAGGTGGAGGCGGAAGCCGCCACCGCCGCCGAACGTGGCGCGGCGGGAATCCCAGGACCGGTAGCCCATCCGGGCCGCACGCTTCTGGAGACGCTCCGCGACAAGCCCGTCCTCGCCGCGATTCCCGCCTCGGTCCTGGCTTTCATCTTCTGGCGGGCGTTCCGCCGAGGCTGACCTGTCTCACACGCGACGCCGGTAGATCTGCCGCGACCCGCCTTCCGGCCCGGGATCCGCTTCCTCGGCGGGATGGAAGCCCAGGTTCTCGTAGAACGCGCGCGCACCACTGGTGACCGCGCCGGGATGGTCGGCTCCGAACGTCACCACCTCGAGCGTGCCGGGGGCGGGCACGTACCGGCGGATCGCGTCCGTGGTGAGCGCCCGGCCGATCCCGTGCCCGCGAGCCTGTTCCGCGACGACCAGCCAGTGCACCCGGTAGATCGGCGGGTCGGAGCCGAAGAGGATGCCGCCGAGGATCTCCGCCCCCGCCGACCGGGCGACGAGCGCCGTGCCGCGCCGCACGTGCCGCAGCACCGAGGCGCGAAACCCGGCGTCGTCGGCTCCCGCGCCGAACCACTGCTCGACCTGCCCCGCCAGTTCGAGAAAACCGGCGAGGTCGTCCTCTCGCGCAAGCCTGACAATCATCCGCGTCATCGTGACAGCATCGGCCGATTCCGTCGACTCGAACGGCACTCAACCGGCGGCGGATCGCAACGCGCCGTCGAGTTTGGTGCGGAAACGCCCGAAGTGCGGGTCGGTGTCGTCGAGGGCGAATCCATCCAGCGCCCACCATCGTTCACCGTCGAACTCGCGCGGGTCGAGGGTGTCGCCGTCGGCGCGGCCACCGCGGATGACGTACCAGAGGCTCACGTCCTCGTGGCCGGAGCCCGGACCGACCGTGGCGGTGACGGTGAGGAACAGCGGGTCGGACCCGACGACGTCGAACCGGGCCTCGACGCCGATCTCCTCGGCCGCTTCGCGCCGCGCGGTGTCGAGCGGATGCTCACCGGGATCGACATGCCCCCCGGTCGGCAACCACAGCCCGGCGAGGCGATGCTTGCCGAGCAGCACCGCCCGCGCCGCTGGATCGACCAGCACGACGTAGGCGACCAGGTGCCGCGGCGGGGTCGCCGGTCTGACCCGCCGGAAGATGTCGTCGGTCGACGCGAGCCAGGCCAGCGTCGTGTCGATGTGCTGCCGCTCGAGGTCGTCGAGCGGCGCGATCCGACGCACGATCTCGGCGACCGCGGCGGTGACGGGTTGCATGGCTCGGACTGTAGCGCCGGGCACCGACAAGTTCAGCCGTCCAGCGCAACGGCATTCAGCCGGGCCGCGAAACGCCCTATGGCCGCAGCACCGACACCAGGAATTCGGTCTGGTCGTACACGGTCTTCTCGAAGACCTCGTCGAAATAGATGTCGAAATGTCCCGCCGGATAACGCTTCACCACCGCGTGCTTGGTGCGTTCGGCCGCGCGCAGCGCCGATTTCACCGGCGCGACGGAATCGTCGTCGCACAGCGCGTACAGCACCGGCATCTTCAGGGCTTTCGCCCGTCGCCACGGTGCGTCGAAGAGAGCCGAGAATGCCACGCGCGCGGCCACTTTCGGTTCGTAGGTCTCGCTCTCGTCGGTCAGCCTGCGGAAGCCGTCCGGTACGTCGGGCGCGCTCATCAGTGCCGCGGCGCCGCGGCGTCCGGCCAGCCGGATGCCCACCGGCTTGCGCCGCAGCGTTCCGAGCAGCAGGTCGGTGGCCGCGATGGTGCTGACCTTGAGCAGGCTGATCGGTCCCTTCGCCAACGCCGAAGACAGGCCGCTGGTGAACGGTACCTGCGCGACCACGGCCGCGATATAGGCATCGTCCGGCGCGACCGAAAGCACGTGCCCACCGCCGAACGACGTGCCCCACAACGCGATCCGGGTCGCGTCGATGCCGCGCAACGTGCGGGCGTACGCGATGGCGGCATGCCAGTCCGCGCGCTGACGCGCGATGTTCAGCAACTGGCGCGGTGTGCCCTGACTGGCGCCGAAATGCCGATAGTCGAATACCAGGACCGCCATTCCCGCGGCCGCGAAACGCCGCGCGTACCGATCCAGTCCCATTTCCCGATTGGCCCCCAGGCCGTGTCCCATCACCACTAGCGGGCGGGGTTTGGGTGCGCCGTCCGGGCGGTATAGCCACGCCGCGCACTGTTCGCTTCCGGAGGGGAAGCCGACCTCGACACGTTCCATGGCCATCAACCGTACCCAGTATCCTGTTATGGCGGACGAGTTGGTCGGGCGGCCGCGGCACCGGGAACGGGCACGGATGTGCCGCCGCCCGGCGCCGAGGAAAGTCCGGACTCCACAGAGCAGGGCGGTTGCTAACGGCAACCCGGGGTGACCCGCGGGACAGTGCCACAGAAAACAGACCGCCCACGGCCTAGCGGTCGTGCGGTGAGGGTGAAACGGTGCGGTAAGAGCGCACCAGCGCCCCGGGTGACCGGGGCGGCTCGGTAAACCCCGCCCGGAGCAAGGTCGAAGGCCGCACCGTAGCCGGTGCGGCTGCGCAGGTGTTCGAGGGCTGCTCGCCCGAGCCTGCGGGTGGACCGCTCGAGGCACCCGGTGACGGTGTGCCCAGATGGATGGCCGCCCCCCGGCTCAGCGCCGGGGACAGGATCCGGCTTACAGACCAACTCGTCCGCCCGGGGGTGCTTCGCACACCGGCTCGATTCCGCACACGCTTTGCGCGCGGAATCGGCGGGTGTGCGAAGCACGGCCGGATTGCGAGCGGGTCAGCACATGAGTTTGGCCATTTGGTAGATCGCCTTGGCTTCCTCGGTGCTGGGCTGGGTGGCGCCGCCCGCGCGCTTGACGATGTTCTTGACGACGTCGTCCTCGGATTTACCCGCTTTGATATCGCCGCAGGTCTCGGTCAGGATGCCGGCGATCTTCGCGTCGTCCTTGCCCTCGGCCAGCTTGGGGAACGCCCCGCGGAAGCTGACGAGGAACGCGCCCGCCTTCACGCTGTCGACCTGGGCGGCGGCCTGTGCCGCCGTGGTGGTGGCGGACGAGGTGGCGGTGCTGGTCTTGTCGTCCCCGCAACCGGTGAGGAGCAGGGCCAAGAGGGTGGCGCTGGCCGCGATCGCGGCGGTAGTTCTTGTCACGGAGCGGCATGCTAGCCGTCCACAACCACCGCCGCCTCCCGTCAGGTTAACGGGAGGCGACGAGTAGCGGGAAAAGAATCGCGCGGGTCAGATCGGATTGATCACGAAAACCTGCGCCCAGTACGCGGCCTGCTCGGGGCCCAGCAGCGGCAGCAGGTAGTCGAACAAAATCGATGACATAGGTATGGAGCTCCCAAATTGTCGACGTGCGGGACATTTTCCAAACGCGCGGGCGAACCAGCCCGTCACGGCGGGCCACGTTAGCAGCGCCGCCGCCGTCGTGTCTCGGGGCGAGATTTTCCGCTGTCCGATTCGTGCGGAACTGGCCCAGATGGTGATCGACGTCATAAAGTAGTCGCCGTTGGCTCGGCCCGGTGCGGGGCAGCATCGGGCCATTCATACTTCGATCGCGGGAAAGCAGGTCTCAACACATATGCGAGTAGTTCGCTCCATGGTCGCCGGCGCATTGGTCGCAGGCGCCGCTTCGGTTTTCGCGGTGCTGGGTGCGGGTTCGGCCGGCGCTGTCGCCGTGACCCCGCTGCCGGGTGGGGTTCAGGTCGACCTGAGTCCCGCCGACACGGTATGGGTGCACCAGAATCATGTCGGTCTGGCTATCGCCGGGTTGCCGCATCCGTCCGCCGCCTCCTTCGGCGAGGCGCTGGACGCGGCGGCTCAGGTGTCGTCCTCGGTGCCGAACGGCCGGGTCACCTTCACCGTCTACGGGCCGTTCGACCAGTTGAACGGCTCCATGCTGGCGCTGCAGTAGGACCCGGCGCCCAAGCGTGGAACTCCACCAGCGGATCGTGTCGGCGCCGGTCGATTTCGGCGCCATCCGATCCGAGTTCGGGCTGGCCTCGGCGTATCCCGCCGAGGCCGGCGCCGAAGCCCGCGACGCGGTGGACGCGTTCGCGGGCGATCGGGTCGATCGCACGGACATCCCGTTCGTGACGATCGACCCGCCCGGGGCCATGGATCTGGACCAGGCCCTGCATATCGAACGCACCCCCGGCGGCTTCACCGTTCACTACGCCATCGCCGACGTGGGCGCCGTGATCCCTCCCGACGGCGCGCTCGCCAAAGAATCCGGCGCCAGGGGCCAGACCTTCTACCTTCCCGACGGCACCGTGCCGCTGCACCCACCCGCGTTGTCCGAAGGGTCCGCCAGCCTGCTTCCGGATCGCACGCGTCCGGCCGCGCTGTGGACGATCGAACTCGACGAGCGCGCCGAACCGGCGCGGTTCTCGGTGGTCCGTGCCCTGGTGCGCTCCCGCGCCCGGCTCGACTACGCCCGCGTGCAGGCCGACGCGGAGTCCGGCCGGCTGCATCCTTCCATCGCGGCCCTGCCGGAGTTCGGCACGCGGCGCATCGAGGCGGGGCTCGCGCGCGGTGCGATCGGGCTGCGGTTGCCCGCGCAGACGGTGGTCGAGGACGAGCACGCCGACGGGCACTGGCGACTGGTGGTGGAGCCGCGCACCGCGGCCGACGACTGGAACGAGCAGGTCTCACTGCTGACCGGCATGTGCGCGGCGCGGATCATGCTCGACGGCGCGGCGTCGGCGGGGGAGCCGATCGCGCTGCTGCGCACCATGCCGCCGCCGTCGGAATCCGCGATCGCATCGATGCGCCGGACCGCGCAGGCGCTGGGCGTGGACTGGCCCGACAACGAAGCGGTCGGGCAGATGCTGGCCCGGCTGGACGCAGGCACGCCCGCGGCGCTGGTGCTGATGTCCGAGGCGACGACGCTGCTGCGCGGCGCGACCTACACCGTCCTCGACGGCGCCGCAGCAGCGCCGTACGCGCGGGAAACACTGCGCCACAGCGCCATCGGCGCGCCGTACGCGCACGTCACCGCCCCGCTGCGGCGGTTGTCCGACCGGTTCGCGACCGAGATCTGCCTGGCCAGGTGCGCGGGTGCCGAGGTGCCGCGCTGGGTGCGCGAGGGGCTGGCGAGCGCGGCCGAGGCCATGCGGCGCAGCGACAGCGTGGCGGGCAAGATCGAGCGCGCCTGCATCGACCTCACCGAGTCGACCCTGCTCGCGCCGCGTACCGGCACGGTGTTCGACGCCGTCGTGGTGCGCGAGGCCAACGGCAACCGGCCCGCCGTGGTCTTCGTCGCCGAACCGCCCGTGCTCGGCCCGTGCGTGGGCAGACCACCGGAAGGCGAGACCGTACGGGTGCGGCTGCTGTCCGCCGACCCGAAGGAGCGGAAAGTGTCCTTCACCTACCCCGCGTGAACGGGCGCGGCGCCGGAATCACCCCGTGACGGCCGTCCCGAACAGCGCGGCGGCGGTGGCCGGGTAGCGGCTCAGCTCGCGCCCGGCCGCTGCCTCCTCCGCCGCCGCGAGCAGTTCGTACAGACCCGCGTTCTCGCCCGCCGCGACGGCCTCGCCGGCCCGGTCCAGGATCGCGTTGTGCGATTCCACCGCGTCGCGGTGGTCGCCGAGCACGGTCTGCAGCTTCTTGGCGCGGTCGCCGCGCTCGGCGGCCTCGTCGCCGAGCACCTGCTCGGCCGCCTCGCACGCGTAGCGCAACTGTTTGGCGCTCTTGCGGATCTCGTGCAGCAGCTCCACCCGCTCGCGCGGGTCTACGGTGGGCTCGGTGCGGATCAGGGAGTCCACGCGGTCCAGATCGCGCCGCAGCACCTTCCGGAAGACCTCCGGGGCCGCCGCCTCGGCGCGGGCGGGGCGCAGCGGCGGATCGGTGCGCCATCCGGACAGTTCTTCGCGCAGCTCGCGGTAGCGGGCGCCGTCCAACGCGGCCAGCACCTCGTCGTGCGCCGTGCGATAGTGCTGCCGTTCGGCCTCGACCAGACGCGCGGTGACGGCGTCGAGCTCCGCCGGATCGGCCCGCTCGGCGTGATCGGCCAGCAGCGTGGCGAACCGGTCGGCGCGCACCTCCGCGTCCCGCGCTTCGCCGAGCAAACCGGCCAGCCACTTCAGCTCGGCGCGCATCCCGGTGGCGGGCTTGCCTGCGAGCAGTTCGCGGTAGGACCGCAGCACGCTGCGCAGCCTGCGGGTGGCCACCCGCATCTGATGGACCGAGTCCTCCGCGTCGGCGCGGACCTCGGGCTCCGCGGCCAGGAGCCGGTCGATGTCCTCGCGCAACGCCGCCGCGAAAGCGTCCCCCGCCGTGCTCACCGTGCCCGCCTCCGCTCTCGCGAATCGGTCGGTGGCCTCGACCAGGTGATGGGTGATGCCCGGCTCGTTCGCGGCGTGCCCAGCGTCGTCGACGATGTGCAGCACCGAGCCGGGCCAGGCCCGGTGCAGTTCCCACGCGCTGACCGTAGGGCAGACGATGTCGTGGCGGCCCTGCACGATCACGGCCGGGATGTGCGCGATGGCGTCGATGTCTCGTAGCAGCTGACCCTCGTCGAGGAACCCGCCGTGGCGGAAGTAGTGATTCTCGATCCTGGCGAACGCCAGCGCGAATCGCGGCTGCGATGTCTCGGCCACCCGATCCGGATGCGGCAGCAGCGAACTGGTCGCGCCCTCCCAGCTGGACCAGGCGATCGCGGCCGTGCGGGCGAGCTGTTCGTCGGACGAGTGCAGCAGGCGGTGGTAGACCTCGACCAGATCCTGATCGCGTTCCTGCTCCGGCACCAGCGCGAGGAACTTCTCCCACTCGTCGGGGTAGACGTAGCCGGCGGCGCCGTTGTAGTACCAGTCGATTTCCTTGCGGCGCAGCAGGAAGATCCCGCGCAGCACAAGTTCGGTCACGCGGTCGGGGTGGCGCTGCGCGTAGGCCAGCGCGAGCGTGGAACCCCACGAGCCGCCGAACACCTGCCAGCGATCGATGCCGAGATGGGCGCGCAGCGCCTCGATGTCGGAGATCAGATGATCGGTGGTGTTGTGCTCCAGGCTCGCGTCGTCGGCCAGGTGCGGGGTGGAGCGGCCGCACCCACGCTGGTCGAACAGCACGATCCGATAGGCCGCCGGATCGAAGAAGCGCCGATGGAACGGGGCGGTGCCGCCGCCGGGGCCGCCGTGCAGGAACACCACCGGCTTGCCGTCCGGATTGCCGCTGACTTCCCAGTAGACCGACTGGCCGTCACCGACCGCCAGCATGCCGGAAACGTAAGGCTCGATCTCGGGATAGAGGGTACGCATCCGGCCGCCCGGCTCAGAACGCCAGGCCCGAGGCCAGGTCGGGGATCCCCAGCGCCTCCACGGCCTGCTGGCGCACGTCCGGGCAGGCCTTGACGGTGACGCGGTCGACGATCGGCTTGTCGGCCAGCACCGCGCCGTTGATGCCGCCGTTGCGCAGCGCCCACTCGTGCACCAAGGCGTTCAGCCCGATCTTGCCCAGCGTGCCGCCCTGGATCCGCCAATTGGACAGCTCCGGCCGGATCATGTCGCACAGCTGGGTCGCCGCCGCGTCGGAGATCTCCGGGCTCGCCTGCGTGACGCGGCCGGACGTCGTACCGGGCGCGGCGGTGGCCGACACCGTGGTGGAGCTCGAGCTGCCGGTCGGCGCCGGGCCCGAGTCGCTGCCGCAAGCGGTCAACGCCGCGGCGGCGAGAGCGCCGGCCACCAACAGGGTGCTGCGTGAAATCCAACGGCTGTACGGCATGGGTACCTCTGGTCGTGTCGGGATTGTCGGCATCGAGTCTGCCATTGATTCCGCCGCCCGGCCCGAACCGGCCGCTGCCGGTGGGAATAGGTCAGCCGAAGTGCGCGCGTAGCTCGTCGAGCAGGTCTCGGCGGACGTGGTCGAAGGCGGGCTCGGCGTTTTCCACGGTTCGCCACGGGTGCAGGGCGACCAAGGGGGCCAGGCGTTCGGCCGTGGCGATCTCGGCTTCGGATATCCGCTCCAACTGCCGCCAGCGGGCGAAGTACTCCATGCGATGGGGGCTGTGCAGCAGGCGGTGGGACAGGAATGGATGGGTGATCACCGCGTCACCCCAGTCGAACAGCAGGCCTGGGCCAGGATCGCGTGCGAAGACGTTGCCCGGGTGCAGGTCGTTGTGTTCGATGCTGAGTCTGCCGGACTCGGCCAGCACCGCGGCGGCCGCTTCGATGCGGGCGCCGAGCCCGGGTGCCCGCGACTCGAAATGCCGGTAGACGCCGATCAATTCGCTTGGTGGAAGGTAAGGGGTGCCGGTGGCTCGCAGATCCGCCACGTGGGTGGTGAGCGAGTGCTGGAGATCGGCGTAGTGGCGGACGAGGACGGCCCATCCGTCGCCGGAATCGCCGGCGGTGGCGCCGCCGTCGGGACTGAGCAGCCAGCCGTTGTCCGCGTGCACCGCGAACGGCTCCAGCACGCTCCCGGGACGCAGGCGGGCCAGCAGGCGCAACAGCGGGCCCTCGTGCGCGAAGGCGCGTGCGTTGGCCTTCACCCACATCGTTCCCGCGTCGGTGGGGATGCGGGCCAGCAGCGACCACGCTCGCCGTTTCGTCTCGACCGCCGCGCCGGTGATCTCGATGTTCCCGGCGCGCAGCACCGTGCGCGCCCAGCGCACCAGAGGTTCCAGCGGTTGGCCGAGCAGCGCGACAGGTGCGCGCGCCGCCCGGCCGGTGGTCGCGGAATCGCCGGTCAGAAGCTGTGCTCCGGCCCGGGGAAGGTGCCCCGGCGCACTTCGTCGGCGTAGGCCGCGGCCGCGGTGCGCAATTCGTCGCCGACGTTGCCGAATCGCTTGACGAACTTCGCGGTCTTGCCGCTGGTGTAGCCCGCCATGTCCTGCCAGACCAGCACCTGCGCGTCGGTGTCGGCGCCGGCGCCGATGCCGACGGTCGGGATGGTCAGCTTGCGGGTGACCTGCCCCGCCAGTTCGGCCGGGACCATCTCCATGACCACGGAGAACGCGCCCGCCTCCTGCACCGCGATGGCGTCGGCGATCAGCTGCTCGGCGCCGTCGCCACGGCCTTGCACCCGGAATCCGCCGAGGGTGTTGACGCTCTGCGGAGTGAAACCGATGTGCGCCATGACCGGGATGCCCGCCGCCGTGATCACCGCGATCTGCTCGGCCACCCGCTCGCCGCCCTCCAGCTTCACCGCGTGCGCCCCGCCCTCCTTCATGAACCGGGTCGCCGTCGCCAGCGCCTGCTGCGGGGAGGACTCGTAGGTGCCGAACGGCAGGTCGGCCACCACCAGCGCGTGCGGCGCGCCGCGCACCACCCCGCGCACCAGCGGGATCAGCTCGTCCACGGTGATCGGCACGGTGGTGTCGTAGCCGTACACCACGTTGGCCGCGGAATCGCCGACCAGCAGCACGGGAATGCCCGCTTCTTCGAACAGTCGCGCCGAGGAATAGTCGTAGGCGGTCAGCATCGCCCAGCGTTCACCGTCGGCCTTCATCTGCTGCAGGTGGTGCACCCGGGTCTTGCGCACCTTCTTGGGCTCCGCGGGCGCCGCACCGTAGGCAGGGGTTTCCGAATCGGATACGGACATCATCGTCCCTTTCGTCTGTGTCGCCTCGGGGCCCGTCCGGGTCCCCGGGTTTGTCTGACGAGATTCAGTGTGCCACCCGCCACCGAGGCGGATTAAGGTCGATGACCGGTGCGATTGGTCACAGCACGGCAGTCTTCGCCCGGGGCGGCCGCCGCGTTTGCCCGATGGCAATATCGACAGCATGTCGATGGTGCGGAGTGGGCGCGGCGCGCTCCCGGTGGCGGTGCTGGCGTCGCTGGCTGTGCTGGTTTCGGGGTGCGGCGTCACCCGCACCGAGACGGGGCAGCCGCTGCCCGCGCCGCCCACCGGACTGGAGAAGTTCTACGGCCAGGCGGTGCAGTGGGGTGACTGCACCGGATTCGGCGGGCCGGACGATCGGTTGCCGCCGAGCACCGAGTGCGCGCGGATCACCGTGCCGGTGGACTACGCCGCGCCCGACGGGCCGACCGCGCAGATCGCGATATCCCGGATGCGGGCGACCGGCCGGCGGATCGGTTCGCTGGTGATGAACCCGGGTGGGCCGGGGGAGTCGGGCCTGGGCCTGTCGTCGCTCGGCAACAAGACGGCGTTGGCCGAGCGCTTCGACCGGATCGGTTTCGACCCGCGCGGCGTCGGTTCCTCCACCCCCTCGATCGTCTGCCAGACGCCCCAGGAGCAGGACGCCGAGCGCGCCGAGCCGGAGGACGACTACACCCCGGCCGGCATCGCCGACGCCGAGGCCGACAACCGCCGGTACGCCGATCGCTGCGCCGAGCGGACCGGGAAGGAGTTCCTCGCCCATGTCGGCACCCGCGAGGTCGTGCAGGACCTCGACATCATGCGCGCCGCGCTCGGGGACGCGAAGCTGACCTACGTCGGCTACTCCTACGGCACCAAGATCGGCTCGGCGTACGCGGAGCGGTTCCCCGACCACGTGCGCGCCATGGTGCTCGACGGCGCCATCGACTCCTCGCAGGATCCGGTGCAGGAGTCGCTGCGCCAGGCGGCGGGCTTCCAGAAGGTGTTCGACGCCTACGCCGCCGACTGCGCGCGGCAGCCGGACTGCCCCCTCGGCGCGGACCCGGCGCAGGCGGTGGCGCGGTTCCGCGCGTTGGTGAACCCGCTGTGGGACAAGCCGGCGGCGACCACCGACCCGCGCGGGCTGACCTACGGCGACGCGATCACCGGCGTGCGTCAAGCGCTCTACACCGACGAGTTCTGGGGCGTGCTCACGCTCGGGCTGTCCGAGCTGCGCGACGGGCGCGGCGACACGCTGCTCACGCTGGCCGATCTGTACGACGGCCGCCGCGACGACGGCACCTACGCCAACACCACCGACGCGTTCAACGCGATCCGCTGTGTGGACGATCCGCGCATCACCGACCGCGCGGTGGCCGGACGTCAGGACGCGGAATACCGGAAGGCGGCCCCCTTCCTGGACGACGGGCGCGGCACCGGCGCGGCGCCACTGGAGCTGTGCGCCGCCTGGCCGGTGCCGAACTCGAGTGAACCGCATCGCATCTCGGTGACCGGCCTGCCGAAGACGGTGGTGGTCTCGACCACCGAGGACCCGGCGACGCCGTACCAGGCCGGGGTCGATCTGGCCGGCCAGCTGGGCGCCGCGCTGATCACCTATCAGGGCAACCGGCACACGGTGGCGCTCGCGGGCGGCGTTCCGTGCGTCGACGACGCGGTCGTCGCCTATCTGGTCGACCTGACCGAACCCGCTTCCGGCCTCACCTGCTGAGCGGACGGGCCGGGTTGCTGATCGATCACGCACCCCGGCCCGGTACGGAAAAAACTCACAAACCGGACGATCCGACTGTGCGGAGTCTTCCGAAAAGATCCAGGTCAGCAATCTTAAGCGTGTATGTAACACAGATTTAACGCCGGATGCTTACGCTCGCGGGCATGGATCGCCAGAAGGAATTCGTGCTGCGGACGCTCGAAGAGCGGGACATCCGCTTCGTACGTCTCTGGTTCACCGACGTCTTGGGCTACCTGAAGTCCGTCGCGATCGCGCCCGCCGAGCTGGAGGGCGCGTTCGAAGAGGGTATCGGTTTCGACGGCTCGGCCATCGAGGGCTTCGCCCGCGTCTCCGAGGCCGACATGGTCGCCCGGCCGGATCCGTCCACCTTCCAGGTGCTGCCGTGGGCCACGAGCAAGGGCCACCAGCACTCCGCGCGCATGTTCTGCGACATCACCATGCCGGACGGCTCGCCGTCCTGGGCGGACCCGCGCCACGTGCTGCGCCGCCAGCTGAACAAGGCGGGCGATGTCGGCTTCAGCTGCTACGTGCACCCCGAGATCGAGTTCTTCCTGCTGGAGAACACCTCGAAGGACGGCGTCCCGATCCCCGCCGATTCCGGCGGCTTCTTCGACCAGGCCGTGCACGATTCGGCGCCGAATTTCCGCCGCCACGCCATCGACGCGCTGGAGTCCATGGGCATCTCCGTGGAGTTCAGCCACCACGAGGGCGCTCCCGGCCAGCAGGAGATCGATCTGCGCTACGCCGACGCGCTGTCCATGGCCGACAACGTGATGACCTTCCGCTACCTGATCAAGGAAGTGGCCATCGACGAGGGCGTGCGCGCGACCTTCATGCCCAAGCCGTTCGCCCAGTACCCGGGCTCGGCGATGCACACGCACATGAGCCTGTTCGAGGGCGAGACCAACGCCTTCCACGACCCCGACGACCCGATGAACCTGTCGGAGACCGCGCGCGCGTTCATCGCGGGCATCCTCGAGCATGCCCCGGAGATCAGCGCGGTCACCAACCAGTGGGTGAACTCCTACAAGCGCCTCATCCACGGCGGCGAGGCGCCCACGGCGGCCTCCTGGGGCCGGTCCAACCGCTCCGCGCTGGTGCGCGTGCCGATGTACACGCCGAACAAGTCGTCCTCGCGGCGCGTCGAGATCCGCAGCCCGGATTCCGCGTGCAACCCCTACCTGGCCTTCGCCGTGCTGCTCGCGGCCGGTCTGCGCGGCATCGAGAAGGGCTACACGCTGCCGCCGGAGGCGGAGGACGACGTGTGGTCGCTGACCGTCGCGGAGCGCCGCGCGATGGGCTTCCGCGAGCTGCCGGGCACGCTGGACGAGGCGCTACAGGCGATGGAGCGCTCCGAGCTGGTCGCCGAGACCCTCGGCGAGCACGTGTTCGACTTCTTCCTGCGCAACAAGCGCAGGGAGTGGGCGGACTACCGCAGCCAGGTCACGCCGTTCGAGCTGAAGGAATATCTCGGGTTGTAATCCGAGCGATGCCACGGGGCCGCGTGCCCCCGATCGCGGCCGGGTAATTTGAGAACCATGGTCCGGCCCCCCTCCGCGCGCTCCGCCGTCCCCGGTGTCGGCCGGCTCGGATTGCTCGAGCCCTCCGCCGCCGCGTCGCTGCGTGATCTCGGCTGGGACAACGTCGAGAGCATCCCCGTGCTGTGGTCGTTGTCCCGCGCGCCGGACGCCGATCTCGCGTTGACCACGCTCATGCGGCTGCGGGAGAGCATCGGGGACGGTTGGCACGCCATCGATTCGGCGATTCGCACGGATACCGCGCTGCGGGGCAGGCTGTTCGCGCTGCTCGGCTCTTCCAGCGCGTTCGGCGATCATCTCGTCGCGGCGCCGGAGGCGTGGGAACGGTTGCGGCGCAAGGAATTACCTGGACGCGACGAGCTGATCGCCGATCTGCTCGCTGTGGTCGACGCGGCGCAAGAGGAGGGGCCGAACGCGACCCCGATGCTGTTCCGCGCGGGCATCTCGGGGCCGGAAGTGGTGGCGTCGCTGCGCAAGCGGTACCGCGATCACCTGATGCTGCTGGCCGCGCTGGATCTGGCGGCCACGGTGGAGAACGAGCCGGTGCTGCCCTACCAGGTGGTCGGCAGGCACCTCACCGACCTGGCCGACGCCGCCCTGACCGCGGCGCTCGCGGTCGCGGTGGCGCGGGTCTGCAAGGACGAGCCGGTGCCGGTGCGGCTGGCGGTGATCGCGATGGGCAAGTGCGGCGCGTGCGAGCTGAACTACGTCAGCGACGTCGACGTGGTGTTCGTCGCCGAACCCGCCGACGCCACAGGCACTCGTCTGGCCGCGGAGATGATGAGCGTGGCGAGCCAGGCCTTCTTCGAGGTCGACGCGGCGCTGCGGCCTGAGGGCAAAGCCGGTGCGTTGGTGCGGACGCTCGATTCGCACATCGCCTACTACAAGCGCTGGGCACGGACCTGGGAGTTCCAGGCGCTGTTGAAGAATCGTCCCGCGACCGGCGACATCGCGCTCGGCGAGCAGTACCGCGACGCGGTCATGCCGATGGTGTGGTCGGCGTCGGAGCGGCCCGATTTCGTCGCCGACGTGCAGGCGATGCGCCGCCGCGTGGAGGATCTGGTGCCGGCCGATCTGCGCGAACGCGAACTCAAGCTGGGGCGCGGCAGTCTGCGCGACGTCGAATTCGCGGTGCAGCTCCTGCAATTGGTGCACGGGCGGGTGGACGAGACCCTGCACGTACAGGGCACCGTCGAGGCGCTGACCGCGCTGGCCGCCGGCGGTTACGTCGGTCGCGACGACGCGGCCAATCTCACGGCGTCCTACGAGTTCCTGCGGTTGCTCGAACACCGGCTCCAGCTCCAGCGGCTGCGCCGCACCCACACCTTGCCCGCCGCCGACGACGAGGAGGGCATGCGCTGGCTGGCCCGCGCGGCGCACATCCGGCCCGACGGCAGACAGGACGCGGTGGGCGTGCTGGGCAGCGAGATCCGCCGCAACGCCGTGCGGGTGCGGCGCTTGCACGCCAAGTTGTTCTACCGGCCGCTGCTGGAATCGGTGGTGCGGATGGAACCCGACGCGCTGCGCCTGAGCCCCGAGGCCGCCATCCGGCAGCTGGCCGCGCTCGGTTACGCGGCGCCGGAACACGCTCTCGGCCACCTGAAGGCCCTCACCGGTGGTGTGTCCCGTAAAGGGCGCATCCAAGCCTTGCTGCTGCCGACGCTGCTCGAATGGCTCGGGGAGACACCGAATCCCGACGCGGGCCTGCTGGCCTATCGCCGCGTGTCGGAGGGGCTCGCCGACCAGATCTGGTTCCTGCGCGAACTGCGCGACGAGGGGGCGATCGCGCAACGGTTGATGATCGTGCTCGGCTCCTCGGAATACCTGCCGGATCTGCTGATCAACGCGCCGGAGACGATCCGGATGTACGCCGACGGTCCAAGCGGCCCGCTGCTGCTCGGCCCGCAGCCCGACGAGGTGGCCCGCGGCATTCTCACCGCCGCCGCGCGCTACGAGGACCCGAAACGCGCCGTGGCCGCGGCGCGTTCGCTGCGCAGGCACGAACTCGCGCGGGTGGCGTCGGCCGATCTGCTCGGCATGCTCGAGGTGCCGCAGGTGTGCCTGGCGTTGTCGTCGGTGTGGGTCGCGGTGCTCGAGGCGTCGTTGCGCGCGGTGATCCGGGCGAGCGAAGCCGACCTGGGCTGCCGTGCGCCCGCCGACATCGCGGTGATCGGCATGGGCAGGCTCGGTGGCATGGAACTCGGCTACGGCTCCGACGCCGACGTGCTGTTCGTCTGCGACCCACGGCCCGGCGAGGACGAGACCAAGGCCGTGAAGTGGGCGATCGGGGTGGCCGACCGGGTGCAGCAGCTGCTCGGCGCGCCGAGCACCGACCCGCCGCTGCACGTGGACGCCGGGCTGCGTCCGGAGGGCCGCAACGGCGCGCTGGTGCGCACCCTGGCCGCCTACGCCGCGTACTACCAGCAGTGGGCGCAGCCGTGGGAGGTACAGGCGTTGCTGCGCGCCCACCAGGTGGCCGGTGACGAGGAACTCGGGGTGCGCTTCCTGCACGTCATCGACAAGGTGCGGTACCCGGAGGGCGGTGTGTCGGCCGAGGCGGTGCGTGAGATCCGGCGGATCAAGGCCAGGGTGGACGCCGAGCGGCTGCCCCGCGGCGCCGATCCGGCCACGCACACCAAGCTGGGCCGCGGCGGGCTGGCCGACATCGAGTGGACGGTCCAGCTGCTGCAGCTGCGGCACGCCCACGAGGTGCCCGGCCTGCACAACACCTCCACGCTCGAGGCGCTGGACGTGATCGAGCAGACCGAGCTGCTGGACGCGCAGGACGTGGCGCTGCTGCGCGACGCGTGGCTGACCGCCACCAACGCCCGCAACGCCTTGGTGCTGGTGCGCGGCAAGCCGAGCGATCAGCTCCCCGGCCCGGGGCGGCTCCTTTCCGCCGTCGCACGTGTCGCGGGATGGCCCAACGACGACGGCAGCGAATTCCTCGACCACTACATGCGCGTCACCCGGCGCGCCAAAGCGGTTGTCGAACGAGTCTTCGGGGCGTGAGGTTGCTGCTCGGTCGGGGTCCTTCTCGGCGGAATCGAGCGCGCCCGGACTCAGGCGCCGACGGTGAGGCCGGCACGGGCCGCGCGCTGTTCGCCCCAGTCGTAGAGCGCGGTGAGCACGGGGACGAGCGTGCGGCCCTCGTCGGTGAGGGTGTATTCGACTTGCGGAGGCACCGTGTCGAAGACGGTGCGCCGGACCAAGCCGTCGGACTCCAGCTCACGTAACTGCTGGATCAGCATCTTCTCGCTGGTGGACGGCATCCGCCTGCGCAACTCGCCGTAGCGGTGCACGCCCTCCTTCAAGTGGGCCAGGATCACCGGCTTCCACTTGCCGCCGATCAGATCGACGGTCACCTCCACGGCGCAGTTGTAGCGCTTGCCGGGCACCTGTCCTCCGGGTACTCACTGAAAAGTGCGTTCTTGTAACACTGTAATCATCGCGATTCCATGAATGACGTTCGGATCGACCACCGCAGACATGGAGCGAAACATCGTGAAGGTCATCGTTTTCGACCGCTTCAAGCCAGGCGTCACCCTGGAGACGATCAACCCGTACCTGCCCGAGGAGGTCGCCAATGTGTGGCGGCTGTGGAAGGCGGGCATCGTCCGGGAGAACTACGCCCGCGCCGACGAGCCAGGCGTGGTGATCGTCTTCGAGGTCGGCAGTGTCGAGGAGGCGCGGAAGTACGTAGCGGACTTCCCGCTGACCAAGGCCGGCTACCTGGAATGGACTTTCGTCCCCGTCCAGGCGCCGCTTCCGCTGGAGGCGCTGATGGATCCGGCCGTCGACGTCGCCGAGCCCTACGACCGGACCGCGTGAGCATGCGGCACGCATTCGGCCTGAGCATTCCGCAGACCGTGCCGGAAGCCTGCGATCCCGCGCGGATGGCGCTGCTCATCTATGACATGCAGGTAGGCATTGTGCGGCAGATTCCCGGCGGCGAGGAGATCGTGCGGGCGTGCGTCCGGCTGCGCGATGCCGCGCGAGCGGCGGGCTTCCGGGTGTTCTACACCCGGCACATGTCCTTGCCGGTCGCGGCATCGGGCGTTGCCCAACTGCGCGGCGCGATGTCCTGGCAGCGGGTGGACGATCCGGCGCAGGTGCGCTCGAGCTTTCCGCAGGGGTCGCCGCAATTCCACTTGGTCCCCGAGTTGACGCCGGGTCCGGACGAGGTGGTGTTCGACAAGATCACCATGTCGGCGTTCGTGGCCACCCCACTGGACTTCGCGCTGCGCGACTGCGGGATCGACACCTACGCTGTGGCGGGCATCGCCATGGAGGTGGGTATCGAGCCGACCGTGCGGCACAGCCTGGACCTGGGCTACCTGCCGATCATCGTCACCGACGCGTGCGGCGCCGGTCATCCGGCGGCGGCCGAGAGGTCCTATGCCACGCTCGAGTTCACCGGTGGATCGCTGACGACGGACACCGCCGCGCTGACCGCGGCCATGAGTCGGCACGCCGACCGACGTTGACGGTCCGAGCCGGTGCGCGCGGCGTGCCGGTGTCATGGTCATCGCCTTGTCCGCCCGGCCGAACGGGCAGCCATATCCGTACGCAGCGAACCGCGATCCGGTCGCACGGTTTCCTGGGCTGCCCGAGTCGACGACCGGCCGGACGAGGCAGCCGGGTCACCGGCTCCGGCGAGGCGAGTCGACGCGCGGTGGGACGTTCGCGCCGCCGGTCAAGCTCTGGAAGCGATCGACGAACCGGCGCAGGGCCTGCCGGTCTTCGTCGCCGAGCCCGTTCGCGGTGGTGACGGTGACCTCGGTGCCGGAGCGGATCCGCAGGACGTCCCAGGCCACCGGCAGCACGGGCGCGTGCACGCTGCGCCCGTTGCTGCTGATCGTGATGGACGAACGATACATACTCGGAACGAGTGCCAGGTCTTCGGCGATCTCGGCCGTCAACGGTCCCGCCGCGCGAAACTCCTCGACGTACATTCCTCCCCCTTTCACGACGCCGCCAGTGTAGGCGGGATATCACCCCTCCCGGCGCCCACCGAGCGGATCAGGCGCGTCGCGTGCGAAGGTCCCCGGCCTGGGGCCGGTGCACTGATATTCGTTTGCTATGACGACACCGGATGATCTGGATTTCGATGCCATCTATCGGGGCGCGGGCGGCCCGTTCGGGCCGGGTGTCAAACCGCCGTGGAGTATCGGCGAACCGCAGCCGGAGCTCGCCGTCTTGATCGAGCAGGGCAAATTCCACGGTGACGTGCTCGACGTCGGATGCGGGGAGGCGGCGATCTCGCTGTATCTGGCCGAGCGGGGTTACCGGACCGTGGGATTGGATCTGTCGCCGACCGCGATCGAGCTGGCTCGTGCCGAGGCGGCCCGGCGTGGCTTGCCGAACGCTTCGTTCGAGGTCGCCGACATCACCTCGTTCACCGGCTACGACGGCCGCTTCGGCACCATCGTCGACAGCACGCTGTTCCATTCGATCCCGGTCGAGTCGCGGGATGGTTACCAGCAGGCGATCGTCCGCGCCGCCGCGCCGGGCGCGTCGTACTTCGCGCTCGTGTTCGACCGGGCAGGCTTGCCCGAAGTGCCCCAGCCGGGGCCGTCGCCGGTCACCGCCGATGAGCTCGGGGAGGTGGTGTCGAAGTATTGGACGATCGATGAGATCAGGCCGGCGCGAATTCACGCCGACTTGCCCGCGGAGTTGCCCGAGGGCGCGCCGGTCCGGTTCGAAGGGATACGCGACGAGCCCGGCGGCCGCAAGTCGGTTCCGGCCTGGCTGCTGTCGGCCCACCTGGGCTGATTCTCCGACAGCGAGGTCGCATCGAAGTGCCCGGGCTTCCTCTGCGCTGGTCTCGAGCTGCACCATCTCAAGGGCTTCACCGGCATTGCCTAGGCTCGACCGCATGCGTAGATGGATGGACCGGGCATTGCTCGGTGTGGGGTGGTGCGCAGTAGCCGTGGGCGCCATCGGGATGGTGCTGCACTTCGGGGCGTGGCAGCGACGCGGGCTGGTGTTGCTCGCGTCGGGGGCGTCGTATTTCATGACCGGCGCGATCGTCGGCCTGGTGTTGTTGCTGATAGCGCGCGGGTGGCGCAGCGCGGCTGTCGCCGGGGTGCTGGCCGTCGCGGCGCTGTGGACGCTGGTGCCCGCGTTCGTGCCGGAGAGCCGCGCCGCGAGCGGCCCGGAGCTCACCGTCATGCAGTCGAATCTGCTTTTCGGCGGCGCCGATCCGGCCGCCGTGGTGCGCGCGGTGCGGGACAACCGGGTCGACGTGCTGACGGTGGACGAACTGACCGAGGCCGCGCTGGATCGGTTGGCGAGCGCAGGCCTGCCCGGCGAATTGCCGTATCACTACACCGAGCCCACCCGCGACGGCGGTGGCGGCACCGGTATCTACAGCCGTTATCCACTGCGCGACACCGTGAAATACGACGGATACATCCTCAACAACGTCTCCGCGACGATGGATCACCCCGAACGGGGTCCGATCACGGTCTTCGCGTTCCATCCGGTCCCGCCACCGTTCGATTTCCCCGCCTGGCAGGCGGAGATGCGCAGGACCCGGGAGATCCTCGACGCCCAGCGTGGTCCGGCCATCGTGGGCGCCGACTTCAACGCGACCCGCGACCACACGGCCTTCCGCGACCTGCTGCGTGGACGCTTCGCCTCGGCGGCCGACCAGGCGGGCGCGGGCCTGCTGCCCACCTTCCCGGCCGATCGCACCTGGGGACCGGTCATCGGCATCGACCACATCTTGCTCGCCGACGCAACCGCCGAACAGGTGCGCACCCTCTCCGTCCCCGGCTCCGACCACCGAGCGCTGCTGTCCCGCGTCCGCCTGCGGTGACGGCGAAATCGCCGCGCCGCCTTGCCCATCCAAAGGCGGTCGGGGCGCCGTGATGCGCGCAGCGCGCTCGCGGCGATTACGATGTGAGCGCTCGGCGGGCCCGAGACGCGGTACTCGGGGAGGCGAGTTCATGACGAGGATCAGGCGATTCGGTGTTGCCGTGCTCGCGGTGATGGCGACGGTGGTGGCCGGATGCGCGCAGGGCGCGAACGACCGTGCGGCGCAGCCGGTTTCGCCGCCTTCCGACACCTGGGAGCTGGCCGGATCGATGACGGCTTCCGGCCCGAACGGTCCCCGCAAGGGCGTGCCGGACGCGCCGCTCACCGCGGAGAACGGCGACGGCGGCGCCGTCGACAAGCTGGCTCTCAACACCATCGCCGACGTGCAGGACTTCTGGACCACCGAGTATCCCGAGCACTTCCCCGGCACCTTCAAGCCGGTGACCAGGTTCATCTCCTGGGACGCCAAGGCGCCGAGAACCCAGTCGGTCAAGTTCTGCAAATCCGACACCTACCAGGTGGTGAACGCCGCCTACTGCGGCGGTGACCACACCATCGGCTGGGACCGGGGAGTCCTGCTGCCGAAGCTGGTGCAGAAGTACGGCGAGATGGCGGTGGTGATGGTGCTCGCCCACGAGTACGGGCACGCCATCCAAGGGCAGGCCAGGCTCGCGGGCTTGCTGACCCCGCCGCTGGTGCAGGAGCAGCAGGCCGACTGCCTCGCCGGTGTCTTCCTGCGGCATGTGGCCGAAGGGAATTCGGCGCACTTCACGCTCAACACCACCGACGGCCTCAACGCCGTGCTCGGCGCGACGGTGGCCGTGCGCGACCGGGACCCGAACGATCCGGACAACGTGCACGGCTCGGCCTTCGAGCGGGTGACCGCGGTGCAGATCGGCTACACCGACGGCGCCGACGGCTGCAAGAAGATCACCAGGAAGGAGATCGCCCAGCGTCGGGGCAATCTCCCCACCACCTTCGAGCCCGGTGAGGAACAGGCGCAGCTTCCGGTGGACGCCGCCGCGCTGACCAGCCTGAGCGCGGCGTTGACCAAGATCTTCCCGGTCACCCGCACGCCGCAATTCGACTACTCCGGCGTCGGCCGCGGCTGCTCGGACGGAACCGTCACCCGGCCGGTGTCGTACTGCCCGAGCGTCAACCGGATCGGCACGGACGTGCCCGCCCTGGCCCGCCGCGGCGGAACGATGGCGGACGACGACCCGCTGTCGGCGGTCGTGGACGGCGACTACAACGCGTTCGTCGTCTTCGTCTCGCGCTATGTGCTCGCGGTGCAACAGGATCGCAAGCTGTCGCTGACCGGCGCGGAGACAGCCGGTCTGCGCACCGCCTGCCTCAGCGGCGTGGTGACCACCAGATTGAGCGAGCCGGGCAGCGACCCGCACCTGTCCGCGGGCGATCTGGACGAAGCGGTCTCCGGCCTGCTCGCCGACGGTCTCGCTGCCGCCGACGTGAACGGCAAGGTCGTGCCGAGCGGCTACCAGCGGCTGGAAGCGTTCCGCACCGGCGTCCTGGACGGTGAGAGCGCCTGCCTGGCCGAGTTCCGGTAGGCGCTACACCGGCAGCGACCGCAGCGAGCTGAGCGTGCCCGCCAGCGCGCGGGCCGCTTCGGCGCCCTTGGTCACGAAATGCTCGGTGAAATACGTGACGTGCTCGCTGTGCTCGTGGAAGTGGTGCGGGGTGAGCACCACCGAGAACACCGGCACGTCGGTGTCCAGCTGCACCCGCATCAGCCCGTCGATCACCGCCGAGGCCACGAAATCGTGCCGGTAGATACCCCCGTCCACCACCAGCGCGGACGCGACGATCGCCGCGTACCGGCCGGAACGCGCCAAGCGCTTGGCGTGCAGCGGGATCTCGAAAGCGCCCGGCACCTCGAAGACGTCGATGGTCGCGGGATCGAAACCGAGGTCGGCGTACTCGGCGCGGAAGCCCTCGTACGCCTTGCCGACGATCGAGGCGTGCCAGCTGGCACGGATGAACGCGATGGATCCGGTGGTACTCATGCAGGGATACTACTGTCCGGTAAGGTGCGCTTCCAGCCATCCGACGACATCATCGAGCACTTTGTCCTGCTCGGGCTCGTTGAACACCTCGTGGTAGAGCCCTTCGTAGCGGATCACCGTGAGGTCTTTCGACCCGGCGCCCCGCTCGATGAGGTCGGAGCTCGACGGCGCGGCGATCGCGTCGGCCGTGCCGTGCAGCACCAGCAGCGGCACGGTGACCCGCGCCAAGCGCTGCTTGACCGTGTCGGTGGCGCTCAGCATCTCGGCGCCGGTGCGCGCGGGCAGCTTGCCGCGATACACCAGCGGATCGTTGTCGTAGGCCGCGACGACCGCGGGGTCGCGGCTGATCTGCGACGAATCGAGTTTCAGCACACCGAGATTCGGGGTGAACCTGCTCAGCACCGGCGCGAGCGCGCGCTGCACCGGATTGCCAACCGGGATGTCCAGCGGCGGGGCGGACAGCACGATGCCCGCCACGTCGATCGGCGCGCGGGTGGCCAGGTACAGGGTGATCAGGCTGCCCATCGAGTGCGCGAGCAGGAAGCGCGGCACGCCGGGCTGTTCCCGGCTCGCGATGTCCAGCATGGCGGCGACATTGTCCGCGGCGCCCGCCATGGAGCCGATATTGGCCTTGCCGCCCGCGGACTTGCCGTGGCCGATGTGATCGAGCGCGTAGACCGCGAAACCGGCGGCGACCAGACGCTGCCCCACGTGGACATAGCGGCCGGAATGCTCGGCCACACCGTGCACCAGGACGATCACGCCCCGCGGCGCGCCCTCCGGCAGCCACGCCCGCCAGGCCACTCCGCTGCCGACGCCGTCGAACTCACCGGACTCGGTGCGGATCGCGGGCGTGGCGTCGCCCGCCGTCGGCTCGGTCGTCATCCATCAGCTCCTGACGTCGATGGCGCGCCGACCGTCGCGAAATGCTCGATCAGTCGCCGGTTGAACTCGATGAGTCGAGCGTAGTTGACGCGGGAGATGCGCTCGTCGGTTCCGTGGATCGAGCCGAGGTCGCGCTCGTCCAGCACGATGGGGGCGAAATTGCACCGGGTGCCCGCCAGGTCGTCGTAGTGCCTGGAGTCGGTGGCGCCGGGGACGATGCCGGTGGTCACCGCGATGCCGGGGACGACGGCGCGGGCGAGGCCGGCGATCAGATCGAAGGCGGGGCCCGGTCCGGTGATCCGTGACGGCTCCGATGACATGCCGACGAGTTCGAATCGGATTCCTCTGTCGCGCACCACTTTCCGGCAGTGCGCCAGCACCGAGGCGACCGTGTCGCCGGGCAGGATGCGGAAGTTCACCATGGCCTCGGCCCGCTGGGGCAGCACGTTGGCCCGCACGCCGCCGCGGATCACCGTCGGCGCCGTTGTGGTGCGCACCATGGCCTCGGTCTGCGGCTGGGTGGCCATCACCCGGGTGATCACCGGCGCGGCCAGCTTCGCCAGACCGAGCAGGCGCCGCCGCGGCGCGGGCATGACCTCGCGGATCCTGGTCAGCATGTCCGCGATCACCGGGGTCAGGCGCAGCGGCATCGGATGGTCCTGGATGCGGCTCACCGCCCGCGCGATCCGGCCGACCGCGGTCTGCCTGCCCGGCATGGACGAGTGCCCACCCACCTCGGTGACCGACAGCCGGACCGTCGCGTACCCCTTCTCCCCGAGCATGATCGTCGCCACCGGCTGCCGCACGCCCTCCACGACGCCGGCGGTGATCACGCCGCCCTCGTCCAGCAGCAGATCCGCGCGCACCCCCGCCGCGCGCAGGTGCTCGGCCATCCGCTCGGCGCCCTCGCCGCCGAAGACCTCCTCGTCGTGCCCGAAGGCCAGGTACACGGTGTGCCGGGGCCGCAGGCCCGCGACGAGCGCCGATTCGACCGCCTCCAGGATGGCGAGCACGCGGCTCTTGTCATCGATCGCCCCGCGCCCCCAGATGAACTCGCCGTCGACCACGCCGGCGAACGGCGGGTGCGTCCAGCGCTTGGCGTCGTCCACCGGCACCACGTCCTGATGCGCGAGCAGGATCGCGGCCACCCGGTCCGGTTCGGCGCCGGGCCAGCGGTAGAGCCTGCTGTGGGCGAACATCCGCAATTCGAGTTCGGCGTGCACCCGGGGGAACGAGGCCCGCAGGTGCGCGTCGAGGCGGTCGAACGCCGCGCTGTCGGCTTCGCTCGGGTCGTCGGTGGACACCGTCGCACAGCGCAGCGCGGCGGCGAGGCGTTCGGCGGTCGGGTCGTCGACCGGCTCCGTCATCGGTCACCGGCGCGGTCGGGCGGATTCATGGACACCGTTGCATTGTTCAACACACGCGGGTCCAAGGCGATCGTCTTCTCGTTTCGCCACTTCACGATGCCTTCGGTGAGCCCGCCCGGCAGATCGGGACGACGCGTTCCGGTCAGCAGGGGCAGCTCGATGCGCGCGGAGGTCACCGAGACCGCCGCGAGGGCGGGGGAGTGCGACCACACGTCGTCGACCACGTCGGTGATCCGCACGCCGATCCGGTGGCCCGCCGCGATCGGCCAGTCCTGGGCGAGCAGCCGGACCTCGGCGGTGTCGCGGACGGGTGCGATCCCGCGGGTGATGACGGTGGCCCGCAGGTCGGGCGCGATGTCGTAGAGCTCGACCGCGACCGTGGCGCTCGGCGGGCCGCTGAGCCGGAGGGTTGCGGTGGGGATGCCGGAAAGGTGCTGGTCACCGGTCAGCGGCGCGGAGACCGACCAGATCTCGCGATCGGGGCCGGGGAGCAGCCCGCGGTCGGTGTACTCGCCGGTCCGCAACTCGACCGGGACCCGGCTCGCGTCGGCGGGCGGCCACGCCGTCTCGGCGCGCCAGCGGCCGTCGAACTGGCCGACGGTGATCCGCGGGCCCGGCACCTGCACGTCGCGGGCGGCGACGTGCTTGTCGAAGAACGCGAGCAGTTCGGTGTCGAAGTGGGGCGTGCCGCATTTGTCGTGGCAGGTGCGGTGTCCCCACTGGCCGAACCAAGCGCGGTGCTCGCCTGGCCCGAGGCCGTTCCACAGATCGAACACACGGTAGGCCCGGGTGTTGTAGTCGACGAAGCCTTGCCCGAGGAACAGCGGGATCGTGGCGCCGCGCAGCCGCGCGACCAGATCGCGATCCCGCCAGAAGACGGTGTCGGGGTTGTGGTCGCCGATCTCGGCGAGGTAGCGCTGATAGCACTGCCACGGCAACTGCGTCGCATTCGCCTGGTATTCGCCGGAGTCCTCCGGGCGCGGCGGGGTCGAGGCGATGAGCAGGTGCTCGAGTCCCGCGAAGTCGGCCGGGCGCACCCCGCTCTCGGTGACCGGCTTGCCGGAGAACTTCCACGAGACGCCCTGCATGTACAGGTAGGAGTACGGATCGACGACCGGCTCGAACGCGCCCACCGCGGCGAGGCCCTTCGGGGCGGCGGCCAGGCCCATCAGGCCGGTCCACGCCTCGTACGACGTGCCGAACAGTCCGACCCGGCCGGTGGACCACGGCTGGCTCGCCGCCCACTCCACGGCGGCGGCGACGTCGGCTCGTTCCCCTTGGCCGCCGAAATCGGGGCAGCCGCTGGAGCCGCCGAACCCGCGCAGGTCGACGATGACGTAGGTGTATCCGGCGTTCAGGAACAACTCGGCGGTGAGATTGTCGGTGGACGGGCCGCCGGTCACGCGCGGTTCGCTCAGGTACGCCAGGTGCGCGCGATACGGGCTGACGGTGAGGATGACGGGCGTGCGGGTGTCATCGGAGACGTCGGCCGGGCGCAGGATGTCCGCGTGCAGGCGAGTGCCGTCCGTGCCGTCGATGAACGCTTGCTTCCACTGATAGGGCACCGGCAGCGGTTCCGCGGCCGCTCGAGCGGGGACGCACGCGGCCAACAGCAACATCAGGCCGCAGAGGGCACGAGACAGGACGGCTCGTTCGATCACCATAGGACTATCGAGTGTGGCCGCACGGTCGTCCAGCCCCCGGAACCGGGGTAGTGGTTCTGTACTTGTCGTCTCCCCGCCGACTTCGCGCGGGCCGGGGCGAAGCCACAATGCGATGCGAATCGAAAGCATTCCTGCGGAAGCCATTCTGCGCCAGCCCGAAAACGCCGGAGGTAATCGAAAACCTCGATCGGGGATCGACTTTCCGCCGCGTGATCCGTGCGCCCGCCGCGCGCGGCCCGGTGTCACGCGGCGCGGATGTCGCAGGTCCCGGCGGTGTTCGGCGCGGAGGCGATATCTGATATGGCAAACGGCTATAGTCCGGCGAACTACGTGAACTCGCAAGAGGATTCGTCTGGTGTCCCGGCTGCGGCGGCGTATGATCACCCCAGTGCGAATACCCGGGGGAAGAATGAGCGAGCCGGCGACAACGGATTGGGAACAGTTCGTGCAAGCGCTGGCGCACTGCCTCTCGGAGCTGCCGTCGCGGGCAACCCTCATCATCGCCGCCCCCGGAAATCGCTATGTCCAATTTGTCCAATACGACATCAAATTATCCGCCGAACTGGCCGGAAACAATTATCTGAGCAACCCGATACCGGAGACCGCCGTGCGGGAGTTGCGGGCACTGGGCTGGCACGCGCCCGCGGACGGGCACGACGCGGACAACTGGACCAGGGTCTTGTTCTGGCCCATCGCGCCGAACAGCTTGCTGGAGTTCGCGCGCTCGGTCGCCGTCGGCCTGCGCGACGCTCTCGGTGTCGCTGCCCCGGCCGAGTTGCGAGCGATGGGCTGGACCGAGGCATCGGGTGACCTGGATCTCACGGTGCTCGGATCGATCGCGCGCCGGGGGTAGCGCCCGGTCGGGCCGCTGTCCCACGGCGGAGCCGCGACTACCTGGGCACTATCCTGAGAGTCATGGCAGCAGGTAAGCCCACCAAGGAAGCGAAGGCCGCGGCGAAAGCGGCCCGCAAGCAGCAGTCGAGGGAACGCCGCAAGCAGTTGTGGCAGGCGTTCCAGATGCAGCGCAAGGAAGACAAGCTGCTGCTTCCGCTGATGATCGGCGCCCTGGTCGGCAGCACCGCCGTCTTCGCCGTCATCGGCCTGATCTTCGGGCTGACCTGGTTCCTGATCCCGCTGGGCGTCGTGCTCGGCGCGCTGGTGGCGTTCATCATCTTCGGCAGGCGGGTGCAGAAGAGCGTCTACCGCAAGGCCGAGGGCCAAGCGGGCGCCGCGGCCTGGGTGCTGGACAACCTGCAAGGCAAATGGCGGGTGAGCAACGGCGTCGCCGCCACTACGCAACTGGACGCGGTGCACCGGGTGATCGGCCTACCCGGTGTGGTGCTGGTCGCCGAGGGCGCCCCGCAGCGGGTCAAGTCGCTGCTCGCCCAGGAGAAGAAGCGCACCGCCAGGCTGATCGGCGACACTCCGATCTACGACGTCGTCATCGGCAACGACGAAGGCCAGGTCCCGCTCAAGGACCTCCAGCGTTACCTCACCAAGCTGCCGCGCAACATCGACACCAAGCGCATGGACCTCATCGAAGGCAGGCTCTCGGCCCTCAGCGCGCGCAGCGGGCCCGCCCTGCCGAAGGGGCCGATGCCCGCGGGCGCCAAGATGCGCGGCGTGCAGCGCACGATCCGCCGTCGCTGATCCTGCTCCGGCGCGCTGGGCGGCCTTGTGGGCGCGCGCTGTCCTCGAACTCGAAAGGCCCGCCTCCCTGTCCCGGAGGCGGGCCTTTCGGTCGGATCGCTACCGCGCGAATCGGACGTTCAGCGTGAGTGCACCAGCGCCGTGCCGGTCGCGCGGTCGTGCATGCCGCGCCCGTCGGCGTCGGTGAACAGCGCGGGCACCACGAACAGCAGCAGCACCTGCCTGGCCAGCGCCCGCACGAAGCCGACCGGCACCGCCGCGTCGACGCGCACCGTGCGCAGCCGCAGGAAATACTGCCCCGGGGTGAACCCGAACAGCGTGACCGCGCCCACGCCGATGACGAACCAGATGAGCAGCGTCAGACTCGACGCCGAACCGCTGCGGGTGATCAGCGCGGCGATGCCGAGGGCGATCAGCCAGTCCACGAACAGGGCGGCGATGCGGCGGCCCATACCGGCCAGCGAGCCCGCCCCGGTCTTCGGCAGGCCGAGTTGCGCACCGGGGAACTCGGGGGTTGCCGGGCCGCCGGAGTCGGCCGGGGGTCCGGAAAGCCAGGAGCCGGTGATGCGTGCCATGCACCCCACAATAGGCGCGACGGAACGGGCTCCGGGCATCGCATATGCGGAGTTCAGCGTCGCCGCGCGCCACCGCGAGGGCAGGACTACCATGCATTTCGAGTCATGGTGGTCAGCACCACGCCGCCGGATGCACGTGTAACACCGGCGAAACACATCCTTGACTGCAGGGAAACACGGCATCCATAGCGTCTGGTCGCGACGAACCCATGCAAGCGACACTGGCTGGGAACCGATCCGTAAGGAGAACAAGTGACGTTCAGCACGGCCGACGAGGTCATCAAATACATCGCTGACGAGGACATCGAGTACGTCGACATCCGCTTCAGCGACCTGCCCGGTGTGCAGCAGCACTTCTCGATCCCGGGGAAGGCCTTCACGACCGACCTCGCCGAGGAAGGGCTAGCGTTCGACGGCTCCTCCGTTCGTGGGTTCCAGTCCATCGACGAGTCGGACATGCTGCTGCTGCCCGACTTCTCCACCGCGCGTGTCGACCCGTTCCGCGCCGCCAAGACGCTGAACCTCAACTTCTTCGTGCACGACCCGTTCACCCGCGAGGCCTACAGCCGCGACCCGCGTAACGTCGCGCGCAAGGCGGAGGAGTACCTGCGCTCCACCGGCATCGCCGACACCGCGTACTTCGGTCCCGAGGCGGAGTTCTACATCTTCGACTCGATCCGCTACGACTCGGCCATGAACGGCGCCTTCTACGAGATCGAGTCGGTCTCCGGCTCCTGGAACACCGGCGCGGAGTTCAACCCGGACGGCACCCGCAACCGCGGTTACAAGGTTCGCAACAAGGGCGGCTACTTCCCGGTCGCGCCCTACGACCACTACGTCGACCTGCGCGACAAGATCTCGACCAACCTGCAGAACTCCGGCTTCGAGCTGGAGCGCGGCCACCACGAGGTCGGCACCGCCGGTCAGGCCGAGATCAACTACAAGTTCAACACCCTGCTCGCCGCGGCCGACGACCTGCAGCTGTTCAAGTACATCGTCAAGAACACCGCGTGGCAGGAAGGCAAGACCGTCACCTTCATGCCGAAGCCGCTCTTCGGTGACAACGGCTCGGGCATGCACGTGCACCAGTCGCTGTGGAAGGACGGCAAGCCGCTGTTCCACGACGAGGCCGGCTACGGCGGCCTGTCCGACCTGGCCCGCCACTACATCGGCGGCATCCTGCACCACGCGCCGTCGCTGCTGGCGTTCACCAACCCGACGGTGAACTCCTACCACCGCCTGGTCCCCGGCTACGAGGCCCCGATCAACCTGGTGTACTCGCAGCGCAACCGCTCCGCCGCGGTCCGCATCCCGGTCACCGGCAACAACCCGAAGGCCAAGCGCCTCGAGTTCCGCGCGCCGGACTCCTCGGGCAACCCGTACCTGGCCTTCGCCGCCATGATGATGGCCGGCCTGGACGGCATCAAGAAGAAGATCGAGCCGCTGGCCCCGGTCGACAAGGACCTCTACGAGCTCCCGCCGGAGGAGGCCAAGAACATCCCGCAGGCCCCCACCAGCCTGGCCTCGGTCATCGACCGCCTCGAGCAGGACCACGACTACCTCACCGAAGGCAATGTCTTCACCGAGGACCTGATCGAGACCTGGATCACCCTCAAGCGTGAGGGCGAGATCGCCCCGGTGAACCTGCGTCCGCACCCGTACGAGTTCGAGCTGTACTTCGACGTGTAAGCCCTTCCGGGCTTCTTACCTGCGGCGGAGGATCTGACCGAGGTCCTCCGTCCGCAGCAGGGTTCCGGCGAGTCCATCCGTTCCGCGATCACTTCATCGATCGCGGAGCGGGTGGACTCGTCTGCGTTCGGCCCGGCCATCCGCAGGCGAGGTTCACAGTGGAACGGGCGCCAGTGCGTCGGTGGTCGCGGTGCTACGCGTCGCTCCAGGTGGGGACGCCGTAGACGTTGAGTTTGTCGAGGCCGTGCTCGGCGGATACACCCAGTCCGACTGCCGAGTAACGCCAGCTCGCGCCGGATGACGCTGCCACCTGTGCGAGTGCGTCCACGGCGACGGTGCTGCCGTGGTGCCGGGACGCGAGTTCGCGTGCGAGTCCGGCCAGGTCGTCGCCGACGCGGGCGGCCAAGGTGAAGGCGTAGGTCGGGGGGCCCGAACCGCGTGCGCAGCAGATGAAGTAGTCATACCTGTGCAGTTCGGCCGCGTCGAGACCGCACCGGACGAGTTCGGACAGGACCTCCCACGCCGGATGGCCGAAGTCTCGGACCAGCTTCATCGGCACGGCGGCGTCGTATCCGGCGCGCAGGTAGATCTTGTGGTTCAACTCGCCGCGGGCATCCATTTCGAGCGCGGCGATGACCGGTTTGATGAGCTTCGGATCGTCGGGCACCGGAGCCAGATCGGCGAATCCAGGCCACACGTCACACAACCGGCGCAGCCCTCCGGGCACGACGTCCGGGTAGCCGTATACCTTGAGCCGGGCCGCGTGGTCCGGCACCGCGGAGTCGTGGACGACACCGATCCACGAAGCCGAGCGATAACGTGCAGACACACTCGCCGGATCGGGATACAGCGTCGTGACGAAAGACTCGAACATATCGGCGACCGTCTGGTCTCCGTTCGGCAGCCAGGAGACGAGTGCACGGATCGCGGCGATCTGGGCGGCCACGCGCGAGTCGAATCGCGTTTCCTGAGTGGCGGTCTCGGTGGCGTAACGAACCACGGGCGCCACTTTGCCGCCGCCGCCGGACACACTTGCCTCGAACGGAAGTCCGGAGAGGGTCAGAAGACTGGCGCGGTATCCATCCGGCCCTCGCTCGGAAAGCTGTCCACCGCAGGCGCGCTCCATCATCGCGCGAACAGAGGCGGGGTCACACGAGACGGTCAACCGCTCGGCCAAATCGACCAGGAAGTCTCCCGCCGCTTCAGACGACACCATCGTCAGGACTGTTTGCCGATGTCGGGAGCGGCGAGCGGCGGATGGACACTTCTACCCATATCGCCAAACTCTCTCACTCGGATCGAGACGTCCTGTCATCGGGCTTCCCATCGTTGGCGGCAGCAGGGGAGTGGGCACTGTCGGGAGGAGGGCTCACGGTCGCACGGACAAGCGGGTGGTGGGCGTTGACGTGGTCCAGGCGGTGGGCCGAGCGCAGCTGCGCGAGCCGGGCGAGGTCCGCTCCGTAGAGGCGCTCGGCCGGTGCGGCGTCCAGGACGTCGAAGCCGTAGAGGTAGGGACGTCCGCCCAACTCGAGACAGCGCTCCAGCAGGCCGCGCAACGCGGTCCGGGTAGCGTCGACGGCGGCGAACTCGCGGTGTAGCGATGTGCAGAAGCCCACGGCGATCGAGACGGGAGCACTGCCGACCGGAGTGAAAGGGAATGCGGTCGCGTCCGAGGAACGGCGCACGATCAGAATCCACAACAGCTCGAGCCCACCGTCCAGTGCATCCAGGTGCCGTAGTGCGTCCACGGCCGCCAGCAACGGCGCCAGCTGCCCGGCGGGCACGATGAAGTCGGCGCACAAGCGGGCATGGCCGGCGGGCGGGGCGACGGTGCGCGCGGTGCCGTAGTTTCCCCGCAGCGAGAGATCGGCGACTATCGCGCAGTCGGCGTCGCCACAGCGCTTCGGACCGCTTCCGCGCCATCCGGTGGTGGTCTGGACCACGCCGTGCCGGATGGACGCGTAGAAGATGTCGATGTCGTCGCGCAACGCCATCCGCTCGGTGTGCTCCGCGAGTTCGGCCGTCGTGTCGTGCCGCGTGCGGTGGAGGTGGGTGTCGCGACGGTACGGCACGGTGCGCAGCACCGCCCGTTCGATCAGTCCGACGGTGCCCGATCCGCCGAGCGCGAACCGGAACAGCTCGGAGTGATCGGTACGCGAGCACCAACGGCTGGTCCCCGTGCCGTCGATCAGCTGGATCCGCTCCACGTGATCGACCTGCATGCCGGAGCGCACGGAGTCGATGCCGATGCCGCCCACCGACAGCGTGCCACCCACCGACAACTGCAAATAGTCGGGCAGCACGGGAAATGCCGCGCCCCGGCGATTCAGATAACGCTCCAAGCCGTACCAGCTCATCCCGGCAGGGACCTCGATCAGGCCGTCACCGAGGTCCCGCACTTGCGCGGCGGCGGATTCCGGCGCATAGGTGACCAGCAGTTCTCCCTCGGTGACGGTCTGCCCGTCCGAGGAATGACCCGCGCCGCGCAACGTCAACTGCCGACCGGAGCCGAGCAGCGCGGAAGGAAATGCGGATGGCATCCGGTGTACAGCGCGTGGGACGGCGTAGCGCAGACCTCCGAAGTCGGTGCTGAAATCGTCGATGGGGGCCTCGCGGAACTCGTGATCTCCGTGCGGGAAACCGGCTCTGGCTCGAGTATGCTCGCTTCCCACGGTTGGGAAGTGGACTCTTTCGGGGTGCCGCATCCTGAAGGGCGCCCTGCGCTCGGCAGAGCCGGGCGCTCGGCGACGGCGTTGCCGACATGTGTACGAGTGCGGGCGCGCCGATCGCCCATAGGCGGGCGTTCGGTGGCCGCGGATAAGTGAGGATCTGTGAGGGAAGTACATCCTTACGTACGCGCCGGACTGAGCATGGCCCGGGAGTTGCGGCACCGCATCGCTGAGATGCGGGAACGGTCCGACGCCATCGTGGCGCGCCGACCCTCCCCGAGTGGCCTGGTCATTCCCGAGGTCGACGTGATGGGACGGCTGCGGGATCTCTATCTGGCGCCCGGCACCTGTGCCCGATTCGGCAACCAGGAACTCGCCGCCGAGATCATGGCCGCCATCACCGAAAGTACCGAGGATGCCCGGCGGCAATACCACTTCGCCATGAACAATGCCGAGAATTTGCCCCGCCCCTTCGCCGAGGTGATGCAGGAGTGGAAAACCGGAAGCGATCCGGTCCCCAATTTTGGGAAGGCGGAACAATGAACCCGAGATAGCTGGCGGGAGGGATCGACCGAGCATGCCCAATCACCTGGATGTTGAGCCGGATCAGCTGCGCCGCATGGCCCAGCAGCATGATTCGCTCGCCGCGGACATCCGGAAGTGGGGCGAGATCCCGCACGACTGGCTTGCCGAGTTCGAGTCCACCTACGGTGTGATCGCCGACCCGATGCGGGGTGCTCTGGTGGACTACTACAACAGGCGGCACCAGTCGGCTGAGCGCCTCGCCGCCAGACATGAGCGGACGCGAGACGAATTGCTCGCCGCCGCGGCCGCCCTCGAAGACGCCGACCACTCCGGTGGGCAGACCATCGGCAATGCGGGTGACTTCGGTAACGGCGCGCCGCGAGGCGGTCCTGCTCTCAGTACGCTCCCCGGTCCCCCGGCGCCGGTCGGCGCAGCTCCGGACACGCCGCTGACGAACGGCGCACAACCGGGGCATCCTCCCACCACATCGGCCACGCCTCAGATGCCGGAGAGCGCTCGACACTCCGACTCTGTACCGGCGCAGCCCGCGGCATCCCTCCCGCAGATCCACGACAGCATGCCGACGGGAGTCGTCCCCCCGCAGGGCACGATGCCCGTTACGCCCGGCATGCCGCAGTTCGGCGTGAACGGGATGCCGGAGCCCGGTGCCGTTGGCGCATCTCTCGACCCTTTGGGATTCCAGAACGGCAGCGCCGAGGTGTCGATCGACGTGAGCGGTCCCATGGGCACGACAGACGGGTTGCTCGCACCAATGGCGGGAAGCGTCTTCCCCGCGGCGGTTCCCACAGACGGTATGAGTGCGCGTACGGCCATTCGTCCACCCGCTCCACTGTCTACCGGCCCGTTGGCGGCGGCCCTCCACCCGGCCGAGGATCGCAGGGCGCTGCCGTCGTTCGTGGTGGGTGAGCGCGTAGAAGACGACTTGGCGCTCGCGCGCACTCTGCTTGCCGCGATTCTCTCCGCCGTAGCCGATTCGGCGCTCGGTCTCGACTGGGGGGTAGCGGTGGCGCGGACTCCCGCCGGGCCCCTGGTCCTGCTGACTTCCACCGAGGGGCGTGGTTGGTTGCCTCCCGGACTGTTCCTTCCGTCGGAAGTCATCATCCCGTGGCGGTGGGACTCGATATTGCGTGCCGCAGGTCGAGAAGCCGTCGCGGCCTTGGAAGGAACTACCGATCCGGCCCGGATGCTCGCCGAATTCACCTTGTTGGTAGGCGAGCGCAGGCCGGTCCGGATCAGTGCCCTGGTGTCGTCCGCGGCTATAGCGGACGACCTGCGAACAACACTCGGCCGCGACGTCGCCATCGAGGACCGGGTGCCCGCCGCCGAGTCCGCGGTCGATCTCACATCCCCAGGGCCCGGATTGGTCGATCGGCTCACGCTGGCCGGATCGGACGACTTGCTGCGGGAGGCCGCGACGGTGCCGGATGCGGAAATCCGGGCGAAGTGCGTCGAGTTGGCGCGGGCCGCGGATGCTCAAGTGCGGGCGGCCATATCAGGCGCCGACGGGAATGGCTCGCCCCACCGCGCTCGAATCCTCGATGCCCTGCACGCGGGTCTGCCCGTCCCGCCGAGCTGGTGGCATCAGATACGAGCGGCCGACGCGCTGACAGCGGCCGCGGCGAATTCGCGACGGATCGACGTGTCCCACATCCCGGTCGGCGGCGTCCCGTTGCGGGTGGCCGACATGGAGGTACTGCGCGGCATGGTCTTCGAACGTCGTGTCGATGAACTGTTGCTGTCGCTCGCCGAAGGCGAGCCCGACCGGCAGACCCTCCGTGACGCGCTCTACACCTACAGCCAGATCACCGAGCATCCGTTGTTCCCGGCGACAGCGCGGGTATCGGTTGCGCAGACTGCCCGCATGAGTAGAACGGTCTCCGGCGGTGTGAGTTCTATGAGCCATGGCGAGAGTCCCCCTTCCGTCACCGGATTGTTGAGTGGTCTGGCGGGGTCGGAGAGCTCCGGTGAGCAGAGGAGAGCCTGATGAGCAAGGTGGACGACGTCGTCTCGCAGATCAAACACGACTACGAAGCACACGGGTGGGATAGTGTCGGTTTCCAGGACGACCAAGCCAAGAATTCATTGAACAAGCTCGCAGGGCTGAATTCGACCGAATTCACAGAGGCATTCAACAGGCTTCGTGACATCAGATGGGCCGACGCATATCAGTACGATCTGATGGAACGTTTGGTGCACGATGCCGAGGAGCAGGGTCTCGCCGACAAGCCCGAGTACAAGGATCTCATCCAATCGCTCAAGACCAAAAAGCCGGAAGATTACCTCAACGCCAAGAAAAAGAAAGAGGACGATGCCGCCGGCGATCCGAAGTTCGGGGATTACGGCTACGAGGATTTCAAGGGCGAGGACAAGCACGCGCAGTACGTCGACCTCTATGTGCCGAAAGGTGCGAGTGAGGCGCTGAGACAACTGATCGCGGACACCGAGTTCACGATGCAGTGGGACTTCGACACGCTCGGCGTCGGTAATCCCAAAGCTGCGCCGGACTTCACCGCGGTCCTCGACGGCAAGCAGGTCGAGAGCGCGGACGGCTGGTCCAAGGTCAGAGACGCGCACGGCGAACTGAAAACCCAGTTGGAGAAGCGGCAGAAGGACCACACCAGCGACCACAAGTCTGTCGCAAATGCCACCTATGATTCGAAGATCACCGGCTCCGATACCTTCAAAGAGCTGAAAAGAATCATGGACGAGCTCAACAAGGATCTCGAGTACGCACCTGCGATGGCGAGTCTCACGCGCAGCGGAAATACGCTCACCGAGAGCTCCGGTGGTCCCCCCACCTCCGAGATGCAGGTGCCTGTCTACGAGAAGAATACAAAAGAGGGAACCAAGGGTTACGGCGAATATTTTCTCACTGCCGAGGCGGAGCAGCGGTACTACGTCCGGGCCATCGACGATGCCACCGCCGAGTGGGAAAAGGTATACGGCGAAGCGACGAAAAAATATCAGAAGCAAGCTGAGGACGTCGACGGAAAAGACGCCGATGACCACAGCGGCGGTGACGACAAAGGCGACAAGGGCGACAAGGGCGACAAAGGGGATAAGGGAGATAAGGGGGACAAGGGCGACCAGGGCAACGGTAACGACGGAAACGGCAATAACGGCAATAACGGTAACGACGGCAACGGTAACAACGGGAACAACAACGGAAACGGCACCGACAACAACGGCAACAACAATAACGGCAACGATGACGGTGACACCGGTGACAAAGACGGCACCGGTGACGAAGAGGGCGCCGGTGACAAAGACGGCACCGGTGACGACGATTCCACTGGCAACTCGCAATCCGACAGTGACACGGAGGGCTCCGACGGTGGCACCGATACGTCCACGTCGGGCAATGGGAATTCCACGGGTGATTCGTCATCGCAGGGCACTGGCACCGGAACCGCTACGGGCGCCAATACCGGCTCCACCGGCTCGACCGGCAGCAGTGGTGACGGCGGCGCGGGCATGCTGCAAAATCTCGCCATGATGGCTGCCATGGCGGGGATGATGAACCAGGGCAACCAGCACAACGGTTACCAGGAAGAAGAGGACCGGCGGGAGCGCGAGGAGCGCGAAGAGCGGCGTGAGGAACGGCGGCGCGAGCGCGAGGCGCAGGCGGCCGCCGCGAACCAAACCGGTCAGCCGCAGCCTGGAAGCCCTTCCGGTGTGACGGCGCCGACGTACGCGGGTACGCCGCCGGCTGTGACGACGCCGGGCGCAACGGTGCCGCTCCAGATCGGCAACCAGACCGTGCAGGTGCCCCCGGACATCTCGGAACCCTTGCAGCGGCAGGCGCAGAACACCGCCATGGACGCGGCGGCCGCGTACGCCGGGACTCCCGGTGAGTCGACGGCGGAGCATCCCTGGGCGACGGTCAACGATGTCGCCCAGTTGCAGTCGGGCGATGTCGTGCAATGGGAGAAGCACAGCGCGCTGATCGTCAAGACCGACACCGGGCTGACCATCGTGGACGAGGGCCAACTGATTCCGCTGGACCCCAACAACCCGCCGCTGACGGACAAGTACGGCGGTTTCACCGGCTACGCGCATCCGACGGGTCTGAACGTCGGTTCCGCCACCGACCCCACGGCCGCGACACCGCCTACGCCCACCCTGAGCACGGCACCGCCCGCTGCTCCGCAACCCGCCGGTCCGCCGGCCATCAATCCGCCGCAGGTCTGAGCGACGCGAAGCATCGCGACCGAATCCCTCGCGAAGTGGACCGGTCGCGATGCTCGCCCGCCGGGCGCGCGGTCAGGCGTTCGGCTTCGCCTGCCCTGCCGCGGATCCGACGCAGTAGCGCCCTCCGGTCAGGCACTCCGATGCCTCACACAGGTTGATGTCCCGCTGACCATCGCGCGCGCGGCTGCTCGGCTGGACCCTGGCCGGATAGCTTCTGTATCTCGGAAGTCGGGCAGGACCTCAGTACTCACCGCCTTCGACCTCCGGGTCGGTGGCGCTGCGCAGGGCGGGAAGGGCGCCATCGATGGTGTGCGGCCGAAATGCCCGGCTATCGCCAGATTCGGCAGACGGAACAGTGGGGAAGTAGCGGGACGCTTCGGTGCTCGCGCCCCCGGTCAGCGGCCACCGCGATCGCGGCCTCGCCGGTCGAGCCCATACAGGTTCGCGAGTTTCGAGTCGGCGTATGCGTTGTCGCGCCGTGCGGTCGGATCAGCGGCATCGATCCGCCTGAGCCGGTGACCGATGCCGCTCGCCGAGCGCGCTGGCGGAACGGCGCGGCTCAGCGGCTCGGCAGAAGCGGACTACGCGCGTGCCTTCTCCCCGCGCACCGCGGCGGCGACCTGGTTGGGCATCGGTTCGTGGCGCGCGTACGCGCGGGTGAAATCGCCGGTGCCGTGGGAGATGGAGCGCAGGTCGATGGCGTAGCGGCTGAGTTCGAGTTCGGGAACCTCGGCGTGGATCCGCGTGCGCCCGGCGCCGTGCGGCTCGGTGCCGAGGACGCGACCGCGACGGCTGGACAGGTCGCTGAGCACCGGTCCGACGTAGTCGTCGGAGACCAGCACCCAGACTTCGGCCAGCGGCTCCAGCACCCTGATCCCCGCGGCGGCCGCTGCCTCACGGAGGGCGAGCGCACCAGCCGTCTGGAACGCGGCGTCGGAGGAGTCGACCGAATGGGCCTTGCCGTCGAACAGCGTGACACGCACGTCCACGAGCGGATAACCGGCGGTCAATCCACGGGTGGCTTGCGCGCGGACGCCCTTCTCCACGGACGGAATGAACTGGCGCGGAACGACTCCGCCGACAACTCTGTCCACGAACTCGATCCCGGACCCTTCGGGCAGCGGTTCGACCTCGATCTCGCACACGGCGTACTGCCCGTGCCCGCCGGACTGCTTCACATGCCTGCCGCGCCCGGTCGCCTTGCCCGCGAACGTCTCCCGCAAGGCCACCTGGTAGTCGGTGAGGTCGACCTGCACGCCGAACCGAGTTCGCAATCGTTCCAGCGCGACGTCGCGATGCGCCTCGCCGAGACACCACAGCACCAGCTGGTGGGTCTGCGCGTTGTGCTCGAGCCGCAGTGCCGGGTCCTCGGCGGCGAGCCGGGCGAGGCTCTGGGAGAGCTTGTCCTCATCGGTCTTGCTGTGCGCGCGGATGGCGACGGGCAGCAGGGGATCGGGCATCGGCCACGGCTCGATCCGCAAGGGGCTGTCCGTGGACGACAGCGTGTCGCCGGTCTCGGCATGACCGAGTTTGGTGACGTAGGCGATGTCGCCCGCGATCGCCTGGCGCAGCGGGCGTTGCTGTTTGCCGAACGGAGCCGAGATCGCGCCGACCCGCTCGTCCAGCTCGTGGCTCTCATGGCCGCGGTCCTCGAGGCCGTGCCCGCTGATGTGCACCGTGTCGTCGGCGTGCAAGGTGCCGGAGAAGACGCGGACCATGCAGACCCGCCCGACGTACGGGTCGGACGCGGTGCGGATGACCTCCGCGGCGAGCTCACCGTCCGGGTCGCAGCGCAGCGGATGCGGTTCGGCGCCGTTGCTGGCGGTGATGGGATGTTCGGCGGGCGTCGGAAAACCACCGGTGATCAGGTCGAGCAGCTCCACCGTGCCGAGGCCCTGCTTGGCCCCTTCCGGCGCGGGCGCGGCGAACAGCACCGGATGGAAGGTGCCCCGCGCGACCGCTCGCTCCAGATCTGCGACCAGCGTCGCCAGGCCGATCTCCTCGCCGTCGAGGTAGCGCTCCATCAGGCTCTCGTCCTCGCTCTCGGCGATGATGCCCTCGATGAGGCGATTGCGCGCTTCTTCCAGCGCGGGCGCCTCATCGGGCGAGGGGTCGCCCTGGACCTCCTCTCCGGAGGAGTAGTCGCCCACGCAGTGCGGCAGCAGCTCCACCATGCCGGTGACCGGCCGGTGACCGTCCGGGTTCTTCGGGCCGTACACCGGCAGGTGCAGCGGCAGGATGCTCTCCGATCCGCCGCCGAGCACGGTGCGGCAGGCTTCGGTCATCACGTCGTACTCGTCGCGCGCGGTGTCCAGATGGGTGATCACGATCGCGCGCGGCATCCCGACCGCGGCGCACTCCTCCCACAGCGCCCTGGTCGCTCCCGCGATCCCGTCCACTCCCTCGGCCGCCGAAATGACGAACAGCGCCGCGTCGGCCGCGCGCAACCCCGCCCGCAGCTCGCAGACGAAGTCCGCGTACCCGGGCGTGTCGACCAGGTTGACCTTCTTACCGTCCCACGTCACCGGCACCACCGACAGCTGCACCGATCGGTGCTGGCGGTGCTCGATCTCGTCGTAGTCCGACAGCGAGGTGCCGTCCTCGACCCGCCCGGCGCGATTGACCGCCCGCGCGGTGAGCGCCATGGCGTCGACCAGCGTGGTCTTTCCCGACCCGCTGTGCCCGACCAGGACCACGTTGCGAATCTGGTCGGGCCGCTCCGCCGTCATCACGCCGCCGTCGCCCGCGGCAGCTCCGTTGGTCTTGTCCACCATGTGTCTCGCTCCTCTGCCGACACCTGCCGTACGTCCACCTTCCCACCGGGCGTTGCGTTCCGCCGACGAATCGGCAGATCAGGGTGCGGAGCGCGGGTCATTCGCAGGCGGGCGAGGGCGGCCCGGTTCCGGCGATGTTCTCGCACGCCCAAGACCGGTCGATACGCCAGGAGCCGTCGCGCGGGACGAACGGCACGATGGCCGGGCGGCGGCCGTTGGGCCCGGCGAAGACGACGGTCGCGAGGAAGTGGCCGCCTGCGGCGGTCACTTTGCCGACCGTCGTGGTGGTCGGTGACAAGCTCTCCGCGACCCGAGTGACCAAATCCGGGTCCTTGTCGTCGTCCGCGATCCGCAGCGGCTTCCGCGCGACGGGAACCGCGGGGTCCAGCGTCTGTCGTAGTCGGTTGTCGAGATCGGCGACCGCGGGCACCGGTGGCGGCTCCGGTTCCGTGCCCGCAGGCACGCCGGGCACCGTGCCCGGATACAGCTGACGGACGATGCCGAACCAGATGACCGACGCGGTCACCCCGAGCAGGGGCGGAGAGGTGAATTCGCTGACCGCGACGGTGACGCCGGCGTCCTGCTCGGGGAGATAGGCCATGTGGGTGGTGTAGCCGGGCACGGCGCCGTTGTGGCCGATCCAGCGGCCGAACTCCACCATGCCCAGGCCGTAGCGCAGATCTCCGGCGAACTGGGTCCTGGCGCGGAAGGTCTCCGGCTTCAGCAGGTCGCCGCGGCCGAGCAGGCGGGCGTACTCAGCGAGGTCGGAGATCGTGGACACCATGGTGCCTGCCGCGCCGAAGAGGGCCGGGGTGGTCCGGGCGGTGACATCGGTGGGCGTTTCGTCGAAGTAGGAATACCCGCGGCTCTCGGGCGCGGGGACGGCGGCGTCGGTGGGATACGTCGTGGCGCGCAGTCCGTGCGCGGCGACGACTTCACCGATCACTTGGTGCACCGGTTTCCCGAAGACCTTTTCGAGCACCAGGCCCAGCAGGTAGTACTCGGAGTTGGAGTACTCCACGCGGCCGCGCGGCGGCATCGCCTTCTCCGGATGCGCGATGATCGCGCGCAGGCGGTCGCCCTCGTGCCATTCGAACGCCGGGGTCTTTGCGACTATCTGGTCGGCGAAGGCCCGCTCTCGGCGAAGATCCCAGACGCCGCCGCGCATCCCGAGCAGATCCCGAAGGGTGATGGTGTCTCCGTTCGGCACGCCCGGCACGTACCGTTCCAGCACGTCGTCCACAGAGAGCTTTCCCTCGTCGGCCGCGCGCAACACCGCGGTGGCGGTGAACGTCTTGGTGATGCTCCCGATCCGGACATGATCGGCCACGTCCATCGGACGACCGGTGGCGAGATCGGCCGTGCCGTACGCCCTGACGAAGGCGCCCCGTTTCGGGTCACGCACCGCGACCAGCACTCCAGGAGCCAGCCGCGCGTCCATCTGCGGTCGCACGACGCGGTCGATCTGCTCGGCTGCCTCGGTTGGAAAGCTTCGGTCCTCGCGCTGGTTCGACGCGCACCCGGCCAGCAACGCCGCGGTGGTCGTCAGCGCCGCGACGAGCGCACCCAGCGATGTGAATCGTCCACCCATCGAGTCGTCCCCCCTCTTCGAAAGTGCTTCTGTCAGTGTGCCAGGACCCGGAGCGGCCGGGTTGCTGTCAGCGTTCCTCGCACATCTACGAGACCTGCGAGGAACGCTTTCTTGCCGAACGTCTGTCTCAGGACAGCCGGCGGATGTCCCCGCGCACGCGATAGAAACCGCGCACCGACTCCGCGATGCCGTCGACCACGTATCGAGCGCCTGCTCGGCGAATGTCTTTGGGGAACTGCACGTTCCATCCGTGGTGATATCCCGGCGACACGACTCGCACGCGCAGGGAACTGCCATGGCTGACGCACTCGACGACGATGCCGTTGCCCGCTTCGGAGGTGAGTTCGACGGTGTTGCTGGGCACCACCACCGAGATCTCGGGGGCCTTCACCGACACCGTCTGCGGCAGCACACCTTGCTCGGCATCGCGGATGGCGGCCTCGGCGACATCGAGACAGGCCAGCGTGCCGGTCGTGGTGACCAAGTACAGCTTCTCGTCGTGGTACTGCATGGAGTACGCCGATCCGCAGCCGGTGGCCAGCTTCCACACGCGGTTGCCCGCGGCGTCGAAGCAGTACACCGAGGAGTAGTTGTCGCCGGCGAAGACGTAGCGGCCGTCCGGGGAAGCGGCACAGGAGAAGACCGCGGCGTCGCACTGGTAGGTGCGCTCGGCCCGGCCGCCTTTGGACACCATGCGGACCTGGTTTCGGGCGGTGCCCGCGTAGACGGCATCGGATTCCTGCCAGCCGAACAGGACGTCGCCGCCGGTGCCCACCTGCCACATGGTGCTTCCGCTGTCCAGGTCGTATTTGGTGACGCCGGTGGAATGCCCGTGGTAGACGCCGTCGGCGTCGATGCGCACCATCCAGCCGGAATCGCCGGTGCTGCGCCGGGTCCACAGCGACTCCTCCTCGTGGTCGATCACGGTGATGCCGCCTTGGCGGTCGGAGACGCCGAGGATGCCGTCGTGGATGTCGAGCCAGTAGATGTCCACATCGGCCGCGATGTCGTAGGCCGCCCGCGGCACCTTGCCGGATAGGTCGTACACGCGCCCGTCGTCGCATCCGGCATAGATCCAGAAGTCGTCGGCGACGATGCATTTGACCGAATCCGGCAGGCGGTAGCGGCCGGTGACCACGCCGTCGGGAGTCAGGGTGAACACGTCGCCGCTCTCGTTGCCCACCCAGCAGCGGCGCTCGTCGACGAAGATGCCGAAGGCGGCCGCGCCGGAGTCGAAACTCCACAGCACCGGCGCTGCCTTCGCGGTGGAACGCCCGCTGCTGATCGCCCGCCTGGTCACCGGACGCCTGGCCCGCGCGCCCATCACGGCGGGCGCGTAGCCCTTGCGCACCTTCTCGCCGATCTTCTTCGCCGCGGCCGCCCGCGCCTTCTCCTCGGAGGCGAACGAACTCACCTTCGTCTGCCCTTGTTCACCGATGCGACCGAAGCGGACGCTCACTTGCGTACCCGCGACGATCACCTCGTAGAACTTGTGCGCGGTACCACTGTCCTCGGACAGTTCGAGATAGGTGGTTCCCCCGATAGTCATAGCGCCTCGCCTGTTTTCGTCAGATCGGAACGGGACGAAAGTTAGCAACGGGCACCGACATTCGGCGGCGGGTCCGGATTCACCGGTGGCCGGATCTGGCAGAATCGTGCCGGGCTCGTCAGGAGGGGGATACGCCATGGTGTTGACCGCGCGGTTCCAGCCGGGATCGACCAGCCGTCCGTTCGTCGACCGCGAACCGGTGCTGACGCGGTTCGACGAACTGCTGGCCGAGGCCGCCGAGCGTCCCCGGATCATGCTGCTCGGCGGAGTCGGCGGGATCGGCAAGTCCCGGCTGGTCACCGAGTTGCGGGCGCGGGTCGGGAAGAAGTATCCGGCGGCCGTGCTCGACCTGCAGGTTCCGAGTCATCGCCAGGCCGCCGACGGACTCGCGGTGCTGCGCATGCAGTTCGGCGCGCAGAAGATCAAGTTCCACCGCTTCGACATCGCCCGTGCGGTGTTGTGGCAGCGCATGCACCCGCATCTGCGCCTGACCCCGGACTCGCTCGCGCTCGCCGAGCACAGCGAGATCCTGACCGAGATACTCAACGACGCCACCGGCATCCCGGTCTTCGGCACCGCGACCCGGCTGCTCGATCTCGGCGCCCGCAGGGTGATCCGCACCCATCGGGTCCGCCACGATCCGGTCCTCCAGGAACTGGACCGTTTGAGTCTCGCGGGCCTGGAAGAAGCCGTTTCCTACCTGTTCGCGGAAGACCTGAAGAGCGGGACCGAAGGCAAGCCCTATGTGGTCTTCCTGGACGCTTACGAAGCGCTGATGGGAGGCACCGATCGCGAAGGCCGCGCGGCCGCGTCCGACGCCTGGCTACGCGACGTGGTCGCGCAGCTGGACACCGGGCTGGTGGTGATCGCCAGCCGCGAGCCGCTGGGGTGGGAGCGTCATGACCCGGAGTGGTCGACCCGGATCCGGGCCGTGCCGGTCGACGACCTGCCGATGGACGCCCGCTTCGAATTGCTCGATTCCTCCGGCATAGAGGATCCCGCCGAGCGCGCGGCGATCGCCGCTTCCAGCGCGGGCGTCCCGTTCTACCTGCATCTGGCCATCGATGCCCGCACCCGTGCGGGTTGGGTGACACCGTCCGAATTGGTCTCTCCGGAGACGATTCTCGAACGCTTCCTGCAACATGTGCGCCCTGACGAAGTTCGCATACTGGAACTGCTGGGACTGCCACGGACGTTCGATCAGGAGATCTTCACCGCGGTGGCGGGGCAGTTCCACCTACCGCACCACATAGCCGCGTGGAAGTCCCTGGTCGCGTACTCGTTCGTGTACGCGGCGGACGAGAGCGACGAGGGCGAACGGTTCCAGCTGCACCAATTGATGGTCGACGCGTTGCAGCGGCGTTTGGATCCCGATGTGCGGCGCAATCTGCACGCGTTGCTGCACGATCTCTGGTTCGCGCGCGCCGAGCGGCCGACGGGCCGGGTCGCGGCCTTGCGGGAGGCGGGGTACCACGGTGTCCGGTCGGGGCTGCTGTCCGCAGTGACGTTGCTGGGATACGTCGACCGGATCGAGGCGGCGGGCGGTAGCCAGGGAATCGGCGGCGTGATCAGCGATCTGGACCGCTACCTGAGCGAAACGCATGAGAACCTGACAGGTATGGCCGAACTGTCGGAACTCACGCGGTGCCTGGAAGCGGAAGCGGCGGTGCTGCTCGGCGACGCCAAGCAAGCCGATCGGCTCACCCGGGACGTCGCCTTGGACCGGACCGGTCCGATCGCCGAGCGATTGGCCGTCGCGGCGGCGAACGCACGCCGCATACTCGGCGACACCGACGACGCGTTGGCCATCTATCACGATGTATGGTCGCGCGGCTCGGGGCGAGCCCGGCTCGTCGCCGGGCAGTGGGCGGCCGATCTGCACATGTGCCAAGGTCGATTCGGTCAGGCCCTGACCATGTGTGAGGAACTCGTCGCGATGGCGGACGACGACGACCGGGAGTTCCTCGGCGACATCGCACGGTTGCGTCATCTCGCCTACCGGCTGGCGTTCGACACCGAACGTGCCGCCCGGTATCTGACCGAGGCCGAGACTCACTACCGAGCGGCGGGCAGCGTCGTCGGACAGGCGAATGTCGCGACGAACCTGGCCGAACTCCTGGCGCTCACGGACCCGGCCCGCGCGATCGAGGCAGCCGGAGCGGCGATCGTGCGGCAGCGTGAACTCGGCGCGTTGCACGAACTCGGAAAGGCTTACACCGCCCTGGGGCTCGCCCGATTGTCGCTCGGAGAACTGGACGCGGCCGAGCACGCACTCGCCGAAGCGTGCGAGATTCTCGAGCAGGCCGGGTACCGCTCGGGACGGGCCAGGGCCGAACTGTTCCGCGCGGGGGTCTTCGCGCGCCGCGGGCAGCGCGACGATGCTGTCCGCAGTGTGCGCTGGGCCATCGCGGAATTCGAGGGCGCGAACGTCTACCCGGGGCTGGTCCTCGTCGCGCGAGCGGTCTTGGCGCTGTACGGCTGGACCGAACCCGATATCTCGAAAGCCGCGGCGGCCGCGCGGTCGCGCATCCAGCCGCCGACGCCAGGGTCTGTCTCGGACCGCGACGCCGCACGCGTGATCGCGCGGGTGATCGGTGTCGACGCCGAGTCGATGTACGACGACGCGCTTTCCCGATCGCGGTCGGCTGCGGGGTATTACAACCACAACGTCCGCGTCGACGGCGTCGCCGGGACGGTGAACGTGCGAATTCCCGTCGACGGCGCCGATGTGATGGATCTGCGGCAGTGGCCAGAACCAGCCGTGCTGATCGCGATCGAGCCCTTCGTCACCTCGGCGCCGAGGCTGCGCTGGGAATCGGTCCACCCCGCATACCAAATCCACGACTACATCGACGGCGAGTTGCTGGATCACATCGCGCCGCGCGGCGTCCGGGTTCCGGCGCACGTACCGCAGGACGTGGCGGCGTTGTTCGGTGAGCTCCGGCGTATCCCACGGGATCTGCTGCCGCCGGTCGAGCCGGATTGGGGTGAGGACCCCGCCGCGTTCGCCCGCCGATTGTCCGCCGTCACCGCGCGCGTGCACCGCGAGAGCAGCGCCGACTTCGGTGAGGTATACCGGCGCTTGGGCGTGCCCGACGAGCCGCTGCAGCACATCGTCGCGGCGTGGGACACCCTCGAGGCCAGGCCTTTCCGGATGCTGCATGCCGACGTGCATCGGAAGAACATGATTGTGCGAAACGACCGGGTCGTCTTCCTGGACTGGGAATTCGCACTGTTCGGCGACCCGGTCTACGACGTCGCCACGCATCTGCACAAGATGGGGTACCTGGCCGAAGAGCAGGAGGCGTTCCTCGCCGCATGGGTCGCCGCGGAGCCCGCGGCTGCGATCGGGCAGTGGCGTCGTGACCTGCGGACCTATCTCGATCACGAGCGGGTCAAATCGGTCGTCGTGGATGCGGTTCGCTACAGCAAAGCGCTCCGGCAGGGCGAGGCCGGCGAGGTGGCGGAGGCGGCGTTGGTGGCCAGCATGTCCGGGAAGCTGCGGCTGGCACGTGTCGTGTGGGGACAGACCGAGCCGGTCGAGGACGCGGCGGTGGAGGCGGCTTTGCGCGGGAGGGACTGACGCTGCGATCCCGCCCAGCTGCGCTCACCTGGAGGGTGCGCCGATCGAGATGCCGGTGATGATCTCGGCGACGATGGTGTGATCGGGATATTGCCGCCCGTAGACGGCGACGATGGCGCCGACGCGGATGTCCGGCGCCCGTTTGGCCACCAAGACGTTGACCTTGGTGTCGGCGTCCGCGCGGACCTTGACGCTGCTGCTGGTGAACGCGTTCCTGACCACCATGGTCGTGCCGTCGTTGGCGACGACCTTTCCGAAGGTGACCCCGATGCCCGTCTTGACGGGAGGCGCAGCGGCTGCCTGCGTTGTCGTCCGCACGGTGGATGTCGCCGCCGGGGCGCTCGGTGCGCTGGTGCGCAGCGCCGTCGTGGCAGCTGCCGATGTTCCGGTCGGGTGGTTGTTCACCAGTAGGCACCCCGACACCAGCAGGAGCACCACACCGACGCAGAGCCCGACGAATGCGGCCGCCCCGGAGTGGTGCACCCGATGCGGCTCGTCATCCTCACGTTCGGGCGGCGGCGGCATCGCCGTCGCCTGCGCGAGAGATTCGCTCTTGGGCGCCAGCGAGCCGGGATGCACTCGCGGCGGCGGTGGTGCTTCGCTGTTCGCGTTCGACGACCTGCCCGGTCCGCTCGCCGCGGCGGTGATCGATCTGGTGATCGATCTGGAAAGAGTTGCGGCCGAGAATGATTCGGGATCGCCACCGACCCGTGCCAGCCTGCCCACCTCCGCCGGCTTGCGACGGTGCGTACTCCAGCGAGGCATAGGGCAAGGTTAGGTGTCCCAGGAGCCGCACCTGTTGTCACTGGCGGGAGTACCCGTCCGACCTGCGTCGATGGTGGTTCGTCGGCTCGATGAGCCAGTTGCGGCGACTTGCTCGACGCTGAATGCCCTGTGGCGCAGTACTTGTCGTGTATCGGACAGCGACGTGCCGGTGCAGGGCAAGGCCGCCTTCGTATGTTCGGGCCGGATCGGCACGCGCCGGTTCGGTCGGAACGCGAAATTCCATGGAACCGATCGGCCGTGCGCTGCGTCTGTGTCGGTATGAGACACAGCGGAACTCCGGTTGTCGCGTGTCGGCAGGTCGATTCGAAGTAGGCAGCGACGAAGTGGAGGTGTTGATGGCCGCATTCGATGTGGGCCATGCCGCGGATGATTTGGCGCGGATGGCAGCGGATCTCGAGCGTAGGGCCGGGCGGTTTCAGGAGCTGGAAGGCCGGATGCAGGCGTTGACGGTCACCGAGTCCAGCAGGGACGGCCGGGTCGGTGTCACCGTGGACAGCAGCGGTGTCCCCACGGCTATCGATCTGTCGCCGAACTCGCGCGGGATGGATCCGGGGGCGCTGTCCGCGGAGATCCTGTCGTGCATGCGACGGGCGCAGTCGAGTCTGCGCACGCGAGTCACCGAGCTGGTGCGCGACACCGTCGGTGACGACGAGGCGGGCGCCGCGATCACCGCCCAGTACGCCCAGCGCTTCCCCGACCCGGAGCCTTCCGCAGCGTCCGACGACCGTACTCAGGGCTCACCGCGTGACAGCGCGCCCAACACGCCGCCCGCCTATGCCCCGCCGCCGGGCCCGGTCGCCGCGGACGCGACTTCCTCCCCGCGCGGCCGCAAACCCAACCGTGACCAGATCGTCGTTCCCGACGAGCCGGATCCGGAGACCGAGTACTACAACCGTTCCTGGCTGGTGTGACCATGACCAATCCCGACGCCATCTCCGTCGATCCCGGCGAGGTGCGCGATCACGCCGCGAACCTGCGGACGCTCATGGAGAGCTTGCGGCTGTCGCTCGAAGCCGCTTGCTACCTTGGCGAAGCGGACGACGGTTTCGGCGAGATCCCGCGGCCGTTCGTGCGGATGGTGCTGGCCGAAAAGCATCGCGACACCATCGCGGTGATTCGCAAACTCGCGGAGGACGTCGCAGCGCTGCCCGACAAACTCGCCACCGTGGCAACGGCATTCGAAGACAAAGACGGCGCGTTCGGCAGGTCGGTGACCGAACTGCGGGAAACCATCGCCGGCGCGTCTGGAGGCCCGAAGTGAGCACGAGTGTCGGCAATTGGCTCAACGAGAACACTCCCGGTTTCGACGACCGGAAGAAGCCCGAGAACAATCGACTGATCGCGGAGGGGACCGATTACCGGGAGGAGTATTTCCAGGAGACCGTCTTCTGGATGCACGACGTCGGCCTGAAGCCGGACGAGGAAACCAAGCTGCCCGGGTTCCTGTCCGGCACGATCGCCGGGGACGCTTGGGAGGCGTACGCCAATTTCCGCAACGGGAAGACCTTCGAGTCGATCACCGGTGGCATCGCGGCCGGGGTGACCGCCGCGGACGCGTGGGTCGATCCGTTCGGGTTCGTGGGTGACCAGATCGCCGGTTGGATGCTCACGCACGTCGAGCCATACCGCAAGGTGCTGGACGGGCTCGCCGGAAACGACAAGATGGTGGAGGCGTATTCCACGACTTGGAAGAATATCGCCACCGAGCTGACCACTATGAGCACGTCGTGGCAGTCGGGTCTGGAAGCCGATATCGCGACATGGACCGGGAGCGCGGGAGATGCGTACCGGAGCCGGGCCACGGATCTCATCGACCAGATCGCCGGGGCGGGCGGGGTAGCGGCCACTCTCGGCGAGATCATGCACACCGTCGCACAGATCGTCAAAGCTTTCCGGAAGATGGTCCAGGACATCCTGACCAGCTTGGCGGGAGCCCTGATCGGCTACTCCATCGAACTCGCGATCAGCTTGGGCGCCGCGGGGCCGCATGTCGCCGCGGCGGCGCTCGCGAGGATCGGGCGCGATGGATTGAAGATCTCGACACTGCTTCTCGACATGGCGAAGGCCTTCAAAGACGTCCATACGCTCACGCAGGCCGTTGTCGCTGTCATCTATGCCCTTCTGGGTAAGGACAACCAGCCTGCCCAGGCCTGATCATCCACAGTCGGCACGACGAGGGGAATCAGTACCGTGAACTATCAGCAAGGGCCACATTCCGGTGGTCCGGCAAATGGACCGTCTCGGCCGACGGGGCCGGTGGAGGGCTCGGGCGGCCCGCCTGTCGGGCAGGCGGGCTTCGGTCCGCCGCCACCCGGGACAACCGGTCCGGGTGCTCCGCCGCCGCAGTCGAGTTGGGGCGATCCGTGGCGGCCCGCGCAGGCGGGGCCTCCGCCCGCACCGCAGCCGGGCTTCGGCGCACCGTTGCCGCCGCATGGGGACCGAGGCCGGTCCGCGCCCCACGCGGTCCAGCCGAACCCCTACGCACCGGAGATGTTTTCGTATGGCGGGAGAACGCACTATGTGCCGCCACCGATGCACACCGTTGGCCTGCCGCGACTCCGGTTCGCCCAAGACACCGAGCGTCACCCGGTCGACGCCTACCGGCCGGAGCCGGGCGAGACCGGGATAGTGGTCGACACGTCTTACTTCCGGTGGTGGATCGCGGCCCCCGTGTACGCGACGACCGGACCGCGCATCTACGTCAACGGCAACGAAATACCGAACGCCTCGTGGGGACGCACTCGCATTCCGGCGGCGCCTGGACTCTACCGGGTAGAAGTTCTGACGCGAGGCGTCCACGGCCTCGTCACGTGGTTCGTCCGGGCGTGGGATTCCGATATGGGTCCGGCCGACGCCGTGGTGCCGGTGGAACCCGGATGCCGGACGACGGTGTACTACCGCTCCCCGGCGTTTCACCTTCTGCCCGGCGCGATCGCTCCGAAACCGCCGAGATGGCCGGGTCTCAACTGGATTCGCACCAGCTGGGTCGTCTGCGGCTTGTTCCTCGCCCTGGCGCTCACGGCGGTGGTGATGAACATCCTCGACTGAGTCGTCGAAGCGCTGTGGCATGTCGGTGCTGGTGCGGATCGGCAACGACATGCCATCGGGCGGCCGGTTCCGCTGCACAGAGGGGGAAGTGAGCTGTTCGCCCGGTGCGATCCGGCGCTGGACCGTTTGCCGAGTCCGTCGGCGCGCTCGATTCCGGTTGCGGCTGGGAAGCAGCGGTACCGATGGCGTCAGCTGTAGCTGGGATCGTTTTCCTCGCGGAAGGCCGCGACCGTGGCGTGTATGGCGCGGTCGAGTTGGGATCGTGCTTCCGCAGTGTCGGCAGGGATGGCCTCGAGGGTGGCTCCACTGCGGACGAGATAGCGGCCGTCGGGATAGTCCATCACGTGGAAGCCACGGGCGGGTGCCGGGCGGTTGTCCCATGCCGGGCCCGCATACACCGCGACGTGGGCGATGGTGGTGCGGGGGCGTTCGAAGAACTGCTGGGCTCGGACGCGGGGCGGGGCCGGGGCGCCCACGCGATACGGTTCCTCGTCCTCGGCGTCGAGTTCGTGCCGGGAGATCTCGATACCGGGGCCGCTGCCGCGTGCACCGTCGGGCAGCAGGTCGATGACCCGGCGGCTGACGCTCTGCGCATCTATCAGCGACATGTGCACCGCCCCGCCGCGATCCGGCGACGACGTGGGCTCCTGCACCAGCAGCACAGCATGCCGGTAATGCACGGCCGCGTGAACGCGCAGTTTGTCTTCCCCGTGGAATCCCGCCATTTCGACGCGTGCCTCGGGTTCGGCCAGCACTCGTAGCGCGCTGTAGAGGGACTCGTCGAGGCGGCGGTGCAGCCCGGCGGCTTCGGACCTCCACTCCGACTCGTAATCCGCGACGGTCTCCGCGGTGGATCGGTACTGCAGCGGGTAAGGCAGCACGTCTCGGTCGACGGCCCGCCACAGCACCGTGAAGCCGAGTGCGGTGAATGACCAGTCCCGCCGGTTCATGAAGCTGATTCCTTCGTTGTCTGCCAGGGTGGTCGCGTGGCGTCGATACCCGGGTCGCTCATTCACCGATCACCGGCGGCACCGACTTCGCCCTGTTCTCCGTACCGAGCCCGGTGAGTTCCTCGCCGTTGCGCTGGTTCACCAGATAGTCCTTCGTCTGGTGTTCCTTGTCGTCGTCGCCCTTGCCGCGAGCACCCGGCGCCATCATGCCCGGCGTGCCGCTCGCCCCCGGCCGCCCGGTGCCAGGACGCGCGGACGCGGCTGCGGGAACGCCGCCCGGGACGCCGGGCACACCATTGCTGCTGCGACCCGGCGCGGGAGTGCCGAGGCCGGGCACGCCCGGGGTGACGGTGCTCGGGTGAGGCGTGCCGGGGGAGCCGGGGCTCGGTGTTCCGGGGCGGGTCGATGCCGGATCGGTGCCGGCATTCGTGCTTGCCGGTTGAGTCGACGGGCTCGTGCCTGCGGGCGTGGTCGTGGTCTGTTCGGGCGTGCTCTCCAGCTCCGCAGCAGGGTTCGTGCTGGCCGGAACGGCGCTCTCCGGCGTGTTCTGGGTAGCTGGTTCTTGCGTTCGGTCGGTCGTGGTCGCTTTGTCGGCGGTGTCGTTACCGGAGGACGACGGCTGCCAACCGTTGTTAGGCGCGGGCGGCTGGTCTCCGGCTTTCTGCACGGGGTTGTACGGCTTGGGCACCAGCGGAACGCCGGTGTCGGCCTCCCGGACGGCAGGATAGAAGACGTTCTTGACGACGTTCACCGACGCATCGTGCGCGGCGTCGTCGCGATGCTGGTTCAACTTCCAGGTCGGGCCCGGCACCCAACTCGCGACGTTGCTGGTCCATGTGTGCGCAGGCGCTTCCTGCACGGCGGGCCGGGTGACCTCGATGCCGGATCGGATGATCTTGACCTTCTCGGCGACGATCTGCACCGAACCGATCAGGCCGCTGGACTTGTCGACGTATTCCTTGATCCCGTCCGCCGCGGCCTTCGCCGCCGCCCCCTCCCATTTGCCCTCCATGGCCTTGCCGATCTCCGGGCCGAAACTCCGCAATCCCTGCTCGAGCCGATCGCGAATGGATTCCCATCGCTGATGCAGCGCGACGACATCGGTGATCGACATAGCCTGCACGCGTTGGTAGAGATCGTCGATTCCGTCCGGATTCTTGTAGGCGCTCTCGGACACTCTCGGCGACTGGGTCTGTAAATCGGTGCCACCGCGCATGATCTCGGCGATGCGGTTGCGTGCGATGGCCGCGTCGGGGCTCTCGTCGCGCGAGCCGCTGTCCGGTGGACCCGATTTCGACTGCTCCAGCAGGGCGGCGCCGATCGCCACCAAGAATGGCAGACCCATGATCTTCCCCCGGTCAGTTCAGCAGATTGCTCGTGTCTTGCGCGTTGGAGTCGTCCTGTGCGCCGATGCGGTCCACGGAAATCTGGATGGTATCACGCATCAGGGTCAATACCTCGATGTGCTCTCTCAGCGCGGAGTCCACATCGCCGTCTCCGCCGATGGCCTTGGCGCCCAGCATCTTCGCCAGCTCGTCGGAGCAGTCGAACCTGCCGAGACCCGTGACCATTTCGACATCCTTCAAACTCGTGCGCAGAGAGTTGTAGAGCTGGATCTGGCGCTCACAGGCATCCCAGCACTCTTTCGCGACCGAGCGGTCTAAGTGAAGGCGGCCAGCCTTCGCTTCGTCAGCGAGGTAGCGCCAGCGCGATACGTCCTCTTCCATCGCCATAGATGATCTCCTTGGTCAGCGAGGAAATGTCGGGACCAGAGTCTCGGCAACTGTCATTGCCCTGGTGCATGGTGCAATCACACTTTTCGATGACGCATGGTTGTAAATCGTGATACTCAGTGCGCCATAGCTTGCGGGAAAGACTAGAGCACAGTCTTCATCGAACTTGTCCTTTGCTCGACGATACTGAACTCCGCTTCGCCCACGGACTGAAATATCAGTAAACTCGATATTTCCTTCTTTCTTTCGGAAGTCGTCTACGGAGTGGATTGTCGACCAGACACCGAGTGCGAAGTCTGCACTGCTCCAAGTGCAGTGCTTCCATCCGGGCTCCTCCACACCGGCGACGCCGGACTCCCTTGTCGCCGGACTCACGCCGATCTTGAGAAGTATCTGATCCGAAACCTGCGTGCACGGATCCCACAGTGCCGCAGTGGCCGCTGATGTGTCGGTTGTGGTGCTCGGCGTGGCAGTTCCGTTCGTGCCGGAATCGCACCCCGATGCGACCAGCGCCGCTCCAGCGAGCACCGCAACCGTCGCTGTCGTCCGTCGTCCCACCGAAGCCTCCCGATCCGGGCCGTCGAAGTCGTCCCTGAAGTCTATGACGCGCTCGGGTGGCCCTCGGTTCCATCGGATTCGCTCAGACGAGATCGGCTCGGCTCGCGCATCCCATCGGCGGGAGCGTGGCTCGGCGATCGTCGCTACGAGTGGTCTCGCGGCCGGTGAGGTTGTTGGAAGCCGGAGGGGTGCGCAGTGCGGTCGGTGCAGAGAATGATCGACCGGACAACGGTGGTGATATGGGGGCGGAACGCGTCGCGCGGTGCGACGGCCCACCACCGGTAGCCGGTCCGTTCGTCGGTGGGGGAGGGCAGCAGTATCTCGCCGCCGTCGGGGACGATGGTCGCGGAGGCGCGCAGCAGTGCGATGAAAATGCCGGTGTCGTCGGTGAGCCGGCGGGTGTCGTCGGGGCGGACGAGAATCGTCCAGCGTCCGGAGCCGTGTGCGATGACGGGGCCGAGCAGGTATTGCCTGGCGAGGTCGGCGTGGACCATTCTGCCGACCTGTTCGGGCACCGTCACCGCGCCTACTTCACCTGCGCGCAGGGTGATTCGCCGAGTTTCCTCGTGGACATAGCACGGCAGCCCATAGACGTGCCGGTAGCGCAGGCAGCGAGTGAGTGTGGGATCGGAGGCGGAATCCGTGTTCATGGCCCGCTCCCTAGCGCGCAGTAGGGAACAGTCGGCCTTGTTTCGGACGAGTGGAGCGCATCGATGAGATCTCCGTTGGCGTTTCGATGATGGATGAGGGTGTGGCAGGGCGCGGCGGTCAGTCCCACAGCCGGGCGCATGGCAGGTGCGGGAGATCGTCGTCCCAGTCGTCGTCGACGGTGACCTCGACAGCCGGGAACCGTTGCGCCAGCGCATGTGCGACGCTTTCGGCGTGTTCGGCGCTCGCCTGGTAGTCGAGGCGCAACGGGCCGGACTCGATCCGGATGTGGCGGCGCCGGTGCGGCGGCCCCGGCGGGGCTGCCGTCACTGCGGCCTGCTCGGATCGGGCACCATTCGTCCGCTGTCGACGAGCACCTGCCGTGCCGCAGCCTTGCGTGCGCAATGTTTCGCGCGGCAGGCCACATGGATCTGCATCACGTCATGGGCCTGGCCGACGCTGAACGGTCGCATCGGCGCTTGGTGGGCGGCCGCGTCGCACAGGGCGATGAGCTGGTAGATGGCGAGGGAATGGGTGGACACGGGAAACCTCTCTGTCTCGCGGATCGACCGGCGCCCGGCGCCGGGGGCTCTCGCCACCGGCCCGCCACTGTGACGGGCTGATGCACCGCTGATGGCGCGGCGTCATCCCGGTCCCGGGCACCCGCGACCGAAGGTAAGCGCGGTAATCCGCCAAACGGGAGCGTCGATCGCCGTTTTCGTTCCGGCTATCCGAAGAGCCGTATATCCTCCCGGGACAACCGCTTTCGGGGTAAAAGCTGTGGGGAAATCCGACCAACGATCAGGGGGACGCTCGGCCATGTACATGACCACGGGCGAAGTGATCCGGCGCATCAGGAAATCCGTCGGCATGACGCAGACGGAATTGGGTGCGCTCATCAACTTCTCACAGCCCGCCGTCTCGGGTCTGGAGCGCGGCGGGCCTGCCTCGCACGACGTTCGGGTCTTACGGCTCGTAGCCCGCGCACTGGGAGTTCCGCTTGCCATACTGGTAGTGGAGTCGGACCAGGAGGCAGATGTGGACCGTCGCAACTTCTTCAAAGCAGGGGCATTAGGAAGCGCCGGGGCTGCCATGATGTCGGTTTCCGCCACCGCGAGCGCCGCGTCGGCGTCCGGCGGGAAAGTCGGCGCGAGCGACGTGGAAGCCATCATCGACAGCGTGAACCAGATCCACGAACTGGATCTGGTGGTCGGCGGTGACCGATTGTGCCGGGTGGCGGCCAATCAGGTCCGCTATGTCGAACAGCTTCTCGACCAGGGCAGTTACACCGAGGCGGTCGGGCGTGCGCTCACCAGCGCCGCGGCCGAGATGATGACCGCCGCCGGGTGGGTGCACTACGACGCCGGGCGTCTCGACGACGCGCGGCGGTATTACGCGGACGCGGCGAACGCCGCGAACGCGGCCGGGGACGGCATCGCCGCGGCGCATGCGCTGGGGAATGCCAGCTGTCTGATGATCAGCCTTCCAGGAGACATGCGAAAGAACCCTTTGGCGGTGCAGTACGCGCAGGCCGCCTCACAGGCTTCCCTTCGTCAAGGCGGGCCGAAACTGCGCGCGCTGATGGCCGTTCGCGAGGCCGAGGCACACGGTGCCCGTGGAGACAAGACCGCGATGACGTCGGCGATCAACCGAGCTTTCCGTGCGTATGAATCCACTCGGGGGCATGATCCGGAGTGGGTATTCCTGCCCGAGGCCGAACTGAACTTCATCACCGGCAAAGCCCAGATGTGGGTCGGCGAGCACGCGGCGGCAACGACACACATGCAAGCTGCCATCGACGGCTCATCGGCTTGGCCCAGGGAGCGCGCGGCGTGGCAGCTCAGCCTGGCGCGCAACTTCGTCAGCGCGGGTGACGTCGCACGAGCCTGCTCACTGCTTGCCGACAACTACGACACCATCGCCGGACTGGCATCCACCCGCTTGCACCAACGCATCGACGCTATCGCGAGTACGGTGCGCGGCCACGCTCGCGTCCCCGAGGTGCGAGAGTTCCTGGCTCGGCGCGCGGCGCAGGTCTGACAACTCGTATTTGTTCGCAGCGCCAACGGCTCGAGAAGTCGTGAACAAGCCTCGCCGTATCCCCTGACCGTCGCGGAGTTCGTGGGAAAGGTGTCGCCGGTCGAATTGCCTTAGTGCACATGGCCATTGAGGGTGCCGAAGTTACCGGATGACGGAGTTTCCTCATGTTCGGAATCGATGTGCGGCGCTGACGCCCATCTGGCCAGTGGAGTGAGATCGACAAGGCCACACGCATTGGCCTTGCTCGGCAATTCGGATTTCGTCCGCCGACGGACCACGGCCGTGAAGGTGAAGGGTACGCCCAGACCCAAGCGGCCCTCGGTGAGTCACGCTGTGGCTGCTGCCGCGTCCGGGGAACGGTCGAGGCGTGGCCTGGCACAGCTTCTCCCGCGATTGTCTCGCGCGCCGCGATAGATCCCGGAAGTCGGCGGCGAGTTGAAACAGTGAAGTCTCACAACTCTCCGGATGAGCCGCTGGACGCTATCTTCTGTCTGCTCGCAGTGCAGCGAGCAGATCGGAGTCAATTCATGCGCACCACATCGATCACGCGCCGCATCGGGATGGCACTACTCACCCTGGTCGCGACCGCTACCGCTTCCCTCGGCATCGCCACGCCGCAGGCGGCCGCCGCGCCGGCGCGAGATCCGATCCTCTTCGTCCATGGCTGGCAAGGATCTGCGGCGGACTGGAATTACATGTGGGGCCGATTCCTGGAGGCGGGATACTCCGAGGGTGAGATGGCACGATTCAGCTACGACACCACCCAGTCGAACAAGGACATCGCACTGGAGGTGAAAGCGCAGGCCGATGCCCTGCGCGCGAAAACCGGCGCAGCCAAGGTCGATATCGTCTCCCACTCGATGGGCGGCCTCAACAGTCGCTGGTACTTGAAGAACCTCGACGGCCTGAATTCCGTCGACGACTGGGTTTCCATCGCAGGCCCTAATCACGGCACCGACGTCGCCAACGGATGCTTCGACGTCTCCTGCACCGAGATGCGGCCCGGTTCAGCTTTCCTCGCCGAACTCAACAGCACCGACGAGACTCCCGGCCGCGTGAATTACGGCACCTGGTGGTCACCGTGCGACGAGATCATCAACCCTGATCAGAGCACCGTTCTCAGCGGCGCGACCAACACCCAGACGCCGTGTCTGGGCCATGTCGCGCTGTTGTCGTCGTCGACGGTTTTCGAGGGCGTGCGCGACTTCGTGAAGTAGTCGGGGCCCGGAAACGGCAGCGCCTCCGCGTCGAGGAGACGAGGAGGCGCTTGCCCGGATTCGGTTCGAGGCTCAGTAGGCCCCGTTGACGTTGTCCATCGAGCCGTACCGATGCGCCGCGTAGTTGCAGGCGGCGGTGATGTTGGCGACCGGGTCCCAGATGTCGAAGGCGGTGCCGTCGACGTGGTAGGCGTTGAAGGTCGGGTCGATCACCTGGAGCAGGCCCTTGGACGGAGTTCCCTTGGCGGCGTTGGAGTCCGACAGGTTGATGGCCTTGGGATTGCCGCCGGATTCCCGCATGATGTTGCGGTGGATGCCCTCGTAGCTTCCCGGGATGCCGTGCATCCGCATGATGTCGAGAGACTGACGGATCCAGCCGTCGAGGTTGTTCTCGTAGACGGGGGGCGGCGCGGGCAGGAAACCCTCGGGTGCGGGCAGGCCTGGCAGCGGGGGCAGTTCGGGTAGCGCGGGCAGGCCGGGCAGGCCGGGGAGGTCGATCGGCGCGGCGGCGGCGACCGGAGCCGGAGCGTGGTCGTCGGCCACCGCGACACCTGCGGAGAAACCGACGGCGATCACGCCGACGGTGGCGGCGAGGGCTGCGCCCTTACGAAGGGACGGGCGGCGGAGGAAAGAAAGGCGTGCGTCAGGCATCGAGAAATCAGTTCCTTGTTCGTGCGGCGATCCGGCCGGAAAAACCAGCGCGGGATCCACGGCGGGCACCAGGCGCGGTGTTCGCCGTCTCGGCTCGTGTGCGGTTTTCGGATTTCGTTGTGAAAGCCGGGTTCGAATCCCCGGCGGCGCGACGCGGTGCACAATCGGGCGGTGCCCGACGGTGCCGCTGCCGTACCCGAAGAGAAACAAGCCGGTGGAGCTGTGAAGCTGGTTTCTCAGGTCTCTTCCGGACCTGATCTCAGCTTGATCACGGCCGGTGAACATTGGGCAAACTCAAAATTAATGACAGTAATTACCGATCTTGGAGTGCTGTTCTACGCCTGAGCGCGCGGCGCTGACCTGCGTTTTTGCAGATAAACGTGATTTACGCCACAAATCTCACTTTCGCGGTAATGAGACCGAGTTTGTCTCGATTCGATCACCGGAGTCCCGATCCCGACCTGAGGCGACCGTTCGGCGCGAGGTACCCGGCGAATGCGTTACGGCTGAGCTGAGCGATCGGAATCTTCCTCGCAAGCATGTCTCGCTGTATTGCCGTGAATTGCAATTCAGGGGCTGGAATGGACACTACCGACAACGGAAGCGACCGTATGGCGGTGGGTCACTCCCACGCTCGGACGAGATCCTCTGGCCCCCAGGGCATTAAAAGCGGCAAGTCTCGGCGACACCGGGTGGGAGACAGCAACGACCGGTGTCACGGCCGGTGCCGGAGGGCCGCGAGTACCGAGCGGTCAAGGCTGTCGAGACCCGACCTGCTCGCTCGTCGGCTGAACCGGGCGATCGAGGGCACCGGCGACAGCGTGGCAGGGAACTAAGACGCCGACTTACTAAGCTCGCAATTTAGTTTGTCCGGTTGCTGGAGTTGCTCGGTCTGCCCGGACTTCGCAGATATGCGTCGGCCCTCGCGCAGGAAGGACGCGAGGGCCGAAGGTGCTCGGAGGTAGGTCAGCTGCCGAAGCGGGCCAGAACGGAGCTGGCTTCCTGGGAGGCCGTGCCTTCCTCGGCGAGGTGGGCCATTTCCGGGGCGATCTCGCGGCCGTGGTGGGCCATCGCCTGGGCGTAGAGCCGTCCGGCCCGGTAGGACGAGCGGACCAGGGGGCCGGCCATGACGCCGGCGAAGCCGATTTCCTCGGCCGTCTTGGAGTGCTCGACGAATTCCTCCGGCTTCACCCAGCGGTCCACGGGGTGGTGGCGGGGGGAGGGGCGCAGGTATTGGGTGATGGTGAGGATGTCGCAGCCTGCGTCGTGCAGGTCGCGCATGGCCTGGGTGACTTCCTCGGGAGTTTCGCCCATGCCGAGGATGAGGTTGGACTTGGTGACCAGGCCGGCTTCGCGGGCGGCGGTCAGGACCGCGAGGGAGCGCTCGTAGCGGAAGGCCGGGCGGATGCGCTTGAAGATGCGGGGGACCGTCTCGAGGTTGTGCGCGAGCACTTCCGGGCGCGCGGAGAAGACCTCGGCGAGCTGGTCGGGATCGGCGTTGAAGTCGGGGATCAGCAGTTCCACGCCCGTGTGCGGGTTCAAACGCTTGATGGCGCGGACGGTTTCGGCGTACAGCCACGCGCCGCCGTCTTCCAGGTCGTCGCGGGCGACGCCGGTGATGGTGGAGTAGCGCAGGCCCATGGCCTGGACGCTCTCGGCGACGCGGCGGGGCTCGTCGCGGTCGAGGGCGGCGGGCTTGCCGGTGTCGATCTGGCAGAAGTCGCAGCGGCGGGTGCACTGTTCGCCGCCGATCAAGAACGTGGCCTCGCGGTCTTCCCAGCATTCGAAGATGTTGGGGCAGCCCGCTTCCTCGCAGACGGTGTGCAGGCCTTCGCGCTTCACCAAGCCCTTGAGTTCGGAATACTCGGGGCCCATGGTGGCGCGGGTGCGGATCCACTTGGGTTTGCGCTCGATCGGGGTTTCCGCGTTGCGGGCTTCGATGCGCAGGAGCTTGCGGCCGTTTGCGGCGCGAGCGTCGGGCCCGGAGGCGGTAGCGTGCGTAGCCACGGAGGGACCCGGGAGTGCCGCAGCGGATTCGGCTGCGGACGCGCCGTGTGGTGTCGGGGTGTCGACTGAGGTCACCTGATCGACCTTACGCCGTCGTGATCGGGGACTGCGGGGTGGTGTCACCAGGGGTGACGCGGGTTATGTCGTGGTCGGTGACCGGCAGGTCGCCGTCCAGCGCGCGGACGATGGCGTCGGCCACCAGCGGCTTGATCTCGGCGACGGTGACTTCGCGGCCGAGTTCGCGGGTCAGCGTGGTGACGCCCGCGTCGCGGATGCCGCACGGGACGATGGCCTGGAACCCGTCGAGGGCGGAGTTGCAGTTGAGCGAGACGCCGTGCAGAGCGACGCCACGCTGCACGCGCACACCGATCGCGGCGATCTTGCGTTCGGCATGCCACTCGGTGGCGGGCAACCAGACGCCGGAGCGCCCGTCGACGCGGCCGCAGACCAGCCCGAGGCCGGTGCACACGGTGATCAACGCCTCCTCGAGGCGGCGCACGTAGCCGACGACGTCGACCGGCTCGGCGAGCCGCACGATGGGATAGCCGACCAGTTGGCCGGGACCGTGCCAGGTGATCTTGCCGCCGCGATCGACCTGCACCACCGGGCTGCCGTCGATGGGCAGATCGTCGGCTTCGGTGCGGCGGCCCGCGGTGTACACCGAGGGGTGCTCGAGCAGCAGCAGATGATCGGATCCGGTGCCGTCGGCGCGCTGCTCGGCGATGCCGCGTTGCAGGTCCCAGGCGGCGTGGTAGTCGATCAGCCCGAGGTCGTCGACCACGATCGGGGTCGTATCGAAGCGGGCGGACACGGTGGTGCGCGGCTTGGTCACAGCGATGACGGTACGCCCACGGGGGCAGCCGTTTCCAGCACCTCGAGGTGAGAGCCCCCACAGCTGAATCGGGGTTGCCAGGGGAGAGCTGACAAGGTCCAGCGCGGTGGAGTCGTTGTGGTCGGCGGCAGATTACTGCGCCGACCGCGCGCGTGGTCAGCTCGGGCGCACCGGGTGGTCCAGCGCCCGGCCGACCGTGGCGGTGCCCGAGCTCGCCGCGACGATCGGCATCCCCACCGGCGGAAGCGCATTTCGTCACTGACACCTGCCGGTGGGAGTGCAAGACCCCGCGCGCTCGCAGCAGCGCCGAATGGCTCGCTGCCCGGCGTAGATCAACGAGCGCGCACCCCTAGCGCTGCCGGCGCATTCGGCAGGCCCCGGTGTGAAGACGCGGGGTCAGTCGACGTCGACCGGCAAGGTCAGCTGCATGAGCGTCAGATCCATCCAGCGGCCGAACTTGTGGCCCACCTCGGGCAGCACGCCGACGGTGCGGAAGCCGAAGCGCTCGTGCAGCAGGATCGAACCGGTGTTGGAGGATTCGATGGCGGCGATCATGGCGTGCACGTCTCCCGCGCGGCGCGCGCGGTCGATCAGTTCGGTGAGCAGGGCGGTGGCGATGCCGCGACGCTGGAAACGGTCGTCGACGTACACGGAGTTCTCCACCGTGTAGCGGTATCCCGATTTGGCGCGCCACGGCCCGTAGCTCGCGTAACCGGCTAGTTCCCCGTCGCTCTCGGCGGCCAGCACGGGCAGCCCGGCGCCGGTGCGGGTGCGGAACCAGCCGAGGCGCTCGTCCAGGCCGACGCGCTCGGTGTCCCAGATCGCGGTGGAGGTGGCGATATTCGTGTTGTGGATGTCGAGGATCGCCGGAAGATCGTCGGTGGTGGCGTCGCGGATGACGGTGGCGGGCCTGGTGTCGATTCGGTCGGTCATCGAGCATCTCCGGGTCGTCCCACCGTGGCCGCCAGCGCGGCGCCGATGGTGGGATGGTGGAACTGGTAGCCCGCTTCCTCGAGGGCGGTGGGAATCGCTCTCGGCCCGCGCAGGATCGCCTCCCGCGCCAGCTCACCGACCAGCGCGTGCAGCGCGAACGCCGGGACGACGAGCGGCGTGGGGCGATGCAGCGCCCGGCCCAGCGCGCGGCTGAACTCGGCGTTGGTGACCGGGGCCGGGCCGACCACGTTGATCGGACCGGACACCGTGTCGTGGGTGAGCGCGAAGACGATCGCGCCGATCTCGTCGGTCATGGAGATCCACGGCGTGTACTGGCGGCCGTTGCCCAGCCGCCCGCCCAAGCCGATCGCGTACAGCGGGTGGAGCATTCCGAGCAGGCCGCCGGCCCGGGACAACACCACGGCGCTGCGCAACAGCACCGTGCGCGCACCGGCCGCGGCGGCGGGCTCGGTCGCCTTCTCCCAATCCTGGCACAGCGTGGCGAGGAATCCCGAACCGGCGGGGGAGGACTCGTCCACCACCCGATCGCCGGTGTCGCCGCCGTAGTAGTGCACCCCGCTGGCGTTGAGCAGCACGGGCACGCCGGCGGCGGCCACCGCCCCGGCCAGCACGTCGGTCGGTGTGATCCGGCTGTCGCGCAACTCCTGTTTGAAGCTGCCGTTCCAGCGCCGTCGTCCGACGCCTGCCCCGCACAGGTTGACCACGGCGTCGGCGTCGCGAAGCGCCCGCTGGTCCAGCTGGGCGCGGGCGGGGTTCCAGGCGAATTCGTCCGGGCCAGCCGGTTTCCTGCGCACCAGCCTGGCGACCTCGTGCCCGTCGCGGCGCAGAGCCGCGACGAGCGCCGTCCCGATCAACCCGGACGAGCCGGCGATCACGACCTTCATACGTGCCGCGGGACCTTCCTCACAGGCCGAGATCGGCCTCGAACGCCGCTTCCTCGAGCCGGTGCCGGATCGTGGTCAGGAAGCGCCCTGCGTCGGCGCCGTCGATCAGGCGGTGGTCGTAGGTGAGCGGCAGGTAGCACATCGAGCGGACGCCGATGGACTCGTTGCCGGTCTCGTCGGTCACCACGACCGGGCGCTTGACGATCGCGCCCGTGCCCAGCATGGCCGCCTGCGGCGGAACCAGGATCGGGGTGTCGAACAGCGCGCCCTGGCTGCCGATGTTGGTGATGGTGAAGGTGCCGCCGGCCAGCTCGTCGGGCTTGAGGCCGCCGTTGCGGGCCCGGTTGGCGATGTCGGCGATGGCGCGGGCGAGTCCGGCCAGCGAAAGGTCGCTGGCGTTGTGGATCACCGGCGACAGCAGGCCCTGCTCGGTGTCGACGGCGATGCCGAGGTGCACCGAGGCGTGGTAGGTGATCTCCTTGCTGGACTCGTCGTAGCTGGCGTTGACGTTCGGGTGCACGCCGAGCGCCTCGACCACGGCCTTGGCGAAGAACGGCAGGAACGTCAGGTTGACGCCCTCGCGCTCCTTGAACGCCGCCTTGGCCTGATTGCGCAGCGCCGCGATCTTGGTGACGTCGGCCTCGTGCACCTGGGTCAGCTGCGCGGTGGTCTGCAGCGACTCACGGGTCTTGGTCGCGGTGATCTGACGGATGCGGTTGGCCTTCTGCACCGTGCCGACCAGGTGAGCCAGCTGCGAACGGGCGGCGGCGGGCGCCGCGGGCGCCTGCGCGGCCGGAGCGGACGCGGCAGGGGCGGCGGCCGGAGCCTTCTTGGCCTCGGCGGCGGCGAGCACGTCCTGCTTGCGGATGCGGCCGCCGACACCGGAACCGGTGATCGCGGCGAGGTCGACGTTGTGCTCCTCGGCCAGCTTGCGGACCAGCGGAGTGACGTAGGGGGTTGCGCCATTGGAGGATTCGGCGGCCGCGGTGGCGGCGGGCGCGGGAGCAGGCTCGGGCTTGGGAGCCGGTGCGGGGGCGGGCGCGGGCTTCGGGGCCGGAGCGGCGGCGGCCGGAGCCGGTTCGGGCTTCGGTGCCGGGGCGGGTTTCGGAGCGGGCTCGGGCGCGGGGGCCGGTGCGGGGGCGGGAGCCGGTGCGGCGGCCGCCGGTGCTCCGCTGCCGATGACGCCGAGCTGCCCGCCGACGGGCACGACATCGTCTTCCTGGGCGGTGATCTCCAGCAGGGTGCCCGCGACGGGGGACGGGATCTCGGTGTCGACCTTGTCGGTGGAGACCTCGAGCAGCGGCTCGTCGACAGCGATCTCGTCACCGACCGACTTCAGCCAGCGGGTGACGGTGCCCTCGGTGACCGACTCGCCGAGTTCCGGCATCTTCACCGGCGTGCCGTCACCGGACGACGCGGGAGCGGCCTGGGCGGCGGGAGCGGACTGCTCGGCCTGCGGCTCGGCGGCGGGCGCTTCCTCCGCGGGGACGGGAGTCTCCTGCGCGGGCGCCGCGGCTTCCGGAGCGGGCGCGGGAGCGGAGGACTCCGCCTCACCGGGCTCGCTGATCACGCCGAGTTCGCCGCCGACCTCGACCACGTCGTCTTCGCCTGCGACGATCTTCGACAGCACACCCGCCGCGGGGGACGGGATCTCGGTGTCGACCTTGTCGGTGGAGACTTCGAGCAGCGGCTCGTCGACCTCGACCGTGTCTCCTTCCTGCTTCAGCCACCTGGTCACCGTTCCCTCGGTGACGCTCTCACCAAGAGCGGGCATCTGGACGGAGAAGGCCATGTCCGTTGACTCCTCTGACTGCTCGACGGGGTTCTACAACAGTTGATCTCGCTGCGGACGCCCGCCGCGGGTCGCGACGGGAGTCCGGAAGCCACCGATCATTGTGCGTGGCACCGGAGATCCGTGTGGTTCTTGTACCGCGGTCCATCCTTGCACTCGTCCGCAAGCCATGTAGCACAGGGCGGCGAACTGCGCGGAGCTGGCAGTATGGGAAGACCGGCGGTGAACATTCTCCGGTGCAGGAAAGGAGGTCGGCGTCGTTGGGTTTGCTGGATCGTTTCCGCGGCGGCGTCGCCCGGGGTGGCGGCACTCTACGTGGGGGTTCGGTGTCCGGGCAGGACGCTCGGTACCTGGCCGACTGGGTGCGCACGCATGTGGGCGTCGAGGGCTATATCGAACCGAAGACCACGGTGACAGATGTCACAGTCGTCCTTGTTGCCGCGGATGGTGAATGGACACGCCGGATCGTCGGCGAGCGCGGGGCGCGAAGGCTTGCCAAGGATTTGCACATCCCCGTCTACGACGTCGGCAAGACCGGATATCCGCAGCGGATGCGCGACTACGACGCGCGCAAGCGGATCGAGCGGCAGCGCGAGTTGGAGCGCGATCTGTACGACCTCTGAGGCTGTCGATTTGTCCGTTGCGCCCGATTCCCGGGCGCCGTGCGCCGCTTCCCGAGCGGTCGTGAACGCCGGCCGGATCCGCCGATTCCCGGTGGGCTCGGAGTCCGCCGGACGCGTGCTGCCGGGCGCATGGACGACGCGCGCCGTCCGGGAGCCACCCCGGACGGCGCGCGTGACGCTCACTCCGCGGCGATGTCCTGCAGCACGGCGATCAGCGTGCGGACCGGGACGCCGGTGCCACCCTTGCCGATGTAGCCGAACGGACCGCCGGTGTTGTAGGCCGGGCCCGCGACGTCGAGATGGGCCCACTGCACGTTCTCCGGCACGAACTCCTTGAGGAACAGCCCGGCCGAGAGCATGCCGCCCCAGCGGTGCGGCGCGACATTGGCCAGATCGGCGATCTTGGAGTTCAGGTCGGCCCGCAGTTCGGCGGGAAGCGGCATGGCCCAGCCGTTCTCCCCGACCTCGCGCGAGATGCGGGCCACCCGGTCGCGGAACTCGTCGGTGCCCATCACGCCGGGCGTGCGGGTGCCGAGCGCGACCATCTGCGCCCCGGTCAGGGTGGCCACGTCGATCAGGTACTCCGGCTCGTCCTCGCTCGCGCGCACGATCGCGTCGGCGAGGATCAACCGGCCCTCGGCGTCGGTGTTGAGCACTTCGACGGTGGTGCCGCCGTACTGGGTGAGCACGTCGCCGGGGCGCTGCGCGGTGGCCGACGGCATGTTCTCCGCCATCGGCACCGTGGCGGTGACGGTGATCGGCAGGCTCAGCCGCGCGGCCAGCAGCGTCGTGGCGATCACGGCGGCGGCGCCCGCCATGTCGGAGGTCATGTTCTCCATGTTCTGCGCGGGCTTGATGGAGATGCCGCCGGTGTCGAAGGTGATGCCCTTGCCGACCAGCGCGACCTTCTTCGGGCCGCCCGCGTAGGTGATCCGGATCAGCCGCGGCGGGCGCGAGGAACCCTTGCCCACGCCGAGCACGCCGCCGTAACCGCCCGCTTCCAGGGCCTTCTCGTCGAGCACCTCGACGGTGAGGCCCGCGGCCTCGGCGAGTTCCTGGGCGCGCGAGGCGAACTCGGCCGGGAACAGGTGGCTGGGCGGGGTGTTCACGAAATCCCGTGCGGTGGCGACGGCCTCGGCGGTGAGCTGCGCGCGGAACAGGGCTTCTTCGCCGAATCCCGGCTCGGGCACGAGCAACTCGACGCGGGCCACGGGCCGCTCGTCCGGCTTGGGCGCGGACTTGTCCGAGCGGAACGGCGTGAACGAGTAGGCGCCCAGGTAGAAGCCCTCGGCGGCGGCGCCGATATCCAGCCCGGACAGCGTGGTCACCACCAATTCGGTGCCCGACAGCGCGCGGGCGGCGACACCGGCCGAGCGGCGGATCTGCTCGGCGTCGAGTTTCTCGGCGGAGCCGAGCCCGACGGCGAGGACGCTGGTCACCCCGTCCAGTCCGGCGGGCGCCGGAATGCGGGTGAGTTCCTCGGCCTTGCCCTTGGCGCCCACCGCGCCGAGCTGATCGAGCAGTTCCGCGCGCACGTCGGCGGTGAGCACGTCGCCGAACAGGTCCTCGGGCACGATGGCGGGGCCGTCCTCCGAGGAGGTCAAGCCGATGACGAGCACATCGGTGTCCGCGCCGATGGTCTCGGTGCGTGCCAGTTCCGGTCCGAGCGAGCGATCTGCAACAGCGGTCATTGGCACAGGCTATTCGGTTGGTTCCGGATGGCGCAGCGCGACGCCGTCGAGCAGCAGTTCCACCGCGTTCGCCAGCAGGTCGTCGAAGTCCATGCCGAAGCCGGAGTCCAGGTCGGTGAAGTAGCGGTGCAGGACCGGACGCAGCGCCGGGTCGAGCAACTCGGCGAACTCAGGGGGCGTCTCGGCGGCGTCGCGCGGATCGCCGAAGCGGTCGGCGCGCTCGGAACTCCACAGCAGGGCGAGCCCTTGGACCAGGCCGGACACGGCGAGATAGATGGTGAATCCGTTCTGCCTGGTCAGGCCGGGATGATCGAGGGCGGCGAAGTTCCGTTCCAGGACGTCCAGCAGCGCGGGGCCCAGCGGCGGGCGCACCCGCGCCAGCAGCGGCAGCATCCACGGATGCCTGCGGTAGAGGCGCCACTCCTCGTGCGCCTCGTGCCGCAGCCGGGGGCGCAGGCCGGTGCACGCCGGCCCTGGCGGCGGGATCTCGGCGAGCACCAGTTCCGCCATGCTCGCCAGCAGCGCTTCCCGGTCGGGAAAGTGGCGGTAGAGGGTGGCGGTGGCGACGCCGAGCGCACTGGCCAGGCGGCGCATGGTGAGGCCGTCGATTCCGTCGCGGTCGGCCAGCTCCACCGCCGTGCGGGCGATGCCGACGGTGGTCAGTCGCGTGGTACGAGCGGGGCCACGTACCGGGATCGCCGCGCGGCGGGCGCGATAGGCGCGGGCCTGGCAGGAGCGTGAGCAGTATTTGCGCCGCCGGCCCCGGCTGGGCTGGGTGAGTTCGTCGCGGCAGGTAGCGCAGGTCATCGCCGATCCTTTTCGACACACCAACAGGTGTGACGAAATGCTACTGATACCGCTGTGAGCTGCCTAGATTCGAGCTCGGAAAACGGTGTTCACGAGGAAAGGGGACGGGGATGGAAATCACCGCTCGCCAGGCCGGTGTCGCGGACCGCGACGCGCTGATCGAGGCGTTCGGCATCGCCAGCGCGGACGAGGTGGTGACCGCGTGGGTGCTCGAAGGGCAGTCCGACGCGGGTTTGCGCACCGCGTTCGTGCCCGGCCTGGTCGACCGGGCGTTGCGCGAGGACGAGATCTGGGTCGCGGGGGCGGGCGAGGAGATCTGGTCGATATCGATCTGGCAGCACGTCACCTCGGTGGAGCGATTCGCCGACGAAGCCGCCGAGGCGCGGACCATGCTCGAACAGGCTCCCGATCTGCGCGTGGCGCAGCGGCTGGCGATCGTCACCGACCTGCTCGCCCGCGAGCATCCCCGCGAGTTCCCGCACCGCTACCTGCAAGTGATCGTCACGGTGCCGGAGCATCGCGGTCAGGGAGCCGGTGCGGCGATCCTGGCCGATCGGTTGGCAGCGGCCTCCGAAGCCGGCGTCCCGGCGTTCCTGGAAGCCAGCACCGAGCGATCCGCCCGGCTCTACCGCCGCTGCGGATTCGCGCCGACCGGAACGACGCACACGTTGCCGGAGAACGGCCCGACGCTCATCCCGATGTGGTACCGGCCGCAGCGCGTGCGGGACTCGGCCGGACCCGGCCCGGATAAGCTCGGCTGGTGACCGAGACGAACCTCCTGCAAGGACCCATCCACGCCGTGCACGTCGAGCTGGGGGCGACCTTCGCGCCGTTCGGCGGCTGGGAGATGCCGGTGTCCTACGCGGGCACGGTGACCGAGCACCAGGCGGTTCGCACGACGGTGGGGCTGTTCGACGTCAGCCACCTCGGCAAGGCGACGGTGCGCGGCCACGGCGCCGCGGCGTTCGTGAACTCGGCGCTGACCAACGATCTGGGCCGGATCCGGCCGGGCAAGGCGCAGTACACGCTGTGCTGCGCCCCCGACGGCGGCGTGATCGACGACCTGATCGCCTACTACGTCTCCGACGACGACATCTTCCTGGTGCCCAACGCCGCCAACACCGCGGCGGTCGTCGCGGAACTGCGCAAGGCCGCGCCCGAAGGCGTCACGGTGAGCGACGAGCACCGCGACTACGCCGTGTTCGCCGTGCAGGGCCCGCGCTCCGTCGAGGTGCTGAGCGCGCTCGGGCTGCCCGCCGACCTCGAGTACATGGCCTACGCCGACGCCGACTGGGACGGCCGCCCGGTCCGGGTCTGCCGCACCGGGTACACCGGCGAGCACGGCTACGAGTTGCTGCCCCGCTGGGACGACGCCGAACCGCTGTTCCGCGCCGCGGTCGAGCAGGTGCGTGCCGCTGAGGGCCAGGTGGCCGGGCTCGGCGCCCGCGACACCCTGCGCACGGAGATGGGCTATCCGCTGCACGGGCACGAACTCTCCCTCGACATCTCCCCGGTGCAGGCGCGCTGCGGTTGGGCGGTCGGCTGGCAGAAGCCGCAGTTCTGGGGGAAGGCCGCGCTGGAACAGGAGAAGTCGGCTGGTCCGCGCCGAATCCTGCTGGGGCTGAAGGCGCTCGACCGCGGTGTGCTCCGGCAGGGGCAAACCGTGCTGCGCGATGGCGAGCCGGTCGGCGAAACCACCTCAGGGACCTTCTCGCCCACCCTCAAGCTCGGTATCGCGCTGGCCCTGCTCGACACCGGGGCGGGCCTCGAGCCCGGCGCCGAGGTCGAGGTCGACGTGCGCGGCCGCCGCCTGCGCTGCGAGATCGTTCGCCCGCCGTTCGTCCGGACCAGCACGAAGTAGCCGCTTTCCGCAGGCCCCGGCGGCGCTCGGCCGCGCGGGGAGGGGGGTGGACCGTGGCGAAATGCCCGCAACGGGGCCGGATAGGATCGTCGCCATGACCGCTGCCGCACAGTTCACCCGTATTCCGCACCCCGCGCCGCTTCCGGCGCAGCGGCGACAGGAGGTACTGACGGAGCCGGGGTTCGGGCGGTACTTCACCGATCACATGGTCTCGATCGATTACGTCGGCGGCACGTGGACGAACGCGCGGGTGGAGCCCTACGGGCCGCTGGCGCTGGACCCCGCGACCATGGTGTTCCACTACGGCCAGGCCATCTTCGAAGGCCTGAAGGCCTACCGGCAGAGCGACGGCAGCGTCTCCTGTTTCCGCATCGACGCCAACGCCGCGCGTTTCCGCCGGTCGGCTCGCCGGATGGCGATGGCCGAGCTGCCCGACGAACTGTTCATCGAGTCGGTGCGCCAGCTGCTCGAGGTGGACCGCGACTGGGTGCCCGCGGCGGGCGGTGAGGAATCGCTGTACCTGCGGCCGTTCATGTTCGCCACCGAGGCCGGGCTGGGCGTCAAACCGGCCGCGGCGTACAAGTACCTGCTGCTCGGCTCCCCGGCGGGGGCGTACTTCCCGCGTGGCGTGAAGCCGGTGCGGGTGTGGCTGTCCACCGAATACGTGCGCGCCGCGCCGGGCGGGACCGGTGAGGCGAAGGTCGCGGGCAACTACGCCGCTTCCCTGCTGGCGCAGGCGGAGGCTTCGGCCAAGGGATGCGACCAGGTGGTGTGGCTGGACGCGTGCGAGCGCCGCTACGTCGAGGAGATGGGTACGAACAACCTGTTCTTCGTCTTCGGTTCCGGCTCCGACGCACGGCTGGTCACCCCGGAACTGTCCGGTTCGCTGCTGCCCGGCATCACTCGCGACTCGCTGCTCACCCTCGCCGCCGATTCCGGCTTCCCGGTCGAGGAGCGCAGGATCTCGGTCGAGGAATGGCGCAAGGGCGCCGAATCCGGTGAGATCACCGAGGTTTTCGCGTGCGGAACCGCCGCGGTGATCACGCCTGTCGGCTGGGTTCGTTCCGATGCGGGCGAATTCACCATCGGCGGTGGCGAGCCCGGCACGGTGACCATGGCCCTGCGGGACACCCTCACCGGCATCCAGCGCGGCACCTTCGCCGACAAGCACGGCTGGATGCGGCGGATGTGACTCAGCCCGGCATCAGCATGTGCCACTGCTCCAGCGTCTGCGGGCGCATGACGTAATTTTTGTCCCGGACAGTGGACAGCGCCGCGCTGGGCTCCTGCGAGTACCAGTGGCCCGGATACACGACCGGGTCGCCCGCGAGTCCGGCCAGGTAGCGCAGGCTGCGGAACATCTCGTCCGAATCGCCGCCGGGGAAGTCGGTGCGGCCACACCCGTCGATGAAAAGGGTGTCGCCCGCGATGAGGCGGTTGTCGAACAGGAAGCACTGGCTGCCCGGAGTGTGGCCGGGCGTGTGTAGTAATTCGATGTCGAAGGCTCCGACGGTGACCTTGTCGCCGTGCTCGTGGCCGGTGAGCTCGCTCTCGGCGATTCCCGTGACATTCGCCACCCACGGCAGCTCTTTGGCGTTGACATGCACTGGGACGCTTGTCTTTTCGAGCAGCTCGCGTACCCCGCGCAGGGTGAAGCCGAGCATCGTGCCACCCACGTGGTCGGGGTGGTGGTGGGTGGCGAGCACCCCGCTCAAGCGCAGACCGTCGCCCTCGGCGATGTCGACCAGATCACCCGCGGCGTAGGCGGGATCGATCACCACGCACTCGCCTGTTTCCCGATCGCCGATCAGATACGCGAAGTTGCGCATCTGCGTCGCGATCGGATCGCCCACGGCGTAGTCGCGTCCCGACAACAGCTGGCGAAAATACAGGCGCTCAGAAGACATACCGCCCACCTTATTGCCCGACCCAGACGATCCGCGCACCACGGCCGGAAAAATTCCAGTGACTCAGACTCTCGCCGCTGATTCACCCCGGACAACGTTCCATCCGGCCTCTCGGGGACGGTCAGACGGGCTGGACGGTGAGTGACAGGACGACTGCCGTGAGCGCAACGGTGGTCTCGACCGCCGCGCCGAGGACGTCACCCGAGAGCCCGCCGAAGCGGCGCGCGCAGTGCCGGACCAGGAGCGTGGAGGCGGTCAGGCCGAGGGCGACGGCCAAGGGGCCGAGCCACGGGCAGCGCGGAACCGCGAACACGGCCAGACCCACCGTGGTCACGGACCAGAAGGCCGCGGCGGTGGCCGACTGCGTGTCCGCGACCAGGACGCCGAACCCGGTGCCAGGCGCGGCCGGGACACCACGGCAGGCGAGGATCACCGCGACGCGGCCGGTGGCCACGGCGAGGGCGACGGCGAACCATCGGGCCGAGTCGGCCAAGGACGCGAACGAGAACGCCTGTATGCCGATGGCGAACGCGAGCCCCGCGACACCGAACGGGCCGGCCCCGCCGCTCTTCATGATCTGCCTGGCCCGCTCCGGCGGACCGTAGCTGCCGAGTCCGTCCAAGGTGTCGGCCAAGCCGTCGAGGTGCATGCCCCTGGTGATCAACGCCAGCGCGCCGACCACCAGCAACCCGGCCAGCGCCGCGCTCGCCCCGGCCCGGCTCAGCGCCCACAGCAAACCCGCGGCTCCGGCTCCGAGCAGCGCGCCGACCAGCGGCGCCAGCAGGATCGCACGGCCCGCCGCGGCCCGGTCGACGGCATCCGGCCCGCGCACCGGCAGCACCGTGAGCCAGGAAATCGCCAGCCGGGTACCGTTCACGACTTTCGCAGGTTCGGCGGGGCGCTCGCCGGTTCGGCGTCGGCGGTGCTGACACCCGCTTCGGCGAAGGTCGACATCTCCGCGAGGGCGGCCACCGCCGAGCGGAGGATCGGGAGGGCGGTCAGCGCGCCGGAGCCCTCGCCGAGGCGCATGGTCAGGTCGAGCAGGGGTTCCAGGCGCAGGTGTCGCAGCGCGAGGTCGTGCGCCGGTTCGGTGGAGCGGTGACCGGCCAGCCACCAAGCGCTCGCGCCCGCGGCGAGGTCCTCGGCGACCATCGCCGCGGCCGTCACGACGACGCCGTCAAGGACGACGGGTGTGCGCCGGGTGGCGGCTTGGGCGAGGAACGCGGCCAACGCGGCGAAGTCGGCGCCACCGGCCACGCGGAGCAGTTCGACCGGGTCCTTCACCACCGGGCGCGCGCGCCGCATCGCATCGCGGATCGCGGCGACCTTGCGGATCCATCCGGCATCGTCGACGCCCGTGCCGCGCCCCACGGCGGCGACCGGTTCGGTATTGGTCAGGCTCGCGATGAGCACGGTGGCGGGTGTGGTGTTGCCGATACCCATGTCACCCGCGATCAGCAGGTCCGCGCCCGCGTCGATCTCCTCGTCGGCGATGGCGCGGCCCGCCTCGATCGCCGCCTGGACCTCGTCGGCGGTGAGCGCGTCCTCGCGATCGATCGCCCCGCTGGAGCGGCGCACCTTGTGCTTGGACACCTGCGGGTCGGTGTCGGCGTCGACGGAGATGTCCGCCACCCTGACCGTCGCGCCGGCCACCGCCGCCAGCGCGTTCACCGCTGCGCCGCCGCCGAGGAAATTCGCGACCATCTGCGCGGTGACCTCGCTCGGATACGCCGACACCCCGTGCCGCGCGATGCCGTGATCCCCGGCGAAGACCACGACCCTGGCGCGCTCGAACTGCTTCGGCGGGCAGGCGCCCTGGCAGGCCGCCACCCAGTTGCCGAGTTGCTCCAATCGGCCCAGTGCACCAGCGGGTTTGGTCAGCTGGGCTTGCCGCTGCTCGGCCGCCGCACGAAACTGTGTGTCCGGAGGCGCTACCGGTCCGAATCCGTGCGTCACTATCGAGCCTTTCGGTCATGGCGGTCCCGCCGACTACGCCGCCCAATCTTGCCATTGCCCTTCCACGCCGTGGGGCCGTGACCTGATCACGGCGTAGCCGCTCGACGCGCCGCAGGACCACCTGCCGGTTCGCTGCCGGAGAAGGTAGGACGCGGCCTGCTCCGGGTCGGCGGTGTGTCGGCGAGACCTCCGCGAGCCGGGTCGGTGATCGGCGCAGGTGACACCATGATCGACGTCGCGAATCGGCGCCAAGGGCGCGACCTGCTCGACACAGCGGTGTGATCGAGGTCGGAGCCAGGAGCCTCTGCGACGACGTCCCGGCGATCGTCTCGCGCAGTGGTCGGCGCACATGCAGGAAACGCGGCGGGCGACCGGCGGCGCGGCCGGGGATTCCGGGGCGACAACACGCGTTTTCCGGCCGCGACATCCAAGTGACCAGGCAGTCCTCCGACGCCGCCGAGCCGCGGCTGCGTCGCCCGGCGCGTCGCGGGCCGCCTGTCGCGGTCGGTGGTTGCTCGCAACGAGGGAGCGCTGCGAACGGCGGCTACTTGAGACGGAGGGGGAGGCCCGCGACGACCAGGAAAGCCTCGTCGCAGACCTGGGCCAAGCGCTGGTTGAGGGTGCCGATCTCGTCGCGGAAGAGACGGCCCGAACGCGTGGCCGGGATGACGCCCATACCCACCTCCGGGCTGACGATCACGAGGTCGCCGGTGTAGGCGGCGACGGCAGAGACCAGCGCGTCGGTGTCGGGAGCGACCGTGCCGCGCGGCGCTTCCCAAGCTTCGCGCGCGTCGATGCGGGCGGTCAGCCAGGTGCCGATGTCGTCGATCAGGGTGACCGGCGGCGGGCTCGGCATGGCTGCGAGGAGAACCGCTGTGGGGTCGGCGCTTTCGATGGTCGACCAGCCCGCTGGGCGTCGGCCTCGGTGTGCGGCGATGCGCTCGGCGAAATCATGATCGGCGGGGTCGGGCACGGCGGTGGCGAGGTAGCGTACTCGGCCGCCCGCCCGCACGGCCAGGTCCTCCGCGAACGCCGACTTCCCCGACCGCGCGCCACCCAGAACGAGGATGCTGCGTGGCGTAGGCGCGGGAGTCTCGGACACGAGTGCACGGTATCAACCGAACCGCGGATTGCCGCGTGACTCTCGAGGCATGCCCGGTCCGGGCGGGGAACTCCGAAGATGGGGCAGGCGCAGCCGCGGTGAATCTGTGACGGTAGGCCGAACAGACGGCGACCAGCAACGGTGCTCGATGAACCGGGGCGAGTATGCCGAGACGTCTCGGACGTACGCGGAAAGCCGGTCGGCTGTATGGCTCCGTGATCAGGCGGAGGCGTCCGAGCTGCGCCCGAAGCGGCGGCGGTACTCGGTGGGGGCGATGCCGACGAGGCGCTGGAAATGGTGGCGCAGGAGCGCGCCGGAGCCGAAGCCGGAGCGGGCGGCGATCTGTTCCAGTCCGAGGTCGGTTCCCTCGAGCAGTTGCTTGGCCAGCAGTACGCGCTGGTTGGTGAGCCATTTCACCGGGGTGGTTCCGGTCTCGGCGGCGAAACGGCGCGCGAAGGTCCGGGTGGACATGTTGGCGCGTGTGGCCAGGTCTTCCACCGTGTGCGGCAGATCCAGGTGCTCGTTCATCCACTCCAGGGTGGGAATGAGGCTGTCGGAGGTGCAGGCCGCGACCGGGCGTTCGATGAACTGGCGCTGCCCGCCGTCGCGCTGCGGCGGGACCACCATCCGCCGCGCGATCGCGTTGGCCACGCCGCTGCCGAGTTCGCGGCGCACCAGGTGCAGGCAGGCGTCGATGCCCGCGGCGGTGCCCGCGCTGGTGATCAGATCGCCCTCGTCGACGAACAGCACATCCGGATCGACGGTCGCCGCGGGATACTCGGCGGCGAGTTGCTCCACGTAGCGCCAATGCGTGGTGCACTTACGGCCGTCGAGCAGCCCGGCCGCACCGGCCAGGAACGCGCCGGAACACACGGTGAGCACGGTCGCCCCGGCGGCCGCCGCGTCGCGGACGGCCGTGACGATCCGCGGATCGAACCCCCGATCGGCCGCGGCGGCGGGGATGGCCACCAGATCGGCCGCCGCCAGCTCTTCCAGCCCGTACTCAGGTGTGACGGTGATACCGGGGCTGGTGGAGTGCAACGGGACGCCCGGCTCGGCCCCGCACACCCGGAAATCGAAGGCGGGTAGTCCGTCGGCGGTGCGGTCGAGCCCGAAAACCTCACAGATGACCCCGAATTCGAACATGGCCATGCGTTCGGACAGCACCACGGCGACCTTCGACAGCATGCCGCCAGTCTAGTGGCCGGATTTTGACGAACAATGTCGGTACCGCCACTGTCGGCGGTAAATCATTGACCGCAAAATTACTGCCATGGTTACTTTCCTCATCACCTTGGCAGTCATCGTGGCGTTCGCCACACTCGTCGCCCGCGGCACCGACCGCGCGGGCTCCGCGCAGGTGATCGACCGCGACGCACAACGGCTGCACGCAGAATTGACCGCCATCCTCGGCCGCAACACCCACCACCGCTGACCCAGCCGAATCGCTCTGATCGCGCGACGGAAACCGTGCACCTGTCATCCGCAGCCCAGCCCGCGTGCGCGGCCGCTGCATAGGCGACGAAGGAGTAGGCGCCGACCGCCGACCCGATCAAGCCGAAGGCTGCGACCGGCGCGGCGGACGGCCGTCCGACCAGTCACCCCGGACGGCCAGCCGACTAGCCACTCCGGACGGTGCGCACCTGATCAGTAGCTTCGCCACCGACGCGCCCAGCGCACCCCAACTATGACTTTCGAGCGAAGCGAGACCGAGCATCCGCCGTTCGCGGCCCGGCTCGCGTGTGCGCGGCCGCCGCGTACGCGACGAAGGAGCAAGCGGCGGCCGCGCACACGCGAGCCACAAAGGGGCCGCGAACACCCAGCGCCGCAGGCGCTGGAAAAACTACACAGCGTCGCCCGGGCCGACCCGTGGTTTCGGGGCGCGCATCTTGCGGATCTGCGACGCGCGGACGAAGGCGTACCAGCCGAGGCGGTATCCGCCGTCGGTGGTCTCCGGGAAACGCTCCCTGACCCGGTTGTTCACCACCCGGCCGAGCAGGACGCCCTCGATGCCCATGAACAGCATCATCACCAGCATGGCCAACGTGACGACGGTCTGCAGCGCGGGGGCGAGGAACATCGAGAAGATCAGCACCAGCGCCATCGGCATGAACAGGCCGACCAGGTTGCGCCGGGCGTCGACGATGTCGCGGACGAAGGCCCGGACCGGCCCCTGGTCGCGGGGCGGAAGGTACTTGTCCTCGCCCGCGAGCATGCGCTCGCGCCGATCCGCGGCGGCCTCGCGCCGTTTCGCGGCCGCGGCCTTGCGCTCGGCTCTGGTGCCCCGCGCGGCCTTGCGCCGGGCGCGGGCCTCCTTGGCGGTGAGCGGGGCGGGCGCTATCGGGCCGCGGCGCTTGCCTTGCGCGTCACGGCGTTTCGGGGTGGGACGGCCCTTGCCCGCGGTGGCCGTCGCCGCCGCGCGGGTGGTGCCCGCGGCCGAGTCGCCGTCCGTGACCACCGTCGATTCGGCGGTCGCGTCGGTGGTGCTGGACTCGCCGCGACGGAACAATTTCACATCGACCAGGCTATTCGATGGGTAGCGCGGCGAGAAATGCGGTCCGATTCGCCGGGAGTGTGCGGGGTCACGGAGGTTGCGCGCCGTCGCGGCGGGGGTGGTGGCAAGATGGAGGAATAGCAGCCTGCCGAGTGGTGTTGACCGACACGACCCGTGCGCTGTTCACGGGTTGACCACAGGTTCCTCGAGGAGAGTTCATGACTGTGCAGAACGAGACCGCCACCCACGGTGTGACTCTGACCGACGCCGCCGCCGCGAAGGCGAAGGCCCTGCTCGACCAGGAGGGTCGCGACGACCTGGCGCTGCGAATCGCGGTGCAGCCGGGTGGTTGTGCCGGCCTGCGTTACCAGCTGTTCTTCGACGACCGCTCGCTCGACGGCGACCTGACCGTCGACTTCGGCGGCGTCACGCTGGCCGTCGACCGGATGAGCGCGCCGTACGTGCAGGGCGCCTCGATCGACTTCGTCGACACCATCGAGAAGCAGGGCTTCACCATCGACAACCCGAACGCCACCGGCTCCTGCGCCTGCGGCGACTCCTTCAACTGAGGCAGTGATCCCGGCGCGGTCGCGGAGATCGGCCGCGTTCGATCGGAACACCTGATCTCGTGCGGACACGGGTAACTCGTCGGGAACGCCCAGGACCCGAGCGGCACTCACGCAGGACCTGAACGCAAATCCGGTGCCGCTCAACTAGTACGGCCTGAAGACCCGGACAGGCGGCATCAGCTACGGTGAGATCGGGACTCGCGTCCCGGTCTGCACCGCCTGCCGCCTACCGTTGAAGGGGCTCAGCCACGTGTCCATAGCCGTTTCCGCGTCCATTGCGACCGACCACCTCATGCGTTTTCCCGGACGGTTCGCCGACGTACTGCTGGCCGATCAGCTCGACCACGTGTCGCTGAGCTTCCTCGTCGACGATCTGCAGATTCGGCGCGGCGGCGTCGGCGGCAACATCGCCTACGCCATGGGCCTGCTCAATCGCACGCCCCTGCTCGTCGGTGCCGTCGGCGCCGATTTCGGCGAGTACCGCGCCTGGTTGGAGAAGCACGGGGTCGACTGCTCCACCGTGCTGGTGTCCGATCGCGCGCACACCGCGCGTTTCGTCTGCACCACCGACGACGACATGGCTCAGATCGCGTCGTTCTACCCCGGCGCGATGAGCGAGGCGCGCGATATCTCCATCGCCGAGCTGTCCGAGTCCAGGGAGCTCGACCTCGTCCTGATCGGGGCCAACGACCCGGAGGCGATGCTGCGGCACACCGCCGAGTGCCGCGAACTCGGCATTCCGTTCGCCGCCGATCCCTCGCAGCAGCTGGCCCGCCTGGACGGTGACCAGTCCGTGCAGCTGATCGACGGCGCCGCGTACCTGTTCACGAACAAGTACGAGTGGGCGCTGTTGCTGCAGAAGACCGGCCTGAGCGAGGAAGAAGTCGCCCAGAAGGTCGGCGTCCGCGTCACGACCCTGGGCGCGGAAGGCGTGCGGATCGTCGACCGCGACGGCACCGAGGTGACCGTCGGCGTCGTGCCGGAGCTCGAGAAGGTGGAGCCCACCGGCGTCGGTGACGCCTTCCGCGCGGGCTTCCTCACCGCGCACACCGCCGGGCTGAGCCTGGAGCGTTCCGCGCAGCTGGGCTCCCTGATCGCCGTGCTGGTGCTGGAGACCATGGGCACCCAGGAGTGGACGCTGAACAAGGAGTCCGCGCTCGAGCGCCTCACCCAGGCCTACGGCCCGGAGGCCGCGGCGGACATCAAGACTTTGCTCTGACCCTGAACGACGAAAGGCGCGCACCCGACCGGGTGCGCGCCTTTCGTGTACCTCAGAGCGAGACCGGGTAGACCGGCTCCTGGATCTCCGGCTTGATCCGGTCCTCGACGAAGATGCCGTGCCACACCATGAACACCAGCAGGGTCCACAGCCTGCGGCTGTGATCGGCGGTCCCCGCCCGGTGCGCGACCAGCATCTCGCTGATCGCGGCCTTGTTCAGCAGGTGGTCGGTCTGCGACTCGGCGATCTGCTGCTGCGCCCAGTCGTAGAGTTCCGTGCCGCGCAGCCAGTGCCGCAGCGGCACCGGGAAGCCGAGCTTGGCGCGGTGCAGCACGTGCGGAGGCACGATGCCCTCCAGCGCCTGACGCAGCGCGTACTTCGTGGTGTCCTTGGTGATCTTCTGCTCGAACGGCAGCCCCTCCGCCGCCTTCAGCACCTCGGTGTCCAGGAACGGCACGCGCAGTTCCAGCGAGTTGGCCATGGTCATCTTGTCGGCCTTGACCAGGATGTCGCCGCGCAGCCAGGTGAACAGGTCCAGGTGCTGCATCCGGGCCACCGGGTCCCAACCGCGCGACTGCGCGTACAGCGGCGCGGTGACGTCCTGATGGGTCCACTCCGGCCGGAACTCGCGCAGCACGGCGCGCAGCTGGGCGTCGTTGAAGCTGCGCGCGTTGCCGTAGTAGCGCTCCTCGAGGGTGAGCGAGCCGCGGTGCAGCAGGCTCTTGCCCCTGGTGCCGTCCGGAATCCGGTCCGACAGCTTGCCGGCCAGTCTGCGCAGGCCACGCGGCAGCTTCTCGAACGGCTTCAGCGACAGCGGCTCGCGGTAGATGGTGTACCCGCCGAACAACTCGTCGGCGCCCTCACCCGAGAGCACCACCTTGACGTGCTTGCGCGCCTCCTTCGCGACGAAGTACAGCGGCACCAGCGCCGGGTCGGCCACCGGGTCGTCGAGATACCAGACGATCTCCGGGATGGCCTGGGCGAACTCGGCGGGGGAGACCACCTTCACCACGTGGCGCGCGCCGATCGCCTCGGCGCTCTCGGCGGCGACGTCCACCTCCGAGTAGCCCTCGCGTTCGAACCCGGTGGTGAACGTGATCAGCTTCGGGTTGTGCCGCATGGCCAGCGCCGCGACCGCGGTGGAGTCGATGCCGCCGGAAAGGAACGAACCGACGGTCACGTCGGCGCGCATGTGCTTGGCGACGGAGTCCTCGAGCGCCGCGGCGATCTCCCGGTAGCGCGCCGCCGCCGAACCCGGGGTGAACGGGCGCACCGGGAACTTCGGCGTGAAGTACCGGGTGACGACCGGCGCCGCACCGGGCCGCACGGTGGCGTAGCTGCCCGACTCCAGCCTGCGGATGTCCTTGTGCAGCGTCTCCGGCTCCGGGACGTACTGCAGCACCGTGTAGTGCTCCAGCGCCCTCGGGTCCAGCGCGTCGCTCAACCGCAGCGCGGGCAGCAGTTCCAACAGGCTCTTCTTCTCGCTGCCGAACGCGGTGCCGCCCGGTCCGGTGGCCAGGAACAGCGGCTTGATGCCGAACGGGTCGCGGGCCAGGAACAGCTCCCCGGTTTCGGTGTCCCAGATCGCGAAGGCGAACATGCCGCGCAGCCGCCGCACCGCCTCCGGCCCCCAGTAGTGGAACGCCGCGACGATGGCCTCGCTGTCGCCCTCGGTCTGGAAGATCTTGCCGTCGGGGAACTCGGCGGCGTGCGCCTCGGCGAGTTCGGCGCGCAGCTCCAGGTAGTTGTAGATCTCGCCGTTGAAGGTCAACGCGTAGCGGTCGGGCTGCTCGGGCGGGCCCCAGCGCAGCGGCTGGTGCGAGTGCTCGATGTCGATGATCGACAGGCGGTTGAAGCCGAAGATCACATGGTCGTCGTGCCAGGTGCCGCGCTCGTCCGGGCCGCGGTGACGCACGCAGTGCAAGGCCTCGTAGACCTGCTCCACCGTGCCAGGTGCCGCCTCGTCAGATGCCAGGAATCCGAGCAGTCCACACACGGCGTCGGCAACCTCATTTCTCGCAGTCGGGATACGCGCGCACCGGATGGCGCGCAAGGGGACGAAATCTAGTGTCCGAGTATGCCGCACCCGTGGCGTCCGCGCGTCGCGCGCATCACGTCGCGGGCGGAATCGCTGGTGGCGGTGATCGCGCTGAGCTCCCCGAGGTGTCGAAGCCGACCCGACGACGACCGAGGGGTGCGTTTGGTCTACGCTGCGTAGTACTCAGGTCTCTCTCAGGCGACCCGCGTGTCACGCGCTGGTCGAGAGGGTGCCCTGGAACGAGCTTAGGACGTATCGCCGGGGTAGATCGCAGCCCCGACGATGCACTGTCGGAATGTGTGGCGACCAGGAAGGCGTGAGCGTGGCGCACAAGGCGAGCGAAGAGATCGGGGCACGACCCGCCCGGGGTGGGCAGTACTCACCCGCCCCGCCGGCTTCGCCGGCCAACCGTCCCCCCAGCCGCATCCTTCGGCGGGCCGGGCTGGCGGTGTCCTTGGGGATCACCGCGCTGCTCGTCTCGGGCTGCTCGATCGACAATGTTTGGCTGCGGTTCGGTTGGCCGTCTGGCATCACGCCGCAGGCCACCCGGATGCGGGAACTGTGGACCTGGTCGGTCGTCGCCGCGCTGGCGATGGGCGTGCTGGTCTGGGGCCTGACCTTCTGGACCGTCGCGTTCCACCGCAAGAAGGCCGACTCACCGGAGTTCCCGCGCCAGACCGGCTACAACGTGCCGCTGGAGCTGACCTACACGGCGATCCCGTTCGTCATCATCGCCGTGCTGTTCTACTTCACCGTGGTCGTGCAGGGCTACGTGCAGGAGAAGGTGGACAACCCCGATGTCACGGTCGACGTGACCGCCTTCCAGTGGAACTGGAAGTTCGGCTATCGCAACGTCGACTTCAAGGACGGCTACCGGTTCGACGGCATCGACGCCTCGCGTGAGGCGCTGAACCAGGAACAGCTCGAGGGGTACGAGGAGCGGACCAAGGACGGTCACCCGCAGCCGGGCCCGGTGCACGGCAAGCCGGAGAACGACATCCTGTCCTACCTGCACTACGACAAGGTCGAGACGATCGGCTCGAGCAACGAGATCCCGGTCCTGGTGCTGCCGACCGGCAAGGTCATCGAGTTCCAGCTCGCCGCCGCCGACGTGATCCACGCCTTCTGGGTGCCGGAGTTCCTGTTCAAGCGCGACGTGATGCCGAACCCGAAGGAGAACAACTCCGACAACGTCTTCCAGATCACCAAGATCGAGAAGGAAGGCGCGTTCGTCGGCCGCTGCGCGGAGATGTGCGGCACCTTCCACTCGATGATGAACTTCGAGGTCCGCGCGGTCACGCCGGAGAAGTTCACCAAGTACCTGGACGCGCGCCAGGCGGGCAAGACCAACGCCGAGGCGCTCGAGTCCATCGGGGAGTCCCCGGTCGCCACGTCCACCGCGCCGTTCAACACCAGGCGCGACACCAAGAGCGCCGCCTCGGCCGAGAGCAAGTGAGGATTGATCTGACATGAAGATCGAAGCGCGGATTTTCGAACTGCTCACGGTGTTCTTCGTCATCATCGCGGGCGTCTACGGCTTCTTCACCGGTCAGTCGCGCACGGGCGTCGAATGGGCCGGCACCACGGCCATGGTGCTGACCGCGGGTCTGTCGCTGATCATCGGCACCTACTTCCGGTTCGTCGCCCGTCGTCTCGACCTGCGCCCGGAGGACTACGAAGACGCCGAGATCGTGGACGGCGCCGGTGACCTCGGCTTCTTCTCGCCCGGCAGCTTCTGGCCGATCACCCTGGCCGCCGCCGGTTCGGTGACCGCCCTCGGCCTGGCCTTCTTCCAGTTCTGGCTGATCGGCATCGGCGTCGTGTGCATCCTGACCGCCGCCGCGGGCCTGGTGTTCGAGTACTACCTCGGGCCCGAGAAGCACTGAGCCGACATCGCACCGAAACGGCCCCACCGGTTGTCCGGTGGGGCCGTTTTCGTGGGTGATGAGCCTGCCGGAGGGCGGAGTTCATACGGCTGCCAGGCCCGCACCTGATATGAAGGTGCGGGTGGGAGAGAAGTTGCTGGAGCCGATCCTGAAGGCCCTACCGCACGGGCCGCACGGACTGGCTCGCGACCTGGTGACGGGGTCGCAACGTCAGCGTCTGCTGTTCGGCGTCACGGTCGTTGTCGCCGAGCGCGGCTACCTCGATGCGACGGTCGCGGACATCGCCGCGACGGCGAAGGTTTCGCGCCGGACCTTCTACCAGCACTTCCCGGACAAGGAAGCCTGCTTCCTCGCGGCGGCCGAGACCGGCCGCGATCTGATGATCGATCATCTGCGGCAGGCGATGAGACGGATCCTGGCCGAACCCGTCGAGCCGCTCGAGGCGCTTCACCGCGGCATACGCGAATACCTCACCCTGCTGCGGGACGAGCCGTCGTTCGCCCGCGCCTTCTATCTGGAGACCGCCGTGGCGGGGCCGCGCGCGATCGAGTCGTTCGAACGATGCCAGCACTGGTTCGCCGGTTTCATCCGATCGTGGCGTGCGACGGCGGGCCCGGTCGATCCCTCCGTTCCGGACCACGCGTACCTCGCGGTGACCGACGCGACCAACGAGGCCATCCGACGAACCCTCCGGGCCGGAGGAGACTTGCTCGAGCTCGAGGAAGCCGTCGTGTACATCCATCGCGCCTTGCTCGGCCCGGCGACGCCCGCGGGCTAGGACAGGACTCTGTCGCCGGCCCCGGTGAGGTTGCAGGACGCATCGTCGCTGGTATTGCCGCCTTCGGAGACGATTCTCGCGAACACCTCGACACAGTTGACCACGGCGGCGCCGGATCTGTTCCCGAGAACGGTGGAGTCCCGCAGGACGACCGTGCCGAGCGGGACGCCGACCAGGTCGGTCAGCCGGCGCGGAAGGGTGTCGAGGTAGGCAGGCGCCACGTTGATGCCGCTGCCGCCGTCCGAAGCGGTGTTCCCGGTGATCGTCGCGCGATCGAACGTCACCACGCCCCTGCCTCGGACGTCGACGCCGCCGCCACGACCGGCGAATCCGCCAGGGCGGTACCAGACTCCGGGGTCGACCACGCGATTGCCGGTGATCGTGGTGTCGGTGAAGGCGCAGGTGTTGTCGCAGCGCACGCCGCCCGCCTCGCCCGCGGAGTTGCCGGTGATGACCGTATTCCGCGTCTTCAGGTCCGAGCCCGGCACGTTGAAGATGCCGCCGCCGTATCCGGCGCTGTTGCCCTGGACTACGACGTCATCGAGGACGAGATCCGATGAATTCGCGATGCCGCCCCCGCCGGTGTCATAGAACGGGATCTCGTGCTGGGCGGCGACTCCGCCGGTGACGGTCAAACCCGTCAATGTCACGGGCGCGGAGACGCTGAGCACGCGGTCGATCCCGTCGGCGTCCAGCACCGTCCGATCGCGACCGGCGCCGCGCAGCATCGTCGGCGCGGTGAGGTTCAGGTCTCCTGTCGTCGCATCGGGGTTGCGCCCCTGCACTTTTCGCTGGTCGGGGGCTATCGTCAGAACATATCGACCGGCCGGAAGCGCGATCGTGCTACCCGGATGGGCGTTGGCCGCCTGCACCGCGGCGCGCAATGTGCAGGCGCCGGAGGCCGTGCGGCATTGCCCGCTTCGGGGATCGGCCGCTGCCTCGTCGCTGGTGGTGTCCACCGTGATCACCCCCGGTGCGGCTCCGTCGGGTGCGTCGTCGGCGTAGGCCGTTGCCGGAAAGCAGGCCGCGGTCCCCGCGACCAGGGCCGAAATGGCGAATGCGCTGATCGCCGCGGCAGATGTGCTCGTCCTCATGAAGTCTGATCCGATCACGAACATGGAGTGGGGTACGCCCGCGTATAAGTAGGGAACGCGAGCGTTTACAACTATGTCGCACGGGGACTCGCTACCGGTGGCGTTTCCGGGAATTCCGTGTGAGTGGCCGCGAGCAGGTCGGCATGCCGAGCAGCAAGGTGAATTCGACGACTTCGTGCGTCGCGACGCCGTGGAGAAGGCACGGATCCGTGGCGAGGATCGCGTCGAGCCGATCGTGCGGCATGCCTGCGGTGAGGTAGACGCCACCCACCAACGGGACGCGGCGTCCCGCCTGCACGAGCGACTGGCCGGCGACGAATTGCTCCAGCCACCGACCGTGGTCCGGGCGCACCGGATCCACGGGACGGCGCGGGGCCGAACCGCTACTCCGCTTCGTACCGCAGCGAGTTCTCCGAACGGCAGATCTCCTCGATGCCGGAGACGATGTCGCGCAACTGCTCGGACGGGAGAGCGGCGGGGCGCAGGCGGCAGGTGAAGGTGATCAGGCCGTGGTCCTCGGCGGGCAGGCCGCGGGCGGCGGATTCGGCGCGCAGGTAGCGGGAGCGGACGCCGTAGGTCATCGCGGAGATGACGGTGAAGCAGCCGGTGCGTTCGCGGTGGCCGGAGAACAGGTCGTGCAGACGGTAGAACACCGACGTGTAGCTCGACAGGGGCGCGAAAACGCCCACCCGGTAGGCGGGACCACGCTCGGACGAGCTGAGCGCCGTATCGGCCAGATACTCGGCATCGCGGAGGGTCTGCACCTTCGGCGCGAACAGCACCGCGCCCGCGGCCGCGTTGCGCACGGGCATGCCCGCTTTGCCCGGCGCGGCGGAGGCGATGGCGCCCAGCGATTTCCGCGCACGCGACCCGACCTCGCGCCGGGCGCGCAGCCCCCTGGTCGGCGCGGTGGGGTACAGGCTCGACCACTGCCCGAACCGCACGGTGCCCAGCTGCACGTGGCCGGTGCCGACCGGACGCGCCACCTTCAGCGGCGCCGTGTCCACCCAGCGGCCGACCTGGAGTTCGGCGTTGCCCGGGCGCAGGATCTCCGCGTAGGCGTGCTCGACGAAGGAGTCGAAGTCGAGGAACCGGTCGGCGTGCGTGGTCAGCCAGGTGCGCTCCTTGTCGATCTCGATCGCGTCCAGGGTGAGCGCGGTGATGATGCCCGCCCGGCCACCCGCGCCCAGGATGCGCTGGAACCGCTCGGTGTGGTGGGTGCGCCCGCAGGTGCCGATGCGCCCATCGGTGTCGACGTACTCCAGATCGACGATCTGGTCGATGAACAGACCGTGCTTGTGCGAGGCCGCGCTGACGCCGCCGACCGACGCGAAGCCGCCCGCGGTGATGTCGCGGTGGTCGCCGACGATGGGCAGGCCGAGTCCGTGCGCGCCGAGCCTGCGGTCGACATCGGACAGTTTCGCGCCCGCCTGCACCCGGACGGTGCGCCGGCCCAGGTTGATGTCCAGCACCTGGTTCATCCGGCGCAGCGACACCACGGTCGGCTGGGCGGGCAGCGTGAGCCCCTCGTCGATCAGCTCGCCGCCGCGCACCATCAACCGTTCCGTTCGCCCGCGTGAATCCCGCACCGTGCGAACGACATCGGCGGTATCGCGGGGGAGGTATTCCTCGGCGTTGGAGACAATGTGCGGCGTGCTCATGGCAGAAAAGCTAACCACAGCGCGGCCCGCGCCGCTTCCCCGAAGCCGGGTGTCATCGCGACGCGGGCGCAAGGCTCTTGCTGAACAGGACGGATCCGGCGGCGTCGCACAGATCGACGGTCAGTTCCCTCGATCTTCCGTCGATGCGCACCTCGCCGAAATGCTGGAAGGCGTCCAGCGGTGAGCTGTTCTGCACCGGCGGTGCGTGGACGTAGACCGCCTCCGGACCGAACGTCCCGTCGAGCTGGTTCGGGCCGAACGCGCCCGCGTTGAGCGGGCCGGAGACGAACTCCCAGAACTCGTCGAAGTCGGTGAAGGCCGCGCGCTCGGGCGAATAGCGGTGCGCCGCCGTGTAGTGCACGTCGGCGGTGAGCCAGACGACGCCGGTCACCTTGTTCGCCTTGATCGACGACAGCACCCGGGCGATCTCGCGCTCCCGGCCCGACGGTGCGCCTGGATCGCCGTTGGCGGGTCCTTCGAATGCGGTGGCGTTCTTCTGCTCACCGTCCGCGACGACCAGGCCGAGCGGCAGGTCGTTGGCGATGATCTTCCAGGTGGCGGTGGACTCGCGCAGGCTGTCTACGAGCCACTTGGTCTGTGCCGGACCGAAGATGCGTCCGTCCGGTCCGGTGTTGGCGTCGTTCGCGTCCTTGTTCGTGCGCATGTCCAGCACGAAGACGTCGAGCAGCGGGCCGTAGGCGATCTTGCGGTACAGGCGGCCGTCCACCGCTTCCCTCGGTTCCAATGGCATCCACTCGTGGAAGGCCTGCCAGGAGCGGGTGGCCAGGGTGTCCATGGCGCGTTCGGTGTAGCCCTTGGATTCGGCGACCAGGCCGCCGGGGTACCAGTTGTTCACCGTCTCGTGGTCGTCCCACTGCACCACCTGCGCGACCGCACTGTTGAAGCGGCGGTAGTTCTCGTCGGTCAGGTTGTAGGCGTAGTTGCCGCGGAACTGGTCCAAAGTCTGCGCGACAGCGCTTTTCGCCTCGCTCACGACGTTGCGCCAGATCCGGCCGTCGGGAAGGGTGATCGATTCCCGCAGCGGTCCGTCGGCGTAGATCGAGTCGCCGGAATGCAGGAACAGGTGCGGGTCGCGGGCGGCCATGGCGGCGAAGATCTTCATGCCGTCCAGCTCCGGGTTGATGCCGTAACCCTGGCCCGCGACGTCACCGGACCACTGCAGCCGGATGTCCGACGCGGCCGTGGGCGCGGTGCGGAAGACGCCGGTGACCGGTTCGGAGGTGGCGCCGTCCTCGCCGCGCAGCGTCACCCGGTAGTGCACCTGCGTCCCGGCGGGCAGGCCGTTGACGCGTACCCGGCCGGTGCCGTCGGAGTCGGGCGTGAGCAGCGGCCCGGTGAAACGCCTGGGGTCGCGGAACGATTCGGTAGCCGCGGTTTCCACGAGCAACGTGGCGGGGCGATCGGCGCGCGCCCAGATCAGTGCGCCGTCCGCGCGTGGATCGCCCACCGCGACTCCGTGGGTGAGCGCCGGACGCTGCCGCACCAGCGCCGGGCCGTCGTCCCGTGCGCATGCCGCCAGCGCGGGAGCCGCCACCAATCCGAGTGCGGAGGCGCGCAATACGGTTCGCCGGGATGGTCTCGAGTCCGAGCCGGTCATGAGGCAACCTTGACGCGACTACCTCAACGGCGCGTGAACGGGCCGGGTCCGGGCGGACAACAAGCAGGGCTCAGTGCGCCAGGCGCGCGATGCGGTGGTGCAGTTCGCCCGCCCAGTCCACCCCGCCCAGCTGCTGGTAGTCCACCCACAGCGCGTCGAAGACGTCGCGGCCCTCGGAGAGCCAGCCGCCGCGTTTGTCCGCCTCCAGGACCACGCTCATGCCGGTGTCGGTCGGGACGAAAGTCACCTCGAGCTGGTTCAAGCGGGGGTAGTTCGGCGCGCCGGTGAACTCGATCTCCTGGTAGAACGGCAGCGTCTGCGGCGTGTTGTGCACCCGGCCGGACTCGACGTCCGCGCTGCGCAGGTGGAATCCCAAGCGCTCCACCGCTTCCAGTAGCACGTGCTGGGCGGGCAGCGCGCCGACGCCGATCGGGTCGGTGTCGGCGGCGTCCACCGCGCCGTGGATCCCCACGATCGTGCGCAGCGAGACCACCGTGCCGGGCAGGTGCCGTCCGTTGTAGAACGTGATCGGTGTTTCCATGGGCGCGCGGGCCGCGAACCGGAACTCCAGCGGCGCACCCGCGGGCAGAGACAACGGCCCGTGCACCCCGGTACGGCCGAACGCGATGTCGCGCACGCCTTCGTGATCCTCGTACTCCTGCTCGGCCCTGGTCACGAACTCGACGGCCACCCGGGTGATCTCCTGCGCGACCGCCCCGCCCCGCAACCGGATCACGCCCTCCACCGTGCCCCCGGGCTGCACCCCCGGCGTGAACAACTCGGTCTCCACTTCGGCCCCGCCGACCCCGGCCGCCGCCAGCAACTTCTCGAACATGCTCCGCAGTCTCCCCGACCTCGCCGAACAAAACCTTGGCGTTCCCTTACGTTGTGGGCAACGCCATCTCGATCCCTTGTCCCGTACTTCTCCCGCGTCCGGAGCCGGTCGCGCTGCCGAACTCGGAATGCTCGACACGGCAGCATGTTCCGAGAGGCACACGGAAGCGGCCACGGCTCGAGCGGCGGCGGACTCCCGAGGGCGCGGCGGCCCACTCTGGGGTGCTGCGGTCGCGGAGCCGCGCTGCGCGGGCATTCAGCCGATACGAAAACGGCCCCGAGAACTGTCTCGGGGCCGAGGCGGGGCTTCGGGTCAGCCCGCGGCGGTGTCCGGGATGCGGACGGAGACGGAGGACGGGCGGCTGCCGCTGGGGACGCCCTTCTTCAGGCTGTGGGCGTAGACGTCGACGTACTCCTGGCCGGTGAGCCGCATCAGCTCGTACATGACCTCGTCGGTGACGGCGCGCTCGACGAAGCGGTTGCCGCCCATGCCTTCGTAGCGGGAGAAGTCGATGGGCTCGCCGAACTTGACGGTCACCTTCCTGCGGCGCCAGCGGAACGGCCCTGGCGGGCTCACCTCGTCGGTGCCGATGACCGCGACCGGGATGACGGGGACGCCGGTCTCCAGCGCCAGGCGGGCCAAGCCGGTCTTGCCCTTGTACAGGCGGCCGTCGGGGGAGCGGGTGCCCTCGGGGTAGAGGCCGACCAGACGGCCCTGGTCGAGCAGCTTGCGGGCGGCGTTCAGCGCGTCCTCGGCGGCGTCGGCGCCGCTGCGGTCGATGGGGTACTGACCCGTGGCGCTGAAGAAGAACTTCTGCAACCGGCCCTTGATGCCGGGCGTGGTGAAGTACTCGGCCTTGGCGAGGTAGTTGATTCGCCGCGGGCTCAGCAGCGGCGCGAACAGCCAGTCGGCGAAGGAGAGGTGGTTACCCGCCATGATGGCCGGCCCGTCCGCCGGAATGTTCTCCACACCTTCGACCGTCGGCCGGTTGTAGAGATGAATGAACGGTCCCAGCAGCACGAACTTCAGCAGCCAGTAGAACATGACGTCCTTCCCCCGGGACCGGGATAGTAGCGGGCACCTGCGTCAATTGCCGACTTTACCGCTGGTGCAAGATCACATCCAACCGCAGCGGCGAATCTCACCACACTTCGGCCCCGACGCCGAGCGATGGTACGCGTCGGCGTGTCGCGGCAGGCCGCGACGGCTCGCGGCGGCGGTGTCACCGGCTGGTCCGGGCGACGCGCGCGGACTTGCGCGCGTCCGAGGGCAGCGCGGCCCTGGCGAGGTCGGCGGCGCCGATCATGCCTGCGGCCTCGCCGAGTTGAGTGGTCCTGATGCGGGCCAGCGGCCGGTGCCCCGCGCCCGTGATCGCCCGCGCGTACTCCTCGCGCGCCTCGTCCAGGAACAGCGGCGCCGAACTGCTCACCCCGCCCGCGATCACCACCAGGTCCGGATCGAAGATGTCGCTGACGAACGCGAGCCCGAGCCCGAGCCAGCGCGCGAAGTCGGCCATCACCCGCACGGCGAGCGGGTCGCCGTCCTGCGCCGCGCCCGCGACCCGCCGTCCGGTCAGCGAGCCGGGATCGCGCGCCACGTCCCTGGCGAGCACGGAGCGCACGGTGTCGCTGGCCAGCATCTCGATCGCGGTCTCGGCCAGGGCGGTTCCGCTGCAGTAACGCTCCCAGCATCCGCGCTTGCCGCACGGGCAGGCCCGCCCTTGCGGAACCACCTGCAGATGACCCAGTTCCGGCGCGACGCCGTGCGTGCCCCGGTACAACTGGCCGTCGATGAGCAGGGCGGCGCCGATACCGGTGCCGATGGCGACGAGCACTACGTTGTGCCCGCCCGCGGCGGCGCCGAACCGGTACTCGGCCCACATCGCCGCGTTGGCGTCGTGCTCCAGGATCACCGGCAGTTCCAGTCGTTCGGTCAGGCGCTGGGCGACCGGGGCGTCCTGCCAGGGCAGGTGCGGGGCGAACCGGACGGTGGAGCGGTCGCCGTTGATGAACCCGGCGACCGCCAAGCCCACCGCGCCGATGGGATGCCTGCCGGACAGCTCGCGCACGGCCCGGTCCAGCGCGTCCTCCAGCGCTCGCGCGGAATGCGGCGTCGGCGCCTGGACCGTGTCCAGCACCTCGCCGCTGTCGTCGATCACCGACGCCCGAATGTTGGTGCCGCCGACGTCTATTCCGACGGTCAGCGATCGCGTACCGGCCATCTGCTGCGTCATACCTTGATCGTCACGGGTATGTCGACGTAACGGGGGCCGTCGTCGTCCCCGCGCCGGTCGTGGTGATGCGGCGCGCCGGTCTCCGGATCGGCGTCGGTGGGCATGACCGGTTCGACCGGCACCCCCGCCAACGCTTCGCGCAGCACGGTGACGATCGCGGTGCCGTGATCGGCGATCGCGGCCAGCACCTCGTGGTGCTCACCGCGCACCAGCGCCGCGGCCGCGCACACCGGGCACCAGCTGCAGCTGGACCACTCGACCTGACCGTCGGCCGCGCGCCGCAGCACCGGCTCCACCCGCTCCAGCACCGCCTCGGCCAGCAGCTTCAGCTCCTCGGCGAACTCGGCGACACCGTCGGGCGCGGTGTGACCGCCGGCCTGCTCGCCCCTGGGCGAGTGCGGATCATCGGTCATGGCCGTGACTTTCGGACGCGTGCGCCCAGACCCGGGGATCGGGCCGGAAGCGGACCACCAGATATTCGTCCTCGAGTTCGGCGCCGTCGACCGTGCACCGCCGCAATACCGGCGCCAGGCGCACCCGGCGCCGGACACCGTCCGCTCCCACGATCAAATCGTCCTCCACTCGGCCAAGGCGCAACGTGGCGGCGTCGACCACCGGCAGGTGCATGCGCAGCGCGTACACCGACCGCAACCCGGTGCCGGATTCCAGGCGAACCAGCGGTTCGCCGGAACTCGCGTCGACCTCCGTCTGATTGTCGCTCAGCATAAGCGCAGCGTCCCCGGTGCCGCCCGCCGAGCCCATCGCGTCCGACAGCGCGGCCAGCGATTTCAGCCCGATCGGCTCGGGACCGGTGTGCTGCGCGATCACCACCGGAATACCCCGCATCGCGCTCCGCAACTCGGCGATGATGTCCGATTGCTCGCCGCGCCGGTTCGAATACCACTGCACCGCCGGATGTTCGGCCCCAGCGGGCGCCGCGAGATCGGGCAGCACCTTGTTCACCACCACCGCATCCAGCCGCAAGCCCAGCAGCGCCGCGGCGGAACGCACCCGCCGCGATTCGGCCACCGCCACCCGCTCGGCGAGGGTGACCAGCCGCGCGCCGGTGCGCCGGTGGTCGGCGAGCAGATCGCGAACCTCGGCGACCGCCTTGACGATTCGCTCCACCGTGGCCGCGAGCACGGCGCGCCGCAGGTCGGTGCCCGCGGCGCTCATCGCTCGCGCGTGCGGCGGCCAGATCCGTTCCACGTAACCGAGCAGGGTGCCTGGCGCGGTGACGATGCGCAGCATGTCCGCCGAGGGCGGGCAGTCGACGACGATCAGATCCCAGTCGTCCTCGGCGGCGAACTGGGCGATCTCCACCAGCATCAGCAGTTCCTGCACGCCGGGCAAACCGGTCAGCTCCGCCGGATCCAGCGCGCCGAGGTCGAAGCCGTGCTCGTGCCCGCGGCCGGTGGAGACCAGACGCACCACGTCGCGGAACCGGTCCTCGAGCAGCGCGAGCGAATCGATCTCGATCACGTCCAGTCCGGGCAGCACGGTGGTGATACCGGTGACGGTGCCCGGATCGTGCGGGAAGCGGAAACCCAGCGCGTCGCCCAGCGAATGCGCCTGATCGAGCGAGGCGATCAGCACGCGACGGCCCGACCCTGCCTCGGCCATGGCGGTGGCGCAGGCGAGCGTGGTCTTGCCCACCCCGCCCTTGCCGATGAACAGCTCGACCCGGGTCTTGTGCGCGGTCAGCCTTCGACCCGTTTCTTCAGTTCCTTCAGCGCGGTATCGGTGATCACTTTCTCGGCCTTCCGCTTGAACATGCCGATCATCGGGATGTTCAGATCGACGGTCAGCGTATAGACGACTTCGGTGCCGCCGGGCCGATCGATCAACTCGTAGGTGCCGTTCTGCGCCTTCTGCAATTCGCCGCTGAGCAGCCGCCAGCTGACCGCCTTGCGGTCGGCGCGCCAGTCGTAGGACAGCACGTAGGTGTCCTTGACCACCCCGGCGTCCAGCACGAATCGCGCGGTCTTCGCCAAACCGTCCGGCCCGGTCTCCAGCACCTCGACCGACTTCGCCGCGGACACCCACTCCGGGTAGGACTCCAGATCGGCGATGACGGACATCACCTGCTGCGACGGGGCCTCGATGACGATCGATCTCTGGGTCCTGTCGGCCATGCGGACAGCGGTTCCTTTCAGCGTCGGTGCCGGTGGATCAAGGCTGGGGCGCGGGAGTGACACCGGCGGGACGGCCCGCCTCCAACCGGGACTTCAACTCGAACGACATGTTCTTGCCCGCGACCCGGCGCGCCCGGTTGGCGGCGGCCAGCTTGCCCGCGGGCAGCGGGGGCTGCGGCTCGGCGTGCAAGAAGTAGTGCAGGATCACCCCGTCGAGCGAAGGCTCCAGCCACACCTCCATGGTCCCGGTCAGCGCACCCGTCACCGACCAGCGGATACCCTTCTCGGCCCGATCCTCCCTGACCTCCAAGGCCAGGTCCGGCCACCAGCGGCGCCAATTGTTCGGCCCCGCCAGCAGCTCGGCCACGGCGGCACCCGATGCGGCGACGAAGGTCTGGTCTGCGACCTGGATACTGCTCACTCCGCTGAGCGTAGTAGATGCGACGCGGATCACCGCAGCAGCTGTCGCAGGCGCGCGCCCAGGCTGTCCCAGCGCCACTGCTGCTCGACGAACGCGCGTCCCGCCGCGCCCATCCGCGCGGCGGCGTCCCGGTCGGACAGGATCTCCACCAGGGCGTCGGCGATCTGCTGCACCGAACGGCCGTCCACCACACGGCCGGTCTTGCCTTCGATCACCGTCTCCGGCGCGCCGCCGGAATTGCCCGCGACCACCGGGACGCCCGACGCCGACGCCTCCAGGTAGACGATGCCGAGCCCCTCCACATCCAGCCCCGCGCCCCTGGTCCGGCACGGCATCGCGAAGACGTCCGCCAGCGTGTGATGCGCGGCCAGCTCACCGGACGGGACGCGGCCGGTGAACACCACGTCCTCGGTGACGCCCGCGGCGACCGCGAGGGCACGCAGCTTGTCCTCGAACGGACCGCCACCCGCGATCACCAGGACCGCGCCCCGCACTCGCTCACGGATATCGCGCATCGCCAGGATCAGCGCGTCCTGCCCCTTGCGCGGCACCAGCCGCGACAGGCACAGGATGGTCGGCCGGTCACCCAAGCCGTACCGGGCGCGCAGTTCGGCGCGCGCGGCGGGATCCGGGCGGAAGACCTCGGAGTCCACGCCGGGCGGCAGATACTCGAGCGCCGCGTTCGGGCCGAACGCGGAGGCGAACCGGCGGCGGGTGTAGCGGCTGACATAGGTGACCACATCGGTGTGCTCACCGATGGCCCGCAGCGCCTGCCTGCCGCCGGGCAGCATCGACCACCCGACCTCGTGCCCGTGGGTGCTGGCCAGAATGCGTTCGGCGCCCGCACGGCGCAGGGCGGGCGACATCAGCGCCAACGGCGCCGCCGCCCCGAACCACACCGTGTCGCACTGCTCGCCGCGCAACAGCCGCGCGGCGCGGCGCAGCACGAGCGGAGTCGGCAGCATCAGCGTGGTGGGATGGCGGACGACCTGGAACTTCTGCCCGGCGTCGAACTTCAGATGGCTGTCGCCGCGCCAGCGCGGCGCGTAGACCACCAGGTCGTCCGGCGGCAGTTCACCGGCCAGCGCCTGCAGATACGACTGGATACCGCCCGGCCGCGGCGGGAAATCATTGGTAACCAGCAAAGTTCGGGCCATGCGCAACAAAATACTGTGTTTGTTTGGCCGCGCCTTCGGCGCGGCGTGTTCGCGGCCCCTTTGTGGCTCGCGTCCGAGTGGCCGCCGCTTGCTCCTTCGTCGCTTGCGCGGCGGCCACTCGGACGCGAGCCGGGCCGCGAACGGCGGATGCTCGGTCTCGCTTCGCTCGGAAGACGTGGTCGCGGTGCGCTGGGCGCGTCCGGGATCCGAAGTCGGGACGCTGTGCGTGGGCCGTGTGGGTGGACTGGTGGGTCACCATGAGCGGTGAGCGCTGGACGTGAGCCGGGCCGATGCCCGGTCTCGCTTCGGTTGGAAGGCGTGGTTGTGGTGCGCTGGGCGCGTCGGCGCTCAGAAGTCGGGACGTTGTGCGCGTGGGCGGTGTGGGTTGGACTGGTGGGGTCACTGTGGGCAGGGCAGTTGGATGTGTGCGCGGGCCGCGATCGGCGGGGGCTCGGTCTTGCTTCGCTTGGAAGGCGTCGCGGTGCGCGGGGCATGTCATAAGCCGAGGGCTCAGGCTGCGATGCATGGCGAAAGCTCCGCCTGCGAAGAGGAAGGGTCGGGCCGATTCGGGTCGGCGGATCGGTGCGGGTGGTGTCGCGATTGCGTCATATGTCCCACTCGGCGTGCGGGCCGTGCGGCGGCGGCAGACCGAAGGATGGGGTCACCGACCAAGGCAGCGGGGCGGCGCCGCGCGCGCCGACGATCGGAGCGGGGTCAGGCGGTTCGGGTGCGGAGCCACTCGCGCCAGTCGCCGACGAAGTCGGTGCGGGTGGTGCCGAGGACTTCGCGGAGGACGGCGTCTTCGGTGGCGGGGGTCTGTCTGCTCGCGGCGATGCGGCGGTAGAGCTCGACGAGGTGGGTTCGGTCGTACTTCTCGGCGACGAAGGCGCAGACCGACCAGGCCTTCTCGTAGGTGAAGGCGGCGTCGGGGCCGGAGAAGTCGGTGTCGGGCGGGAGGTCGTCGGGGATGCGGCCGGCGTGGGCGTGCGCGGTGAGCGTGGGAGCGATGTCGGCGAACCGCTGGCCGTCGCGATGGTGCGCGGTGTAGTCGGCGAAACCTTCCAGCATCCACAGCGGGGCGCCGTCGACGGTGTCGGCGCGAGCGGCGATGTGGGTGAGCTCGTGCCGCAGCAGCGTGGCCATGCCCTCGGGATCGAGGCGGCGTCCGGTGTCGGGGCCGAACACGACCCGCTGGCCGGTCGGCTTGCTGCCCGGCGTGAACGGGTCGGCGACCGAGGCGGCGGCGACCTCGGCGGACAGCAGATCGGGCGAGCGCAGCAGGGCCGCGAATTCGGAAGGCGAGGAGGCGACGACGACGAGCGCCGATTGCGCCCAGCCGGGACCCCAGACGTCGGTCACCGCGGCGGTGGCGTCGGCGAGTTCGCGTTCCAGCACGTCGATCTCGATCCGCTGATCGGGATGCCCGACGATCAGTGATCGCCGCCCGTCTCCGGTCGGCACCTGGCGGGCGACGATCGATCCGAACGGCTCGACGATGCGCCGCACCTCCGCCAGCCTGGGATCGGCGGCCGCGGCCTGACCCACCGCCTCGGTCGCCCCCGGCTCCGCGGCCCGCAGCTCGGGGAGCACCGTGCTCGGCAACATGATCAGCGCCACGCACACGCCGGTGAGCGCCACCACCATCGCGACGGTGAGACAGAACTCGAATCGCCGCCGCGCCGACCACCACGCGCGCAGTCTTCGCATCCCGGTCATCGGCGCGCCCCGGCCGGGGACACGGCTGTGCCGCTCGCCGCGGCGATGCCGCGCCGACCGCGCGGGTGGCTCACCGTCGCCCGTCGCGGGTCGGTGGGGTGGTGGGTAACGCGGTGCCGCTGGTTGGCTCGCTCACGGCCTCTAGTATCGCCGAGCCGAATGGAACGGCGTCGAGCCCATGGGCGCGACCGCGACGGGCACGCCGAAGGTGGAGGCGTGCAGCATGAGTCCGTTGCCCGCGTAGATGCCGACGTGCGAGATGTCGGAGTAGAAGAACACCACGTCGCCGGGCTGCAGATCCTCCTTGGGCACGGGTGTGCCGTAGGTGGCCTGCTGCGAACTGGTCCTCGGCACGTTCTTGCCGACCTGCTTGAACGCCCACTGCACGAGACCGGAGCAGTCGAACTGGTCCGGACCGGTGGCGCCCCACACGTAAGGGTCGCCGACCCGCGTGAGCCCGGCCGCCAGCGCGCTGGTTCCGCTGCCGGGGACGAGGCCCTGCAAGAGGCTGTCGCGGTCGAAGCCGGGCGGGAACGGCGATCCGGCGAGGGCGGACTTGTCCTTTGCCGACAGCGTGCCCCAGGCCTGCACCACCTCGGCGATGGCGCCGCCGAGATCGCTGCGCTTGCGTTCCAGATCGATGCGCACCGCGTCGGCTTTCTGCGCGGCCGACCGGGCGGCGTCGGCGGCGGTGCGGGCCTCCGATTCGGCCGCGGTCGCGGCGTCGGTGGCCTTCTTGTAGTGCTCGAGCTGCGCGGAGGTCTGCGCGGACACCACGTCCAGCGTGGACATCTGGTCGAGCAGTTGCTGCGGTGAATCGCTGACCAGCACGGCGAACAGGCGATTGGTGCGGGCGCCCTGGTAGGCGGCGATCGCGGTGCGGTCGATGACCGGCTGATACCGGCGGACCTCGTCCTTGGCCCGGTTCACCAGGTCGGTGCTGGCGGCCAGCCTGGCGTCGGCGTCACGCTGGACCGCGAGCTTCGCCTCCAACTCGGCTTCCGCGCCGAGCGCCTGCTGGTTGAGCTGTTCGGACTGACGAGACAGGTCGATCATCCGCTGTACGGCTTCGCCGGCGGTCGTGGGGAGCGCCACCGGATCCGCTCCGGCCGGGCCGCCGCCGTAGAGACAAGCGGCGAGGAATCCGGCTGCCAGCGTTCCTGCGACCAGACGTTTGGTCTGCTGTCCCCGGTGATGTACAGCCACAGCCCGCGGTGCCCCGTTCTCCTCGTGAAGCTTTCGGCGAACCCCGAGGTTTGCTCCGGGCGAACCCGGGGTAATCGGTCGAAGGTCTCGGTTAGGTTACGGAACGGCCCGTGTCGATGTCCAGCAGAGAACGAATTGATCACAGGGCCGTGGTGCGGTCGGGCCGCGACGTCGCGGCCCGACCGGCTGCTCAGAAGCGGCGCGCGCCCGCGATCGGCATGGAGGAGATCGGCGCCACCTTCACCGGCTGGCCCGAGGTCGACGCGTGCACGACGTTGCCGTCACCGGCGTAGAGGCCGGAGTGGCCGCCGCCGTAGAACGACACCAGGTCGCCCGGCCGGAGGTCGTCGAGCGACACGGGGCTGCCTGCGGCCAGCTGGGCGCCGCTGGTGCGGGGGAGTTCGACACCCGCCTGGCGGTAGGACCACTGGACCAGGCCGGAGCAGTCGAAGGCGTCCGGGCCCGCCGCGCCGTAGACGTACGGCGAGCCGACCTTGCTGAGCGCGGCGTCCAGCGCGACGTCGCCGGAAGACTTGGGTGCCACGAAGGGCAGGGGAGCCGGGCCGGGCAGCTCGAGGCCGGGCAGGCCCGGCGGAACCGGCAGCTCGTTCGGAACGTCGAAGGTGCCCACGCCGGGGATGGTCACCGGCTGGGCCGACGCGGGTGCTGCGGGCAGCAGGAACGCGCCGATGGTGGCAGCGCCGACGGCCCCGGCGGCAACGGCGCGCTTCGCCTGACGCTTGGCGGCGTTGGTCGTCATGATGCGGTACTCCCAATCTGCCTCACGACGCCGCACCCGGTGGTGCCGCGGACTTCGTCGGCGCCGCACCGTTCGGCGCGGCGGACTCCGTGAGGTCTCAGGAAGGTTACGAATACATCACGGTCGTTTGTAAAGCCTCGGCAAAGCGAAAAGGGCTTGCTCAACAATTTCGGTGGCTAATGGGTGTGAGATATGTCCCAGCGAATCACGAAAAGATAACGACGCGGAATGCGTAGGGATATGTGCGCCCGGGTGGGGTCGCGAGGCGGGGCGGACCGGCCTGCCGCCCGGGGTGCGGATGTGCGGCATTTCGCCAGCTAGAAGCGGTTTACTCGCCGTAGGATCCGGTATGGTCGCCGGTTCGTACACCGTAGAGCCGACCGGCGGCGACACGCCCGGCCGTGCCGGCTCGCGTTTCACCGGACGCGCGGCAATGTTTGATACAGTTTTCGACCTTATGTGATCTGGGTCTCTTTTTCGATTTTCTAGATCAATTCCCGGGTATCGCCTCCGAATCCGCAAGGTGTTATTCGGACATTTCGTGGCGTCTCCGCGCGTCCGGTTCCTGTCGGACCGTCGCTCTACGCTGCTGGCCGTGTCCGAACCCGTGCCGCGCCCTGCCGCCAAGCAGCTGGCCTTCGACGAGCTCGACACCCCGTTGTACGACACGACTTTCGTGGTCGTGGACCTGGAGACCACCGGGACCAGTCCGGGAGCCGACGGCATCACCGAGATCGGAGCGGTGAAGGTGCGCGGCGGGGAGGTGCTCGGCGAGTTCGCGACGCTGGTCAACCCGGGTCGGGCGATTCCGCCCGCGGTCGTGCACGTCACGGGCATCACCACCGCGATGGTGTACGCCGCGCCGCGCATCGAGGCGGTGCTGCCCGGCTTCCTGGAATTCGCCGCGGGCGCGGTGCTGGTCGCGCACAACGCCAGGTTCGACATGGCGTTCCTGCGCGCCGCCGCGGCGCAGTGCGACACCGCATGGCCGCCCGCGCAGGTGCTGTGCACCGTGAAGCTGGCGCGGCGGGTGCTCGGACGGGACGAGGCGCCCTCGGTGCGGCTGGGTTCGCTGGCCCGGCTGCTCGGCGCCACCACCCAGCCGACGCACCGGGCGCTGGAGGACGCCCGCGCGACCGTCGACGTGCTGCACGCCCTGATCGCCCGGGTCGGGAACCAAGGCGTGCACAGTCTCACCGAGCTGCTCGACTATCTGCCCGACGTCACACCCCGGCAGCGCTCCAAACGCGCCCTCGCGGCCGATCTCCCCGCCGCTCCGGGGGTGTATCTGTTCCGGGGGCCTTCCGATGAAGTCCTATATATAGGCACGGCTGTGAACTTGCGCCGTCGCGTCCGCAATTACTTCACCGGTTCGGAGACCCGGGGGCGGATGAAAGAGATGGTGTCACTGGCCGTTCGGGTCGACCACGTGGTGTGCGCGCACGCGCTCGAGGCGGGGGTGCGCGAACTTCGGCTGCTGGTGGCGCACACCCCGCCCTACAACCGCCGGTCGAAATTTCCCAAGCGCGCCTGGTGGCTCACTCTCACCGACGAGCCGTTCCCGCGCTTCTCGGTGGTGCGGGAGCCGGGCGCGGCCGCGCTGGGGCCGTTCCACTCCCGCAACGACGCCGCCGACCTGGGCGTGATCATCGCCGAATTCACCGGGTTGCGCACTTGCACGGCACGGCTGTCCCGAAAGGCGGTGCACGAGTGCCCGCCCGCTCTGGTCGGCGGGTGTCCGGCGGGCTCCGGCGGGAAGCGGTCGAACATGACGCAGTACGCCGCGGCGCCCGCGCTCGTGCGCGCGTTGTTCGCCGGGTACAGCGACGCGCCGATTCGCCTCATGCTCGATCGCATCGAAACCCATTCGCGCGCTGAGCGTTTCGAGGCGGCCGCGCGGCTGCGCGATCGTGCCGCGCGCGTGGTGCGCGCGCTGCGGCGCACCCAGCGACTGGCCGCGGTGGCGCGCATCGCCGAACTGATCGCCGCGCATCCCGACGGCGACGGCGGGTGGGAGTTCGCGGTCATCCGGTACGGCCGCCTCGCCGGCTCCGGCACCGCGGCGCGCGGTGTGCCGCCGATGCCCATCGTGGAGCAGATCGCCGCCGCCGCCGAAACCGTGGTTGCGGCCACTCTGCCGAACCCCGGCGCGCTGCCGGCCCTCGGCCCGCACCTGCCGGACCACACATGGACTCCGGTCGAGGACGCCCCGCCGTTACGCGGCGCGTCCCCGGAAGAAGTGGCGCTGGTCGCCCGCTGGCTGGCCCGGCCGGGGGTGCGGATCGTGCGGACCACGGACGGTTACCACGAGCCGATGTATGGCGCGGCACGCTGGCTGGGCTGGGCGGAACTGGCCGACGCCGCGGTCCGCGCCCAACCGACCGAGCAGGGCTATCTGGACCGCTTAGGCTGAGCGTCATGATTACCGCGATCGTCTTGATCCACGCCGACAACGGCCGTATCCCGGAGACCGCGCAGGCGGTCGCGGACACCGACGGCGTCGCCGAGGTCTACTCCTGCGCGGGCGACGTGGACCTGATCGCGATCGTGCGGGTGCGCGACCACGAGCAGATCGCCGATGTGGTGACCGGCCGGATCGACAAGACCCCTGGTGTCCTGCGCACCACGACGCACATCGCGTTCAAGTCGTATTCCCGCGCCGAGGTGGAGGCCGCTTTCTCGCTCGGGGAGTAGTTCTCCACCGGGCGGCGCCAGGCCGGGCGTCAGTTGTCGCCGAGCGTCTGCGTCAGCTTCGCCCAGCGCTCCAGCAGCGCGGTGGCGGCGCCCGTGTCGATCGCCTCGGCCGCGCGCTCGACGCCCGCCGCCAGCGCGGCGTGCAGGTCCGCGTCCGGATCGCCCACGCCGCGCGACCAGTCGTAGGCGACGATGGCGGCCGCCGAATTCACCAGCACCGCGTCCCGCGCCGCGCCGCCGCGACCGGCGAACACGTCGCGGGCAACGCCCGCGTTCACTTCGGCGTCCCCGCCGCGCAGCGCGTCCAGATCGACCCGGGGGATACCGATGCGGGTCGGATCGATGGTGGCCCGGCGCGTCCGTCCGCCCGACACGATCCACGCCTCGGTGGTGTCCGAGGTGGTGATCTCGTCCAAGCCGTCGTTGCCGCGCACCACCAGCGCGCTCGCGCCGCGTTCGGCGAACACGCCCGCGATCACGGGCAGCAATTCGGTGAAGGCGCAGCCGACCAGACCGGCGCGCGGCTGCGCGGGATTGGTCAGCGGACCGAGCACGTTGAAGACGGTCGGGATGCCGATCTGGCTGCGCGCCGCACCCGCGTACTTCAGGGCGGGATGGAACACCGCCGCGAAGCAGAACCCGATGCCGGCTTCGCGCACGCAGCGCGCCACCGACTCCGGACCGAGCGCGAGCTTCACGCCCAGCGCCTCCAGCACGTCGGCGCCGCCGCTCTTGGAGGACGCGGCCCGATTGCCGTGCTTGACCACCGGCACCCCGGCCGCGGCCACCACGATCGAGGACATGGTGGAGATGTTCACCGAACCCGACCGGTCACCGCCGGTGCCGACGATGTCGACCGCGTCGCCATCGATCCGCACCAGCCGCGCGTGCTCGAGCATGCCGGTGGCCAGGCCGGTCAGCTCGGCGGGCGTGGGGCCCTTGATCTTCATGGCGACGCCGAAGGCGGCGATCTGCGCGGGGGTGGCGTTGTCGGACATGATCTCGCTCATCGCCCACGCCGTGTCGTCCGCGGCCAAGTCGCCACCGTCGGCGAGGGTTCCCAGCACCTGGGGCCAGCTGCGCACGCTCATTCCACACTCCCGTCACACTGGTCGCGACCTGTCCCGGCACACCGGTCCGCGCACCAGTTTGTCCGCAGAGCAGCCTAGTGCGCGACCGGTTATGCCGGGGCGTGTGGTGCGGAGCCGGGTTGCAAGGCGTCCCATCCGTCGGCGATGCCGTCGTGGCGCTGGGCCAGCCCGGCCATCCGGGAGCGCTCCTGGGAGCAGTGCAGGGCGTCGAGGATCTGGACGCGCCGCAGGATCACCGTCTCGAACTCGTCGGCGCCGGGGTCGCCGACCCGCGGCGCGGGAGAGTAGCCGTCCTGCGCGGCGATCGCGCAGACGGCCTGCACGTGCCGGGCCGGGATGCGCAGGTGGTGGCGCAGCACCGCGGGCGCGTCCGGCGTCAGATCGGTCGCGCGCGCCAGCGCGGCCGAACACGCCTCCGCGTCGTCGAAGCCGGACGCGACCACGACCAGATCCGCCCGGTCCGGGTCGAGCGCGGCCTGCCGGTCCCGCCGCAGCAGCCGCCGCAGTCGCGGTGTCACCTTCATCTCAGCTTCTCCTTACCCTCGCCTGTCATGCTGACCGGGCGCTCGTCCGCGCGCGGCTCGCGTACCGAGCTCGTCACCGCCCCCCGCCTGGTCGGGAGCCCGTCCTCGCCTGCGTTTTCCGACACGGAGGAACGAGTTTCGTACCCGGCTACGGCCGTCGTACTACGACGAGTCATACTTACCCCCGTGACGACCGCAGTAGGGACCCCAGGATCGGCCATTACCCAGCGTGTGCATTCGCTGAACCGGCCCAACATGGTCAGCGTCGGTACCATCATCTGGCTGTCGAGCGAGCTGATGTTCTTCGCCGGCCTGTTCGCGATGTACTTCGTCGCCCGCGCCCAGGCGCACGGTAACTGGCCGCCGGAGCCGACCGAGCTGAATCTGAAGCTCGCAGTGCCGGTCACGACCGTGCTGGTCGCGTCGTCGTTCACCTGCCAGATGGGCGTGTTCGCCGCGGAGAAGGGCGACGTGTTCGGCCTGCGCCGCTGGTACGTCATCACTCTGATCATGGGCGCGTTCTTCGTCGGCGGCCAGGGCTACGAGTACATGAACCTCGTGCACGAGGGCACCTCGATCTCCAGCAGCTCCTACGGCTCGGTGTTCTACATCACCACCGGCTTCCACGGTCTGCACGTCATCGGTGGTCTGATCGCGTTCGTGTTCCTGCTGGCGCGCACCAAGGTCAGCAAGTTCACCCCGGCGCAGGCCACCGCGGCGATCGTCGTCTCCTACTACTGGCACTTCGTCGACATCGTGTGGATCGGGTTGTTCGCCACGATCTACTTCGTCCGCTGATCGTGGACGCCGCGCCGCTCAGCGGGCGCGGTGCGACCCAAGATCCTTCGCACAAGTCGGTTCCGTCTACTCCAAAGGGACACAGATGAGTTCATCGCCCCCGTCAGCGCCAGAGCCCGCCAGCCCCGGGAACGGCCAGGCCAGCAAGACGCGCAGGCAGCGCCGCGTTCGCCGTCGCATCGCGGGCGGGCTTGCGCTGCTGGTGGGCCTCGTCGGAGCAGGCTTCCTGGCATCGGCCCTCACACCGGACCCGCAGCGCGCCACCGCGAACGAGGACCAGTCCGCGCTCATCCGCGAGGGCCAGCAGCTCTACGAGACGTCCTGCATCACCTGCCACGGCGCGAACCTGCAGGGTGTCGCCGACCGCGGTCCCAGCCTGATCGGCGTCGGCGAGGCCGCGGTCTACTTCCAGGTGTCCTCCGGCCGCATGCCGATGGCCCGCAACGAGGCCCAGGCGCAGCGCAAGCCGCCGAAGTTCGACGCCCACCAGACCGACGCGCTGAGCGCGTACGTGGCCTCCAACGGCGGCGGTCCGACCGTCGTCCGCGACGCCGACGGCCAGGTCGCCCAGGAGTCGATGCGCGGCGACGACATCGCCCGCGGCTCCGAGCTGTTCCGGATGAACTGCGCGTCCTGCCACAACTTCACCGGACGCGGCGGCGCGCTGTCCTCCGGTAAGTTCGCGCCGCCGCTGGAACCGGCGAGCGAGCAGCAGATCTACGCGGCGATGCTCACCGGCCCGCAGAACATGCCGAAGTTCTCCGACCGCCAGCTGAGCGCGGAGGAGAAGCGCGACATCATCGCCTACGTCAAGAACGCGACCGAGGAACACAGCCCCGGCGGCTGGGATCTCGGCGGGTTCGGTCCCGCGACCGAGGGCCTGGCCATCTGGGTGGTCGGCATCACGCTCGTCGTCGGCGCCGCGATGTGGATCGGATCCAGGTCATGAGCAATAGCGAGAAGGAGCGAGACGACATGGGTCGGCCGGATGAGGGCCACGACGCGCAACTGTCGAAGGAGCAGTCGGTGAACGCCACCCCGGCGGAGCCCACCGAGGCCGACCTCGACAAGATGTCGCGCGACGAGCTGGTCAAGCTCGGAACCGAGCGCGACGGCGTCGACGTCGCCTACCGCCGCGAGCGCTTCCCGATCCCCGGCACCCGGGCGGAGAAGCGGGCCGAGCGCGCGGTCACCTTCTGGTTCGCCGTGTCCGGCATCGCGGCCGCGGCGCTGGTCGGCGTGTTCCTGTTCTGGCCGTGGGAGTTCAAGGGCAAGGACGAGGAGGGCCACGGGCTCTACTCGCTGTTCACCCCGCTGGTCGGCCTGACCTTCGGCATCTCGGTGCTGGTCATCGGCATCGCGGTGGTGCTGATCCGCAAGCTGTTCATCCCCGCCGAGCTCTCCATCCAGGAGCGGCACGACGGTCCTTCGCCCGAGGTCGAGCGCCGCACGCTGGTCGCCGAGCTGCAGGACGCGCTGGATACCTCCACGCTGGGACGCCGCAAGATGATCACCCGCACCGCGGGCGCGGGCGTCGGCGTGCTCGGCATCGGCGCGCTGCTGGTGTTCGTCGGCGGTCTGGTCAAGAACCCGTGGGCCAAGGGCGACAAGTCGCCGCTGTGGGTCTCCGGCTGGACTCCGGACTACCCGGGCGAGACCATCTACATCCGCCGCGACACCGGTCGCCCGGAGGACGTGGTGCTGGTGCGTCCGGAGGATCTGGACGCGGGCGCCATGGAGACGGTGTTCCCGTGGAAGGAGAAGTGGCGCGGTGACGAGCACGCGACCTTGCAGTCGCTGCGCGGCATCCGCAACGCCGTCATGCTGATCCGCCTGCGCACCGAGGACGCGCAGAAGGCGATCAAGCGCAAGGGTCAGGAGAGCTTCAACTACGGCGACTACTTCGCCTACTCGAAGATCTGCACCCACCTCGGCTGCCCGACCTCGCTGTTCGAGCAGCAGACCAACCGGATCCTCTGCCCCTGCCACCAGTCGCAGTTCTCCGCGACCGAGTGGGGCAAGCCGGTCTTCGGTCCCGCCGCTCGCGCGCTGCCGCAGCTGCCGATCACCGTCAACGCTGAGGGCTTCCTGGTCGCCAACGGCGACTTCATCGAGCCGCTCGGCCCGGCCTACTGGGAGCGCCGTTCATGAGTCCTTCAGTCGCAGCCCAAGCCAGCGAGGCGGACGAGCGCTACCGCGCCGCCGCCTTCGTGAAGCGGTCGATCAACAAGGTCTTCCCGACGCATTGGTCGTTCCTGCTCGGCGAGATCGCGCTCTACAGCTTCATCATCCTGCTGCTGTCGGGCGTCTACCTGACCTTGTTCTTCGACCCGTCCATGAGCGAGGTCGTCTACAACGGCGCATACCAGCCGCTGCGCGGCGTGACCATGTCGCGCGCCTACGAGACCGCGCTGAACATCACCTTCGAGGTCCGCGGCGGTCTGTTCGTCCGGCAGGTGCACCACTGGGCGGCGCTGCTGTTCGCGGCGTCGATCATCATCCACCTGTTCCGGATCTTCTTCACCGGCGCGTTCCGCAAGCCGCGTGAGGCGAACTGGGTGATCGGCTCGTTGCTGCTGATCCTGGCGATGTTCGAGGGCTTCTTCGGTTACTCGCTGCCCGACGACCTGCTGTCGGGCACGGGCCTGCGGGCCGCGTTCGGCGGTATCACGATGAGCATCCCGATCATCGGCACCTGGATGCACTGGCTGATCTTCGGCGGTGACTTCCCCGGCGACATCATCATCCCGCGGCTCTACATCGCGCATGTGCTGTTGTTCCCGGGCATCATCCTGGCGCTGATCGCCGCGCACGTGGCGCTGGTGTGGTATCAGAAGCACACGCAGTTCCCCGGCCCGGGCCGCACGGAGAACAACGTGGTCGGCGCCCGGATCGTGCCGGTGTTCGCCGCCGACCAGGGCGCGTTCTTCGCCTTCACCCTCGGCATCGTGGGCATCATGGGCGGCGTGTTCCAGATCAACCCGATCTGGAACCTGGGTCCGTACAACCCGTCGCAGGTCTCGGCGGGTTCGCAGCCGGACTTCTACATGATGTGGACCGACGGCATGGCGCGTTTGATGCCGCCGTGGGAGCTGTACCTGGGCCGCTACACGGTGCCCGCGGTGTTCTGGGTCGCGCTGATCATGGGTCTGGTGTTCGCGGTGCTGATCGCCTACCCGTGGATCGAGAAGCGGCTCACCGGCGACACCAGCGCGCACCACAACCTGCTGCAGCGTCCGCGTGACGTCCCGGTCCGGACCGCGATCGGCGCGATGGCCATCGCGTTCTACCTGGTGCTGACGCTGTCGTGCGTCAACGACATCCTCGCGCTCAAGTTCGACATCTCGTTGAACGCGACCACCTGGATCGGCCGCATCGGCCTGCTCGTCGCCCCGCCGGTGGCGTACTACCTCACCTACCGGTTCTGCATCGGCCTGCAGCGCAGCGACCGGGCGGTGCTCGAGCACGGCATCGAGACCGGCGTGATCAAGCGCTTGCCGCACGGCGAGTACATCGAGGTGCACCAGCCGCTCGGCCCGGTCGACGACCACGGCCACCCGATCCCACTGGAGTACCAGGGCGCGCCCGTGCCGAAGAAGATGAGCAAGCTGGGTTCGGCCGGCAAGCCCGGCACCGGCAGCTTCCTGCGGCCCGACCCGCAGGAGGAGAGCGATCGGCACTTCGAGATCGAGCACGCCGAGGAGCACAAGCAGCTGAAGGTGCTGCAGCAGGCGCAGGAGGCGGCGAACGGCAAGCACGGCCACTGACGCCCCCTTACGCCGACGGCCCCGAGTCGATCACGACTCGGGGCCGTCACGCGTCATGCCGCCGTTGTCACAGGCGTGGCGCCGCGCGGCGGGCGGCTTCGATGGCCTCGAACTTGGCGAGATTGTGCCGGGCATCGGCGAGCGCGTCGTGCGCGTCCGGCGGGATCGGCGGCAGCTCGGGACGGCCGTGCGCCTCCCAGTGCTGGCGCAATTCGTTGGTGTAGCGCGGCAGCGCGTTGGGCAGGTCGACCATCGAACCCCACAACTGGCACAGGGCGACGTGATCGTAGGCCGACACCCAGGCCCACAGTTCCGGTTGCACGGTCGGCCGCGGCACCAGGAACGCGTACAGCTCGTCGCGGATCTGGGCGCGGCTGCGCCACAGCGGCGAAGCAGGCGAAGGCAGTTGGGGCAGCACGAATTTGCGCACCCAAGGCCCCGCACGCCCGGCGTCGAACTCGGTGGACACCGCGTAGTACTCCCGGCCGTCCTCGCAGACGACGCCGATGGAGACCAGATCGATGGTCACTCCGTCTTCGATGAATTCGCAGTCATAAAAATATCGCAAGCACTGTGCCTCTCTGATATCTCCGTCGGCCGGAAGTTCGACCGCAATGGGGGCGTTGCCGATGTTCTCGATCGCACTGGAACCATACGGGTCGCGCGAGGTGGCGCCACCTACCGGGCAGAACCCATTCACCCTGGGTGGAGCGATTCCACCCCTGGGACTGGGTGTCCCCACAGGGTCTGCGGTCCGTAAGCTGAAGTCGTGAACTGGACCGTCGACGTACCCATCGATCGCCTGCCGGAACTGCCGCCGCTGCCCGTCGAGCTGCGCAGGCGGTTGGACGACGCGCTGGCGCGCCCCGCGCTGCAGCAGCCGTCCTGGGACCCGGAGCAGGCGGCCAAAATGCGCACCGTGCTGGAGAGCGTCCCGCCGATCTGCGTGCCCGCCGAGGTGGAAGAGCTGCGCGGGCAGCTGGCCGAGGTCGCCCGCGGTGAGGCATTCCTCCTGCAGGGCGGTGACTGCGCGGAGACCTTCGCCGACAACACCGAGCCGCACATTCGCGGCAACATTCGTACGCTGCTGCAGATGGCGGTGGTGCTCACCTACGGTGCCAGCCTGCCGGTGGTGAAGGTCGCGCGGATCGCGGGCCAGTACGCCAAACCGCGCTCGTCGGACACCGATGCGCTCGGACTCAAGTCCTACCGCGGCGACATGGTGAACTCGCTGGTCGCCGACGCGGCGCTGCGCGAGCACGACCCGTCGCGCCTGGTCCGGGCCTACGCCAACGCGAGCGCCGCGATGAACCTGGTGCGCGCGCTGACCGGTGCGGGCATGGCCGACCTGCACAAGGTGCACGACTGGAACCGCGACTTCGTGGCCAAGTCGCCCGCGGGCGCCCGCTACGAGGCGCTGGCGGAGGAGATCGACCGCGGCCTGGCGTTCATGACCGCGTGCCGGGTCAACGACCCGAGCCTGAAGTCGGCCCGCATCTACGCCAGCCACGAAGCGCTCGTGCTGGACTACGAGCGCGCCATGCTGCGCCTGAGCGAGAACGCGATCGGCGAGCCGGTGCTCTACAACCTGTCGGCGCACTTCCTGTGGATCGGCGAGCGCACCCGCCAGCTCGACGGCGCGCACATCGCGTTCGCGGAACTGCTCGCCAACCCGATCGGCCTGAAGATCGGCCCGTCCACCACGCCCGAGCAGGCCGTGGAGTACGTCGAACGGCTCGACCCGAACAACGAGCCCGGCCGGCTGACCATCGTGTCGCGCATGGGCCACAGCAAGGTCCGCGACGTGCTGCCGCCCATCATCGAGAAGGTGCAGGCCACCGGTCACCAGGTGATCTGGCAGTGCGACCCGATGCACGGCAACACGCACGAGGCGTCCACCGGCTTCAAGACCCGCCACTTCGACCGCATCGTCGACGAGGTGCAGGGCTTCTTCGAGGTGCACCACGCGCTCGGCACGCATCCCGGCGGCATGCACATCGAACTCACCGGTGAGGACGTCACCGAATGCCTCGGCGGCGCCCAGGACATCTCCGACCTCGATCTGTCCGGCCGCTACGAGACCGCCTGCGACCCGCGGCTGAACACCCAGCAGTCGCTGGAACTGGCGTTCCTCGTGGCCGAGATGTTGCGCTGAGTTCCGCACGGCGATCGTCGGAAAGGTAGGCGCGTGGGCGCCTGCCTTCCCGCGGAGCCGTGATCAGGGCAGAGCGACGATGGTGACGGTGTCGCCCGCCTCGAGGTTGACTCCGATCGCGGGGGTCTGCGAGACCACCAGGGAGCTGTCCGCGCGCGCCAACTGCTTCACCTCGACCTGCAACCCCAGGCTCTCCAGCTTCGCGCGGGCGTTGGCCACGGTCCACCCGCGGACGTCGGGCATCTTCAACGCGTTGGAGATCAGCAGGACGACGCCGTCGCCGGACTGGATGGTGGCGCCCGCGCCCGGCTGGGTGCCGATGGCCTTGTCCGCCTCGACGCTGCGGTCGAACTGCGGTTTCGTCTCGCGGATCGCGATGCCGGCGGCGGCGAGGATCTTGGTGGCTTCCTCGGTGGACTTGCCGCGGACGTCGGGGACCTTCACCGGCTGGGATCCCTTGCTGCGGTAGACCTTCACCTGCGCGCCGAGGGGCAGCACGGTGCCCGGTTTCGGCTCCACCCTGGCAACCGATCCCTTGGGCGCGGTGCTGCCTTCTTCGCCCGCGTCGACCGGTTGCAGGCCGTTGTCCCGGATCAGCTGGTTGACCTTCGACACCTGGTCACCCGCTTTCACGTCCGGCACCTTGGGCTTGCCGTTGGAGACCAGGACGGCGACCGTCGACCCTTTGGTGATCTTGGATCCGGCCGAAGGGTCGCTGCCGACCACGCCGCCGACCGGGATCGTGTCCGACGCCTTCTGCCTGATCTCGGTCTCGAATCCGGCGTTCTGCAGGGTGGCGACCGCCTTGTCGGTGTCCAGCCCGGCGATCGGCGGCACCGCCGTGTAGCGGCCGACCCCGAGCCACCAGCCGCCGACGCCGACCAGCAGGGTGAGAACCGCGACGACGGCCACCCACACCCACACCGTGCGCCGGGAGCGGTTGAGGTCGTCGGCGTAGGGCGGATACGGCGGTGCGGGGTGCGCTTGACGCACCGGTTGCGGGTCGTAACCCTCCAGCGCGTTGTGCTCGAGACGAGGACGCTGGGCGGTGACCACTTTGGTGTGCTGCACCGGCTGCGGTGGATGGGCCGACGCACCGGCCGAGCCGGGCCGGTCGTCCGGCGGAACGGCTCGGTAGCCGGCGCTGAGATGCTCGGCGGAGTCCTGCGGCGCGGGCACCCGGTAGGCGGGCAGCCGTAGCTCGGCGCCGATCAGCCGCAGCGCGGCCGCCATCTCGTTCGCGTCGGCGAACCGGTGGCCGGGTTCGCGCGCGGTCGCCTTCGCGACCAGATCGTCGAACTCCGGCGGCACCCCGGAGATGAACCCGCTCGGGCTGGGCACATCGTTCTCGATGCGTTGATAGGCCACCGAGATCGACGTGTCACCGGTGAACGGAACCCGGCCGGTCAGCATCTCGAAGATCAGCACGCCGAAGGAGTAGACGTCGCTGCGCGAGTCGGCGGAGCCGCTGGTCACCTGCTCGGGCGACAGATAGGCGGCGGTGCCGAGGATGACGCTCGCCGAGGTGGTGTTCGCCGCCGCCACCGCGCGCACCAAACCGAAATCGGCGATCTTCACCTCGCCCGCGTCGGAGATCAGCACGTTCTCCGGCTTGATGTCGCGGTGCACCAGCCCGGCCGAATGCGCGACGCCGATCGCCGCGAGCACCGGTTCGGCGACCGCGCGCACCGCGTGCGGCGGCATCGGGCCGCGCTCGCGCAGCAGCTCGCGCAGCGTGCCGCCCTCCACCAGCTCCATGATCAGGAAGGGGTGGTCGCCGTCGACGCCCTGGTCGTACACCGCGACCAGCGAAGGATGCTTGAGTTTGGCGACCGCGCGCGCCTCGAACTCGAATCGGGACAGGAACTGGGGGTCGCCCGCGAACTTCGGGTCCATCACCTTGATGGCGACCGGCCGGTCCAGGCGGGTGTCGACCCCGCGGAAGACCATCGACATTCCGCCGCGGGCGATCGGCGCATCGATCCGATAGCGCCCTTCCAGCATCTGGCCGATCAAGAGAAGTCCTCCGGCTTTCACAAGTCAGCCGCTCCGTGCGGCCCCCACGATGGTATCGACTCGCACCACCCCGGGTGTCTCACGACGTGCGGCGGGGGACCGTCTACCGTTGTGCGGGTGAGTGCATTTCCCTGCAGTGACGACGTCCTTCCGCAGTCGGTGCCCCTGGTGTCGCTGCCGGAGGTGGCCGAGCGACTCGGGCTGGTGGTGACCCGGGTGCACCAGATGCTGCGCGACCACCAACTGATCGCCGTCCGCAGAGCGGGCGTGGCGGGCGTGCCCGAGCGATTCTTCGACGACACCGGCGCGGTCGTGAAAGCGCTGCCCGGCCTGATCACCGTGATGCGCGACGCCAAATACACCGACGAAGAGATCCTGGAGTGGATCTTCACCGACGACGACAGCCTGCCCGGCAAGCCGATCGACGCCCTGCACGGGCCACTGGCCCGCGAAGTGCTGCGCCGAGCCGCCGCCGAGCCGTTTTAGTTCGGCCGCGACTTCGTCGCGGCGTGTTCGCGGCCCTCTTGTGGCTCGCGTCCGAGTGACCGCCGCTTGCTCCTTCGTCGCTTGCGCGGCGACCGCGCACACGCGAGCCGGGCCGAGAACGGAACAGGCTCGGTCTCGCTTCGCTCGAAAGTCGTATTGCGGTGCGCTGGGCGCGTCGGTAGCGGAATGCGCTGTCCGTCGCATGCGGGTCTGGAGTGACTGGTCTGCGTGATGACCTTGCTGGTCTGGGCTTCGCTCGAAGCCGGTGTCGCATGGGCGGGGCCGCCGTCAGCGGGCGAGGCGGTCGCGGAGGGTGGCGGTGGTGAATTCGGTGGCGGCTATGCGGAGGCGGTGGTGGCGGGGGACCACCGCGCGGTGGTCGAAGACGGCGTAGTCGCTGCGTTCGATGTGGTGCAGGATGTCGGCGTACAGGGTTGCCGCGGTGCGGATGGCGGGGCGTACTCGCGGTTCGAGCAGGTCGATGCCCGGTTCGGCGCGGCGGTAGAGGTCGCGGTTGACCGCGATGAGGTGGGCGAGGGCGCGGCGGACGCGCGGATCGGTGCGGCCGGTGCGGCGGCACTCGAACAGCAGCTCCTCGTCGACGCCGAACGCGGCGATGGCATCGGCGGGCAGGTAGACGCGGTCGCGGTCGAGATCCTCCGCCACGTCGCGCAGGAAGTTGGTCAGCTGGAACGCCTCGCCCAGCGCGGCGGCGGCGGGCTCGGCCGCGGACACCGGGACGACCGTGCCGAGCACCGGCAGCAGCTGCAAACCGATCGCGGCCGCCGAACCCCGCATGTATTCGCGCAGCTGCGCCATGGTGCCGTAGCGGTTACGGAACGTGGGCGCGCCCGGCGCGTCCATCCGCATGGAATCCAGGAACGTCCAGAAGTGCTGGGGGGCAATGCCGTAACGGTGGATGGTGTGGGTGACGGCGGCCAAGACGAGATCGCGCGGCCGTGGGACCGATGCCCAACTCTCGCCGTGCTCGGCGGACGACGCGTGCTGCGCGGCAACGCCGGAGCGCGATTCCAGGGCGACCCGCAGATCTCGCTCGATCGAATCGAGTTCCGCGGCCGGGCCGCCGTCGTGCGGACGGGCGGCGCGGTCGACGACGTCGTCCACCATCCGCGCGAACGCGTAGAGCGCGTGCACGGCGGGCCGCCGCTCGGCCGACAGCAGCCGCGTGGCGAGGAAATAGGTGCGGCCGTGGGTGGCGGCGATCTGCCTGCACTCGCGATAGGCCAGCGGGAGCAGGGCGGAACCGGATAGGCGGCCCTCGGTCATCGGGCGGCGGGCGAAGCGGTGGCCTCGCCTGGCGTTGCCGCGACAGTGCCCGGCGGCGTGGCGCGCAGCCGCAGCGGGTCCACCGTGCGCAGCGACAGCGCCGCCACGACCGCGGCGAAGGTGGCGGCGGCGACGTGCCAGAAGTTGTACAGGCCGATCGAACCGTCCGGCTGGAACACCAGCATGAGCCACGTGCACACCCCGACCAGCGCCATCAGCGTGGTGGTGGACAGCGCGAACCCGGCGGCCAACGCCAGCGGCCACGAGTAGTACCAGGGCAGCGCGGCGGGGGAGAGGATGACGATCGCGACGAACGCGATCAGGATGCCCGCCACCGCCTCTCGCTCACTGTGCCGGAACCGCCACCAGGTCGATGCCAGCACCGCGACCAAGGCCAGCGCGCACATCGCGCGGGTCACCTCGAGCACCGATTCCAGCCGCAGGGGGGTGATCCAGGTGACCGCGTGCGCCATCACGGTGGGCAGCGACAGCCAGTTGATGATCTTCTTCGACCCGGACAGGGCGGTCAGCCAGCCGATGCCCACGCCCGCGATGGCCGAGGCGGCGACGAAGACGACCGCGAACACGCTCAGACCCAGACCGGCGATCTTGCCGAACACCAGCGCGGGATGCGGCATGTCCTCGGTGGGCTCGGCGGCGTCACCGGGTTGTTCGCTCGCGGGCAGGTGCGCCGGATCGCGCCCGACCCGCTGCGCGGCGCGGCGTTCGCGTTCGTGCAGCATCCAGATCCAGACCAGGAACGGCAGCGCCACACCCGCGGTCGCCTTGATGGCCACGCCGATGGCGACGACGACGATGCCTGCCACGTGATGGCGCTCCAGCACCAGCGCGATGCCGGCGCACATCAGGCCGACCATCAGCATCTCGTTGTGCACGCCGCCGATCAGGTGGATGAGCACCAGCGGGTTGAGCACCGCCAGCCACAGCGCGACGGTCGGCTTGCCGCCGAGGTGCTTGGTCAGATACGGCACCGCCCACATCATCAGCGCGAGACCGGGCAGCATGACCAGTCGCATCGCGATGGTGCCCGCCACCACGTTGTCGCCGGTGACGGCGGTGATCGCCCGCCCGAGCAGCAGGAACACCGGGCCGTACGGCGCGGTGGTGGTGGTCCACACGGGGCTCACGTTGTCCAGCAGCACACCGGGATTCGCCACCGGACCGACCTGGTAGGGATCGAAGCCGTCGCGCAGCAGCGCGCCCTGAGCGAGATAGGAGTAGGCGTCGCGGCTGAACATCGGCACGGCGAACAGCAGCGGCGCGATCCAGATGCCCACGATGGCGCGCAGCTCGTTGAGGGTCACCTCGGCGCCGGTGCGGTCGGCCGTGCCGATCGTCGCGCGCCCGAGCCGGACCCACGCGGTGATCATGAGCAGCACGCCGATCCAGATGCAGATGGTCGACAGCGCGTAGCCGTGCCCGAACCGTAGCCAGGACAGGTGCATGGCCTCGAGCAGCGGGTCGCGCTTGCGGACGCTGCCCGCGCCGAAGCCGCCGAACATGATCATGATCGCGCCGAAGAAGCCGAGCAGGGCGGCATGCCCCTCCGGGCTTCTGGCGAAGTCGGCGGAGGTGCGGACCCACCACAGGAAACGGCGGGGGGCAGCCGATTCGCGACCTGCGGAGGCGGGCGACGAGGAGCGGATGTCACCGGCGGAGGCGGCCTCAGCGGTGCGCGTTTCGGGGGATGCCATCTGGTGTCGGTCCCCCCGAATGGTCGGCGGTCGCAACCGCGAGCGAATAGGTCGGCGCTTAGTTTACGGCGTCGCCTCGAACACTATCCGGCTGGTGCGCGGGGTTCCAGGCGAAGTGGGTCCGAGCTCACCGGCGATGCGGTTTGCCGCCAGTTTCCCGGAGAGCAGCGCGGTCGGCACGCCCACACCGGGCGTGGTGCCGCAACCAGCGATAACCACGTTGTCGCTGGAGCGTGGGAAATTGCTCGGCCTGAACGGACCGGTCTGGCGGAAGAGGTGAGCCGCGGAGAACGGCGTGCCCGCGAGCATGCCGTGGTCGAGCCAGGTCCGCGGGGTGTCGAGCCGATCGACGGCGAAGTGCTCGGCGATTCCCTGGTAGCCGCGCTTTTCCAGCACGGTGAGCAATTCGCGGAGATAGGCGGGTCCGAGGCGCGGCCAGTCCAGCGGTGCGGCCGTGAGATTCGGGCACGGCGCCAGCAGCGAGAACGGTTCGTAGCGGCCGTCGGCGCGGTCGATGACCAGGCTCGGGTCGGTCAGAGCGGGCCGGGTCAGCAGCAGCGAGGGATCGCTCATCAGCTTGCCGCGGCCCCGGCGGGCGGTGATCTCGGCGAACGTCCGGTCCCAGGCCTGCCCGAACTCGATGGTGTGGTGCGCCTGCACCGGCCAGCTCGCCGCCACCGCGGCGGGGACGGTGCCGTGCGCGACGACCGCCGACGGCGAGGCACGTAGACCGCGCCTCGGCCGTACGCCCAACCGGTCGAGCGAGCCGAGGTCGGCGGTCAGCACCAGCGCGTCGCAGTCGAACGAGCGTCCGTCGGCGGCGCGGGCGCGCCGGGCCCGACGGCCCGCGTAGTCGATCCCGATCACTTCGGTGTTCAGTTCGAGTGTGCCGCCGGCTTCGGTGAACGCTTGCGCCAGCGCTGCGGCGATCGCCCGCATCCCGCCCTCGGGGAAGTACACGCCCAGCGAGGTGTCCATGTGCGGGATCGCGCCGTAGACGGCGAGCGCCCGAGCGGGTGGCATGCCCGCGTAGAGCGCCTGGAAGGTGAACAGTCGCGCCAGCCGCTGGTCGCGCAGGAACCCGCGCACCCGGGGGCCGAGCCTGCCGAAGCCGCCGAGTCGCACCAGTTCGGCCAGGGCGCGGCGCTTGTCGGGGACGCGCACCATATCCAGCGGCGAGTCGAAGTTCGTGTCCATGAACTCGGTGAACTCGGCCGCGTAGATCCGCGCCAGCCAGTCGCGCAGGCGCCGGTATCCCCGCGCCTCGCCCGGGCCGCAGCTGCGCTCGACTTCCGCGGCCATCACGTCCGGGTCGGCGAAGACCCTGATCTCGGCGCCGTCGGCGAACCGGGCGTGATAGCCGGGCGCCAGCCGGTGGATGCGCAGCGGCGGCGCGCAGGTCTCCGGGGTACGGCCGACGGCGGCGAGCGCGTCGGTGATCAGCTCGGGCAGCGTCAGGACGGTGGCGCCGGAGTCGATCTCGTAGTCGGCGCCCAGGTAGCGCCCGACCCGGCCGCCGGGGTGGTCGGCTCGCTCGAGCAGCGTCACCCGATGACCCGCGCCGGTCAGATACAGGGCGGCCGACAGCCCGGCCAGTCCAGCGCCGACCACCACGACGCGATCGGTCGGTCCCGCGACGGTTCTCATCCGAGTCTCCTTGGTCACGCGGCGCGCTTGGTGGCGGCCAGCGCCATCGCGCGCAGTCGTTCCTTGGCCGCGGTCGTCGCCGAGCTGGCCTCGATGGCCGCCAGGCCGGTGTCGGTGAGTTCGGCGATCCGGTGCTCCACCTCGTCGACCGCTCCGAGTTCGACCAGCAGCGCGCGCAGCCGCTGCACCTGCTCGGCGCTCAGATCGGTGCCGATGCTCGCGCGCAGCAGCGCGGCCGCGGCCGGATCGCCGGCGTCGGCGCGCCGCAGCGCCTCGGCCAGCAGCACGGTGCGCTTGCCCTCGCGCAGGTCGTCGCCGGACGGCTTGCCGGTGACCGCGGGATCACCGAACACGCCGAGCAGGTCGTCGCGCAGCTGGAAGGCGATCCCGATGGCGGTGCCGAATTCGCGGTAGGCCTCGACCAGTTCCTGGTCGGCGGCGGCGATGGCGGCGCCGAGGTGCAGCGGGCGTTCGACGGTGTAGGCGGCGGTCTTGTACCGGTTGATCCGCAGCGCGGCCTCGACCGATTCGTCGCCGCCGGCCTCGCCGTTGATGTCGAGCAACTGGCCGCCGAGCACCTCGGTGCGCATGTCGGCCCACACCGGAGCGAACCGGGCGATCGCCGCGGGCGCGAGGCCGGACGCGTGCACCATGTCATCGGCCCAGGACAGCGCCAGATCGCCGGCCAGGATGGCGACGCTGACGCCGAAGTGCGCCGCATCGCCGGACCACCCGCGGTCGCGGTGGCGCTGCTCGAAGTCGACGTGCACGGTGGGGAAGCGGCGGCGGGTGCGGGAGGAGTCGATGATGTCGTCGTGGATCAGCGCGCACGCCTGGACGAGCTCGAGCGCCGAGCAGGCGGTGAGCACCGCGGCGGCGTCGGGCGCCTGCGGATCGCCGCCCGCGCCGAGCCACCCCGTCCACGCGAACGCGGGCCTGGTGCGTTTCCCGCCGCGGAGCACGAACTGCTCGAGCGCGTCGGTGGCCTCGACGAAGACCGGGCCGAGGCGCTCGGTCGCCGGGCGGCGAGTGGCGAAGAAGCGGGTCAGGGCGTCTTCCACGGCGGTGACAAAGGCGGGGGTGCCCGGCTGCGGCACCGCGGGACGCGGCTTCTGGGTACCGGTTGCGGCGGACAGAGGAGCCTCCAAGGTCGTGCGGACGGTGGACGCACGGGGTCGCGGAGGGTGCCCCGGCGCTGCGGATGATTCGGGGCCGAGCGGGAGGCGGTCGCGCGTGTCGCTCGGCGTGGCGAACAACTCGCCCGCTGCGAACAATACGCGGGGCGTGCGAGCGACCCGACAGGACCGCCACCGGCCACCTCTACACTGAACCGGTGACTTTCGACAACGTGCGGGGCAGCTCGACCCCTGGCCGGCCGTCCCGGACGCACCCGAACGTCTCCGCCACACCGTCGGTCGTACAGAGTCTGCGGGCGCACGCGGGGCACGCGGTGCCGTTCTCCGTGGAGTTCAATCCGCCCCGTGACGCCGCCGCCGAGGCGCGGCTGTGGCGCGCTGTGCGGCAGTTCGAGTGCATGCACCCGGCGTTCGTGTCGATGACCTACGGCGCGGGCGGTTCCACCCGCGACCGCACCGTCCGCGTGACCGGGCAGCTGGCGCAGGAGACCACGCTGCTTCCGGTGGCGCATCTGACCGCGGTGGAGCACAGCGTCGCCGAGCTGCGCTCGCTGGTCGGCGCGTACGCCGACTCCGGCATCCGCAACATCCTGGTGCTGCGCGGCGACCCGCCCGGTGATCCGCTCGGCGAGTGGCACAAGCATCCCGAGGGCGTCTCCTACGCCGAGGAACTGGTGCGCATCGTGCGCGACCTCGGCGATTTCCACGTCGGCGTGGCCTCCTTCCCGCAGGGCCATCACCGTTCGCCGGACCTGGCGACCGACACCGCGTTCCTGGCCGCGAAACTGCGCGCGGGCGCGGAGTATTCGATCACCCAGATGTTCTTCGACGTCGAGCACTACCTGCGCCTGCGCGATCGCCTCGTTGCGCTCGACCCGATCGAGGGCGCGAAGCCGATCATTCCGGAGCTGATGCCCATCACGTCGCTGCGCACGGTGCAGCGCGCCGAGGAGCTGTGCGGCAGGCCGCTGCCCGCCGCCGTGCTGGACCGGCTGCGCAAGGCGGCGGGCGACGGCGGCGAGGAGAACGCCGCCGCGGTGCGCGCGGCGGGCATCGAGATCGCCACCGAGATCGCTCAGCGGCTGATCGACGAGGGCGCGCCCTGCCTGCACTTCATCACGCTCAATTTCGCCAAGGCGACCAGCGAGGTGCTGACCAACCTCGGTTACGGCGTCACGGCCACTCCGGTCAGCGCCTGACGCGAACGGCTGTCCGGGGGAACGGGCGCCTGGACGAACCGACGGTCGGCGGGCCCGGACGCCGACCGACGGAGCGCGAAGTCTGCAGGCGCCGCACCAGGGCGCACCGGTATTCAGGCCGCGACGGCCGCGCGCAGCCCCCATGCCTCGGCGAGCAGCCGATACGATTCCAGCCGGTCGGCGTGCCGATGGGTGATCGTGGTGACCAGCAATTCGTCCGCCCCGCTGACGCGTTGCAGCGCGTCGAGCCGTTCCGCGACGGTGCCGGGTGAGCCGACGAACTGGGTGGCCAGGCGGTCGTCGACCAGACGTCGCTGCTCCGCGGTGAGCGGAGCGATGGTCGCAGGGTCGGGGTACTCGGCCGCGCCCGCGCCGCTGCGGATGCTGTAGACCCAATGCCCGTAGCTGGCGGCCAGCCGCTGCGCGGTCGCGTCGTCCGGGGCCACCACCGCGTCGGCGGAGATCACCACATACGGCTCGGCCAGGTCGGCGGACGGGCGGAACGCCGCGCGATACGCCTCGATCGCGTCCAGCGCGGTGCCCGGCGAGACGTGATATGCCGCGGCGAACGGCAGTCCCAGCCGTCCGGCCAGCTCCGCGCTCTCGCCCGCGGTGCTTCCGAACAGCCACAGCCGCACCTGGGCGTGCTCCCCCGGAACGGCGTGCAGCGCAACGCCTTCTGGGCTGACGAAGCTGCCCGCCAGCAGGGCGCGCACCTCACCGATCTGCTCGGCGAAGTCGAGCGGCTGCGCGCCGCGCTGCTGCAGCGCGCCCACCGAGGCGACGAACTTGGACCGGTCCAGGATGCGGCCCGGGTCGAACGGCGGCGGGACGACCACGCCGTCGCGGATCTCGGTGCGCCCGGTCACGGTGTCCACCACCGGTTTACCGCCCTTGTGCCGCCCGGCTTCGGCCCCGAACTGGCTGCGTCGATGACCCGACCGGCCCAGTCCCAGGTCGAGCCGGCCAGGGTACAGCGCGTCGATCGTGCCGAAGGCCTCAACGATCGAGGCCGAGGTGTGATGACCCACCTGCACGGCCGCCGAACCCACCCGGATGCGCTCGGTGGCCGCGGCGACCAACCCGATCAGGGTGATGGAGGATGAGCTGGCCACCGAGACGAAATGGTGTTCGGCCAGCCAGTACCGGTGGTAACCCCACTGTTCGGCGTGCTGGGCCAGATCGACGGTGTTGCGCAGCGCCTGCTGCGCGGTGGAGCCGGCGCTGATCGGGGACAGGTCGAGGATGGATAGGGGAACGTGCCCGCTCATGCCGCACGCCCCTGCCGCGGATCCTGCTCGCCCGCTTCGATGGCCACGCGCAGCCGGTTCTGCGCGGGCGCCACCGGGCAGGTCGCGAAATCGGTGAAGGCGCAGGGCAGATTCGCCGCGCGGTTGAAGTCAAGCACGACCGTTCCGTCCGGGCCGGGAGCGCCGACGGTCAGCGAACGCGCGGCCGGGTAGGTGGTCACACCGCTCGTCGCGTCGGTGAACAGCACGCGCAGGTCGTCGCGGTCGCCGAACGCGACGACCCGTTCGGTCACCGCGCCGATGCGGAATTCGATGGTGCCCGCCGCGCTGTGCTGGTGTTCGATGCCCTCGACCACCGCGCCCGTGACCACGGTCCGCGGTTCCTCGAACGGTGTGAATCGCCCGGAGACCACCCAGCGCGGGTCCGGTCGATAGGACGGGATGCCGTCGAAGGTGAGCAGGGCGGGCGCGGCCGGGTCGTGCACCCGGACCGCGTAGCGACCCGTGCGGCGGATCACCTCGAGCACCCGCCGCTCCTGGCGGACGTGCAGTCCGGGCGCGCCTTCGGCGGGCGTGACGATCTGCACGCCCGCGATGCCGATTCCGTCGTACTCCAGCCGATCGGCCGGCTGGGCGGTGATGAACACCTTCTCGTCGGTGACCCACCAGGTGCCGGGGACACCCGGCAGCCGCTCGGGACGGTCGGTGAGCCAGTGCAGCCCGGTCAGGCTGAGGAAGCCGAGCGGGTCGCGCAGCTGGTCTTCGCGCGCGTGGTGCCAGCGCGCCCACTCGGTCTGGAAAACGCTGGTGATGCTGGTGGTCATGACGCTTGGACTCCTTCGTGGGCGGTGGGGCGAGGGGGACGGCGCTGGAGGCGATGGGTCATCAGGCCCTGCCCTCCGGGTCGATCTGCTGCCGCAGCGCCGGGTGCGTTCCCGCTGCGGCTACATCGGGTGCCAGGAACAACGCCTGCTGCCACAGTGCGGCGGCCAGCGGGGGTGAGGACCGGACGTCGCGTCGGTCCCGCGGGGCGCGGACCGGTGCGACCGCGTGCACTCGCCCGTTGCCGAAGGTGCCGGCGGCACGCGGGGCGCGCATCCGGGTGCGCCACCAGCGGGCCGGGTCGGCGTCGAAGGTGGCGGCTGGACCGTCCGGCGCGTCGGCGGGGTCGGCGTCGGCGGCGGGTTTCCGGTTGAAGGCGTAGTACACCATCAGGGCGATCCTTTTCGGTCGGTGCCACCACGTGCTCGGCTTGTGGCCGCTGGTGGGCTCCGGTGAGCGGGGAGGGGTAATCGCGGAGGACGGGACGGGTTCCGGGCGGCTGCGGCACGGAGCCCAGCAGGGCCGGTTCAGCACGCGGCTGTGGCGGTAGGTCGGAGGGGCCATCAGGGCACGCCTTTCGCCACGGCCGGCGCCGGGATGGCCGACAACAGCTCGCGGGTGTACTCGTGCCGCGGATCGCCGAAGATCTCCGCGGTGCGGCCGGATTCGACGATGCGACCGTGCCGCAGCACCGCCACGTGATCGCTGATGCGGCGCACCACCGCCAAGTCGTGGGAGATGAACAGGTAGCTCAGCGACAACTCGGCCTGCAGCCGGTCGAGCAGTTCGAGTATCTGCGCCTGCACCGAGGCGTCCAGCGCGGACACCGGTTCGTCGAGCACCAGCAGCTCCGGATGCAGCGCGAGCGCCCGCGCGATGGCGACGCGCTGGCGCTGTCCTCCGGACAGCTCGGCGGGCTTGCGCTGGGCGAACCCGGCCGGGAGCGCGACTTGCGCGAGCAGCTCCGCCACGCGGTCGCGGCGCTGCGCGCGGTCGCCGACCCCGAACGCGCGCAACGGTTCCTCGATGATCGCGCCCACCCGCCAGCGCGGATCCAACGACGCGTAGGGATTCTGATACACCACCTGGAAGCGTTTGCGCAGCGCGCGCAGCCGCGACCCGCGTGCCCGCGACAGCGGTTGCCCGTCGAAGACGACCTCGCCGCGGTCCGGTTCGGTGAGCCGCAACGCGATCCGCGCGGTGGTGGACTTGCCCGATCCGGATTCACCGACCAGCGAGAGGGTTTCGCCGCGACCGAGTTCGAAGCCGACCCCCGCCACCGCGGTCACGCTGTCGCCCCCGTGCGCCCGGAAGGTCTTGTGCACGTCGCGCAAGATCAGCAGCGGCTCGCCGTCGCGCGGCTCGGGGTCGCGGTAGCCGCCGGCCGGAGCGAGACTGGGCGAGGCGGCGAGCAGGCGCTTGGTGTACGGGTGGCGCGGTGCGGCCAGCAGTTCGGCGGTGGCGCCGCTCTCCACCACCTCGCCGCCGTTGAGCACCACCAGCCGGTCCGCGCGTTCGGCGGCGACGGCCAGGTCGTGGGTGATCAGCAGCACCGCGGTGCCGCGCTGCGCGATCTGCTCGGCGAGCCGATCCAGCACCCGGCGCGCGACGGTCGCGTCGAGCGCGCTGGTCGGCTCGTCGGCGATGACCAGCTCCGGTGCGCAGGCCAGCGCCGCGGCGATCAGCACCCGCTGACGCTGCCCGCCGGACAGCTCGTGCGGGTACTGGGCGGCCCGCAGCTGCGGCCGGTCCAGTCCGGCGTCGGCCAGCAGCTCGATCGCCCGCGCTCGCGCCGCTTTGCGGTCGGCCAGCCCGTGCACCAGCAGCGATTCGGCCACCTGAGCGCCGACCCGCCGGACGGGGTTGAGCGACAGCCCTGGGTCCTGCGGGACGAAGCCGACGCGCGCTCCCCGCAGCCGCCGCAGCGCCCGTTCGGAACCGGTGTCGACCACGGCGCCGTCGAAGGTCACGGTTCCCCCGGCGAGCTCGGCGTTCGGACCGAGCAAGCCGATCACGGCGTGGGCGAGCGTGGACTTGCCGGAGCCGGACTCGCCGACCAGCGCCACCACCTCGCCGCGGGCCACGGTGAGCGACACACCGTCGAGCGCGGTGATCGGACCGGTGTCGGAGCGATAACGAACCCGCAGGTTCTCGACCTGCAACAGCGGAGATGCCGAGGCGCTCACGCGGATTCCCCCTTCCCGATCGCGCGTCCGAGGCGCTGGGCGGCGAGCACGACGGCGATGATGACCAGACCGGGCAGGGTGGTCATCCACCACGCGGTCGCCAGATAGTTGCGTCCCTCGGAGATCAGCGTGCCCCACTCGGGTGTCGGCGGCTTCGCGCCGTAGCCGAGGAAGCTCAGCGCCGACACGGCCAGCACCGCCATGCCGAATTCCACCGCGGCCAACGCGAGTACGGGCTGGTAGGAGTTGGGCAGCACGTGCCTGGCCAGCACCGTGTACCAGCGCACGCCCGCGGCGTGGGCGGCCTCGACGAACACCGCTCGGCGCACCCGCAGCACTTCCGATCGCATCACGCGCGCGAAGTTGGCCACCAGCGAGATGCCCACCGCGACGGCCACATTGCGGGTGCCGAAGCCGAGCGTGGTGACCAGCGCGAGCGACAGCAGCAGCGACGGCACCGACAGCAGCACATCGACCACCCGCATGACGACCGCGTCCACCACGCCGCCGATCGCGCCGGACAGCAGCCCGAGCAGTGACCCGGCGATCAGCGCGATGCCCACCGCGGCCAGGGTGGCGGTCAGCGACAGACCGGCGCCGTGCACCATCCGGGTGTACAGATCGCGGCCGAGATTGTCGGTACCGAACCAGTGCTGGGCGCTGGGGCTCTGCAACTTCTGCGCGGGCACGCCGGTCAGCGGGTCGCCACCGGCGAAGACCGACGGCGCCAGCGCCCACCCGACGGCGAGCAGGGCGACGGCGCCCGCGACCAGCACTCCGGCGTTGCCGCGCAACGTCTTCCATCGCACGACCGGTCGCCGCAGGCCGGGCAGCACCGCTCTGCGCTGTTCCTCGGTGACGTCAACCACGAGTCCGCACCCCCTCGGCGAGCGGTGCGCCGGGCACGAGCCAGGCGATGGGAAGGACGGGAGCAGGGTCAGGCACGAACGATCGCCTCCTCGGCGGTGTCGGCGGCGGTCTGCTCGGACTCGCCGCGCACCCTGCGGGAGCGGGCGGCGATACGCGGGTCGAGCAGCGGATACAGCAGGTCCACCGCGAGATTCACGCTGACGAACACCACCGAGGTGAGCAGCACGATGCCCTGCACCACCGGGATGTCCTGCGCCAGCACCGCGGTCTGGGTCAGCCGCCCGACGCCCTGGCGGGCGAAGACCGTCTCCACCACCACCGATCCGGCCAGCATGTTGCCGACCAGGACCCCGGCGATGGTGAACGCGGGCACGCTGGCCGGGCGCAGCACGTGCGTGCGCCGCACCCACCAGCGCGAACCGCCCTTGGCCAGGGCCACGTCGACGAACGGCTGACGCCAGGTCGTCTCCAGCCCGGCGGTGAGCACCTGCGCGATGACCGCGCCGATCGGCAGGGCCAAGGTGAGCGCGGGCAGCACCGTGCCGGCGAAACCGTGCCCGCCGAACGCGGGCGCCAGCCGCAATTGGAACGAGAACACCTGCAACAGCAGCAATCCGGTCCAGAAGGTCGGCACCGAGACGCCGAGCGACGGCAGCGCGGTCAAGGCGTTGCGCAGCCAGGGCCGCCGGCTCTGCGTCGCCGCGAACGCCAGCGCGACACCGCCGACGACCGCGAAGAGCAGTGCGGTCCCGGCCAATTCGAGCGTGGCGGGCAGCGCGTCACCGATCGCGCCGGTGACCGGCTGCCCGGTCGCGATCGAATGCCCCAGGTCGCCGCGCACCGCGTGCCCGAGCGCGGTCGAATATTGTTCCCACAGTGGCCGATCCAGCCCGTAGCGAGCTTGCAGCTCGGCGATGGCGGCCTTGTCCACCGGCGTGCCGGCGCCGCCGCCGTCGGCCGCGATCGAGACCGGGTCGGCGGGCAGCAGATACAGCACCACGAACGACAGCGTGAACGCCGCCCACAGCACCCAGATCGCCTGCAATGCCCGCAGGGCCAGATAGCGCGCCATGACTATCGTCCGCTCAGCCAGGTGTCGAAGAACTGCAATCGGGCCGAGGCTTCGAACTTCAGGTCCCGTGTGTTCCCGCTCGCTCCGATGGCCTGGGACAGCTCGACGGTCGGCAGCTGCAACCCGGCGTCGAGCACCTGTTCCTGCGCGGCGCGGATGAGCCCGTTGCGTGTCGCGGTGTCGACGGTGCTGACCTGCCCGTTCAGCACGTCGTCCAACGCGGGGATGGGACCGCGCGCGTTGAGATTGCGCCCGTCGAGACCGAAGGTGGTGCGCAGAATGTCGCCGTCGGCGCGGGTGGTGTTGCCATAGAAGGCGTCGAAGTCCTTGCTGCCCTGCCGAGCGGTCGCCTCCGCCGTGGACACCAGATCCAGCTTCAGCTCGACGCCGACCTGCCGCAGCTGCTGCTGGACCAGTTCGAGGATCGCCTGGTTGCCCGCGAACACCTGGCTGAACAGCACCGAGAACGACAACCGCTCGCCGTTCTTCGCCCGGACGCCGTCCGCCCCTGGCAGCCATCCGGCCTGATCCAGGAGGGTGCGCGTCTTCGCCGGGTCGTAGGCCAGGCGCGCGGACAGGTCGGTGTAGCCGGGTGTGCTGCTGGCCAGCGTGCTGGTGGCGGGCTTGAACTGCGGGCCGAGCACGGTGTCGACCAATTGCTTGCGATCGATGGCGGGCAGCAGGGCGGTGCGCACCGCCGGATCGCGCAGCGGCCCCCGGGTGACGTTGAGCTGCAAGCCGAACGGCACACCCGGATTGGCGGTGCTGAGCACCCGTCCGCCCGCCGCCTCGATCTGCGCCGCGTCCTGCGGCAGCGCGTCGCTGATCGCGTCCAGCTGTCCGGAGGCGAGACTGCCGGTGCGGACACCGGATTCGGGCACCACGGTGAACTCGATCTTGTCCAGGTAAGCCTCGCCGCGATGGGCGAACACCGTCGAACCCCAGTGGTAGCCGGTTCGTTTGGCCAGGGTCACCGCGGCGTCCTGGCGGTAGGCCGCGTAGGTGAACGGCCCGCTGCCGACGTTGTCGCCGAGGCAGCGCTGCTCGGCGGGCTTGGCGGTGGTCACGTCGGCGAGGATGCCGAGCGCGGCGGTCGAGGACGCCTGCAGGAACGGCGCGTTGGGCTTGCTGAACTCGACCCGGGCGGTGAGCCGGTCCACGACCGTGGTGCCGACGTAGCCGGTGAGGTAGCTGCTGCCCAGCGGCGCCTTGCCCGAGCCGAGCTTCACGACCGAATCGAAGGTGTTGCGCACCGATTCCGCGGTGAGCGGCGTGCCGTCGCTGAAGGTGACGCCGTCGACGAGATGGAAGGTGAAGACCTTCGCGTCGGGGCTGGACTCCCAGCTGTGCGCCAGCCACGGCTTCAGCTCGCCGGTGGCCGGGTCCTGGTCGGTCAGCGAATCCACGATCTGCCGGGCGACATACAGCGTCTGATTGGTGCCTGCCTGGGCGGGATCCGAGCAGGTCGGCGCCTGCGACAGGCCGTAGCGCAGCGTGCCGCCCGGCTGGGGCGGGCCCGCGTCGCCGCCGGGCGCGGCCGAATCACTGCCGCAGGCGGCCACGGTGGTGGCCGTGGCGAGCGCGCCGGCCAGCGCGACGATTCGGTGACGGGTTCGGATCACGGGGCAACTCCAGATACTTCGGGACGGACGAGTTTCTCGCCGGGGTCGGGGTCGGTGTCGGCGGTCGCCGACGGCCTGCTGGGAACGCGGCGGCGCCATTCGGGCGCGACGCGCCATCGGCTCATCGCTTCTTCGGCAGGCCGGGCGGGTTGATCCGCGATTCGGTGACCGTCTCGCTCTGCAGGCCCCAACGGTCGATCACCTGCTGATAGGCGCCGTGCTCGATGGCGTAGGCCAGTGCGTGCTGCACGGCGGTGATCAGCCCGTTGTCCTTCTTGGTGAGCACCGCGATCTCGCCTTGCAGCGCCTCGCCCGCACCGGAGAAGGTGCCGACGATCCTGGTCTGTTTCGCGGTGGCCGCGTGGTAGATCGCCGTCGGGTTCGGTCCGAGGTAGCCGTCCAGCCGCTGCGAGGCCAGCGCCAGGTAGTAGTCGGTGACCTGCTGGAAGTAGGCGATGTCGATCGGCGCCAGTCCCTCGGCCCGGTTCTGCTCGTTCCACTTGACCAGCAGCTGTTCCTGGTTGGTGCCGCTGCCGACGCCGATCCGCTTGCCCGCCAGGCTCGTGCGGTCCTTGTAGTCGAGCTTGCTCTGGATCGGCACCTCCAGCGCGACGTTGTCCTTGCGGTAGGTCGCGAAGTCGTACTTCTCCTTGCGTTCCTCGGTGACGGTGACGTTGGAGATGAACGCGTCCACCTCGCCGGAGTCCACCCGCACGAAGTTCTGCGACCAATCGGCCACCTGCGCGTCGAGTTTCAGGCCGAGGATGTCGGCGATCAGCGAGGCGAAGTCGACTTCCGAGCCGACCACCGTCTTGTCGTCGGTGGCGTAGAACCGCAGCGGCGGCGCCGCGCCGGCCGCGCCGGTCACCACCAGCGTGCCGCGGTCGCGGATCGCCTTCGGCACCTCGGCGGCGATGGCGTCGACCTTGGCCACCCTGATCCGGCCGGATTGGGCGGGGGAGAGGTCGAAGGTGATCGAACCGGCGGGCTGCGCGGCGTTGTCCGCCTCGGGTTCGGTGCAGCCGGTGGCCAGCAGCGCGACCGTGGTGGCGGCGACGGTGACCAGGGCGGAGAACTTCATCGGAAACCTGTTCGTCAACGGACTCGGGAAAGGAACGCGCGGGTGCGCGGGTGTTCGGGATGGTCGAGGACGGCCGAGGGCGGGCCCTGCTCGACGATGACGCCCTCGTCGAGGAACACCACGGTGTCGGCGACCTCACGGGCGAAACCGATCTCGTGGGTGACGATCACCAGCGCGGTGCCGCCGTGCGCCAGATCGCGGATCACGTCGAGCACCTCGCCGACCAGTTCCGGGTCGAGCGCGGAGGTCGGCTCGTCGAACAGGATCACCCGCGGGCGCAGCGCCAGCGCGCGGGCGATCGCCACTCGCTGCTGCTGCCCGCCCGACAGCCTGCGCGGATACGCGTCGGCCAGGTGTCCGATGCCGACCCGGTCCAGCAGCAGGCGCGCCTCGCGCTCCACCTCGGTCCGGTCGCGCCGCTGCGCCGACAGCGGCGCCAGCGTGACGTTGTCGAGCACGGTCAGGTGCGGGAACAGATTGAACTGCTGGAAGACGAAGCCGATCCGGGAGCGCTGCTTGCGCACCGCGTGGTCGGGCAGGGCGTGCAGGCGATCGCGGCGCAGCCGGTATCCGATCAGCTCGCCGTCGATGTGCACGGTGCCCGCGTCCAGCGTCTCCAGATGGTTGACCACGCGCAGCAGGGTGGACTTGCCGGACCCGGACGGGCCGATCACGGCCACCACCTCGCCGGAGCGCACGGTGAGATCGATGCCGCGCAGCACCTCGTGCGAGCCGAAGGACTTCCGCAGGCCGCGGACCTGCACGGCGGGTGCGGCGCTCATCGGGTCGCTCCGCGCGGTGCGGCGGGACCGGCCTCGGCGACCTCGCGCAGCTTCCGCCACGCGCGTCGCAGCGGCGTCGGCGGCGGCGTGCGGTGCGCGCCCTTGGCGTAGTGGCGTTCGATGTAGTACTGCGCCACCGACAGCACGGTGGTGAGCACGATGTACCAGACGGTCGCGACCATCAGCAGCGGCACCACCCGGCCGTTGCGCCCGTAGATCACCTGGACCTGGTAGAACAGTTCGGCGATCGCCATGACCGACACGATCGAGGTGCCCTTGAACAGGCTGATCACCTCGTTGGTCGCGTTCGGCAGGATCGAGCGCATCGCCTGCGGCATGACCACCGTGCGGAACTGCCGCAGCCGCGGAATCCCGAGCGCAGCCGCGGCTTCCAGCTGACCCGCGTCCACCGCGATGAACCCGGCCCGGATGATCTCCGCCGAATAGGCCGCCTGATGCAGCGCCAAGCCGATAACGGCGGCGGTGAAACCGCTGATCACCCCGTTCACCTCGAAGGTGAACAGCGCGGGCCCGAACGGGATGCCGACTGAAAGGGTCTGGTACAGGTAGGCGATGTTGAACCAGAACAGCAACTGCACGATCAGCGGGATCGAGCGGAACGCCCAGATGTAGACCCACGAGATCACCCGCAGCACCGGGTTGTTCGACAGCCGGGCGATCGCGAGGGCGGTGCCGAGCAGAAAGCCCAGCGCCGTGCCCCATGCGGTCAGCTCCAGGGTGACCCGCAGCGCCGACAGCACCGACTTCGCCGTGATGTACCGCGCGAACGTCGGCCAGTCCCAGCCGGGGTTGGTGGCCAGGCCGTGCACGAACTGGGCGAGCACGATCAGGGCGACGGCGCTGACCACCCAGCGCCACGGATGCCGGGTCTTCGCGACGGTAGGCGTCGCGGCGCTCGCGACAGGGGCGGGCGTGCGGGTCGGGTCCGGTTCGTTCGGCGCGGCGGCCTCGGGGGCGGCGTCCGGCGCGGTGGACGCGCTCATGACGGGTCCTCGATGATCACTTCGGTTCCTCCATCGGTCCCGGCGGAAGCACCCGCACCCGGTGACCGGGGGGTTGCTGCGACGTCGACGAGCCAGGTCTCTCGGTCGCTCTGGATGGTTGGCGCCGACCCCCTGTCAACGGGTGTCAGGGGCGAGCCGAATCATGATGCCCAGCAAGGGAAGCATGGAACAAGAGAAGTAATCACCGTGAGCGTAGACCTTGCCCACGCGCGTGCATCGGATCCTTGTAGTAACCAGGCGTGCGCTGCTCGATCGAGGGCGCGGTGAGTTCGCCGGTGCAGGACAGGCGCTGCGGGACGATGCCGGTCCGATGCAGCATACGGGTATCACCGAGGCTGGGGAACGCCGGTGTGCGACGCTGAGGTCCGTTCCGGGCAAACAGGACTCGCCACGAAATTGCTGTGTGGAATCCCGGCTGATGAATGCGTTTGCCGGAGTACTGTCCCCCTCGATCGTTCCGCCGATGAGGAGGTTTCGTGACCATATTGCGCCGTCTGACCCAGTTGTCCGCTGTCGCGACCAGTTCGATGGCCCTCGTGTTCTCCGGGCCCGCCGCCGCGTTCGCGGCTCCGGACGTAACGCTTCCCGCATCCGCCGAGGACTCCGTGCCGATCGCCGCTCCCGGTGACCTGTTCGGCGCGTATCAAGCCGCGCTCGACGCGCTGCGCGCGCTCGGCATCCAGCCGTTCGCCTACCCCAGCGCGTCGGCGTTCTGCCTCGACAACACCACGGCCGGGCTGGCGCCCGCCGTGGCAGGCGCCATCCCGGGGCCGTGGCCGAAGAACACCGTCCAGATTCCCGGCCAGGATCTCAGCGCCGTCAAGGCCGGGCAAGCCATGTTCACCTTCGTGCCCTACGGCCTCGGGCCGGACGGTCCGAATACCGGAGGCATGCAAGTGGCCTGGCTCAATCTGAACACCGGCCGCGGCGGCACGGCCGCCATGGGACCGTTGCCCGAGGTCGCCCGCTCGATGATCCCCGCGGCCGTTCCCGCCGACCTGCGACCAGCCGCCGAGCAGGCGATCCGCGACTTCCTCGTCGCGTCGCTCCCGATGGGCGGGGTGCGTGCCGTTCCGGTGGACACCGGCAAGGGAACCGTGCTCGCCGCGGTCTTCGGCTCGGTGCAGAACGGCGCCAAGTCCTGCGTCTTCCTGCCGACCGTCGGAATCACGCCGGTGCCGTGAGGTTGCGGCCGCGGCTCGGCGCGATCAGGGAAGCGAGCGACCTTTCCAGCGCGCCGTGCCGCGGCGACGGGCCCGGTGCGACCGCGCCCACAGCAGCAGATACGCCGCCACCGACACCGGGTGCGCGACGGCGGCCGGCAGGTCAGATGGCCGCAGCGGGCCGCCGGTCTCGGTCGAACGGGCCAGCAGCCGCCCGGCGACGGCGGCGAGCCAGCCGATCGATCCGGTCGTTCGGGTCGCTCCACGGCCGAACACCGCCATCGCGGGCGGCGCCCAATAGGCAAAGGCGGCAATCAGTCCCACCGCCGCACCGCCAGCGATCGTGCCGTCGTAGGCCGACCAGAGCCAGCGGGTGTAGCCCGCGTCCAATTCCGCGGCGCCGCGATACATCCTGGTGCGGGCCGACGCTCCCGCGGCCACCAGAACCGTCGAGTGACCGGCTCGCCGCAGCGCACGGGCGATATCGAGGTCCTCGGTGACGCTCCCGGCCACCGCCGCGTGACCGCCCACCGACCGGTAGGCGGCGTTGTCGAACACGAGGAACTGGCCGCAGGCCACCGCCGTGGCGGGCCGCAGGCTCCGGTCGGCCGCGGTGATCGGCAGCGTCGAGGCCCACGACCAGCACAGCAGGGGCTGCACCACGGCCTCCGCCGCCGAACCGGCGACTTGCAGGGGCCACGGCGAGACCAGCGCGGCGCCCCGACCGCGCAGCGCCCCGACCGCCGCCGCCAGCGCCGTCGGGGCCAGGCGCACGTCGGCGTCCAAGAAGATCAGCACCGGCGTCGACACTTCCTCGGCCAGCCGGACGCAGGCGGCTGCCTTTCCCGTCCAGCCGGGAACCGGATGGGACTCGCTGCGCAGCAGCGTGAAACGCGGATCGCCGTCGATGGCCGCGCGGGCGGCGGCGCCGGTGTCGTCGGTGGAAGCGTCGTCGAGAATGCGCACCGCCATGCGCGGCACGCCGATCTGGGCGCGCAGGTCGCCGATCAGCTCGGGTAGCCGGTCGGCCTCGTCACGCGCCGGGATACAGACGGTGACCGGTTCGATCACCGTCGTCGGGGTGGTCGTCAACCGCCGCACGGTGACCCGGTTGTACAGCGCGATGCCCGCGCCGAGCGCCGCCACCGCGGTGGCGCAGGAAGGCAGGATCCTCACCATGCGGGCCACGCTATCCCGGCGCACCGACCTGTCGCTCAGCGATTCTGCGTCACCGACCGCCACCAGCGGCTCAGGGAGAAGCCGACTTCCGGCGCGCCGGGCGCGGCGGGGTTGCGGTCCATGTACGCCATGGCGGCCACGATGGCGGCCACCGCGAGGGTGATGCCGCCTGCGATGCCGGCCCAGCCCGCGAACGAGCGGGTGTTGGGGTCGGCGTAGCTGACCTCGGCGCGCAGCGTGGAGACATCGCCGGGCGGCAGCTTCCAGGACACGACGTTGTCGCCTTCGCGGCTGCCGTTGGTCTTGGCGACGCGGGCCGGGAACGCGATGGTGAACTGCACGTCCGACCCGTGCGGCGGAACCGATTTCAGATCGACTCGCCCGGTCAGGCTGACCAGGTCGCCGGTGCGCTGGAACTGCAACTGGAACATGCCCTGGGTCTGCTCGGACAGCTGGCCGAGCTGCTGCACCTCGCCGAAGGACAGATCCTCGAAGAAGACCTGGCTGCCGGTGTACCCGTCCTGGGCGTACGGCTCCACCCGCACCTTGGCGGCCAGCGTCTCCGGCGCCTTCAGCTGCGGGCCCTTGTCCCCGGCGTCGGCGGGCACCACGGCGGCGACGATCCGTCCGGACACCCGGTCGTTGGACGAGACTCCCATCGACACCTGCACCCGCAGGCAGCCGGCGAGCAGCGGGACCAGCATCGCCGCGAGCAGGACGACCGAAGCGGCACGCACACCGCGGCGTGGGACCCGTCGCTGCGGGAGATCCGGGGAATCGAGCTTCGTGGTGACGGGACTCGGCTGCACGGGTGACATCGTGCCAGGCCATCCGCCCGGAATGAAACGCGCCAGTCGCAGCGCGCGTCGGCGCGCCGGGTCAGCGCCGCGCGCGAGCCAGCGCGACGAGCAGGGGAACGCCGAGCATCCCCATGCCGGCGAAACCGTATCCGGCCGACGGCGCGAGACCGAGGAACGCCGCGTGCGCCAGCGCCGACCCGAGCCAGGTCCACAGGAAGAAGGCCACCGGGACCGCGACCGCGCGGCCACCAGGCCGCATCCGTACCGGATCCGGCGCCGCTCGCTCCCAGACCGCCAGCAAGCAGCCCATCACCAGCGCGACGCCGAACCAGCCCAGGTAGTTGGTGACCGGAATCAGGTCCAGTCCGGGCAGCCCGGATCGGGTGTCGCACCAGGTCCACTGCCCGTCGGTCACCATCTGCGGATCCAGGAACAGATCCCAGCCCACCGCGCCCACCGCCGTCGCCGCGACTCGCACCGCCGTTCGCCGCGACAGCAACCCGGCCACCACCCACACCGGATACATCCCGCCGGTCCAGGCCAGCGGGACCAGCAGCGGCACCTCGAGCAGGGCCGGCCCGAGCCGGTCGGTCGCGTACTCGTAGCAGCCGAACGGTATGCCGGTCGCGGTGCCGATCACCTCGGCGGTGAGGCCGATGCCGGAGACGACCACCAGGAAACCGACGGCATAGCGCAACCCCCTTGTCGCGGTCGCGTGCGCCAGCGCGGCGGCGGCGGACAGCAGTACGACCGCGATGGTGACGCGGTCACGCGCGGCACCCGCCGTCAGCGGGTAACCGATCTGCGCGACGATCGTCATGGCGACCAGGGCGAGTGGCAGCAGCAAGCCGGCCGACCGAGCCGTTGGGTCTTCCCGCGTGGGCGCGGACCCGGTGGGCGCCACGCGCGGCGAGTAGCCCGAGTCAGTCATCGCCGCAGCCACCGCGGCAACCTCGGCCGGTTCAGGTCGCGCAGCGCGAGGGCGGCGGCCGTGCGCCCGCTGGCGCCGGAGACGCCGCCACCGGGATGGGTCGACGCGCCCGTCAGATACAACCCCGGCGCGCCGGGCACCCGCTGCCCCGCCAGCTCGGGCAGCGGACGCCACAGCATCATCTGGTCCAGCGACATCTCCACGTGCATCACGTTGCCGCCGATGAGCCCGAGTTCGCGCTCCAGGTCCACCGGCGTCTGCACGTGCGTGCGCAGCACGGTCGCCGCGAAGCCGGGCGCGTAGGAGTCGACTTCGGCGATGATCCGGTCGCCTTCCCGCTGCGCGAGGTCGGCCCAGTCCGCGCCGGAGGGCCGGTACGGGTGCCACTGCGCCCACAGCGACAACTGGTGCTCGCCGGGCGGCGCGATCGTCGGGTCGACGGCGCTGAAGCTCATCGCGAGCACGACCGGCCGCGGCGGAAGGTCACCCGCCAGCGCCGCTCCGTGGGCGCGCCGCAACTGCGCACGATCGGACACCAGGAACTGCAGGCCGCGGGAGGAGTGCTCGATCGGGCTGCCGGGGTAGCGGGGCAGCGCCGAGGTCGCGGCCCGCACCACCATCCCGATCCCGGGGCCCACGCGGATGCGCCCGCGCCAGTCGTCGAGCACCGCGCCGTCGAAGCCACCGGCGCGCAGCAGGTCCAGGGTGGTCAGCACGTGGCAACCGGCGATCACGATGCCGGCGCGCAACTCTCGGCCCGACGCGGTGCGCACCAGCCAGCGGTCTCCGTCACGACGCAGGGCGGACACCGCGTCGCCCGCGCTGACCACCCCGCCGTCGGATCGCAGCCGTGCCACCAGCGCGGTGGTCAGCGCTCCGCTGCCGCCGACCGCGCGACCCGGCGGCAGCGTGTGCATGAGCGCGGCGAAGCCGGCCATCGGCGCCGTGCCCGGCTCCGACATCGGCGGCCCGGATTGCGCGCCGAACCAGGCCAGCGCCGCCTTCAGCCGTTCGTCCTCGAAGAACGAGTCCAGCAGGGCGTCGCCGGATTGCAGGAATTCCCGCGACAGCGCGCTGCCGCCGCTGTTCGCGTCCAGTCCCCAGAACGACCGCACCAGCCTGCCCGGCGTCGGCGCGCCGCCGAACGCCCGCATCACCCTGGCGCTGCGCGGACCCCACACCCGGACGAACCGGCGGTAGGCCTCCGCGTCCCGCCTGCCGCAGGCCGCCGCGATGGAGGCGCAGGTGGCATCCAGGTCGCGATGGAAGACGATGGCGGGGCGGCCGGTGTGCGCCGGGGTGAATCCCCATGGGTCGCAGTCGATGTACCGCAGGCCGAAACGGTCGAGTTCCAGGTCGTCGACGATGCCGGTGTGGCGGATCATGATGTGCGCCGACGAGCCGCGATCGACCCGGTGACCGGGGAACCGTTCGACCGTCGAGACCGCTCCGCCGAAGACGTCGTCCCGCTCGAGTACTTCGACCTCGTGCCCGGCGCGGGCGAGGTAGCAGGCGGCCACCAAGGCGTTGTGACCCGAGCCGACGACGACAGCCGTCACGTGATCCTCACAGCGGCAGCCGCCTGCCGAGAATCGCGAACGGCCGGTTGTCGCCCGCGAAGACGAAATTCCGGACCACGTCGGTGAATCCCTGCCTGCGATACAACCGCCAGGCCCGGTTGTCCTCCTCGGCGACCTCCGGCGTCGACAGCAGCACCGCGCGCTCGGTACGGTCGCGCAGCAGCCGTTCCAGCAGCGTGCCGCCGATGCCGCGGCCCTGCGCGGCCGGATGCACGTGCAGCTCGGTGAGCTCGAAGTAGTCCGAGAGCAACTCGCGCGCGGAATGTTCCGGCCAGCCCGAGCGCCGCATGCCGCTGTGCACCTGCTGGTGCCACCACTGGTGCGCGGCGCCGCGATAGCCGTAGGCGATCGCCACGATCGGCGCGCGCCGCAGATCGATCCGGCCGGAGTCGTCGGGCAGCACCGCGGCGACCGCCTGCCAGCCGGGCCGGGTGGTGTGCTCGGTCCACATCGGCGCGCGGTGGTTCTCGGTCCCGCGCGGGTAGTCCATGGCGGCCACGTAGACCGACAGCGCGTCGTGCAGCCGGGAGCGCAGCGCCGCCACCGAGAGATCGACGACGGCGGGTGCGGGAGTGTGATTGGGCTTGACGGCGGTCATGGCTCTCGTCGGTCGCGCGGACGCGGAAGTTTGTCGGTGGGCGTCTCTATATTGAAGCTCAATTCAAACGTTCGAATGCCTGTTCGGTCCGGGCGGTGCTGGAAAGCGGTGGGGCACGCCGCCTCCTGCGCCCTATGGGCCAAGGTACGCGAGGGTGGAGGGACGGCGATGTCTGGTCGAGTGGAACATCCGGGCGGGCCCGGCCGGGCCGGCAAGCTGCTGGAGCGCGCGGACGGGTTGCTCATGCAGGCGGCGGGGGAACGGGATCCGCGGGAGCGGTTCCGCACCGCCTACCTGGCGGCGCTGCGCGGGGCGGGCGCGGTGATCGCGCTCACGGGCGCCGATGCCGCGCCGAGGGCGCGCTCGCGCAACGCGTGGGTGCTGATGCAGCGCGCCGCGCCGGAATTCGTGATGTGGGCCGACTACTTCAGCGCCCGCTCGGAGATCCGCGCGGCGCTGGAGGCGGGGCTGGACCGGAATGTGGACGAACACGAGGCGGACGAGTTCTCTTCCCGGGTGGCGGCATTCCTCCACGACGTGGAAGACCTCCTCGCCACATCGGCCCGGCTGCGCCCGGCCCCTGGAGTCACCGGCGGTATGACGGCCTAGGCGTACCTCCGCCTTCGCTGCGGCCGTGCGCGGGCAAAGGACGGACTGCGTCCGGCGGTGCTTGTTGTGCGTACCTCCGCCTTCGCTGCGGCCGTGCGCGGGTTGGGGACGGACTGCGTCCGGCGGTGCTTGTTGTGCGTACCTCCGCCTTCGCTGCGGCCGTGCGCGGGGAAAGGACGGACTGCGTCCGACTGTGTGCATAAGGTGGTCTGGCCCTGATCGAACTCGTATCATTGGTGACAGATGGCCGCCAAGGTCGGCTATCTGTCGTCTACCCGGAGGCGACAGCCACGTCCTAGTGCCGGGGGAGGTACCGTGCCACTCTCCGAGCACGAGCAGCGCATGCTCGAACAAATCGAGAGCGCTCTCTATGCTGAGGATCCCAAGTTCGCCTCGTCCGTCCGCGGCGGACGGCTACGTTCGACCTCGAGTCGTCGCAGACTCCAGGCCGCGGCGTTGTTCGTCCTCGGCCTCTTCCTCCTCGTCGCGGGCATCGCCGCGCCCGTGAAGCCCGGCGGCTTCCCGATCATCAGCCTGATCGGTTTCATCGTGATGTTCGGCGCGGGCGTGCTCCTGCTGCTCGGCACCTCCAAGAGCATCGCGAAGAACGATCGGCCCGGCGGGCAGGCATCCGCCGGCGGCGGGCGAGGGCGCCAGCGCAAGGCCGGCGGGTTCTCCGAGCGTATGGAGGATCGCTTCCGGCGGCGGTTCGAGCAGGAGTAGCTCGCCCGTAGCCTGACAACTTCAGCACGACCGGCGACGCCGCACCGCGATGGTGCGGCGTCGCCGGTTCGCGTGTGTGGCCGGTCACGTGTCGGATGATCTTCGGAGAGGTCTTCCCCCTTCCTCCACACCTCCCCACGAACTTCCCCCACTTCGCCCCCTCCGGTGCCGCACCAGCACGTTTGCTGGGTGTTTTCGGGCGTTTGTCACCTGGGTCGGCGCGTGTCGGCAGAACTCGCGAAAGTTCTCCACGCCGGTGATAGCTGACATGACCTGCGGAATCGTCTGAGTCGGGAGCCAGATCACCGCCTGTTTCGATTGAAAGTGGGGGAAAGTGGGGTAATGTGGAGCGCGCAGTACCGAAGGGCCGACCATCGAGGTGATCGACTAGGGAGGTATCGGGATGTTTCTCGGTACCTACACACCTCGCTTGGACGACAAGGGGCGACTCACGTTGCCTGCGAAGTTTCGAGACGATCTGGCGGGAGGGTTGATGGTCACGAAGGGGCAGGACCACAGCCTTGCCGTGTACCCGAAAGATGAGTTCACCGCGCTCGCCCGGCGAGCCGCGGCCGCGTCTCGAACCAATCCGCAGGCCCGTGCGTTCGTCCGGGCACTCGCGGCCGGAACGGACGAGCAACGTCCGGACGCGCAGGGCCGGATCGTGTTGTCCGCCGACCATCGTCGCTACGCCAACCTGCAAAAGGATTGCGTGGTGATCGGTTCGGTCGACTTCCTGGAGATATGGGACAAGCAGGCGTGGGAGTCCTACCTCGCCGAGCACGAGGAGGACTTCTCGCAAGCCAGAGACGAGTCGCTGGGCGGAATCTTCTAGCCGCGGGCGCACGAGTGCCACGCGGTCTCTGCCCGGACGCGGACCCTGACGTACTTCCCCGACGCCAGGTGCCGAAGTTCGGTCAGAGACCACGGGGCATTCGTATCCGTATAGAAAGCACTGTGTATCAAGGCGACCCGTGTGCGGTGCGCGACGACGCGAGGCAGACTCCGGGAGGTCTAGGTGAACCGTGAACAGCGCGGTCCCCGCCATGTTCCGGTTCTGCTGGAGCGAGCCGACGCGCTGCTCGGACCGGCCCTTGCCGAGCCGGGCGCGGTCTACGTGGACGCGACACTCGGCCTCGGCGGTCACGCCGAGCACTTCCTGAGCGCCTACCCCGGCGTCCGTCTCGTCGGGCTCGACCGCGACACCACCGCCCTGAAGCTGGCCGGTGAGCGGCTCGCGCCGTTCGCGGATCGAATCACGTTGGTGCACACCCGCTATGACGGCATCGCCGACGCGCTGGCGGAGGCGGGGCTGCCCGCCACCGGTTCGGTGTCGGCGATCCTGATGGACCTGGGCGTCTCCTCCATGCAGTTGGACGAGGCCGACCGCGGCTTCGCCTATTCCGTCGACGCCCCGCTCGACATGCGGATGGACCCCACCACCGGACCCACCGCCGCCGACGTGCTCAACACCTACAGCCACGGCGACCTCACCAGGGTGCTGCGGACCTATGGCGAGGAACGTTTCGCGAGCCGGATCGCCGCCGAGGTGATCCGCCGTCGCCAGAGCAAACCGTTCCGCACCAGCGCCGAGCTGGTGGAGCTGCTGTACGCGACGATTCCCGCGGCCACGCGCCGCACCGGAGGGCACCCGGCCAAGCGCACGTTCCAAGCGCTGCGGGTGGAGGTCAACGGAGAACTCGACTCCCTGCGGGCCGCGCTGCCCGCCGCGCTCGCCGCGCTGCGTGTGGGCGGCCGCATCGTCGTCATGTCCTACCAATCGCTGGAGGACAAGGTGGTCAAGCACGAGCTCACCGCCCACACCGCGTCCAGGACGCCGGTGGACCTGCCGGTCGAGCTCCCCGGTATGGGACCGGAGTTCCGGATGCTGACCCGTGGCGCGGAGAAAGCGACCGAGCAGGAGATCGAAGACAACCCGCGGGCGGCTCCGGTGCGGATGCGCGCCGCCGAGCGGATCCAGGAGGCGCGGTGAGCGAGCAGTGCCCGCGGCGCGCCGACCGGGTGCGGATGTCCCGCAGCGGTGGCGGAGGCCGGATGAGACAGCGCAGCGCTGTGCCCGCCCGGCGTCCCCGGAGGACGGAGGAGGGGAATTCATGAGCGTGCGGACGAGGACCGTCGAAGCGCCGGGCCGGGTCGCCCGGCGGGTCCAGGACGCCGAGCGGGTGAAGTCGGGCGCGGCGCAGCGCGCCTACGCGCGGCGGCGCATGCGCGAAAGCGGTTCGGACAGCGCGATTCTGCCCGCCGTGCGGCGCTCGGCGATGGCGGCGCGCATCCCGTTCGTCACGGCGATCATCGCCCTGCTCGGGTGCGGTCTCGCGCTGACCTTGCTGTTGACCACCAGGGCCGCCGAGGACAGCTATCAGCTCGGCGACGCGCGAGCGACGAACCGGCGGCTGGCCGACGAGCGCGCCGCCCTGCAGCGTGAGGTCGAGGTCGCCGATTCGGCGCCCGAGCTGGCCCTGCGGGCGCGGGAGCTGGGCATGATCCCCGCCAAGGACCCGGCTCGCCTGCTGGTCGGCCCGGACGGCTCGGTCACGGTGATCGGCAAGCCGGTCCCGGCGGAGGGCACCCCGGTGCCGCCGCTGAACGCCTCGCCGTCCGCGCGGTCGCCGCGCGGGGAGCGGGTGGTGCCGGTCACCACCACGCCCGGTGCTCCGGCGCCGGGTCAGCCGAACCAGGCAGCACAGAACAACGCGCAGGTCAACGCGGTACCCACGCCGGCGAGCCCGACCCCGACCCCAGCGATCAATCCGCCGCTGCCAGGACCGTCGGCCGCGCCGCGGGCCGCCGCGCCGCAGCCGCCGGCGGAACCGGCGCCGCAGCAGGAAGCCGCGCAGGCGCCGGAGGCGGCGCCCGACGGAGTGCCGCAGTGACCCATCCCAGGCCCGCGCCGCGTCCGCGGCGCGGGTCGTCGGCGCCCCGCACGGCGGGCGCGCGGGCTCCCCGCTCGGCTGTCCCGGACGGTCCGCTTCGGTTACGCCTCGGCGTCGGACGGGTGGTCATGTTCGTCGCGCTCGCCGTCGTCGCGCTGCAACTGCTGTGGGTGCAGAGCGTCGCGGCGCCGGGACTGTCGGCACAGGCGGCCAGCCAGCGCACCACCCATCAGCCCGATCCGGCCACTCGCGGGCCGATCACCGACCGCTACGGCAAGGCGCTGGCCTTCACCGTGTCGGCGAAGAAACTGCATTTCCGGCCGGTCGCCGTCCGCAAGGAGCTGGCCGACGCCAAGGCCGAGAACGACAAGGCGCCCGATCCGGACCAGCGGCTGCGCGACATCGCGCGCACCATCCACGAGAAGCTCGGCAAGGACGCGCCCGCGGAAGCGGACCTGCTCGCCAAGTTGAACAGTGACGAGCAATTCGTGTTCCTGGCCCAGAATGTGGATCCCCGCGTCGCGGACGAGATCACCGAGAAGTACCCGCAAGTGGGCAGCGATCAGCAGTTCCCCCGGGTGTATCCCGGCGGGTCGCTGGCGGCGAATGTCGTCGGCGCCGTCGGCTGGGACGGCCACGGGCAGATCGGGCTGGAGTCGTCGCTGGACTCGGTGCTGGCCGGTACCGACGGATCGCACACCTACGACCGCGGCTCCGACGGCGCGGTCATCCCCGGCAGCTGGCGTGACGAGCAGCCGGCCGTCAACGGATCGACGGTGGAACTCACCCTGGATTCCGATCTGCAGTACTACGTGCAGCAGCAGGTGCAGCAGGCCAAAGACGTCTCCGGCGCGGGTTCGGCCTCCGCCGTCGTCCTGGACGCCAAGACCGGGCAGGTCCTGGCGATGGCCAACGACAACACCTTCAATCCCGACCTGGGACCGCAGAAATGGGCCAATGCCCAGCTGAGCAATCCTTCGGTCACGGACGTGTTCGAGCCCGGCTCGGTGAACAAGATCGTCACGGCGGCCGCGGCCATCGAGTACGGCCTGACCGATCCGGACGAGGTGCACCAGGTGCCCGGCGCCATCCAGATGGCGGGTGTCACGGTGCACGACGCGTGGTCGCACGGCGTCGAGCCCTACACGACCACCGGGATTTTCGGCAGGTCATCCAATGTGGGCACGCTGATGCTCGCGCAGCGCGTGGGCGAGGACCGCTTCGCCGACATGGCCCACCGGTTCGGGCTCGGGCAGCGCACGGGCATCGGCCTGCCGGGCGAGAGCGCGGGCCTGATGCCGGACCGCGATCAGTGGTCCGGCGGCACTTTCGCCAATCTCCCCATCGGTCAGGGGCTTTCGATGACGACGCTGCAGATGGCCGGGATGTACCAGGCCATCGCGAACGACGGCGTCCGCATCCCACCACGGATCGTCCGGGCGAAGATCGCGCCGGACGGCACCCGCACCGAGGAGACCCAGCCCGACGGCGTGCGGGTGGTGAGCAAGCAGACCGCCGCCACCTTGCGGACGATGTTCCAAGCGGTCGTGCAGCGTGACCCGATGAACGCCAATCAGAACGGCACCGGGTGGCCGGCGGCCATCACGGGTTACCAGGTGGCGGGCAAGACCGGCACCGCGCAGAAGGTCGATCGCAATTGCCGGTGCTATTCCACGTCGTCGTTCTGGATCACGTTCGCGGGCATGGTGCCCGCGGAGAACCCGCGGTACGTGATCGGGCTCATGCTCGACGCGCCCGTCCGCAGTTCGGATGGCTCCGGTGGCGGTTCGGTCGCTCCGCTGTTCCACAACATCGCGTCCTGGGCGCTGCAGCGCGACCGCATCCCGCCCTCCGCGCAGCCGTCCCGGCAATTCGTCTTGCAGGCAGGGTGATCGGACCGCTGCGCGGGCGTGCGAGCGGTAGCGGCGAGAACGGATGTATGCGGAGGAAACAGCAGGTGAGTGCGGTGTTCGAGGGCCGGAGGCGCGGGGCGGCCCTCGGTACGCGCCGCGTCGGGGGCCGATGGCGTCCGTGTGCCGCGTGGCGCGGTCCGGGCCGGGCGAGCGAACCCGTAGGGTGCGGTGGGCGACTTCCCCGGCTTTGCGACGGGGCGCATGGTCCCGCCGTGACCGGTCGCCGGTAACCTGACACGTCGATCGCCGCCCCCGAAAGGAGCCTGGTTTCTGTGCAGTCCGGTCAACCACGCGCATTGCGGCCAGAGCATTCGCCGTCGACGCCGCTGGCGTCGCTGGCCGCCGCCATCGGGGCCGTGACGAGCCCCGAATCGGCTGTGCGTGACGTGTCGGTCACCGGCATCGAGCAGCGCTCGGACGCCGTGCTGCCCGGTGACCTGTTCGCCGCGCTGCCCGGCGCCCGCGCGCACGGAGCGCGTTTCGCGCGCGACGCCGTAGCCCGCGGCGCGGTGGCGGTGCTGACCGACGCGGCGGGCGCGGAGCTGGCCGGTCCGCTCGAGGTGCCCGTGCTGGTGCGCCAGAACCCCAGAGCGGTGCTCGGCGAGCTGTCGGCCACGATCTACGGCAATCCCTCCGAGCGGCTGCGCATCGTCGGGATCACCGGCACCTCGGGCAAGACCACGACCTCCTACCTGGTCGAGGCGGGACTGGCCGCCGCGGGGCTGTCCACCGCCCTGATCGGCACCATCGAGACCAGGATCGGCGGCAGGCGGGTGCCGAGCGCGCTGACCACGCCGGAGGCGCCGCAGTTGCACGCGATGTTCGCGCTGATGGTCGAGCAGGGCGTGGACGCGGTGGTGATGGAGGTGTCCAGCCACGCGCTGACGCTGGGCCGGGTGGACGGCGTGCGGTTCGCGGTGGGCGCGTTCACCAACCTGTCCCAGGACCACCTGGACTTCCACGCCGACTTCGACGACTACTTCGCCGCCAAACGCAAACTGTTCGAACCCGATTCGCCGGTCGCGGCGCGCACCAGCGTGGTCTGCGTCGACGACGAGTGGGGGCGGCGGCTGGCCGCGGGCCTGCCGGACCCGGTCACCGTGTCGACCACCCGGACCGCCGCCTGGAGCGTCGCGGGCGCGGTGTCGGCGCACGGCGGCGAACAAGACTTCACCGCGGCGGGTCCGCGGGGCGAGATCCCCGTGCGCCTGCGGCTTCCCGGCCACTACAACGTCGCCAACGGCCTGCTCGCGGTGGCGGTGTGCGCCGCGGCGGGCGTCGAGCCTTCGGTGGCGGCCCCGGCGCTGGCGACCGTGGACGTGCCCGGCCGCATGCAGCGGGTGGAGCGCGGACAGGACTTCCTGGCGATCGTCGACTACGCGCACAAGCCCGCTGCGCTGGAGTCCGTGATCGCCACGCTGCGAGGACATCTCGCGGCGGACACCGCGGGACGGCTCGCGGTGGTGGTCGGCGCCGGTGGCGACCGGGACGCGGCGAAGCGGCCGCTGATGGGCGCGGTGGGCGCACGAGGCGCCGACCTGCTGATCATCACCGACGACAACCCGCGCACCGAAGATCCGGCGGCCATCCGCGCCGCCGTACGCTCCGGTGCGCTCCAGGTCGCGGAGGCCGAACGCGGTGAGGTGCGGGAGATCGGCGACCGCGCCGAAGCCATCGCCGCCGCGGTGGCCTGGGCGCGCCCCGGCGACGTGGTGCTGATCGCGGGCAAGGGACATGAGGCAGGGCAGGAGATCCAGGGCGTGAAGCACCCCTTCGACGACCGCGACGTACTCGCGGCCGCATTGGAAAGACGCAGTCCGCAAGGTAACCACGCGGAGGACTTGACGGTTTCATGATCGAGATGACACTGCGGGAGATCGCGGACGTCGTCGGCGGCACGCTGCACGACGTCGCAGACCCGGAGGTGCGAGTGACCGGCGCGGTGGAATTCGATTCGCGCCGAATCGGTTCCGGCGATCTGTTCCTGGCGCTGCCGGGCGAGCGCTCCGACGGCCACGACTACGCCGGCGCGGCGATCGCGGCCGGCGCGGTGGCGGTGCTGGCCGCGCGGCCGGTCGGCGTACCTGCCATCGTGGTCACGCCAGGCCGCGGCGCCGTGCCGTCGACTTCGGTCGCGCTCAGCCATGACGCGGACGGTTCCGGCGCCGCCGTGCTGGCCGCGCTCGCCGCGCTCGCCCGCGCCAGCGTGTCGCGTCTCGTCGCCGCGGGCGGGCTCACCGTCGTCGGCGTCACCGGCTCGTCCGGCAAGACCTCCACCAAGGACCTGCTGGCGGCCGTCCTCGCGCCGCTGGGCACCGTGGTGGCGCCGCCGGGGTCGTTCAACAACGAACTCGGCCACCCGTGGACGGCGTTGCGCGCCGACGCGAGCACCCGTTTCCTGGTGCTGGAGATGTCCGCGCGCGGGCCGGGCCACATCGCGGCGCTGGCCGAGGTGGCGCCGCCTGGCATCGGCGTCGTGCTCAACGTCGGCACCGCGCATCTCGGCGAGTTCGGCAGCCGCGAGGCCATCGCCAAGACCAAGGGCGAGCTGGTGGAGGCGCTGCCTTCCACCGGACTGGCCGTGCTCAACGCCGACGATCCCCAGGTCGCCGCCATGGCCGCGCGCACGGCGGCGCGGGTGGTGACGGTCGGGCAGGCCGCGACCGCGGACGTGCGTGCCACCGACATCAGGCTCGACGACCAGGCCAGGGCCGAGTTCACCGTGCACACCCCCGCGGGCAGCGCCCAGGTGCGTCTGGCCGTGCACGGCGAGCACCACGTGGGCAACGCGCTGTCGGCGATCGCGGTCGCGCTGGAATGCGGCGCCGACCTCGACACCGTCGTGGTCGCGCTGTCCGGCGCGCGCGCCGCCTCCGCCCGCCGGATGGACGTGCGCACCACCGCGGACGGGATCACCGTCGTCAACGACTCCTACAACGCCAATCCGGACTCGGTCCGCGCCGCGCTCAAAGCGCTGGTGAGCATGGCGCGCGCGGCCGAGACGCCGCGACGCAGCTGGGCGGTGCTCGGCGAGATGGGCGAGCTCGGCGAGGAATCCGTCATCGAGCACGACGCCATCGGCCGGCTCGCGGTGCGGCTGGACGTCAGCCGGGTGGTCGTGGTCGGCACGGGCCGACCCGCCCGCGCGCTGCACCAGGGCGCGGTGATGGAGGGGTCGTGGGGCGAGGAATCGGTGATCGTGCCGGACATCGCGTCGGCGATCGCGCTGCTGGAGCAGGAAGTGGCCCCCGGTGACGTGGTGCTGGTCAAGGCATCGAAGTCGGTCGGGCTGTGGGAGGTCGCCGAGCATCTGACCGACCCGAGCGCCGTGGCCGCACGCGGCGGCGCGGTGAGCAACGGGGTGGGACAGGACACGGAGGCAGCAGGATGAGACAGATTCTCTTCGCCGCGGCGATCGCGCTGACGGTCTCGATCCTGCTCACCCCGCTGCTGATCCGGTTGTTCGCCAAGCAGGGCTTCGGGCAGGAGATCCGGGTCGACGGTCCCGCCAGCCACCAGGCCAAGCGCGGCACCCCGACGATGGGCGGCGTCGCCATCCTGGTCGGCATGTGGGCCGGATACCTGGGCTCGCACCTGATCGGCATCGGGTACGACGCCGACGGGCCGTCGGCATCGGCGTTGCTCGTGCTCGGCCTGGCCACGGCGCTGGGCGCGGTGGGTTTCGTCGACGACTTCATCAAGATCCGCAAGCAGCGCAACCTCGGCCTGACCGCCGCGGGCAAGTATCTCGGCCAGCTGTCGTCGGCCGTGATCTTCGGCATCCTCGCCTTGCAGTTCCGCGGCGGCAGCGGGCTGACGCCCGCCAGCAGGCACCTGTCCTACGTGCGCGACATCAGCACCGTGACCATGGGCGTGGTCGTGTTCCTGGTGTTCGTCTGCTTCGTTGTCGTCGCCTGGTCCAACGCGGTGAACCTCACCGACGGACTCGACGGGCTGGCCGCCGGATCGATGAGCCTGGTGCTCGGCGGCTACGTGATCATCACGTTCTGGCAGTACTACCACGCCTGCGAGACCAAGCCGGAGACCGGTTGCTACAACGTGCGCGACCCGCTGGATCTCGCGCTGGTCTGCGCGGCGGGCGCGGCGGCCTGCGTCGGGTTCCTCTGGTGGAACGCCGCACCGGCCAAGATCTTCATGGGCGACACCGGCTCGCTCGCGCTGGGCGGCCTGCTGGCGGGCCTGTCCATCACCACCCGCACCGAACTGCTCATGATCGTCATCGGCGCGCTGTTCGTCGCCGAGACGGCCTCGGTGGTGCTGCAGGTCGCGGTCTTCCGCACCACGCGCAACCGGTTGTTCAAGATGGCGCCGTTCCACCATCACTTCGAGCTCAGCAAATGGGCCGAGACCACGGTGATCATCAGATTCTGGCTGCTGGCCGCGATGGCCTCCGCCGTCGGGCTCGGGCTGTTCTACAGCGAATACCTCTCCGCGGTCGGGTGAGCGAGATGGTCGAACATTCTCCGCGCGCTCTGCGCACACCGGGGCCCATGCTGGAATTCCTGCGCGGGCGCGACGTCCTGGTCGCGGGCTGGGGCGTGTCGGGACGCTCGCTGGTGGAACCGCTGCGCGACATCGGCGCGCGTCCGGTGGTGACCGACGGCGGCGCAGCGGCCCTGGCCGAAGCGGCCGGGCTCGGGCTGGACGTGGCCACCACCGCGGAGCTGGAGAGCGCGGACTGGAGCCGCTTCGCGCTGGTGATCACCAGCCCGGGGTGGCGGCCGGACTCGCCGGTGCTGGCGTCCGCGGTCGCGGAGGGCACGCCGGTGTGGGGCGACGTGGAGTTCGCCTGGTGGGTCGATCAGGCCAGAATCTACGGCCCGGTCCGCAAATGGCTGGTCGTCACCGGTACCAACGGCAAGACCACCACCACCCAGATGACGCACTCGATCCTGCGCGCGGCCGGCATCGCCAGCGTCGCGTGCGGCAACATCGGCCTGCCCATCCTGGACGCGCTGCGGCGCAATCCGGGTCCGCAGGTGCTCGCGGTGGAGCTGTCGTCGTTCCAGCTGCATTGGGCGCCGTCGGTGCGCCCGGAGGCGGGCGTCGTCCTGAACGTGGCCGAGGATCACCTGGATTGGCACGGCGGCCTCGACGCCTACGCCGCGGCCAAGGCCAGGGCGCTGGTCGGCCGGGTCGGCGTGGTCGGCCTGGACGATCCGGTCGCGGCCTCGCTGGCCCGCAAGTCCAAGGCGCGCCGGACCGTCGGTTTCCGGGTGGGCGTGCCCGCCGACGGTGAACTCGGCGTGGTGGACGGCAAGTTGCTCGACCGCGCGTTCACCAAGGCCGCGATCCTGGCAGAGGTGGGCGATATCAGCCCGCCCGGCCCGGCGGGCGTCGCCGACGCGCTCGCCGCCTCCGCGCTGACCAGGGCGATCGACGTCGCGCCGCAGTTCGTCCGGGAAGGCTTGATCGAGCACAAGGTCGGGCCGCACCGCGCCGCGTTCGTGCGCGAGCTGGCCGGCGTCGAGTTCGTCGACGATTCCAAGGCCACCAATCCGCACGCCGCGCGTTCGTCGATCCTGGCGCATCCGCAGGTGGTGTGGGTGGCGGGTGGTCAGCTCAAGGGCGCGCACGTCGACGACCTCGTGGAGGAGGTCGCCGACCGGCTGGTCGCGGCGGTGCTGATCGGCGTCGACGCGCCGGTGCTCGCGGCCGCGTTGGCGCGACACGCGCCCGAGGTCCCCGTCGTCGAGCTGGTCGCGGGAGACGATGCAGGGATGGGTGACGAAGCGTCGAGGACCGCCGCGGCCGACGCCGTCATGGCGCGGGCGGTGCGCGCGGCCGCCGGTTTCGCCCGCCGCGGCGACACCGTGCTGCTGGCGCCGGCCGCCGCGTCGCTGGACATGTTCGCCGATTACACCCACCGTGGCCGCAGTTTCGCCGCGGCGGTGCACGCCCTGGAAGACCGTGATCTAGGCACCACCGATATCGGGGGTTTGCGATGACCGCCGGCCGGGGCGGGCGGGGTACGGACACCCGCTCCGGTCGGTCGAGTCGCTTTCACGCGCGAGCGGTCAGCTCGTCCGCCGCCACGGTGGTCGCACCGGCGTCGAGCTCGAGTGTCTCGTGACTTCGGGCACCGGCAGGCGTTGGACCGGCAGGGCGGCCCGGACCGCGGGCGCGCGAGAAGCCGCGGCGGCCCCGCGGCGTGGCCGCGGGATGGCGACCGGCCCCGGTTCGTGGCTGGCACGGCCGCTGGCGTCCTTCCATCTCGTCGTCACCATCGCCACGCTGCTGACCGCACTCGGACTCGTCATGGTCCTGTCCGCGTCCGGAGTCGTGGAGTACGCCGAGGGCGGGTCGGCGTACTCCTTGTTCATCCAGCAGACGTTGTTCGCCGGCATCGGCGCGGTGCTGTTCTATCTGGCTCTGCGCGTTCCGCTGCGGCTGCTGCGCCAGGCGTCGTTCCCGCTGTTCGCGCTCTCGGTGCTGGCGCTGGCGCTCGTGCTCATCCCTGGTATCGGCACCAGTGTGCAGGGCGCGCGGCGCTGGCTGGTCTTCGGCCCGGTGTCGGTGCAGCCGTCCGAGGTCGTGAAGGTCACGCTGATCGTCTGGGGTGCGCACCTGCTGGTTTCCCGGCGCGCGATGGGTTCGAGTCTGCGCGACATCCTGGTGCCGCTGGTCCCGGCGGGTGTGCTGGTGTGTCTTTTGATCGTGGTCCAGCCGAACCTCAGCACCACGGTGGCGGTGGGCATCATCCTCGGCGCTCTGCTGTGGTTCGGCGGCCTTCCGGTCCGGTTGTTCGTGACGATCGCGGTGTCCGGCGTGGTCGCCGCTGGCGTGCTCGCCATGTCCGCGGGTTACCGGTCGAATCGGGTGCGGTCCTTCTTCAACCCGGGTTCGGACCCGCAGGGCGACAACTATCAGGCTCGGCAGGCGCTGTACTCCCTTGCCGACGGCGGGATCTGGGGCAGAGGCCTGGGACAGAGCCGGGCCAAGTGGAGTTACCTGCCGAACGCGCACAACGACTTCATCTTCGCGATCATCGGAGAGGAGCTGGGCTTCCTGGGCTGCGCGCTGGTGCTCGGGCTTTTCGCGTTGTTCGTCTACACGGGCCTGCGCATCGCCAGCCGGTCGGCTGATCCGTTCCTGCAATTGCTCACCGCGTCGGCGACCACATGGATCGCCGGGCAGGCCATGATCAACATCGGGTATGTCGTCGGTCTGCTGCCGGTCACCGGGTTGCAGCTGCCGCTGGTCTCCGCCGGTGGCTCGTCGCTGGCGATCACCCTGCTGATGTTCGGCCTGATCGCCAACGCGGCCAGACACGAGCCGGAGGCCGTCGCGGCGCTGCACGCCGGACAGGACGGGCGTTTCAGTAGGCTGTTGCGGTTGCCCAAACCCGAGGTGTACGCACCGGCTCGGGCCAGTGCCCGCCGTGGCCGGGCGCCGCGGCCTTCGGATCGAGGACCGTCGGCGCAGCCGCAGGGCAGGCGGGGGCGTGCGGAACCGCGCCGCCGCTCGCCGGAGAGCCGCGGCACCAGCTCGGCGCGTGCCACCAGGGCTTGGGAACCCAGCTATCCGGTCAATCACGCAAGAGAACGGGGAAGATCCAGGTGATCTCGGTAATCGTCGCGGGCGGCGGCACGGCGGGCCACATCGAACCGGCACTGGCGGTGGCCGACGCGTTGCGGCGGCTCGACGATTCGATCCGGGTGACGGCGCTGGGCACCGAACGCGGCTTGGAGACCCGCCTGGTTCCCGAGCGCGGCTATCCGCTCGAGCTCATCCCTCCCGTCCCCTTGCCGCGCAAGCCCACCGCCGACCTGCTGCGGTTGCCCGGCCGGGTGCGCGCCTCGGTGGCGGCCACCCGCGCGGTCATCGATGCGGTCGAGGCCGATGTGATCGTCGGATTCGGCGGCTACGTGGCGCTTCCGGCGTATCTCGCCGCGGGCGCGGGCGTACTGCGCCGCAGGCGCCCGGTGCCGGTGGTGGTGCACGAGGCGAACGCCAAGGCCGGCATCGCGAACAAGGTCGGCGCCCGCCGCGCCGCACGGGTGCTCGCCGCGGTCCCGGACTCGGGTTTGGCGAACGCGCGGGTGGTCGGCATTCCCGTGCGCGAATCGATCACGGGGCTCGACCGGGCCGCGCTGCGGGCCGAGGCGCGGGCGCACTTCGGTCTTCCGGCCGAAGGGCCGGTGCTGCTGGTTTTCGGCGGTTCGCAAGGCGCGCGGACGCTGAACGAGGCGGTGTCGGGCGCCGCTCCGCAACTGGGTGCCGCGGGCATCTCGGTGCTGCACGCGCACGGACCCAAGAACACCATCGAGGTGGACGACTCCGCCGCGGACGGCGCTCGCTACGTCGCGGTGCCGTATCTGTCCAGGATGGACCTCGCCTACGCCGCCGCCGACGCGGTGGTCTGCCGGTCGGGCGCGATGACCGTGGCGGAGGTCTCCGCGGTCGGACTGCCCGCGTTCTACGTGCCGCTGCCGCACGGTAACGGGGAACAGGAACTCAACGCCCGGCCCGTGGTGGGCAAGGGCGGTGGCAGAATTGTCCCCGATTCCGAGTTGACGCCGAAGTACGTGATCGATGAGGTGATTCCGCTGCTCATGGACTCCGCACGGCTGACAGAGATGGGCCGGGCCGCCGCAGGCGCGGGGCACCGCGACGCCGCCGACGAGGTGGCGCGGATCGCGCTGGAGGTGGCGCGCCGATGAGCGACACCACCGCGGACCGGGTGGCCTCGGACAACGGCGCCGAGCGGACCGCGCTGCCCCCGGAGCTGGAGCGCGTGCACATGGTCGGCATCGGCGGGGCCGGGATGTCGGGCATCGCGCGGATCCTGCTCGCCCGCGGCGGTGCGGTGTCGGGATCGGACGCCAAGGAGAGCCGAGGTGTGCTGGCGCTGCGCGCTCGCGGCGCGCAGGTGCGGATCGGGCACGACGCCACCGCGCTCGACCTGCTACCCGGCGGCCCCACGGCCGTGGTGACCACCTATGCCGCCATTCCGAAGACCAACCCGGAACTGGTCGAGGCCAACCGGCGCGACATCCCGGTGCTGCTGCGCCCCACGGTGCTGGCCTCGCTCATGCAGGGCCATCGCACGCTGCTCGTGTCCGGGACGCACGGCAAGACATCCACCACCTCGATGCTGATCGTGTCGTTGCAGCACTGCGGGTTCGATCCGTCGTTCGCGGTGGGCGGCGAGCTGAACGAGGCGGGCACCAACGCCCACCACGGCACCGGCGACATCTTCGTGGCGGAGGCCGACGAGAGCGACGGCTCGCTGCTGCAATACGAGCCGGATGTGGCCGTCGTCACCAACATCGAGTCCGATCACCTGGACTTCTTCGGTTCCGACGAGGCCTACGTGCAGGTCTTCGACGACTTCGCCGACCGGCTCGCCGCGGGCGGCCTGCTGGTGGTGTGCCTGGACGATCCCGGCTCGCTGGCGCTGGCCGAGCGGGTCGGTGCGCGGTTGGCCGAGCGGAACGTCCAGGTCCTCGGCTACGGCTCGGGCGACCTCGCGGACGCGCCGGTGCCGGTGGGCGCCCGGCTGCACAGCTGGGAGCCGCGGGATGTCGGCGGCATCGCGCAATTCCAGCTCGCCGACGAGGCCGCGCCGCGCACGCTGCGCTTGGCGGTGCCGGGCAGGCACATGGCGCTCAACGCGCTGGGCGCGCTGCTCGCCGCCAGGGCCACCGGCGCCGAGGTCGGCGAGGTCATCCAGGGCCTGGAGGGGTTCGGCGGGGTGCACCGCCGGTTCCAGTTCGCCGGGCGGGAGAACGGCGTGCGGGTGTTCGACGACTACGCCCACCACCCCACCGAGGTGCGCGCCGTGCTCGGCGCCGCCGCCGAACTGGTCCAGCAGGAGGCCCGCGACGGCGCCAGGTCCAGGCAGGGCCGGGTCATCGTGGTCTTCCAGCCGCACCTCTACAGCCGCACCGCGACCTTCGCACAGGACTTCGGCGCCGCGCTGAGCCTGGCCGACGAGGTCGTCGTGCTCGATGTCTACGGCGCGCGGGAGAAACCGCTGCCGGGCGTGAACGGCGCGCTGGTCGCGCAGTCGGTGACGAAGCCGGTGCACTACCAGCCGGACATGTCCCGGGTCGGGCGCCAGGTCGCCGGGCTGGCGCTGCCGGGTGACGTGGTGATCACCATGGGCGCGGGCGACGTGACGATGCTGGGCGGTCAGATTCTCGACGGATTACGTGCGCGTCCCCAGCACGGACGGTGACCCGCGTGCGCGGGGTCGGGTCGGCGCGCGCGGCCGGGCGCCGCGCGGGTGATCGGTTCGGCGAACTCGACTGGCGCCGGATTCGCCTGTGGGGATTGCTGAGCGTGTGCGTTCTTGCGGTGCTCTGTGTGCTCGCCTGGTTCACCCCGGTGCTGTCGGTGCGCACCGTGCGGATCGAAGGTGCGGTGGCGGTGCCCGAACAGCAGGTGCGCGATGTGCTCGAAATTCCTTCCGGCCGCTCGATCTTCCGGATCGACACGAATGCCGTGGCGCGGCGGGTGGCGAGCATTCCGAAGGTGCGCTCGGCACGGGTGCAGCGGGTTTTTCCGTCCACGGTCCGGGTGACGGTCGTCGAGCGCACCGCGGTGTTGTTCTACGACAGTCACGAAGGCGCGCATCTCCTGGACGCCGAGGGCGTGGAATTCGCGGTCGAGCCGACGCCGATCGGCGTGCCGAAGTTGATCACCGATCATCCCGGCGGCGCGGATCCGGTGACCAGGGCGGCGGTCGCCGTCCTCGCCATCGTGCCCCCTGCGCTGGCGGTTCAGGTGAGCGAGGTTGCGGCGCGGTCCATTTCGGATATTTCGCTGAATCTGAAGGACGGCCGCACGGTACTCTGGGGCGGGAGCGACGACGCCGAGCGAAAGGCGGCGGTCGTGTTGCCGTTGTTGACGCGCCCCGGAACGGTGTTCGATGTGTCGAGTCCCAATCTGGTCACGGTAAAGTGATCCGCACCCATTGCGCCCAGGTAATTTTCGGCGGTCCGGGAGCGGTTCCGGCGCCGAGAAGGGAGCCGGGAGGCAACCGTTCACCATACGACGTGTGGAGCGGCGAGACGAGCGGGATCACGCAAGATTCTGGCTCTCGTTTCGGCGCGCCTGCGCGCGTATCGCGTCGGCTGCGAATAGCGTTCCGCACCAGTCGGATACTTGACATAACGCTAACCCTATGGTTGAGCTTTAGGGTTTGCCCGAGCCGCGGTTCGCTCTTCGCAGCGACCCGACCGCCGGACCGGGCCGAAAAGGCGGGGTGCCGAGCATCCGGAAACGACAGGCTTTAGATCGAAGGAAGGCGAGAGCCCATGACGCCCCCGCACAACTACCTTGCGGTGATCAAGGTCGTCGGTATCGGCGGCGGCGGTGTGAATGCCGTCAACCGGATGATCGAGCAGGGACTCAAAGGTGTCGAGTTCATCGCGGTCAACACCGACGCGCAGGCGCTGCTGATGAGCGATGCCGACGTCAAGCTCGACGTCGGCCGCGAGCTGACCCGCGGTCTCGGCGCGGGCGCCGACCCGGAAGTCGGCCGCAAGGCCGCCGAGGACCACAAGGACGAGATCGAAGAGGTGCTCAAGGGCGCCGACATGGTCTTCGTGACCGCGGGCGAGGGCGGCGGCACCGGCACCGGTGGCGCACCGGTCGTCGCGCAGATCGCGCGCAAGCTCGGCGCGCTGACCATCGGCGTGGTCACCCGCCCGTTCTCCTTCGAGGGCAAGCGGCGCGGGAACCAGGCCGAGGTCGGCATCAATCTGCTGCGCGAGTCGTGCGACACGCTCATCGTCATCCCGAACGACCGGCTGCTGCAGCTCGGCGACGCGGCGGTGAGCCTGATGGACGCGTTCCGCTCCGCCGACGAGGTGCTGCTCAACGGTGTGCAGGGCATCACCGACCTGATCACCACCCCCGGTCTGATCAACGTCGACTTCGCCGACGTCAAGAGCGTGATGTCCGGCGCGGGCAGCGCGCTGATGGGTATCGGTTCGGCGCGCGGTGAGGGCCGCTCGGTGAAAGCCGCCGAGGCGGCGATCAACTCGCCGCTGCTGGAAGCCTCCATGGACGGCGCGCACGGCGTGCTGCTGTCGATCGCGGGCGGGTCGGATCTGGGACTGTTCGAGATCAACGAGGCCGCCTCGCTGGTGCAGGAGGCCGCGCACATCGAGGCCAACATCATCTTCGGCACCGTGATCGACGACTCGCTCGGCGACGAGGTGCGGGTCACCGTGATCGCCGCGGGCTTCGACGGCGGCGGCCCGGCCCGGCGCACCTTCGAGACGTCGGGCCGCAGCACCATCGGCACGGCGCGCTCCGGCGAGATCGGGCAGAGCCGGACCAGCGAGATCGCCGCGCGCGGCAGCGACAGCACGCCGAGCGCCTCGGTCGCGGGCACGGCGGGCCGCGGCGCGTTGCCGAGCTACCGGGACACCGAACGGCCGCGCACGCTGGGCGAGCCGTCGGTCACCAGCGGCACGCGATCGCACCTCACGCCGCCGCCGGACGCCGGCGACGATGACGACGACGTGGACGTGCCGTCGTTCATGCGGAGGGGCTGAGCGCTGGAATCCGGTTCCGGCGCGCGCCGGGACCGAGCTGGAAAGAGCGATCCCGGCCCGCGCCGGGACGTCTCGGAGGGACCCGCCGAAGCGGTGTCCCGCAGTACGATCGCGCAGCATTTTCCGGGGGACGCCGGCGCGGGGCCGGCCGAGCGAGACCGGGCGTCACGGCGCCCGATGCGACGCAACTGATTCGGCCCCGGGGGGAAATTTCGCTTCTACCTCGGCATTTCGACGCCATTCCGCGAGCGCAACTACGCTCGTCGCCATGACTATCGCGCCGACCATCACTGTCCGACGGGTGACCACCACCAGGTCCGGAGGCTTCTCGGCGCCACCCTACGACTCGTTCAATCTCGGCGACCATGTCGGCGACGATCCCGCGGCCGTCCGGCGCAACCGCGACCGGCTGGCCGAAGGCATCGGCCTGCCGCCCGAACGCCTGGTCTGGATGGAACAGATCCACGGCCGCAACGTGGAGATCGTCGACGGCCCGCGCGCCGAACCGGTCCCGGCCACCGACGCGCTCGTGACCACCGTGCCCGGACTCGCGCTGGTCGTGCTCACCGCCGACTGCGTGCCCATCCTGCTGTCCGACGACGAGGCGGGCGTGATCGCCGCGGTGCACGCGGGGCGGATCGGCGCCCGCATCGGCATCGTGCCGCGCGTGCTCGACGCGATGGTCTCGGTCGGCGCGCGCCCGGAGCGGATCGGCGCGCTGCTCGGGCCCGCCGCCTCCGGCCGTCAGTACGAGGTTCCCGCCGCGATGCGCGCCGACGTCGAGAAGCATCTGCCCGGCAGCGCGACCACCACGGTCCGCGGCACCCCCGGCCTGGATCTGCGGGCGGGCATCTCGCGCCAGCTCACCGAGGCCGGCGTCGGCGCGATCGCGGTCGACCCGCGGTGCACCATCGAGGACCACACCTTGTTCAGCCATCGCCGTGGCGCGCCGACCGGCCGGATCGGCGGGGTGATCTGGATGGAGGCCGCATGAGCGGGCGGAACGCCATCGGCGCGCTCGCGGAGCCGAGCGCGGGGGAGGTGGGCGCGTGAGCACCGAAGCGAGGACCGCGGTGGACGCCGCGCTCGCCGCGAGGACCGCCGAGCTGTCGGAGAACCTGGCCGGTCTGCTGGCGCGCATCGACGCGGCGTGCCGCGCGGCGGGCCGGGCGCCGGAGTCGGTGCGGCTGTTGCCGGTGACGAAATTCTTCCCCGCCTCCGATGTCGCGATCCTGCACCGGCTCGGCCGGCGCGAGTTCGGCGAGTCGCGCGAGCAGGAGGCCGCGGCGAAGGTGGCGGACTTACGTGAGCAAGACCTCTCCGGCATCCGCTGGCACATGATCGGGCGGTTGCAGCGGAACAAAGCGCGCGGTGTCGCCCGCTGGGCCCACACCGTCCATTCGGTGGACAGCGAACGTCTGGCTACCGCCCTGGACGCCGGTGCCGTCGCCGCGCTGGAGGCGGGCGAGCGCACCGAACCGCTGCGGGTGTTGCTCCAGGTGAGCCTGGACGACGACCCCGCCAGAGGCGGCGTCACGGCAGGCGATCTTCCCGCGCTCGCCGAACGGATTGCGGACGCTCCCGGATTACGTTTGTCGGGCCTGATGGCCATTCCGCCGCTGGGTGCGCAGACCGATGCCGCATTTGCGCGACTTGCGACGTTGCACACGTTGTTGGTCGCCGATCATCCGGACGCGACAGAGCTTTCCGCGGGAATGTCGGGTGATCTGGAATCCGCGATCGAACACGGTTCGACGGTTGTGCGTGTCGGTACCGCCTTGATGGGTATGCGACCGATAACCTCGGGCTAGCAAAGAAACCTCATCAGTCACATTCGACACATATGCTGGGATCTGACGAGGGCTGAGCAAGACTTCAACACCCGGCCGCCACCGGGGCCGAAGGAAGGTCGACCAATGAGCACGCTGCACAAGTTCAAGGCGTACTTCGGCATGGTTCCGCTCGAGGATTACGAAGACGACTACGTCGACGATCGCGCTCCCCGAGGGGTGGACGAGCGCGGCGCTCGCAGGCCCCGGCCCCGTGACTACTCCGACCGCGACGGCTACGTCGAGCGCTACGGCGAGGATCGGTACGGCGCAAGCCGTTTCGACGATGTCGACTACCCCGAGCCGGCCTACAAGTCGCCCTACAAGGCGGGTTACTCGGTGTCGCGGCGCGACGACTACGTCGACGAGCCCTACGGCGACGACCGCTACGACGCGCCCCGGCGTCCCACCCGGATCGACTCCGCGCCGTCGGGCCGGTTCCGCGCGGGCGGGAGCGCGCCCCCGCTGCGCGGCACGACCCGTGGCGCGCTCGCCGTCGACCCCGACGCCGAGGAGCGCAGGCTGGAGGAGCGCGTGCGTCCCGAGCCCGCCCCGGTGCGGCGGCCCGGGATCTTCGAGGACGGAGGCCCCTTGTCCAAGATCACGACGCTGCGCCCGCGCGACTACAGCGAGGCTCGGATCATCGGCGAACGCTTCCGCGAGGGCAATCCGGTGATCATGGATCTGGTGGATCTGAGCAACGCCGACGCCAAGCGGCTGGTCGACTTCGCCGCGGGCCTGGCCTTCGCGCTGCGCGGGTCGTTCGACAAGGTCGCGACAAAAGTGTTCCTGCTCTCACCGGCGGATGTCGACGTATCAGCGGAAGAACGCAGGCGCATCGCGGAAACCGGCTTCTACAACCAGAAATAAGCTCGTGATCTGGGGGGTGAAGCGGACCGGTCGCAGGTTGTGCGGCGCGGTCATTTTGCGCGAAGCGATTTTTACGGCAGAGTGAACTCGTGGCCTTGTTCGCGGTGCTGTACTTCGTACTGTTCATCTTCTGGCTGTTGCTGATCAGCCGGGTGATCGTCGAGTTCATCCGTAGCTTTGCCCGAGACTGGCGTCCTACCGGTGTCGTGGTCGTCGTCCTGGAGGTGATCTTCACGATCACCGACCCCCCGGTGAAACTGCTCAGGCGGTTGATACCTCCGGTGTCGCTGGGCGGAATTCGCCTGGATCTGTCGATTATGGTCCTGCTTTTCATCGTCTTCATCCTGATGTCGATCGTGGGCAGGCTCGGGCAGCCGGTAGCTCCGGTGTGACAGAATGGGCCGTAAGACAGCTTGCTAGATCTGCTAGATCTCCAAAAGACGCGTGAAGGGATCCTTCCATGCCGCTGACCCCAGCCGATGTGCACAACGTCGCGTTCAGCAAACCGCCGATCGGGAAGCGCGGCTACAACGAGGATGAAGTCGACGCGTTCCTGGATCTCGTGGAGCAGGAGCTGTCGCGTCTGATCGAGGAGAACGCCGATCTGCGCCAGCGGGTCGCCGAGCTCGACGCGGAATTGGCCGACGCCAAGAAGAACCGCGGCCCCGGGGTGAACGCGGCGAAACCGCCGATTCCGCAGGCCCCGCCGCCGCAGCCGGAACCGATCAAGCCTCCGGTTCCCGCCGCGCCGCCCGCCCCGATGCCTGCGGCGCCGGTGGCCAAGGACGCGCCGGGCGCCGACGCGAACCTGCAGGCCGCCAAGGTGCTCAGCCTCGCCCAGGAGATGGCGGATCGGCTGACCAGCGACGCCAAGGCCGAGGCGGAGAGCTTGCTGTCGAATGCTCGGGCGAATTCCGAGCGACTGGTCGGAGACGCCAGGACCCGGTCGGAGGCCATGATCGCCGACGCCCGTCAGAAGTCGGACGCGATGCTGTCGGACGCGCAGAGCCGCTCGGACAGCCAGCTGCGCCAGGCCAAGGAGAAGGCCGACGCCCTGCAGGCCGACGCCGAGCGCAAGCACACCGAGATCATGGCGACCATCACCCAGCAGCGCAGCGTGCTGGAGAGCCGTATCGAGCAGCTCAAGACGTTCGAGCGGGAGTACCGGGTGCGGTTGAAGTCGTACCTGGAGTCGCAGCTCGAGGAGCTGGAGAACCGTGGCTCGGCCGTCCCGGTCGACGGCGGCGAAGCCTTCGCGGATGCCAACACGGCCAACAACCTCGCGCCGGCGTCGTTCGCCAAGGGCGGCAAGTAGCTCGCCGCGCCCCAGCACAGCAGTTCGCATACCGTTAGAGGAACTGTCGAGCCGCCCGGCATGCCTTGGGGGTCACCATGCTCGTCTTGACACTCGTCCTTGCCGCGATCGGCTTCGCCCTGCTCGTGGCAGCGCTCACCACCGGATCGGTGATCTGGGCGTGGGGCTGCATCGTGGTGTGCGTCATCGGCGCGATGCTCTTGCTGGTGAGTGCTTTGTCCATGCGGAGTCCGGATGGTGATTCCCCGCCGCCTCCTGGTCGTCATGCCAAACGCTGACCTGCGCTGCAAAGTGAGTTGACCGATCCGGCTAGAATCAAACATGAACACGGCGTCGATCCGGCCATCACCGGGGAGCCTTCGGAAGAACGGCGGCCCGGGGGCCGCTCAGTAGAACCGAACGGGTGAGCCCGTCACAGCTCGCGAATGAGAGGTCCGGTGTTCGTCACGCCGGACAAGCGGGGTGGTACCGCGGTTTCGGCGCACCGGGCGCCGACATCGTCCCCGTGCCAAACGACTCGGCACGAGGAGACGTATCCGCGATGGCGGACCACACTTCCAGCAACAGCGCGTACCCGCGCGTCGACCTGAGCGTCGGCAGCGGGGCGTCGTTCCCCGAGATGGAGCGCCGCGTGCTCGACGCGTGGGCGGCCGCCGACACTTTCCGCGCGAGCATCGAAAACCGTTCCGGCGCAGCCGAATTCGTCTTCTACGACGGGCCGCCCTTTGCCAACGGTCTGCCGCATTACGGACATTTGCTCACCGGATACGTCAAAGACCTCGTCCCGCGTTTCCAGACGATGCGCGGCAAGCGGGTCGACCGGCGATTCGGCTGGGACTGCCACGGATTGCCCGCGGAAATCGAAGCCGAAAAGCAGCTCGGTATCACGGACAAATCACAGATCGATGCGATGGGGCTCGCGGAATTCAACGCGGCCTGCAAAACATCGGTGCTGCGCTACACCGGGGAATGGCGCGACTACGTGACCCGCCAGGCCCGCTGGGTCGACTTCGACAACGACTACAAGACGCTGGACACCGACTTCATGGAGTCGGTGATGTGGGCGTTCAAGTCGCTGTACGACAAAGGGCTGATCTATCAGGGCTTCCGGGTGCTGCCCTACAGCTGGTACGAGCAGACGCCGCTGTCGAATCAGGAAACCCGCCTCGACGACGCCTACAAGATGCGCCAGGATCCTGCGGTCACCGTCGACATGGCGTTGCGCGTGCCCGCCGAGCATCCGCTGCACGAACTCGACGGCGCCAACGCGCTGATCTGGACCACCACGCCGTGGACGCTGCCGTCCAACTTGGCGATCGCGGTGCACCCCGACGTCCGCTACGTGCACCTGCGCGCGGCCGACGGCAAACGCTATGTGCTCGCGGCCGAACGGGTCTCGCACTACGCGCGGGAGTTCGGCGAGGAGCCGGAGGTGCTCGCGGAGTTCGACGGCGCCGCGCTGGCCGAGCTGTCCTACGCGCCGCCGTTCGACTTCTTCGCCGGCCACCCCAACGCCCACCGTGTGCTCACCGCCGACTACGTGACCACCGACTCGGGCACCGGCATCGTGCATCTGGCGCCCGCGTTCGGTGAGGAGGACATGGACGTCGCCTCCGCCCACGGCATCGAACTGGTGCAGCCGCTGGATCCGGGCGGCAAGTTCACCTCGATGGTTCCGCCGTACGAGGGCCTGATGGTGTTCGACGCCAACCCGGTGATCATCAAGGACCTCAAGGCCGCCGGGAAGCTGTTGCGGCACGAGACGATCGAGCACTCCTACCCGCACAGCTGGCGCTCCGGGCAGCCGCTGATCTACATGGCCGTGCCGTCCTGGTTCGTCGCGGTGACCAAGTTCCGCGACCGCATGGTGGAGCTGAACAAGCAGATCACCTGGGTGCCCGAGCACATCCGCGACGGCCAGTTCGGCAAGTGGCTGGAAGGCGCGCGCGACTGGAACATCAGCCGCAACCGCTACTGGGGCAGCCCGATCCCCGTCTGGGTGTCCGACGACCCGGCCTACCCGCGCGTCGACGTCTACGGCTCGCTGGACGAGCTCGAGCGCGACTTCGGTGTGCGCCCGACCGATCTGCACCGTCCGATGATCGACGAGCTCACCCGGCCGAATCCCGACGACCCGACCGGCAAGTCGACCATGCGCCGGGTGCCGGAGGTGCTGGACTGCTGGTTCGAGTCCGGTTCGATGCCGTATGCCCAGGTGCACTACCCGTTCGAGAACAAGGAGTGGTTCGACAGCCATTTCCCCGGCGATTTCATCGTCGAGTACAACGGGCAGACCCGCGGCTGGTTCTACACGCTGCACGTGCTGGCGACGGCCCTGTTCGACAGCCCGGCGTTCAAGACCGTGGCCGCGCACGGCATCGTGCTCGGTGACGACGGCTTGAAGATGAGCAAGTCCAAGGGCAACTACCCGGACGTCAACGAGGTGTTCGACCGGGACGGCTCGGACGCGATGCGCTGGTTCCTGATGAGTTCGCCGATCCTGCGCGGCGGCAATCTCATCGTCACCGAGCGCGGCATCCGCGAGGGCGTGAGCCACGCGCTGCGGCCGCTGTGGAACGCGTGGACCTTCCTGCAGCTGTACGCCTCGAAGCCCGGTGTGTGGCGCACGGATTCGCCGCACGTGCTGGACCGCTACATCCTCGCGAAGCTGGCGCGCACCAGGGACGTCATCACCGAGGCGCTGGAGACCTACGACATCGCAGGCGCCTGCGAGGAACTGCGCTCCTTCGCCGACGCGCTGACCAACTGGTACGTGCGGCGCTCGCGCTCCCGGTTCTGGAGCGAGGACCGCGACGCGGTGGACACCCTGCACACGGTGCTCGAGGTGGTCACCAGGCTGGCCGCGCCGCTGCTGCCGCTGATCACCGAGGTGATCTGGCGCGGGCTGACCGGCGGCGAGTCGGTGCACCTGGCCGACTGGCCGAAGGAGGGCGAGCTGCCGGACGATCCGGAGCTGGTCGCCGCCATGGACGAGGTGCGGGTGGTGTGCTCGACGGTGCTGAGCCTGCGCAAGGCGCAGAACCTGCGGGTGCGGCTGCCGCTGGCCGAGGTCACCATCGCCGCGGCCGACGCGGAGCGGCTGGCGCCGTTCGCCGACATCGTCGCCGACGAGGTCAACGTCAAGAAGGTCGATCTGACCACCGACGTGGACGCGCACGGCCGGTTCGAGCTGGTGGTCAACGCCCGCGCCGCGGGACCGCGACTGGGCAAGGACGTGCAGGCGGTGATCAAAGCGGTCAAGGCGGGCGAGTGGTCGGAGGACGCCGACGGCACGGTCCGCGCGGCCGGGATCGCCCTGCTGCCTGAGGAGTACACCCAGCGCCTGGTCGCGGCCGAACCCGAGTCGACCGCGGCGCTGCCGGGCAACGCGGGCCTCGTGGTGCTGAACTCGGTGGTCACCGAGGAACTGGAGGCCGAGGGCTGGGCGCGGGACCTGATCCGCGACCTGCAGGAGACCAGGAAGTCCGCCGGGCTGGACGTCTCCGACCGCATCACCGTGGTGCTGGACGTCCCGGCGGACCGGGCCGCGTGGGCCGAGACGCATCGTGACCTGATCGCGGGTGAGATCCTGGCCACCACGCTGACCTTCGGCGACGCCGGCCCGGAAGCCGCCGATCTGGTCGGCGGTGTACGCGCGAAGATCGCCAAGGCCTGAGCGTCGGGTACTTCGGCGAGCCGGGGCGGGACCGAAAGGTCCCGCCCCGGCTTTTTCGGGTCGGTACGGCGGACGACGTACGCATCGCCCCGCGACCGGACCGCTACCCAGCAGCAAGGTGCTCGGCTTCCGGCATCGGCGGCCACCGTCACCACATAGTGATTTAGATCACATGCTGAGAGTTTGCTGATTCCCGACAATTCGCCGATATCCCAGGCACAATCTGCGATGTCGCTACTGTTGCCCAGGCGTTCTCAGGGGGCGGCAGTTTCTCTTTTTCGCGTGTCGTACTTGGGATTCGGCCGTGCTGGGAACGTGTCCGGCGCGGGTGGCCGCGGCTCCGCATCGGGGACCGCTGCCGATGCCATATGTTAGCCAGGCTGCCGATCGGCGGCCAGTCAACTGCGCCCATGGAAGGGGCGAGTACGTGCCGAGAAAATCGTTGCATCGCATCGCACTCGGATTCTTGCTCTCGATCATCGCGACTCTTCTGCTCGCCGGACCGGCGTGGGCCGACACCGGCAGCGCCTCCGGCAGCGGGCCGGGCAGCGCGTCATCCGGTTCGTCGGGCACCGGCAGTTCGTCGTCCGGCAGCGCCAGCGGCTCGGCCGACCTGCCGATACCCAGTGTGTTCGGCGTCGGAGCGCTGGCCGCGGCGACGACGCAGATCGGCAAGCCCTACGAATGGGGCGGCACCGGCCCCGACAGCTGGGACTGCTCGGGCCTCGTGCAGTGGGCGTATCGCCAGGTCGGCGTGCGCCTTCCGCGGACCACCTGGCAGCAGGCGAAGGTGGGCGCGCCCGTCCCGCGTGGTTCGCTGTCGCTCGGCGACGTGATCGTGCTGAACAGCGACGGTTCGCACGTCGGTATCTACGCGGGCAACGGCCAGGTGCTCAACGCCTACGGGCAGGGCGTGCCGGTCGGCTTCACTCCGCTGGACGAATTCGACATCTACGCCATCCGTCGCTTCTGAGCGCACCCGGCGCGGCTACGCCCGCGCGGAAACGGCCCCGACCCGCGAATGTGGGCCGGGGCCGCGGCGACTCGGCCGTGCCCGCCGTCGGACGGGAGCGGCACCGGTGCGCCGACGCCGGATGCCACCCTGGTCACCGCTCGGCGCGGGGCGGACAGCACCGCCGCGCTCCGGGTGGCCGGGGTGCGGTCAGTCGCCGAGGTCGTCGGCGAGGGTGCGCAGCAGCGGTCCGTACTGCTGATGGGCCAGCGCCGAGGCGAATTGCGCCACCAGATAGTCGGCCGGGTTGCCGGTGTCGTACCACCGGCCGCGGATGACCTGGCCGTAGACCGGATTGTTCGCCGCGTGCACGTTGATCGCGTCGGTGAGATACACCTCGCCGGTGCGGTGTTCGTACCACGCTTCGGTCTGCCTGCGCAGTTCGTCGATGATGCCGGGGGTGACGACGTAGCCGCCGATCGCGGCGAAGGACGACGGCGCGTCCTTCGGCTTCGGCTTCTCCCGCAGGCCGGTGATGCGCAGCAGGCCGTTGCCGTGATCGTCGGCGACCACCGGAACGCCGTAGCGCTGCGACTCGGCGGGATCCATCGGCATCAGCGCCAGCACCGGGGCTCCGGTGGCCTCGTAGGCGTCGATGAGCTGCTGGGCGCGGGGCACGTCGGCGACGAATACGTCGTCCGGCCACAGCACCAGCATGGGCTCGTCGCCCAGATTGCGGGCGGCGTTGAGCACCGGGGTGCCGTTGCCGTAGGGCCCGTGCTGGTCCAGGTAGGTGATGTGGCCGAGCCGCGACAGCTCGCCGACCTCTTCGACAGCGTCGGCGAAGGCGGTCTTGCCGTCCGCGCGCAGCTGGGCCACCAGTGCGGGATTGGGCCGGAAGTGATCCTGGATGAGTGATTTTCCGCTGCTGACCACGATGGTGATGTCGGTGATGCCCGAAGCGACCAGCTCGCGGACCGTGTGCTCGATCACCGGCTTGTCGCCGACCGGCAGCATCTCCTTGGGGATGGCCTTGGTCAGCGGAAGCAGCCGGGAGCCGATACCGGCGGCCGGGATGACGGCCTTGCGGATATTCATGGGTCCGATCATCACATATCGGACCGAGGGTCCGGCCCCGTCCCCGCGGCACGTCGGCGGTTATTTCAGGACTGTCCGGTACCGGGTTCGGCGCGGAAAAGGGCAGATCAACGCCGTCGCGGCGGGACGGATCGGCCTGCGGAGGCGCGAGCGAGGGCGGGGCGATACCGACAGGTAACCAGCAGCTAGCGCACAGCCACCGGACAGCGTCACCGCCGCGCCCGGACTGTCGGTGCACGGGCGTACATTGCACCCGTGCGTACCGAGAAACCGACCGTCGAGCGCGTGGCCGCGCCGTCGACGGGGATCGGGAACACCTCCGGCGCAAGCCCGGCGAGCCCGCCGCCGGTGCTCGCCGACGCGGACAGCGCCGCACGGCGCTGGGTGCTGCACATCGACATGGACGCGTTCTTCGCCTCCGTCGAACAGCTGACCCGGCCGACGTTGCGCGGCAGGCCGGTGCTGGTCGGCGGGACGGGCGGACGCGGCGTGGTCGCCGGAGCCAGTTACGAGGCGCGCGTGTTCGGCGCCCGGTCGGCGATGCCGATGCATCAGGCGCGCCGGCTGGTCGGCGTCACCGCGGTGGTGGTGCCGCCGCGGGGAGCGGTCTACGGCGTGGTCAGCGGGCAGGTGTTCGACGCGCTGCGCAGCCGGATCCCGGTGCTGGAGACGTTGTCGTACGACGAGGCGTTCGGCGAGCCCGCCGAGCTGGCCGGCGCGACGGTCGCCCGGGTGCACGCGTTCTGCGAGGAATTGCGCGCCGTGGTGCGCGCACGCACCGGGTTGACCGCCTCGGTGGGCGCGGGCACCGGAAAACAGCTGGCCAAGATCGCCTCCGGCTTGGCCAAACCCGATGGGGTGCGAGTGATCTCGCCGGTCGAGCAGCCGCGCCTGCTCGCGGGTCTTCCGGTGCGCAAGCTGTGGGGGATCGGCCCGGTCGCGGAGGGCCGGTTGCGCTCGCTGGGCATCGAGACCGTCGGCGCGTTCGCCGCGCTGCCGGAATCGGAGGCGATGTCGATCCTCGGCGGCAGCATCGGCGCCGCGTTGCACCGGCTGGCGCGCGGCATCGATGACCGTCCGGTCGCCGAACGCACCGAGGCGAAACAGATCAGCGCCGAGACAACCTACGAAACCGACATCGTCAGTCTCGAGCAGCTGCGTCCTGCCATCGAGGACATGGCCGCCGCGGCGCACCGGCGCCTGACCGGTGACGGGCGTGCCGCGCGCACGGTGGTGCTGAAGTTGAAGAAGTCCGATATGAGCATCGTCACCCGCTCCTTCACACTGCCGTATGCCACCGAGGATCTGGCCACGCTCGCCGCCGCCGCGCAGCGCTCCGCGCTCGACCCGAGGGAGCTGGGCCCGATCCGTCTCGTCGGCGTCGGCTACGGCGGCCTGTCCACCGTCCGCCAGGAATCGCTGTTCCCCGAACTGGATCGCGGCACGGCCGAAATCGCTTCGGCGCGGCCCGAACCCGAACAGCCGCAGGTCGCTGACCTCGGCGATGCCGACCGCACCGCGCCGGTCCTGCCCATCGCCGCCTGGCATCCCGGCATGGACGTGTCGCATCCCGAGCACGGTCACGGGTGGGTGCAGGGCGCCGGGCTCGGCGTCGTGACCGTGCGCTTCGAAACCCGTTCCACCGGCCCGGGTCCCGCGCGCACCTTCGCCGCCGACGATGCCGCGCTCACCCGGGCCGATCCGCTGGGCAGTCTGCGCTGAGATCCGGGCTCGCGGCTCGACATCGCCCGGCCGGGCGCGTACGTTCGCTGCCGACGACCATCGCCGGTCCGGCTGACGCCGCCCGGGGCCGGTAGCCTGGGACCTCGTGCAGCGCCGCCGGTTCGGGGGCGGCTGCCATGGTGAACACGACACGGACCTCTCGAACGCAAAGGACGAGCAGTTGAAGCTTCGTAAGACTGGACGCATCGCGATCGCCGGACTGGCCATCGTCGCCGCGCTTGGCCTGACCGCCTGTGGTGGCGACGACAAGGACAGCAAGCCCGCCGCCAAGACGTCGACCAGCGCCAAGGCGTCGGCGACCGCGAGCGCGAACCTGCCGCCGGTCCCGACCCCCGCGGAGCTGAACACCGCCCTCGCCCGTGCGCTCGACCCGTCGGTGCCCGCCTCCGAGAAGCTGGACAACGTCCAGGGCGCCGAGGCCGACCCGACGCTGCCGGACCGCCTGTCCCAGGCCGCGTCGGGCGCCGACGTGAAGATCGAGGTCACCGACGTCACCTCCTTCGGCGACAGCGTGAACGCGAAGGCCAAGTTCACCCTCAACGGCCAGGAGAACATCGTCGACGTGCCGTTCGTCGCCGACAACGGCAAGTGGAAGATCCAGAAGGCATGGGCCTGCACCATGCTGACCAACCTCGGTCAGCAGTCGGTGGCCTGCAGCTGAGTGCACTCGACGGCCGGTCGCCGGGGCTCCGCCTCGGCGACCGGCCGTCGTCGTAGGAAAAGCTCTGGCGCACTTCATACTTCGCATAACACCCGGTGCGCCGCTCAGAGTATGCGCAGAATCGCGTACATCGAGGTGGCCTGCGCGTACAGCTCGCCGTCTTCGGCGCCGATCAGCCGGGCCTCGGCGCTGGCCGTGGTGGGGCCGACGTGGACCGCGGTGCCTTCGCAGCGCAGCTTTCCGGTGTCGCCGCGCACGGCCCGGTGGATGTCCATCCCGATCTTGACCGAGGTGGAACGCGTCCCGCCCGCCAATCGCGTCAACACGGCCGAGCCGAGGGCCGATTCGAGCAGCGTCGCCACGAAGCCGCCGTACACCCCGCCCGTCGGGTCGAGCAGCTGATCGCCCGGCTGGCCTTCGAAGACCACGATTCCGTCGCCGACCTCGACCAGCCGGAAACCGAGTGCGCCCAGGATCGGCGCACCCGGGAATCGTCCGTCCAGGGTGGCCTGCAGGATTTCCCGCCCGGTCATGCCGAGCGGATCGGGAGTCGCGGCGGGCGTTCGCCACGTGTCGGTCCGGGAGCGGAGAGGTCTGGGCGCGGTCATGCATCGACGCTACGGAGCAGCCGCAGCCCGCAGAAGTGTCGGATCCGACACGTTTGCGACCGATCCCGACGAATTGCTACAGCTTCCGCACCGTTAGATCGGGCATCGCTTCGTAATCGCCATCTTGCGTGACCATCGGAATGTCATGTGCCAGTGCGGTTGCTGCGATCCAGCAGTCGTTGATCGGTACTTTGCGCCCGGCGGACCGAAGGCGTGCGATCAGCAGCGCCCAATGTTCCGCGACGGTCTCATCCACCTCGAGTGGCTGAACCCGTTGCGCGAGCTGGTAGCTCGCCAACCTACGTGCCGACCCTTCGGGACTCGTCGCTTCACTGTTCACCACGGCAGGTCATCCGTCGTTTCGGTCAGGGTCTCTCGTAGTTCCTGTCGGAGGCCTGTGGTATCCGGGCCGAGGCGAGCCAGTTCTCGGAGAATTTCCGAGGCGGGCACCCATTGCCGCCGCCTGGATATCGGGATGATCTTCGCGACCGGTCGGTTGTCCTCGAGAATCTCGATCTCTTCGCCGGCCTCGACGCGACGCAGTACCTCGGCGGTGTGATTTCGCAGTTCACGAGCGGGCAACGCAGTCATGCTACGCGCGTAGCGACTTGCTACGCGCGTAGCAAACTGCTGCGTCGTGCTCATGGCGTCGACCGGGTTTCGTCCGCGAGCAGGCTGGATTCGGTGGCTCCCGCGCGCGCCGCGCGTCGCGCGCGACGGGTCCGCAGCAGCGCGTCGGCGGTGAAGAGCGCCAGCGCCACCCAGATCAGAGCGAAACCGGCCCACCGGGAGGCGGGCATCGGCTCGTGGGCGACGGCGACGCCCCAGGCCATCTGTAGTGCGGGTGTGAGGTATTGCAGCAGGCCCATGGTGGACAGCGCGACCCGCTGGGCGGCGACGGCGAACAGCAGCAGCGGAAGCAGGGTGACCGGCCCGGTGGCCACCATCAACACGGTATGTCCCGCTCCGGTGGCGAATTCGCTGTGCCCGGTGATCGCGAGGGCGATCACGAACGCCAGCGCGAAGGGCGCGGCGACGATGCCCTCGGCCGCGATGCCGCGCAGCGCGTCCAGCGGGATCACCTTCTTCACCAAGCCGTAGGTGGCGAAGGAACAGGCCAGTGCCAAGGCGATGATCGGTGGTCTGCCGTAGTCGACGGTGAGCACGGCCACCGCGGTCGCGCCGAGCGCGAGCGCGGCCCACTGGGCGGCGGCCAATCGCTCCCGGAAGATCACCACCCCGAACGCGACGGTGACCAGCGGGTTGATGAAGTAGCCGAGCGCGCACTCCACGACGTGCCCGGAGATGACCCCGTAGACGTACACGCCCCAGTTCAGCGTGATCGCGGCCGAGGCGACGGCCGCGAGGCGCCAGACCCGGCCGCCGATGCCGCGCAGCTCGCGGATCCGGCCGGTTACGGCGAGTACCGCCAGCACCACCACCAGCGTCCAGACGACCCGCTGCGCCACCACCTCGCCCGGGCCTGCGAATGCCAGCAACCCGAAGAACGCGGGGAAAAGTCCCCACAAGAAGTACGCGCTCGCTCCGAACGCCACACCGGGGATGGACCTGCTTCGCCGCACGATGTACGAACGTAGTTGTCACGTAGCCTTGCGGTCATGTCGATTACCGTGCAGGCGTCGGGCGCCACCGGATTGACCGCGGCCGAGGTCGAGCGACGCCGCCGCGACGGGCTGACCAACGACGTCCCCGATCGCGCGAGCCGTTCGGTTCGCGACATCGTGCGCGCGAACGTCTTCACCAGGATCAACGCCATCCTCGGGGTCCTGTTCGTGCTGGTACTGGCCACCGGATCGATCATCGACGGCATGTTCGGCCTGCTGATCGTCGCCAACAGCGCGGTCGGCATCATCCAGGAGATCCGCGCCAAACGCACCCTGGACGAGCTGGCCATCGTCAGCCAGGCCAAGCCGACCGTCCGCAGGGACGGCAGGGCCGTCGAGGTCGCGCCGCACGAGGTGGTGCTCGACGACCTGATCGAACTCGGTCCAGGCGACCAGATCGTGGTGGACGGAACGGTCGAGGAATCCGCGCAGCTCGAGGTGGACGAGTCGTTGCTCACCGGCGAGGCCGACCCGATCGACAAGGCGATCGGTGCCACCGTGATGTCGGGCAGCTACGTGGTGTCCGGGTCCGGCGCCTACCGCGCCACCAAGGTCGGCAGGGACGCCTACGCGGCGCGGCTGGCCGAGGAGGCGAGCAAGTTCACGCTGGTGCACTCCGAGCTGCGCAGCGGTATCGACAAGATTCTGAAGTTCATCACCTACCTGCTGATCCCCGCAGGTCTGCTGAGCATCTACAACCAGCTGGTCTCCAGCAACGAGTCGTGGCGGCCCGCGGTCACCGGCATGGTGGCCGCGCTGGTGCCGATGGTGCCCGAGGGCCTGGTACTGATGACCTCGATCGCGTTCGCGGTCGGCGTGGTGCGACTGGGCCGGCGGCAGTGCCTGGTCCAGGAATTGCCCGCGATCGAAGGGCTGGCCCGCGTCGACGTGGTCTGCGCGGACAAGACCGGCACGCTCACCGAGAACGGCATGCGGCTGTCGGACCTGAAGATCCTCGGCGCCTTCGACGACACCGAGGTGCGCACCGCGCTGGCCGCGCTCGCCGCCGACGATCCGCGTCCGAACGCGAGCGTGCAAGCGATCGCCGAGGCGCTGCCGGACGGTCCCGGCTGGCAGCGCACCGCCGTCGCGCCGTTCTCCTCGGCCAAGAAGTGGAGCGGCTGCTCCTACGGCGAGCACGGCGACTGGCTGCTGGGCGCGCCGGACGTGCTGCTGGACCCGGATTCCGCGGACGCGCGAGTCGCGGAGGAACTCGGCGCCTCCGGTCTGCGCGTGCTGCTGCTGGCGCGCGGTGACCGGGCGGTGGACGCGGCGGACGCCCCCGGCGTCGTTCGGCCCGCCGCCTTGGTCGTGCTGGAACAAAAGGTCCGGCCGGACGCTCGCGACACCCTCGACTACTTCGCCGGCCAGGACGTCTCCATCAAGGTCATCTCGGGCGACAACGCCGTGTCGGTCGGCGCGGTGGCCTCTTCGCTGGATCTGCCCGGCGGCGAGCATCCGGTCGACGCGCGGCAGTTGCCGGAGGACCTCGACGGACTGGCCGACGTGCTGGACGGCAACACCACCTTCGGCCGGGTGCGCCCGGATCAGAAGCGCGCCATGGTGTCGGCCTTGCAGGCGCGCGGGCACACGGTGGCGATGACCGGCGACGGGGTCAACGACGTACTCGCTCTGAAGGATTCGGACATCGGCGTGGCGATGGGCGCGGGCAGCCCGGCGACCAGGGCGGTGGCGCAGATCGTGCTGCTGGACAACAAGTTCGCCACGCTGCCGTACGTGGTCGGCGAGGGCCGCCGGGTGATCGGCAACATCGAGCGGGTCTCGAATCTGTTCCTCACCAAGACCGTCTACTCGGTGCTGCTGGCCTTCCTGGTCGGCATGGCCGGGATCGGATCGCAGATCTTCGACTACGAGCCCATCGGCTACCCGTTCCTGCCGCGCCACGTCACGATCGCGGCCTGGTTCACCATCGGCATTCCGGCGTTCATCCTCTCCCTCGCGCCCAACAACGAGCGGGCCCGCACGGGTTTCGTCGGGCGCGTCATGCGGTTGGCCATCCCGTCGGGGGTGGTGATCGGCGCGGCCACTTTCGTGTCCTACCTGATCGCCTACGCCGGGCCGCACGCCAGCGAGGAGCAGAAGGTCCAGGCGGGCACGACCGCGCTCATCACGCTGATCATGATCGCGGTGTGGGTGCTGGCCATCGTCGCGCGGCCGTACGCGTGGTGGAAGGTGGTGCTGATCGCGGTGTCGGTGGCGGCGTACGTGGTGCTGTTCACCGTTCCGTTCACCCGCGAGTTCTTCAAACTCGACCCGTCCAACCTCGCGCTCACCGGCGCGGCGGTGAGCTGCGGCGTGGTCGGCATCGTGCTCGTGGAGGCGGCCTGGTGGGTGAGCGCGGCGCTGCGCGGAGAGAAGCGGCAACTGCTGCCGAGCTCGCCCGGCGGAGCCGCCTGACAGACTGGACGCCTGACTCGCCGCGCCACGAGAAGCCTTGTGCGAAGCGGCCATTCAGACTTGGAGTACCTTCTGGAGATTATGGAGGTACTGCTGCACCAGATCGACGCGTTCGCCGACGCACCGTTCTCGGGCAACCCGGCCGCGGTGATGCCGCTCCCGTCGTGGCTGCCGGATGCGTTGCTGCAACAGCTGGCCGAGGAGAACAACCTCGCCGAGACCGCGTTCTACACCTCGCGCTTACCTCCCGAAGCGGGCCTGCCGCCGGGCGAGTGGCCCGCGTTCCACCTCCGGTGGTTCACTCCGAGGGTCGAGGTCGCGCTCTGCGGGCACGCCACGCTGGCCAGCGCCGCGCAGATCCTGGCCGACCTGCACCCCGGCGAGGACCGGGTGAGCTTCTACACGCGCAGCGGCTGGCTGCACGTCGACCGCACCGACGACGACGAGTTCGTCCTCGATCTGCCCGCCGTGCCGAGTATCCCGGTGCAGCCCGATCCGGCGCTCGTCGCCGCGCTCGGGGTGCGTCCGGTGAGCGGGTACTCCGGCACCGACGAGGTGATCGTGGTGGCGACCGAACAGGAGGTGCGCGATGTCGCGCCCGTGCTGGCGGCCTTCCCCGCGCTGCCGCGCGCCGCGATCGTCACCGCGCCCGGCGATTCGGTCGACTTCGTCTCCCGCGTCTTCGCCCCGGCCGTCGGCGTCCCGGAGGACCCGGTGACCGGATCGGCGCACGCGCAGCTGGTCCCGCTGTGGAGCGAGCGGCTCGGCCGCACCGAACTGCGCGCAAGGCAGCTGTCGCGCCGCGGCGGAAGCCTGCGCTGCGAGCTGACCGACGACCGGGTGCTGCTGTTCGGACGATGCCGCCGCTACCTCGACGGCGTGGTCACCCTGCCGGACTAGCTCACGGTTGCGGAACCGGTCCGTCGTCGGGCAGTGGCCCCACGACGTCGCGATAGTCGGGCAGCAGCGGGGCCACCGCGAAGCTGCCCGCCACCGCGTCGGCGGGAAGCGCCTGGACCGCGCGAATGCCTTTCTGCCCGGCTAGGTCTCGCAGTTGCGCCGGGGCGCCCCGGACGACCAGCCCGACGACGCAGCCGCAGCCGCCGCGCAGTCGCGCGGCGGAGAACGCGACCACGCGCGCGGAGCGCTCGTCGGCGGGGCGGGGCAGCAGCCAGGCCGCGTCGGAGGACGAATCCACGGCCGACGCAACCCCTTCCGGTACGGGCACGGCCACCAGCGGCGTCTGCACGCCGGGCGCGGGCACCCGGTAGAGCACCTGCGCGATACGCAATCCGCCGCTGTGTGCCGGAATGTCGCCGGGCGCGAGGGGCTCGGTGAACGACGCCAGCGCCCAGCGTGGCTCGTCGCCGCCCGCGTCCAGCGAGTCGCGTGCGCGGGCGAGATACTCCGCGACCTGCTCGCCCTGGTCGGGCCCGAGCCGGTCGGTGGACACCGCGGTGCGATACGGCGGATACAGCGCGCCGAGCGCGAGGATCAGCGCGACCAGCGCGACGGCCACCGCGCCGAGGAGGATTCCGCGCCACGGCGGCACCCGGCGCTCACGCATCGCGCAGGACGTCCAGCGCGTGTCTCAGGTCGTCCGGGTATTCGCTGGTGATCTCCAGGTAGCGGCCGTCGGCGGGGTGCTGGAAGCCCAGCGACCGCGCGTGCAGCCACTGCCGCTGCAGCCCGAGCCGCTCGGCCAGGCGCGGATCGGCGCCGTAGGTGAGATCGCCGCAGCACGGGTGGCGGATCGCGGAGAAGTGCACGCGGATCTGATGGGTGCGGCCGGTCTCCAGGTGGATGTCGAGCAGGCTGGCCGAATGGAACGCCTCGACGGTGTCGTAGTGCGTGACGCTCGGTCGTCCGTCGGCGGTGACCGCGAACTTCCAGTCGTTGCCGCGGGCCCGGCCGATCGGGGCGTCGATGGTGCCGCTGCTGGGGTCGGGATGTCCCTGCACGAGGGCGTGATACCGCTTGTCGACGGTGCGCTGCTTGAACGCGCGCTTGAGCACCGTGTACGCGTGCTCGGACTGCGCGACCACCATCACGCCGGAGGTGCCGACGTCCAGCCGGTGCACGATGCCCTGCCGCTCGTGGGCGCCCGAGGTGGAGATGCGGTACCCGGCGGCGGCGAGCCCGCCGACCACCGTCGGCCCGCTCCAGCCGACGCCGGTGTGCGCGGCCACGCCGACCGGCTTGTCCACCGCGACGATGTCGTCGTCGGCGTAGAGGATCTTCATGCCCTCCACCGGTTCGGCCTCGATGGTCAGTTCCCGCTTCGGCTCCGGGAAGATCACCTCCAGCCAGGCCCCTGCGGTGAGGCGGTCGGATTTGCCTGCGGCGACGCCGTCGAGCTGCACCGACCCCTCCTCGGCGAGCGCGGCCACCGCCGTGCGGGACAGGCCGAGCAGACGGGCCAGGCCCGCGTCGACGCGCATGCCGTCGAGCCCGTCGGGGACGGGCATGGTCCTGGTCTCCCTCATGCCGCGCTGCCCTCGCTCGCACCGGTCTTGCCGTGGCCCACCCGGGTGCCGTTCGGTTCGAAGCCGAACACGGTCAGCACGACCAGCAGGATCGCGCCGCACACGATGGCCGAGTCCGCGACGTTGAACACCGGCCACCAGCCCACCGCGACGAAATCCACCACGTGCCCCTGCAGCGGGCCCGGCGCGCGGAACAGCCGGTCGGCCAGATTGCCGACCGCGCCGCCGAGCACCATGCCCAGTCCGATCGCCCACCCCAGCGAGCGCAGAGTGCGGCCGATGCGCACCACGCCGATGACGACGGCGGCGGCGACCAGGGTCAGCAGCCAGGTCATGCCGGTGGCCATGGAGAACGCCGCGCCCGGATTACGCACCAGGCTCAGGCGCGCGAAGTCGCCGATGATCGGCACCGGATCGCCCGGGGTGAGCTTCGCGACCGCGAGGGTCTTGGTGAGCAGATCCAGGCCGAGCACGACCGCGGCGAGGACGAGCAGTGTCCGCAGGCGCTGCGGCGGAGCCGACACGGTCGTCGGATCTGCGGTGTTCGCTGGGGTTTCCTCGGGCGGCCGGTCGTCACTCACACCGACCATCATCTCTCGAGCGGAATCGAGCGCCGTGCGCGCGTCCGATTGCCGCTGCCCCGCGCCTCGGGCGTTCGCGTGCCGCGCCGACCGGCTCGCATCCGAATGTCCCAGCTGACACTCAGGAATCGGTCGTACCCTGTTGCTCGTGACGGTGTTGTCTTCTCCCCGCCTGCCACGAAGCGCGAGCCATGCCCGTAGCGCGCGCTCGGGTGTGCTGCTCATGGTGCTCGCGGTCGGGCTCTCGGCCCTCGGCGTCGGTTGCGGCGACCGCGCCGAGTCGAGCGGTGAGGCCGACGGAACCGAGCCGCTCGGCATCGGCAAGGAAGTGACCGTGCCGATTCCGGCCGCCGTGACCACGGTCCAATCGGCCGGCGCCGAGCCGCGATCGCTGCTGCGGCCGGAGTATCCGGCCGGCACCGTGCAGCGGGTCACGCTCTACACCGCCCACCACATCGAACAGCGGATCGACGGGCAGCCCAAGCCCGACTTCTCCACCCCGGCCATGACCATTCCCATGACCGCCGAGACCACCGCCGAAGGCATCGATCTCACTCTGGGCACGGTCACCTCGCCGGATCCGACGCTGGCCAAAGCGCTCACCAAGATCGGCGGTTCGCACGCCGGTTTCGACCTCAGTGATCTCGGCGCGATCACCGCCCTGCGCCTCGAGCCGGCGCCCGACGCGTCCAACACCGCGCGCTCCGCCCTCGAGCAGGCGTTCTACCAGGCGGTCTATCGGTCGATCGCGTTCCCGGACGAGCCCGTCGGCGAGGGCGCGGTGTGGACGGTGCGGCAGGAGGTCAACAGCGGCATCCTGCTGGACCAGGTGACCACCGCGACGCTGAGCAAGCGCGACGGCGACCGGCTCACCATCGAACTGCGCGTCACCCAGAAGCCGAAGTCGCCGGTGTGGGACCTGCCCAACAACGCGGGCACCCTGGACATCGACGACTACGCCATGCAGGGCGCGGGCACCATCACGGTGGATCTCGGCTTGCCGCTGCCGGTGGCCGGGTCTATCACCGTCGGCGGGCACCAGGCCTATCGCGACCCGCACAGCGAGAGCACGCTGCAGCAGACGATCGATACGCAGGTGTCGTGGGCCGAATGATCCGCCAGTGCGGAATGCTGGCCGCGCTCGTGCCGCTCGTCGTCGCCGGATGTGGCTCGCAGGAGCCCGCGCCTGCCGGAAAGGCCGATCTACCCGCGCTGGGTCCGGTCGTTGCCGCGGCCCCCGTGACCACCGCCCCTGAGACCGATTCCGCTCGGCTGCGCGAGCGATTGCTCGGCGACACCGACCTTCCCGCGGGTTTCACCGCGCTGCCGCCTGCGGCCGAACCCGGGGCAGGCGCTGCCAGCGGTTCGCCGACGAATCCGGCCGAATGCGTGAAAGTGCTCGCGCCGCTCGGTGCGCAACGCTCCGGCGCGCTCGCGCGGGCGTCCACGCACTACGCGGGGCCGAATTTCTCCAGCATCGATATCGACGCGGCCAGTTATCCGGCGGACACGGTCGCGGCCGCTTTCGCGGACGTGCAGGGAATTCTGCGTCGCTGCGCGCACTACGCCAGCGCCGACGGCTCCGACATCCCGGTCGACTACCGCGTCGGCGGCCTGGCCCAGCCGCCCGCCGGCGATGCCTGCGCGCCGTTCCAGGTGCGCACCACCAGCGACGACCTGACCCTCGGCTCGTCGGTCGCGATCGTCCAGGTGGGAAGCACGTTGGTGCAGGTCGCGGTGACGGCGCCGGAGTCGGTCGACCCCGGGGTGCTCAGCGCGCTGACCGCGGCCCAGGTGCGCAGAGTGCAAGGCGTCGCCGGACCGTGATTTCCCACGATCCGGCCGAATCGCGCCGGTCGCCGGAATAGGCTCGGCATGGTCCGACACAACGCCTCGACCGGAGGTTTCCGATGTCCGATGTCAAGCCCGTTCCCGAGGGATATCCGGTGGTGTCGCCCGGATTGGCGATCGACGGCGCCGCGGCGGCGATCGATTTCTACAAGAACATCTTCGGCGCGACCGAGCGCATGCGAATGCCGGGTCCGGACGGCAAGATCGCGCATTGTGAGCTGATGTTCGGCGATTCCGTCGTCATGCTCGGCGATTCGGCGCCCGATATGGATTTCCTCGACCCGAAGACGATCGGCGGCACCCCCGTCAACCTGTACGTGTACGTCGAGGACGCCGACGCCGCCTTCGCCGCCGCGCTGGCCGCCGGCGCCAAGGAACTCACGCCCATGACCGACCAGTTCTACGGCGACCGCAGTGGCGCGTTCGAGGACCCGTGGGGGCACCGGTGGACCGTGGCCACCCATGTGGAGGATGTGCCGCCCGACGAGATGGACCGCCGGATGGCCGAGCAGTTCGGCGGCTCCTGAGCGCGGTCGGACCGGCTCAGTCCGCCACCACCGAATCACCGGAGACGCGCACGCCGCGCGGTGCGAGTGGTCTGCTCGCCGGCCCGCGTGCCACCGAGCCGTCCAGCGTGAACCGGCTGCCGTGACAGGCACAGTTGATGGTGCCCCCCGAAACGGTCGCGACCTTGCAGCCGGCATGCGTGCACACCGAGGACAGTCCGACGAAGGTGCCCGCGCTGGGCTGGGTCACCACGATGTCGCCCACGATCACGCCGCCGCCGACGGGGATGTCGGCGGTCTTGGCCAGCGCGTTCGCGGGGCGGTCCGCATCGGCGGGCCGGTCTCCCTGCGCGGCGGGGGTGGCATCGGGCGCGGGGTCGTCCTGGGCGGAGGCGGTGCAGGCGGTGACCGCCGCGGCGGCGATGCCCGCACCGGCGATGACCACACCGCGCCGAGTGCGGAGCTGGTCATGGGTGAGCCAGGGCTCGAGTCGTTTCATCGGATCTCCCTCGAAGGCGCGGCCTGCGCTGTGCCGGTTCCGCGTTCGCCTTGTTCACGGGGAGGGTGATCCGGCGGTTCAATCCGGAATGGAGCGACGGACCCGGACCCCCTCATCTGTTCGTGGCCGGGTCCGCCGCTCCTTGTGGTTACCCGCGGGCGATCGATTCGAACACCTTCGGGTCGACGAGGGTGGAGGTGTCGCCGAGTTCGCGTCCTTCGGCGACGTCGCGTAGGAGGCGGCGCATGATTTTGCCGCTGCGGGTTTTGGGG